>NZ_JAYRTQ010000006.1:0-192313 GCF_041919455.1 Thermomonas sp.
CCCGGAGGCGCGGCGGTCACGTATCAGGTCCGGCAGCCGGTGCAGGGTCTGCGGGCCGAACACCAGGTCCACGTAGGGCGCGCGCTTGACGATGGCGGCGCCCTCCTGCGAGGCCACGCAGCCGCCGACCCCGATCAGCACCGGACGTCCGTCCTTCTTCAGCGATTTCCAGCGGCCCAGCTGGCTGAACACCTTTTCCTGGGCTTTTTCGCGAATCGAGCAGGTATTGACCAGGATCACGTCGGCTTCTTCGGCGATCGTGGTCAGTTCCATGCCGTCCGCGGCGGCCAGGACGTCGGCCATCTTCGCCGAGTCGTACTCGTTCATCTGGCAGCCGTGGGTCTGGATGTACAGCTTGCCGCGGGCGCCGGTGGCGGGCGCGGCTTCGGTTGTTTCGGCGCTCATGCTCTCTCTCCGGGGCGCGGCGGGTAATCCGGGCCGGTCGCGCAGTCTAGCGGCGATGGCCCATCCACGGGGCGTCCTGCGTTCACAATCAATGACTTGTAATGACCCGGTGAAGAGGGGAGACTGCCGGCGATGAGGGCCGCCGCCGCATTCCTGATGTTGATGTCCGTGCTGGCGATGCCGGCCGCGGCCGGCAACGTGTACCGCTGCGACGCCGGCGACGGCATCACCTCCTATTCCAACAAGCGGGTTGCCGGCGGCAACTGCAAGCTGGTCGGCAGCTACAAATCGCAACGGGCAGCGAAGCCCAAGGCGCGGCCGGCACCGGCGCCCGCACCGGCGCTGGCGGCGAAAGAGGTCCAGCCGGCGGACGCCTCGCGCAAGGCGGCGATGGGTGGGGCAGTCCCGCCCGCCACCGTCTCCGGCTCACCGGTGGCGGCCAGCCTTGCCGCTGCCACGCCGAGCCCAAGCGCCCCGCGGCTGATCCGCGGCCAGGTCTACGCCTACGTCGGCAAGGACGGCGTGCGCCATTACACCAGCGTGCGCCCGAAAGGCGTTTCCGTGGCGTCGATGCGGACCATCCGCTACAGCTACATGGAAACCTGCTTCGCCTGCGGCGCCAAGCCCGGTGTCGACTTCCGCAGCCTGCGCCTGAACACCGCCGCCTTCAACGACGAGATCCGCAACGCCGCGCGCCAGCACGGGGTCGAGGAGGCGATCGTCCGCGCCATCATCCACGCCGAGTCGGCGTTCAATCCGCGGGCGTTGTCGCGGGTCGGGGCGCAGGGGCTGATGCAGCTGATGCCCGCCACCGCCCGCCGGTTCGGGGTGACCGATGCATTCGATGCCCGCCAGAACATCGGTGGCGGGGTCCAGTACCTGGCCTGGCTGCTCAAGCGCTTCAACGGCAACCTGACCCTGGCCGCGGCCGGCTACAACGCCGGCGAGGGCGCGGTGGACAAGTACAACGGCGTCCCCCCGTACAAGGAGACCCGCCATTACGTGGAGCGGGTCGCGATCCTGGCCGACCGCTACCGCAGCGCCCTGGGTCCGGTTGCGGCCGCCTCCGCCGGCGGATTGTCGGCTCGTTAAGCGTTCCGTTACACTTCCCCGTCTTTTGCCGCAGGCTGGCGCGCGCAAGCGCCAGGCGAGCCTGCGCAACCGTTGTTTGGATTTTTTTCGGAGTGCGGGATGGCCAACGAAGAGGTCAACACCGGCCGGCGCAGGTTCCTCACCGCGACCACGGCAGTGGTCGGTGCGGTGGGAGCCGGGTTCGCCGCGGTGCCTTTCATCAAGTCCTGGAGCCCCAGTGCGCGGGCCCGTTTCGCCGGTGCGCCGGTGAGCCAGGACATCAGTGCGCTGGCGGAAGGCGCGCAAATGGTGATCAACTGGCGCGGCCAGCCGATCTTCATCGCACGCCGCTCCAAGGCCATGCTTGACGTGCTGGGGTCCATGGATGCGCTGGTCGCCGACCCGCAGTCGGGCGCGTCGGAGCAGCCGCAGTACGCGCAAAACGCGACTCGTTCGATCAAGCCGGAGATTTCCGTGCTGGTCGGCGTCTGCACCCACCTGGGCTGCGCGCCGGAGTTCCTGCCGGAAGTGCGGCCCGAGCCGTTCGACCCGGACTGGAAGGGCGGCTACTTCTGCCCCTGCCACAAGTCGCGCTATGACATGGCCGGGCGCGTCTACAAGGCCCAGCCGGCGCCGCTGAACCTGCCGGTCCCGCCGTACCACTTCGAGAGCGACAGCGTGGTCGTGATCGGCCTTGACGGTCAGGGGGCTGCGTAAGCCATGGCGAACATCCTTACCCGTGCAGCGAACGGCCTGATGGATTGGGTCAACGAGCGGGCGCCCGGCATGATGCCGGCGTACCGCAAGCACATGTCCGAGTACTACGCGCCGAAGAACTTCAACATCTGGTACATCTTCGGCGTGTTGTCGATGGTAGTGCTGGTCAACCAGATCCTGACCGGCATCTTCCTGACCATGCACTTCAAGCCGAGCGCGGCGGAAGCCTTCGCCTCGGTCGAATACATCATGCGCGACGTGGAGTGGGGCTGGCTGATCCGCTACATGCACAGCACCGGCGCCTCGCTGTTCTTCATCGTGGTCTACCTGCACATGTTCCGCGGCCTGATGTACGGCAGCTACAAGAAGCCGCGCGAGCTGGTGTGGATCCTGGGCATGCTGATCTACCTGGTGCTGATGGCCGAGGCGTTCCTGGGCTACGTGCTGCCGTGGGGCCAGATGTCCTACTGGGGCGCGAAGGTGATCATCTCGCTGTTCGGTGCGTTCCCGGTGATCGGTACCGGCCTGACCGAATGGATCATGGGCGACTACAACCCGGGCGACGCGACGCTGAACCGCTTCTTCGCGCTGCACGTGATCGCGCTGCCGCTGGTGCTGCTGCTGCTGGTGGTGCTGCACATCGGCGCGCTGCACGAGGTGGGTTCCAACAACCCGGACGGCGTGGAGATCAAGAAGGGCCCGAAGGGCAACCGCTGGTCGCCCACCGCGCCGGCCGACGGCATCCCGTTCCACCCGTACTACACGGTGAAGGACACGTTCTACGTCGGCTTCTTCCTGATCATCGCGGCGTTCGTCATCTTCTTCGCCCCGGCGTTCGGCGGCTGGTTCCTGGAGCACGACAACTTCACCGAGGCCAATGCATTGGTGACCCCGGCGCACATCAAGCCGGTGTGGTACTACACCCCGTACTACGCCATGCTCCGCGTGGTGCCCTCGTTCTTCGGCATCAAGCTGTGGGGCGTGCTGGTGATGTTCGGCGCCATCGCGGTGCTGTTCATGGTGCCCTGGCTGGACAAGTCGAAGGTCAAGTCGTACCGCTACCGCGGGCTGTTCAGCTGGGCGATGCTGATGATGTTCGTGGTCAGCTTCCTGTGGCTGGGCAAGATTGGTGCCGGCCCGGGCACGGATCCGACCGAGACGATCATCGGCCGCGTGCTGACCTTCCTGTATTTCGCCTTCTTCATCACCATGCCGGTGTGGACGAAGCTCGACAAGACCAAGCCGGTGCCGGAACGGGTGACGATGCATGACTAAGAACTTTGTCTCCCGCGCCGCGGTCTTCGCCGCCAGCCTGCTGCTGTCCGTGGCCGCGTTCGCCGCCGGCGGCGGCGACCTCCAGCAGGCCGGCACCGACCTCGACGACAAGGCCTCGCTGCAGCGTGGCGCCGCGCTGTACATGAACTACTGCAGCGGCTGCCACTCGCTGAAGTACGTGCGCTATGCCCGCATCGGCGAGGACCTGGGCCTCACCGAAGACGAGGTGCAGGCCAACCTCAACCTCAACGGCGGCAAGATCGGCGACCACGTCATAGCGCCGATGACCGCGGAGATGGGCGTGGCCGCGTTCGGCAAAGCACCGCCGGACCTGTCGGTGATCGCGCGCGTGCGCGGCAGCGACTGGATCTACACCTATCTGAAGTCGTTCTACCTCGATGAGTCGCGTCCGGTCGGCTGGAACAACAAGCTGTTCCCGAACGCGTCGATGCCGAATCCGCTGTGGGAGCTGCAGGGCCTGCAGCAACCGGTGTACGGGAAGAAGAGCGCAACCGGCGAAATGCCGGTGGAAGGCTTCACCATCAGCCAGCCGGGCACGCAGGATGCCGCCGCGTTCGACCAGACCGCGCGCGACATCACCGCCTTCCTGGAATACGCGGGCGAGCCGGCGGCGCTCAAGCGCCAGGGCCTGGGTGTGTGGGTGATCCTGTTCCTTGCGTTCTTCACGCTCATGGCGTGGTTGCTGAAGACGGAATACTGGCGGGACGTTCACTGACGCGACGGCACTGCGCGTAGCACGGGGAACGACGCTTGGCGGCCGCCCGCATCCTGCGGGCGGCGCGTGTGCGGCCGGCAAGGCCTGGCCGCGGGGGTGGTTCTGATGATGGCTGTGAGTCCGCGCATGCGTAATGCACTGACCTTGTTCTCCTCGGTCGACGACGTCCTGTGCCACCGCGTCCGCCTGGTGCTGGCCGCCAAGGGCGTCACCTACGACCTGATTCCGGTGGATCCGCAGAACCCGCCGGAAGACCTGATCGACCTCAACCCGTACCACTCGGTGCCGACCCTGGTCGAGCGCGACCTGGTGCTGTACGCCGCCAGCGTGGTCAGCGAATACCTCGACGAGCGCTACCCGCATCCGCCGTTGATGCCGGTCGACCCGCTCTCGCGCGCGCGCCTGCGGCTGGCGATGCTGCGCATCGAACACGACTGGGTGCCGCAGGTGCAGGCGATCCAGCTGGGCAACAAGCAGCAGGCCGACGCCGGGCGCAAGCGCCTGAAGGAATTGCTGACCGCCTCGGTGCCGTTGTTCAAGGCGAGCAAGTTCTTCCTCAACCCGGAGATGAGCCTGGCTGACTGCGCGATGGCCCCGATCATCTGGCGCCTGCCGTCGCTCGACATCCCGTTGCCGAAGGACGGCAAGGCGATCGAGGACTACGGCAACCGCATCTTCCGCAACCCCGGTTTCGTGCGCAGCCTCACCGAGAAGGAAAAGAACCTCCGTGACCTCCCGGCATGACGCGGGCCCCATGACGACGGTTGCCTGAGATGGGCGACGACGCCCTCGCGATGAGCAGCCATCGCCCGTACCTGTTGCGGGCGCTCTACGAGTGGATCGTGGACAACGGCATGACGCCGCACGTGCTGGTCGATGCCAGTCTCCCCGGCGTGCGCGTGCCACGGCATGCGGTGAAGGATGGCCGCATCGTGCTCAACATCGCCGAACGCGCGGTGGCCAAGCTCGAGCTCGGCAACGATGCACTGCGATTCACCGCGCGCTTCGCCGGCGTCAGCCAGACGGTTCTGGTGCCGTTGCCGGCGGTGATCGCGGTCTATGCGCGCGAGACCGGCCAAGGCATGGCCTTGCCGGACGAGCCGCGCGGCGGTGCCACGCCAATGGAACCTGCAGGCGACTCCATCCCCGACACCGAGCTCCCGCCGCCCGACGACAATGGCCCGGCGGGTCCGTCGGGGCCGCCCAGGCGCGGCGGTCACCTGCGCATCGTCAAGTAGCCGGCGAGCCGTCCGTCAGGGCAGCGGGAAGCTGCGTACCACGGCCTGCGCAGCGCGGCTGGGCCCGCTGAAGCCGACCAGCTTTTCCCCCAGCAGCACGACCCGGCCGACGTGGCGATCCTGCCCGTCTTCGGAGTATTCGAAGCGGAAGCTGCGCTCGATGCCCAGCCAGCCGGTGTCCCGCCGGCGCAGGCGCATGCCGATCGCATGGACCGACTGGTCCAGCCATTGCACGCCCGCCGCCTGGCAGGCGTCGCGTCCGATCTCGGCGGCGCGTTCGGCGGCGGCACGCGCCGCGGTGAACATGAAGAACGCCGTGACGCCCACGGCCATTAGAATCAGCAAGGTTGGCATCGCCCTAATGTGGTGGCGACCGCCCGGAAGCGCAAGCGCACCGACAACAAGGACGAGGCAAAGACGCGCATGATGATGAAACTGGTGTTCCCCGCCGGCGACCGGCCGCAGATGCTGCTCGACCAGGGCGTGTACCGGATCGGCTCGGCCGCGGATGCGGACGTGGCGCTGGCGGCGGACGGGATCGAACCGCTGCACTGCGAACTGCAGGTCGGCGCACAGGGCGTGCAGGTGCGCGTACCGACCGGTATCCGGGTGCTGGTCAACGAGCGTCCGGTCGATGGCCTGATCGCGTTGCGCGCCGACGACACCCTGGGCGTGGCCTCCACCCGCATCCGGCTGCTCGATGCCGCCGCTGATGCCGGGCATGCCGCGCCGGCTGCCCGCAACGCGGAAGCCGGCGACATCAACGCCACGATGGTGCGTCCGGTAGTGCCGAAGTTCGCCTTGCGCGGCCTGTCGGGCGAGCAGTTCGGCCGCAGTTTCCCGCTGCACGCCAGCGTTACCATCGGCCGCGCCGATGATGCGGGGCTGCGCATCCCGCTGGAGAGCATCTCCCGGCTGCATGCGCGGCTCACCCCCGCCGGCGACGAGGTGCTGCTGGAGGACCTTGGCTCTGCGAACGGCACCTGGCTCAACGGCAAGCGCATTACCCGCGGACAGGCCGTGCATGGCGACGAGATCCGCTTCGACACCCAGCGTTTCCAGCTGCTGATGCCGGGGCAGCCGCTCCAGGTACCGGTTGCCAGCGCGCCCGCGGGTGGTCGTAGGCCATGGCTGGTGCTGGCGCTTCTCGTGGTGGCGGCCGGCGCGGCGGCCTGGCTGCTGCGCTGAACGGGCCCTTCTTGTAGGAGCGGCGTTAGCCGCGACCCGGCTCGGGGGATGTGGTGGCGTGCCTGAAGGCGCTCCTGGGGGAGCGTTGTCAGGGCGGCGGGCCGAGCTTGAGCGAGAAGTCGATGGCGTGCACGTGCTTGGTCAGGCCGCCGATGGAGATGCAATCCACGCCATCCTCGGCGATGCCGCGCAGGGTGGTCATGTCCACGCCGCCCGAGACCTCCAGCGGGATGCGCCCATCAAAGGGCGCCGCCCTGGCGATGCGGACCGCTTCGCGCCGCGTGTCGGCATCGAAGTCGTCGATCAGGATGCGCGTGCAGCCTGCCTCCAGCGCCTCGCGCAGTTGCGCCAGCGTTTCCACTTCCACGATCAGCGGCAGCGCAGGATGCAGCGCGCGCGCGCGCGCGACCGCCCCGGCCAGCGAACCCGCCGCGCGGATGTGGTTCTCCTTCAGCATCACCGCGTCGTACAGGCCGATGCGGTGGTTGACGCCGCCGCCCACGCGCACCGCGTATTTCTGCGCCAGGCGCAGGCCCGGGATGGTCTTGCGGGTGTCCAGGATCCTTGCGCCGGTGCCTTGCACGGCGTCCACATACTGTGCTGTGACGGTGGCCGTCCCGCTCAGGGTCTGCAAAAAATTCAATGAGGCGCGCTCCGCGCTGACCAGCGCGCGGTTGCGGCCCTGCAGGGTGGCAACCACCGTGCCCTTGCCGATGCGGTCGCCCTCCTGGCAGCGCCAGTCGATGCGCACGCCGGGATCGAGCGCGCGATGGCAGGCGTCGAACCACGGACGCCCGGCGACCACGCAGTCTTCCTTGCACAGCAGGTAGGCGCTGTCGGCGGCATCGTCCAGCAGCGACGCGGTCGCATCGCCGGGGCCGATGTCCTCGGCCAGCGCGGCGGCGACGTCGGCATCGATGACCGCCGCGGGCGGCGGAGCGAAACGCGCCCCGTTCATGCCCACGCCGTTCATTGTCTGGGGAAACCGTCGACCTGCGCGGTGGCGATGCCGTCCTCGACCAGCAAGACCGGAATGCCGTCGTCCACGCGGTACACGGTCTTGCGGTCACGGGTGACCAGCGCCTCGCGCAGGGCTTCGGCCTGCACGCCGTCGTCGTTGCGCTTGACGCGGCCCTCGGCGATTGCCCGGTTCAGTGCCTCCAGGCCGCCGGCTTCGAGGATCGAAAGCGACTGCCGGGTGGCGGGGCAGACCAGGATGTCGAGGAGTTTGCGATCCATGTCGATGCCGATGGGGGATGGGGTCGCTAGAATACCGGTTTGGATCAGGCGTTTTGACGCCGGGAACCGACATGGCCGAAGCAGGGGACGCACCACTGGTGGGGATCGTCATGGGCTCCCGCTCCGACTGGGAGACCATGCAGCACGCAAGCGCGAAACTGGAAGCGCTCGGTGTGCCGCATGAAGTGCGCGTGGTCTCCGCGCACCGCACGCCGGACGTGCTGTTCGAATACGCGGCGTCCGCGCAGGCGCGTGGCCTGCGCGCGATCATCGCCGGCGCCGGTGGTGCCGCCCACTTGCCGGGCATGCTGGCCGCCAAGACCGCGGTGCCGGTGCTCGGCGTGCCGGTGCAGAGCAAGGCGCTGAACGGGATGGATTCGCTGCTTTCGATCGTGCAGATGCCGGCCGGCATCCCGGTGGCCACCTTCGCGATCGGCAATGCGGGCGCCGCCAACGCGGCCCTGTTCGCCGCGGCGATGCTCGCCAGCGACCACCCGGCCATCGGCGATGCGCTGGCCGCGTTCCGCGCCAAGCAGACCGATGACGTCGCCAACAACGACGATCCTCGGAAGTGACATGACCACCGTCGGCATCCTCGGAGGCGGGCAACTGGCCCGGATGATGGCGCTCTCCGGCGCGCCGCTTGGCCTGCGTTTCCGCGTGCTCGACAACGTCGCCGATGCCTGCGCCGGGCAATTCGCGCCGATGGTGGTTGGCGACTACACGGACCAAGCCGCGTTGGCGGAGTTCGCCTCGCAGATCGACGTGGCCACCTTCGATTTCGAGAACGTGCCGGCCGAATCCGCGCAGTGGTTGAGCGAACGGGTGCCGGTGTTCCCGAACCCGCGCGCACTGGCGGTGGCGCAGGATCGACTCGCCGAGAAGACCCTGTTCCGCGAGCTAGGGATCCCGGTGCCGGACTTCTCCGATATCGCGTCGCGCGGGCAGCTGGAGGCCGCGGTCGCGCGCCTAGGCACCCCGTGCATCCTGAAGACGCGGCGGCTGGGCTACGACGGCAAGGGCCAGTTCCGGATCAAGTCGGCGGCCGATATCGATGCCGCCTGGGACGCGCTCGGCGCGCAGGCGATGACGGTGGGACTGATCCTCGAGAGCTTCGTGCATTTCCAGCGCGAGCTGTCGGTGGTCGTGGTTCGCGGGCAAGGCGGCGAATTCCGCGCCTGGCCGCTGACCGAGAACTGGCACGTCGATGGCGTGCTCTCCGCGAGCCTGGCGCCGGCGCGTGTCGACGACGCGCTGCAGGCCACCGCGCTGGCGCACGCGCGCAAGCTGGCCGAGGCACTGGATTACGTGGGCGTGTTCGCGCTGGAGCTGTTCTGCAAGGACGGCGAGCTGCTGGCCAACGAGCTGGCGCCGCGCGTGCACAACTCCGGACACTGGACGATCGAGGGGAGCGAGACGTCGCAGTTCCAGAACCACCTGCGCGCGGTGCTCGGCCTGCCGCTGGGCGATACGCGGATGGTGGGCGTTGTCTGCATGCTCAACTGGATCGGCGCGATGCCGGACGCGGCTGCCGTGCTGGGCGAGGCTGGCGGCCACTGGCACGACTACGGCAAGGAGCCGCGGGCCGGACGCAAGGTGGGGCATGCGACGTTGCGCGCGAATTCGCCGGGTGAACTGGCCGCCGCCTTGCAGCGGGTTGGCGTGGTGCTGGATCGCGAGGCGCAGGTGGCGCCGGTCATCGCGGCGTTGGCGCTTCGGGGCTGATCTCGCGATGGCGCCTGCCGCCGGGCGTTCGCGACGCGACTCGGCATGCGGCTATGCGAATCACCCGACGCTCTCGCCATCCCCGGGATGATGTCGCAGCAATGAAAAACGGCCGGATCGCTCCGGCCGTTTTCTTATTCGCGATGCGCCGCGGGTTACTTCATGTTGCCGGCGACGAAATCCCAGTTGACCAGGTTCCAGAACGCCTCGACGTACTTCGGGCGGGCATTGCGATAGTCGATGTAGTAGGCGTGTTCCCACACGTCGCAGGTCAGCAGCGGGGTGTCCTCGCCGGTGAGCGGGGTGGCGGCATTGGGGGTGCTGGCGAGCGCCAGCGAACCGTCCGCGCGCTGCACCAGCCAGCCCCAGCCGGAGCCGAAGGTGCCGACCGAGGTCTTGGTGAACTCTTCCTTGAACTTCTCGAAGCTGCCGAACGCGGCGTTGATCGCCTCGGCCAGCTTGCCGGTCGGTTCGCCGCCGCCGTTGGGCTTCAGGCAGTTCCAGTAGAAGGTGTGGTTCCACACCTGCGCGGCGTTGTTGAACATGCCGCCCTGCGATTTGCGGATGATGTCCTCCAGCGACATGTCGGCGAACTCGGTGCCGGCGATCATGTTGTTGAGGTTGGTCACGTACGTCTGGTGGTGCTTGCCGTAGTGGAAGTCGATGGTCTCGCCGGAGATGTGCGGCTCCAGGGCGGTGCGGTCGTAGGGCAGGGCGGGCAGTTCGATGGCCACGGCGGGCTCCTGTGGATGGGTGGGGGTGCGGCCGGGGCCGCGCGAAGACTTACAATGTGCGGATCGTTCGACCCGCGCATTCTATCCCCACCGCCCGTTGCCGCTGCGTCGACATCCGGTCGACCGCCGCCGGCGCCACGGGACGCAGCGTTTCAGGAGCAACCGCCAATGTCTTCCATCGAAGATCGTATCCGCGCAGAGATCGATGGCCATCCCATCGTCCTGTTCATGAAGGGCACCCCGCAGTTCCCGATGTGCGGCTTCTCCAGCCGCTCGGTCCAGGCCCTGAAGGCCGCTGGCGCGCAGCTGCATACCGTCAACGTACTGGAGGAGCCGGAGATCCGCGCCAACCTGCCGCGTTTCTCCGATTGGCCGACCTTCCCGCAGCTCTTCATCAACGGCGAGCTGATCGGCGGCTGCGACATCACCGTCGAGCTGTCCGAATCGGGTGAGCTGGCCCGCATCGTCGCGGACGCGCAAAAAGCGTGAGCGGGACGCAGTCGCTTGCAGGGCCGGCCTTGGACGGGCGGGTCGTCCTGATCGTTGGCGCCGCCGGTGGCCTCGGCTCGGCGGCAGCGGTGGCCTGCGCGCAGGCCGGCGCGACGGTGGTGCTGCTCGGCCGCAAGGTCGCGCCGCTCAATCGCGTCTACGATGCGGTGAAGGCGGTCGGTCCGGAGCCGCTGCTGTACCCGCTGGACCTGGTGGGCGCCTCGCCGGATGATTTCGATGAACTCGCGCAGCGGCTGGATGCCGAGCTTGGCCGCCTCGATGGCGTCCTCCACTGCGCCGCCGAGTTCAAGGGCCTGACCCCGCTGCTGCACACCGACCCGGCCGATTTCGCCCGCGCCATCCACGTCGACCTGACCGCGCGCTGGTGGCTTACCCAGGCCTGCCTGCCGCTTCTCGCGAAGTCCGATGCCGGCGCGGTCGTGTTTGCCATCGACGACCCGTCGCGCGGCGGCAGCCCTGCCTTCTGGGGCGGCTACGGCTTGGCCCAGGCGGCGCAGGCGACGCTGGTGCCGATGCTGCAGGCGGAGCTCGGCGAGCACGGCCCGCGCGTCAGCGGCCTGCGCCCGGGGCCGATGCGCACCGGACTGCGCGGGAAGGCGTTCCAGGCCAACACCGATCTCCAAGCGAAGCCAGCAAGCGACTATGCCGCGGCCTGCGTCGAGCTGCTGTCGGCGGCTGGTGCGGCGCAGCGCGGGCGGATCGTGGAACTGGCATGACCATCGCCTCGGCCGCCCTGCTGCTGTTCCTGATCCTGGATCCGCTGGGCAACATCCCGGTGTTCCTGGGCCTGCTCAAGGGGCTGCCGCCAGCCCGCCAGCGGGTGGTGATCGTCCGCGAACTGCTGATCGCGCTGGCCGTGCTGATGCTGTTCCTGTGGGCCGGCCGCTACCTGCTGGAACTGATGCACCTCCGCCAGGAATCGGTGTCGATCGCCGGCGGCATCATCCTGTTCCTGATCGGCCTGCGGATGATCTTCCCTCCGGCCGACGGCATCATGGGCGAGCAGCCCGAAGGCGAGCCCTTCATCGTGCCGATGGCGATCCCGATGATCGCCGGCCCCTCCGGGATGGCGGCAGTGATGCTGCTGGGCAGCCAGGAGCCGGGCCGGATGGGGGCGTGGAGCTTGGCGCTGGCGATCGCGTGGGCTGCCACCGCGCTCATCCTGTTCTCGGCCACCTACCTGCAGAAATGGCTGGGCACGCGCGTCCTGACCGCCATCGAGCGGCTGATGGGCATGGTCATCGTGGCCATCTCGGTGCAGATGTTGCTGGACGGAATTGCGAGCTACCTGCGCGCCGGAACCTGAACAGGGGCGGCCACTTACGCGATTCGCAGGGCGTCGCCGGACTGTCATCCCGCGGTCATGAAACCCGCCTACCGTGTTAAACTTTGGTGAACCCGTACGGTTTCGCATGGGTTCAGGGGTTCCGAATTCGCCGACAACCGTCGCCAGGCGGACGCGTCGGCACGTGCCGTCCTTCGTCCGTCGTTCTTTTTCTTTCTCGCTCACTGAGGTTACCGATATGACTCACCCGAACCGCGTCCGGCTGTCGAAGCTGTCGCTGGGCTTGATGGTCGCGCTCGCCGCGGCTCCTGTTTTCGCGCAGAGCACGTCCGCCGGCGTCGGCGGCCAGGTGGTCGGTGCCGACGGCCAGCCGGTCGCGGGCGCCGAAGTCACCATCACCCACATCGAGTCGGGCACGGTCAGCCGTGCGACCACCGATGCGGCCGGTCGTTACAACGCGCGCGGCCTGCGCGTGGGTGGTCCGTACACCATCACCATCAACAAGGCGGGTGCCGGTAGCGATACCGAGGAGAACGTGTACCTGACCCTGAACCAGGTCAGCACCGTCGACGGCCAGCTCAACAACGACGTCGCCACCCTCGGCACCGTGCAGGCCGTCGCCAGTACCGTGACCTCGGTGTTCTCGTCCACCAAGATGGGCTCGGGCAGCAATGTTGACCAGGCCACGATCGAGGCACTCCCGTCGATCGGCGGCAACATTCAGGACTTCATGCGCCTCGACCCGCGCGTGGCCTTTACCGACCGCGCCTCCGGCAACATCAGCGCCGGCGGCCAGAACCCGCGTTACAACGCGATCGCAATCGACGGCGTGTCGGCCAGCGATACCTTCGGCCTGGAAGGCAACAACATGACCACCCGGCGCCAGCCGGTGTCCATGCAGGCCATCGAGGCCATCGACATCGACTTGTCGAACTACGACGTGACCACCTCGGGCGCGGCAGGCGCCAACGTCAACGCGGTGACCAAGTCCGGTACCAATGAGTTCCATGGTTCGCTCTACGGCACCTACCGCGATGGCGACTGGTTCGGCGACTACCCAAATACCGGCCTGCCGTTCGGCGAATACGGCGCGGAAACGACTTGGGGTGTGACCCTGGGCGGCCCGCTCATCAAGGACAAGTTGTTCTTCTTCGCCAACTACGAGAAGTTCAACCAGAAGAGCCCGGGCATCGACCTGGCCGCCTCGCCGCTGGCCAACCCGAACGCCGACTTCGACGCCGCCGACGTGGCTGAAGTGCAGCGCATCGCCCAGAAGTACGGGTTCGATGCCGGCGGCTTCGAGACCAACAGCGACACCAATCTCGAAGAATATGCGCTCAAGCTGGACTGGAACATCAACGACAATCACCGTGCCAGCCTTCGTTACAGCAAGCTGGACCAGGACAAGGTGCGTCCGGAAGGCGCGTCCAGCAGCACGCTTTCGCTGAGTTCGTACTGGTACAACCAGGTGAAGTCGGTGGAAAGCTACGTCGGCCAGCTCTACAGCGACTGGACCGACAATTTCAGCACCGAGTTCAAGGTGTCGTTCCGGGACTACAGCGCGGTGCGCGTCACCTCCAGCACGGCCCCCAGCATCCGCGTCTACTTCGACGGTACCGTGGCCCAGCCGAGCGGTGATTCGATCTACCTCGGTACCGAGGCGAACACCCAAGGCAACACCCTGCTGACGAAAACCTGGAACTACTACGGCGCCGGCACCCTGACCATGGGCGACCACGACGTCAAGTTCGGCTTCGACTACAGCGACAACGACATCTTCAACTACTACGGTCGCGATTCCTGGGGCACCTACACCTTCTACGGGCTGGACAACTTCGAGAATGGCATCTGGTCGAGCTACAGCCTGCAGCGCGAACGCATGCCGGGTTCGATCGCGGTGGCCTACAGCAGCCGCAACCTCGGCCTGTTCCTGCAGGACACCTGGTATTTCAACAACAACCTCACCCTGACCTTCGGCGTGCGCGCCGACAGGCCCAGCGTGAGTCCGAACCCGCCGTACAACGCGGAAGCTGAGCGCGTCTGGGGCTACGACAGCAGCCAGGTGTTCGATGGCAACTTCATCGTGCAGCCGCGCTTCGGCTTCAACTACACCTTCGACACCGAGCGCCAGACCCAGCTGCGTGGCGGCGTCGGCCTGTTCCAGGGTGATTCGCCGCAGGTGTGGATCGGCAATGGCTTTGGCCAGAACGGCATGAACAGCGTCTCGTACTTCTACGACCAGTACAACGCGTCGTTGCCGTTCAGCGCCGACGCGTTCGACCAGCCGGTGCCTCCGGGCGACCCGAATGCGGGCACCCCGTGCACCAGCTCCAGCGCGCGCTGCACCATGAACTTCGTCACCGACGACTTCGAGCTGCCGTCGATCTGGAAGGCGAATCTGGCGATCGACCACGAATTGCCGTGGCACGGCATCGTCGCGTCCGCCGAGCTGCTGATGACGGACGTCAAGAGCGGCCTGTACTACGACAGCCTCAATCTCGGCCCGGGCTATACCGGTCCTGACGGCCGCGAACTGCACTGGACCCCCACCAACAGCAATGGTTCGGTCCGCTTCAGCAGTTCGGGCTTCGGTCGCAATTCGAATTACGACTACGTCTACCTGCTGGCCAATACCAGCAAGGGCAAGAGCCAGCAGCTGACCTTCATGCTGAACAAGCCTTGGAGCGTCGACAGCGACTGGTCGTGGACACTGGGTTACACCTACACCAACGTGACCGAAGTCGGTTCGCTGACCAGTTCCACCGCGAGCTCGGGCTACAGCTACCAGCACAGCTTCAACGTCGGCGAGAACATCTCCAAGAACGGCCGCTACGAGATCAAGGACCGTTTCAGCGGTTCGTTGAACTGGAAGCACGCGTTCTTCGGTGATTACGAGACCCGCGTCGGCTTGTTCTATGAAGGCCGCAGCGGCCGTCCGTACAGCATGATCTTCAACGGCGATGCGAACGGCGATCGCCGCAGCAACAATGACCTGTTCTACGTGCCGTCCGGCCCGGGCGACGTCCTGTTCGGCACCCTGAGCGGTTCGACCACCAACCCGATCTTCACTCGGGACGCCGCGATGGAAGCGTCGTTCTTCAGCTGGCTGGCAGGTGTGGACGAGCTCAACGCCTACCGGGGTACCTACGCGGCGGCGAATGCCTTCCGTGCGGAGTGGGTCAATACCTTCGACTTGCGCGTCACGCAGGAGTTGCCGGGTCTGTTCAAGGGCCACAAGTCGCAGGTGTGGGTGGATATCCAGAACGTCGGCAACCTCCTGAACAAGGATTGGGGCCACATCCTGGATTACGGCTTCTTCGGCAGCCGTCGCATCGCGACCCTGCAGGGCATGTACAACGGCAAGTACGTGTACAACTACCGCTTCGCGGATAACCCGGCGATCCCGACCGATTCCGACGGCTTCACGCACGGCATCTCGCAGTGGTCCCTGCAGGTCGGCTTCAAGTACGAGTTCTGATCCAACGCGTCATCGCAACACCGAAACGGCCGGAGCAATCCGGCCGTTTCCTTTTGTGCGGCGGGGGCGCGCCGGGTGGCGGACTGCGCTAAAGTTGGCGGTCTATGAACGACATCCAATCATCGCCGCAGCCGGCGGCCGTCCCGACCCGCAAACTCCCCACCGTCGATGCCCATATCTACCCGCGTGGTGGCCTTGACGTACTTTCCCGCGCCGAGGTCGCGCGCCTGCGCGATGCGTCCATCGGCGGGATGCACGACCTGCTGCGCCGCTGTGCGCTGGCGGTGCTGACCAGCGGCAGCGCCTCCGACGATCCGCGCGCGGCGCAGGAGCTGTACCCGGATTTCGACATCCAGGTGCTGCAGCAGGATCGCGGCGTGCGCATCGACCTGCACAACGCGCCGGCGATGGCCTTCGTCGATGGCGAGATCATCCGTGGCGTCGCCGAACTGCTGTTCGCGGTGGTCCGCGACCTGGCGTGGACCGCGATCGAACTGGCGGAAGAAGCCGACCTGATGAGCGGCGAGGGGATCACCGACGCTGTGTTCGGCCTGCTGCGCAACGCGCGCGTGCTGCACCCGGCCGATCCCAACCTGGTGGTGTGCTGGGGTGGCCACTCGATCGGCCGCGAGGAATACATGTACACCAAGGAGGTCGGCTACCAGCTGGGCCTGCGCCGGCTGGACATCTGCACCGGCTGCGGCCCGGGGGCGATGAAGGGGCCGATGAAGGGCGCCACCATCGCCCACGCCAAGCAGCGCCATCGCCGCACCCGCTACATCGGCATCACCGAGCCCGGCATCATCGCCGCCGAATCGCCGAATCCGATCGTCAACCACCTGGTGATCATGCCGGACATCGAGAAGCGCCTCGAGGCCTTCGTCCGCATGGCCCACGGCATCATCGTGTTCCCCGGTGGCGTCGGTACCGCGGAGGAAATCCTGTACCTGCTCGGCATCCTGCTGCGCGAGGAGAACGCCGGCCGCCGCTTCCCGGTGATCCTCACCGGCCCGACCGGCGCCGCCCCGTACTTCGAGCAGATCGATCGCTTCATCCGCCTGACCCTGGGCGACGATGCCGCGTCGCGCTACGAGATCATCGTCAACGACCCGGAGACAGTCGCCCGGCGCATGGACTCCGGCATCCGCAAGGTCCGCGAACAGCGCGTCGCGCAGAAGGATTCGTTCTTCTTCAACTGGGCCCTGCACGTGCCGCTGGCCTTCCAGCAACCGTTCGTGCCCACCCACGAGGCGATGGCCGCGCTGGACCTGCACCACGGCCGCAAGCCGCACGAACTGGCGGCGGACCTGCGCCGCGCGTTCTCCGGCATCGTCGCCGGCAACGTCAAGGAAGACGGCATGCGCCGCATCGAGCAGTTCGGCCCGTTCGAGATCCATGGCGACCCGGACATCATGCAGGCGCTGGATGGGCTGCTGCGCGCATTCGTGGAGCAGCGCCGGATGAAGATCGCGGGGGATTACCGGCCGTGCTACCGGGTGGTGACGTAGCGGCGGTACACCATGCGCGCTCAGGAGTCCGGGGGGGGGGCAGCTGAAAGCCTGGAGTGAACAGCCGGGTACCCTAGATTGGGCGATACCGGAGCCTGGCGCGCGCAGTCCAAAGCTTGGCGCGTGATGCCCAGGAACTCGGAGCGAGCAGTTCACCTGCTTGGACCGTGAAGCTCAGAGCTTGAAGCGCGCAGTTCAACAGCGTGCTGGGCAAAGCTCGGAACCTGATGCGGGAGGTTCTGCTGCCCGGAACGCGCTGTAGGTGCCGCACTGCGACCAATGCACGATCAACGCGTCCACGGCCGCAGGCTGCCTGATCTCGTCGGCGATCTGCGCCGCATCGAACAGGTCCGCCCGTTGAGATCCACCGGGCCATCGACATCGTGCAGGCGCTGGTCGAACTCTTGCGCGCCTTCGTGAAGCAGCGGCGGATGAAGATCGCGGGGGATTGCCGGCCTTGTTGCCGGATGATGACTAACCGGTCAGTTGCAGCCTGCGCCGCCGGGATTCCACTTCGCCTTCTGCTTGTCCGTGTTGTTGCCCTCCAGGTTTCCGCAGCTGTCCCCGGCCTGCTTGCCTGCCGGAGTGGCGGTCACCGTGTAGGCGGTGGCCGACTGTCCGGAGATGGCGAACGTGTAGTAGGGCGACGAGACGTTGGCGACGCTGGGATACGTACCCGGGCATCCTGCGTTGGTCGCGTAGGTGGGGCATTCCGCTCGCCAGCGTTCGAGGGCAAGTTGCACCTCGCTCACCCCTCGCATCGCTTCTGCCCGCCGACCGGCCCGCACGTGGTCGTTGTAGCTCGGCAGTGCGATGGCGGCAATGATGCCAAGCACGGCCACCACGACCATCAGTTCGATCAGAGTGAATCCCGATTGCGCGCGCATGGCCGTTCCCCTGTGACGATGCCGGGATGGTAGCACCGGCAGCGGGGCGGGGAAGACGCGTGCGATACGCCTGTCGCACTGTCGTGACCACTCGTCCGGCTGCGCTTGCCCGACCCATCGCGCCTACCTACAGTGCAGTCACCCAAACGAGGGTCATTCCGTGCACGGGCAGAATTCCAAAGGCTTCACCCTAGTCGAACTGATGGTGGTCATTGCCGTCGTCGCAATTCTTGCTGTCGTGGCGATGCCCAGCTACCGCGAGCTGCTGGATAACTACCGCGTCCGCAAGGCCGGCGAGGACGTGGTGAGTCTGGTATCCAATGCCCGCTCCGGCGCGGTGAAGCTGCACCGCCAGGTCAACGTGTCGTTCACCACGGGAGCGAGCTGGTGCGCCGGCGCCAAGTCGGCTGATGCCCCATCAGCAGGCGCGCAGGCGATTGCAGCGGACCCGTGCAATTGCGGGGATCCGACGACTTGTCTGGTGGAAACCGAGCAGTTGGCGATTCCGGCGGGCAAGCACGCAGGGGTCACGATGGCGACCGCGACCAATGCGTTGGTGTTCAACGGCATAACGGGAGCTACCACCGCCTTGGCGGGCAGCACCATCACCCTTGATTCGCCACTTAACAAGTTCAGGGCCACGGTCACTGTTACGCCGTTGGGCCAGTCGAATCTCGTCGTCGCCGCGAAGTAAAACGATGGACGCCCCCATGCCTCGATACACCTCCCTCAAGAGCGTCAGTGGCTTCACTCTGATCGAACTGATGATCGCGATGGTGCTGGGCCTGATCGTGATCGGCGCCGTGCTGGCGCTTTCCCTGTCGATGATTCGTGCCAACTCTGACACCATTTCGTCCACGCGGCTCACGCAGGAGTTGCGTGCCACGTCGGCCGCGATTACCTCCGAACTACAGCGGGCAGGCACCACTGACAATCCGTACAACATCACGGCTGCGTTGGCGCTGGGGACGGTGACGCTGTCCGATAGCGACACATGCGTTCGCTACAGCTACAGCCAAGGCGGCACGACCGTGCAGCGCGCGATCTCCGTCAGCGGCGGGGCCGTGTACTTGGGCAACACTACGTGCGGCAACGGCGGCACCAAGCTCAGTTCGAACCTGGTGAATATCACCAACCTCCAGTTCACGCGGGACGGTCGGGCCTTGACCGTCACATTGAAGGGCGAAATGCCCGGCAAGCCCGCCGTCTATCGCCAGTATTCGCAAACCGTATTCGCCCCCGGGCTCGGCACGGGCACCTGATCTTCGAGAACAGACAGATGAACACATCCGTTCGTAACCCGTCGAAACTCCAACAGGGCTCCACGCTCCTGGTCGCGATAGTCATCCTGCTGTTGGCCAGCCTGATGGCGCTGATGGCCATGAACGTGGGCGTCTTCGAACAGCGCAGCAGCGGTAATGACCTGCGCGCGAAGGTCGTTCACCAAGTCGCGGAAGCCGGACTGGCCCAAGGCTTCGAATACCTGTTCCGGGCCAACCCCACCCTGCTGGATAACGCGGGGAGTTGGGAGTTGTGCGGAGCCACAGACACCACGTTCCCGTGCGGTGCCGTGGACGCGTCCGTGCGGGGGACGATGTATCGGCTTGCTGCGGGTGCTGGCGCTTACGATGCAACCGGTAGCGCGCTGCCGACCGCCTTGACCCAACGCATGTTGAAGGTTCCCGCCACGTTGCCCCAAATGGGCGGATTCAATGTCGATTACGGTGTCGCCCCCGTGCTCTGCCGCGTGCCGATTCCGGTGAGCAGCACGAGCATCTCCTGTGCAACAGACATGAACAACCTGTCGGATCGTCGTGTCGTGACGTTCGTGAGTGTTGCCCAGATCGATGGCGATTCCGGACGCACCACGTTGACGCAGACGGTTGCCCGCAGCTCCCTCCTGGCGCAGCCGGGCGGCGTGCCCACCATCATTGCCAGCGGCACGGTGGTTCCCCCGGGTAACGGCGACGTGGTCGCGATGCCGGACGCGGCAGGGCCGGGACTCGACATTGCCGTGTGGTCGCGTCTCAATGTCGAACCTGCTTCGGGCTCGTTCGCGACGTGCACGCGGCAGGACTTCCTGGCAAGCGGCCAGGTGTCCCTGACGGATGCCAGCTGGATCAGCAGCCGTACCTGCGACAAGTGCGGCTGCGGCATGGCCAAGAAGGCCGCCGGCTACACCGAAGGCTGGGACATCCTCGACAAGGACAGTAACGATGCCAGCGGCATCAATCGGGATGTGGAACCCGCGGAATTCCCGTGCGACCTGTTCGAATACGCCTTCAACGTCAAGGGTTGGAAGGACGGAGCGGATGCGACGGACGACGGCAATACTCCGCTGACCGGCGACAACGATGGCTTCTGCGAGGCCCGCATGCCCAAGGTGGCGTTCAAGGCGCCAGACGGAAACACCTACCAGCTTTATCCCGAAGAAGCCTACCTCTACCAGTACGCGACGAAGATCAAGCCGACGGCTGGCAACACGGCGCTCGTGCGAGCCGAGCAGCTGTTCACCGGGACGCTGGGCGCAACCGACAGTGGCATGATCTGGTGCCAGGTGGACTGCCTGCCCAACAATGGCACGGTTGGCAGCGTCACTGCCCCTGTTGCCGTAGTGGCGGACCCGGGAACGAATACGCCCTTTCACGCCAAGCTCTTCGGACTGTTGTTCTACCGGTCCAACGGCGATGGCCCGCTGGATCCGAATACCGGAGGCAACGCGGGGATGAAATTCAACGCACAGTCGGCCGTGTATGGCTCGATGGTCATCCAAGGCCAAGTTCAGACCGGCTCCGGCGGTGGCCTGCTCTTCGGCGATGCGGATGTATTGAAGGCCTTGGCTGGCCTGCAACCGATGTCACGGTACGACACCCTGCGGGGTGGCTGGACCGATGCTTATTCCTACTGAGGACGCGAGATGGCACGCATAATTCGCGGGAATTCGCCGCATCGCACAGGGTCGGGCTTCAGTCTGATCGAGGTGATGGTGGCAGTCGTCATCCTTGCCACGGGCCTGCTGGCATTGGCCGCCCTGCAGGGTGCGTTGGCGCGAAATTCGTCGGATGCCAAGGCACGAGCCGCGGTGATGTCCGCGTTGACATCGCGCATGTCGGTGATCCGGCAAGCACCGCCGGCGGCGGGAACTACCTGGACCATGTCGACGGGCTGGGTGAGTGCCGCGGCAGCGCAAGCCGGAACCAGCGATCTTCAGGTAGTCGAGACAATTGAAGCGCGTCGTTGGAATGGTACGGGGTACGTGACTACAGCCGTGACCAACCCCACCTCTACGTTCACTCGAGCGACTCTCACTGCGACGTGGACTGCCGCTGACGCACCGTGCCCGACCCCCACTGCGACTACTTGCAAGCGGGTGACATTGGCCTCTGATCTGAGTGGCAATATCTATGGCTTAGGGACAGGTTATCCGGGGAATGATCCCAAGGGATCCTCCGGCAAGTTCCCCATCGTTCGCCAGAGCAATCCCTCCAAGACGGCGGGCGTGATTCCGATTGTCAGCGGCAATCAGGCGACTGCGGCATCCAACCCGCAGCCGATCATTGAGGGTGCGGACAGCAACCTTCGTGTGGGTACGTCGTTCGACGTGTTGAACTACGTTCCAGAAAGCGACACTGCGGCCAAGATAACCAAACGGTTCCAGACTCAAGTCATCAAGTGCCGCTGCAAGTACGGGGCGGCCGGCTACAGCGTGGCGGGCGCGGCGCAGTGGCCCGCCGTCTGGAACGGCACGACCTACGAGGTTTATCCCGGTTCCGGTGCTGCGACTGGCGTGAGCGCCAATGCGGGTGAGGATCCCGCGTTCGACGGCACCGCCAAGGGTGGCAAGAAAGGTGCGGGCCGTGAGCAGAGCGAGCAGTGCGTGGAATGCTGCCGGGACCAGCACGATGCTGCTGGCACTGCCGCCGAGGCGAAGTACGATCCCGAGGCATCCGGGGTCTCCAAGTACGACTACACCAAGTCCACCGGTGCGTTGACAGTCCAGACCAATGTCAGTGCCGGTACGTACGTCGCGGCTTGCCGGGTAGTGAAGGTCGATGGTCTGTGGCGGACCACCGCGGACATGTACCAGCGCAGCTATGGGTTGCTGGAGACGAGTGCAGACGTGAACGGTACGGAGGCGAAATCCGGTATTCCGAGTTCTGCTGCGACTGGTGCGTATCAGGCTTACGTCAAGGACTACCTGAGCACCTACACCAAGACGGCTACGACCGCGCCAGGAACTCCGCAGGTGACATACGATGCCATCGCGGCGCTGAATGCGCCGGCGACGATCAACATCGCCACGCCGTCCACCACCGATTACCGCTACCTGCATGCGCGCGGACTGTACGTGGATTACCTAGGCACTAAGGCTCAAAAAGCGATCGAGAAGTGTGACGGCAAGTCAGGTACTGCGTATACCGAGTGCTTGTTGCCGGTCCTGCCCTTCACGACGATCAACCTGACCGAGATCGCGAAGTGGACGCCCAGCGATCCCAATGTCCTGGCGGTCAATACCAACAACACGCTGTATTTCAACGTGACCGAGCCTTCCGGCGGACGCACCGCAGGTATCAAAGCGGGCACAGCGACTAGTAATACCCAGAGCCGGCGTTCCAACTCCGGCGTGGCGGTCAGTGATGACATTCTTGCTGCAGTGGACGACCAGGGCGACATCGCCGTGACCAACGACTCCCAGCAGTTCGTCGTGGGTAGTGGTTCGGGTGGTTCCGGGAATAACTACTTCTGGACGCGGCTCATAGGGGCAGGGGCCTCGCCCGGCTTGACTCACACCTATGGCAATTGCGGCAAGCCCGGCAGTGATTACCAGTGCACCTCCAGCGCGACTTTGCCACAGGATCTTACCCTCACTATCAGCAAGTACTATAAGTCCGGAGGCACTTACACTGATTATGCGTTCGGAGCCACCCCGGCCTGCACGCCTAAGGGTCCGAGCGTTAATTTGGCGTGGGTGGCGGGGACGTATAGCGTCGGGAGTTACAACACTTTGCAGAACGTGAACATCAGTGGTGTCACGCTGTGGGACGGCTCCACCTTGCCCAGCGACAGGTACAGCGAGTCCGGCGTCAACGCTGCGGAAACTGCAACGCTGACACTGACGCAGGTTCCGGCGATGGCTGCTACCGGTTATGTGCCCGTGACCGTTTCCTTTGCCAATGACGGCTCCGAAGTCCGGCCCACCGTTAAGTCATGCGTGTACGATCAAGCAAATGGTACAGGCGGCAACAAATACATCTTCATTTCTTCCGTAGTCTGGAACGAGACTTGGGCAACCGTAAGAAATTGATGTGAGGTTGCTGCAAGAAGCACGCCCGACAACGCCCGCATTCGCGGGCGTTGTCGCCTCCGCAGACTTTCACAGGCAACAAAAAAGGCCGCGATCGCTCGCGGCCTTTCTCGTTCAGATCTTGGCGCCCGAAGTTGGACTCGAACCAACGACCCCCTGATTAACAGTCAAGTGCTCTAACCGGCTGAGCTATTCGGGCGGGGTGCGTATTGTGCCGGCGCCCATCCGGCGTTGCAAGCCGTGCCTACATCGCCGCCATGCAGGCCTGCGCCGCTGCAGCCGTCGGCGTTCCCGTTCGCAACCGCCCGTTGTTGGCGACCACGATCGTGGTCGCAGCCTCCGGCCCGCGACCGTCGCACAGGGTCCAGGTGATGTTGCTGCCGGCATTGCCACCGTTCGGCTGGAAGACCATCCGCGTCCGGCCGGTGGTGCTGCGCAGGTGGACCTTGCCACCCAGCGGTTCGGCTTGCTTGAGCAGGGTTTCATCCGGGCTGCGGGTGCGGTTGCCGTCCAGGTCCGCGTACGCGATCCAGCCGTGGGTCCAGTCGATGCCGTCGCGGCAGCCGTTGGCATCGCCGGGGCAGAGCACCACCTCGACCCCGGTATTCGCGGCGTGGGCGACCGACGACATCCAGGAATCGAACAAGGTGCCCTTGGCGGCGCCGCTGCGGGCGGCTTCGCCGGCGTCCTGCAGGGCAGGAAGGGCGATCCCGGCGAGGATGCTGATGACCGCGGCCGCAGCCACGGCTTCGATCAGGGTGAAACCGGCATTGCGACGGCGCATGACGAAGCTCCCGATGGACTGGGGCTAGTGTTGGCTCGCCGGCAGCAACGCGGCATCGGCGCGGAGCCGATGCGCGGGTAGGGGAATGCCCCGGACCTCGGTCGTGCGGCGCCGTGTCGTCGGGTCACGGGGCGGAATGGTGGCGGGGCGTAAACTCAGCGGTTGGCCTTCGCGCGTCTTTCCCCCATGACCGAGCCTTCCGATCTCGACCTGTCCACCGCCTCCGGCCGCTTCCAGCTGGTCGCGCCCTATGAGCCGGCGGGCGACCAGCCGCAGGCCATCGAAAAACTGGTGGCCAGCTTCCAGAACGGCGTCGCCAAGCAGGTGCTGCTGGGCGTCACCGGCTCCGGCAAGACCTACACCATCGCCAACATGATCCAGGCGGTGCAGAAGCCGACCCTGGTGATGGCGCCCAACAAGACCCTGGCGGCGCAGCTGTACGGGGAGTTCCGCGCGTTTTTCCCGCACAACTCGGTGGAGTATTTCGTCAGCTACTACGACTACTACCAGCCCGAGGCCTATATCCCGTCTTCGGACTCCTACATCGAGAAGGACAGCTCGATCAACGACCACATCGAGCAGATGCGGCTGGCGGCGACCAAGGCGCTGCTGTCGCGACGCGACACCATCGTGGTGGCCACGGTCTCCGCGATTTATGGCCTCGGCGCGCCCGAGGACTACCTGTCGATGCGGCTGATCCTGTCGCGCGGGGAGCGGATCGAGCAGCGCGAATTGCTGCGCCACCTGACCACGCTGCAGTACACCCGCAACGACGTGGTCCTGGATCGCGGCACCTTCCGCGTGCGCGGCGAGACCATCGACGTGTTTCCTGCGGAATCCGACTTGGAGGCGTTGCGCATCGAGCTGTTCGATGGCGAAGTCGAACAGCTGTCGATGTTCGATCCGCTCACCGGCGAGGTGTTCCGCAAGCTGCCGCGCTACACCATCTATCCGAAGACGCATTACGCCACGCCGCGCGAGCGCACCCTGTCCGCGGTGGAGACGATCAAGGCGGAGCTGCGCGAGCGCCAGGAGCAGCTTTACGCGGCGAACAAGCTGGTCGAGGTGCAGCGCCTGTCGCAGCGTACCCAGTTCGACCTGGAGATGATGGCCGAGGTCGGCTACTGCAACGGCATCGAGAACTATTCGCGCCACCTGACCGGCGCGGCGCCCGGCGATCCGCCGCCGACGCTGTTCGACTACCTGCCGGCGGATGCGCTGCTGGTGGTCGACGAATCGCACGTCACCATCCCCCAGATCGGGGCCATGTACAAGGGCGACCGCTCGCGCAAGGAGACGCTGGTGGAGTTCGGCTTCCGCCTGCCTTCGGCGCTCGACAACCGGCCGTTGCGCTTCGAGGAATGGGAGCAGCGCGCGCCCCGCAGCGTGTTCGTGTCGGCCACTCCGGGCCCCTACGAGCTGCGCGAGGGCGCCGGCGAGATCATCGAGCTGGTGGTGCGTCCGACCGGCCTGATCGATCCGCCGGTGGAGATCCGCCCCGTCGCGACGCAGGTGGACGACCTGCTCTCTGAAATCCACGAACGCGTGTCGTGGGGCGACCGCGTGCTGGTCACCACCCTGACCAAGCGGATGGCCGAGAACCTGACCGAATACCTGTCCGAGCATGGCGTGCGCGTGCGCTACCTGCATTCCGACATCGAGACGGTGGAGCGGGTGGAGATCATCCGCGACCTGCGCCTGGGCATGTTCGACGTGCTGGTTGGCATCAACCTGCTGCGCGAGGGCTTGGACATGCCCGAGGTGTCGCTGGTCGCGATCCTGGACGCCGACAAGGAAGGCTTCCTGCGCAGCGCCGGTTCGCTGATCCAGACCATCGGACGCGCCGCCCGCAACCTGCGCGGCAAGGCGATCCTGTACGCGGACCGCATGACCAACTCGATGCAGAAGGCGATCGATGAAACCGATCGGCGCCGCGCCAAGCAGGTCGAATACAACACCGAGCACGGCATCACGCCGCAGTCGATCGTGCGCGCGGTGGCCGACGTGATGGAGGGCGCGCGTCCGGAACCCGGCGAGTTGAAGGGCCGCGGCAAGACCCGGCGCGTGGCGGAACCCACCCAGGAGTACCTGCGCCTGTCGCCGGCCCAGCAGGCGGCGAAGCTCAAGGCGCTGGAGCAGCAGATGCACCAGCATGCGCGCGACCTGGAGTTCGAGGACGCGGCGCGGGTGCGCGACCAGATCCGGATCCTGCGCGAAGCCTTGTTGTAGAGCGAGGCTTGCCCCGCTTTGGACTGGGCTCGAAGCGGGGCAAGCCCCGCTCTACAGGAGCGGGCGCCCCCGAGAATCGTTAATGGGTTCATCACGGCACCCGTGACACCCTTGGGGTCTGTTCCCCCAAACAAGGAGAGACCCATGGGCATTTTCGATTTCATGAAGACCGCCGGCGAGAAGATCTTCAAGCCGGGCGAGGCGCAGAAGGAAAGTGTGATCAAGGCGCACCTGGACAGCTTCGGGAGCGACTACGCGGGGATCAGCGTCGAAGTGGACGGCGATCGCGCCACCCTGACCGGCAGCGTGCCCAGCGCCACCGCCCGCGAGAAGGCGGTGCTGATCGCAGGCAACATCGACGGCATTGACAAGGTCGACGATCGCCTCGTGGTGAACGCCACGTCGCGCGGCGCATCCGGCCCCGATTTCTCCAATGTCAGTGGTGGCGTCGCCAGCACCGAGCGTGGCGTGGGTGCAGGCGCGTCCATGGGCGGCCTGGGCTCTCCGGGCGGCGCAGGCGGTGCCTCGCAGTTCTACACCGTGAAGAGCGGCGATACGCTGTCCAAGATCTCCAAGGAGTTCTATGGCGAGGCCAACAAGTACAACCAGATCTTCGAGGCCAACAAGCCCATGCTGAAGGACCCGGACAAGATCTATCCGGGCCAGATGCTGCGGATTCCGCCGGAAGTCTGATCGGACGGACCTCAGTTGTCCAATCGCCGCCACTGGGCTAGAATTTGCGTCCCTTCGGGGCGGTTAGCTCAGCGGTAGAGCACTACCTTGACATGGTAGGGGTCACAGGTTCGAACCCTGTACCGCCCACCAGAATGTCCCGAACGGCTGGAGCGATCCGGCCGTTCGGCTTTTCTGGGATCGGGTCAAACACGGAGACAGGTGGCCCGCGGCAACGCCGGCCGAGCGTGCGACATGAGCACTACCATCGCCCACCGCTGAGCCCGCCGACGCATTCGATCCGTTCGAAAGGCGCCTCGGCGCCTTTTTCGTTTCCTGGACCCATGCACATGATCAACATCACCCTTCCCGATGGTTCCGTCCGCCAGTTCGAGGCTCCGGTGACGGTGGGCGAAGTCGCCGCGTCCATCGGCGCCGGCCTGGCCAAGGCCACCCTGGCCGGCAAGGTCGACGACAAGCTGGTCGATGCCGGCACCCTGATCGACCGCGATGCGTCGCTGTCCATCGTCACCGACAAGTCGCCGGAGGCGCTCGACATCCTGCGCCACTCCACCGCCCACCTGCTGGCGCAGGCCGTGCAGCGCCTGTTCCCCGGCGCGCAGGTCACCATCGGCCCGGTGATCGACAATGGCTTCTACTACGACTTCGCCTACGAGCGCCCGTTCACGCCGGAAGACCTGCCGGCGATCGAGGCGGAGATGCAGAAGATCGTCAAGGAAGCGCATCCGGTCAGCCGCAGCGTGAAGTCGCGCGACGAGGCCGTTGCGTTCTTCCGCGGCATCGGCGAGGCCTACAAGGCGGAGATCATCGAGTCCATCCCGGCCAGCGAGGACCTGTCGCTGTACTCGCAGGGCGAGTTCACCGACCTCTGCCGCGGCCCGCACGTGCCGGGCACCGACAAGCTGCGCGCGTTCAAGCTGATGAAGGTCGCGGGCGCCTACTGGCGCGGCGACCACAACAACCAGATGCTCAGCCGCATCTACGGCACCGCCTGGTTGAACGACAAGGACCTCAAGGCCTACCTGACCCAGATCGAGGAAGCCGAGAAGCGCGACCATCGCAAGATCGGCAAGGCGCTGGACCTGTTCCACCTGCAGGAGGAAGGCCCGGGCCTGGTGTTCTGGCACCCGAAGGGCTGGTCGATCTGGCAGACCGTCGAGCAGTACATGCGCAAGGTCTACCGCGACACCGGCTATGGCGAGGTGCGTTGCCCGCAGATCCTGGACGTGTCCCTGTGGCAGAAGTCCGGGCACTGGGACAACTACAAGGACAACATGTTCTTCACCGAGTCGGAGAAGCGCACCTATGCGCTGAAGCCGATGAACTGCCCGGGCCACGTGCAGGTGTTCAACCAGGGCCTGCACAGCTACCGCGACCTGCCGATCCGCTACGGCGAGTTCGGCGCCTGCCACCGCAACGAGCCTTCCGGCGCGCTGCACGGCATCCTGCGCGTGCGCGGCTTCACCCAGGACGACGGCCACGTGTTCTGCACCGAGGCGCAGATCGAGCCCGAGGTGCGCGCCTTCCACGAGCAGGCCCTGAAGGTCTATTCGGACTTCGGTTTCACCGACATCCAGATCAAGATCGCGCTGCGCCCGGAGTCCCGCCTCGGCGACGACGCGACCTGGGACAAGGCAGAGGACGCCCTGCGCGCCGCCCTGCGTGCCTCCGGCGTGGAATGGCAGGAACTGCCGGGCGAGGGTGCCTTCTACGGGCCGAAGATCGAGTACCACCTGAAGGACGCCATCGGCCGCACCTGGCAGCTGGGCACCATGCAGGTCGATTTCATGATGCCGGGCCGCCTGGGCGCCGAGTATGTCGACGAACACAGCCAGAAGAAGCACCCGGTCATGCTGCACCGCGCGATCGTGGGCTCGATGGAGCGTTTCATCGGCATCCTGATCGAGCACCACGCCGGCCAGTTCCCGGCCTGGCTGTCGCCGGTGCAGGCGGTGGTCATGAACATCACCGATGCGCAGGCCGACTGGGTCGAAGAGGCTCGGAAAACCCTTTCGAATCAAGGCTTCCGCGTGGTTTCCGATTTGCGGAACGAGAAAATCGGCTATAAGATCCGCGAGCACACGCTGCAGCGGGTGCCGTACCTGCTGGTGGTCGGTGACCGCGAACGGGAAAACGGCCAGCTGTCGGTGCGCACGCGGGGTGGGGAAGACCTCGGTACCATGTCCGTTGCCGACTTCGCCGCGCGTTTGCGTCAGGAGCAGGCCGCCTAATCCACGGCACGTTCGAAAACGGCCTGCGATTCCGGAATCGCAGGCCCACCCGGCTCCCCGGAGCCACCCTTTGGAGATCGCAACATCAGTACCACACCCGATTCAAAGCAGAACCGACGGAACCTCGAGATCCGCGTCCCGCGCGTGCGCGTCATCGGCAGCGACGGCGAGATGATCGGCGTGCTGTCGCGCGACGAAGCGTTGCGAATGGCCGAAGAGGAAGCCCTCGACCTGGTCGAGATCCAGCCCAACGCTGATCCGCCGGTCTGCAAGATCATGGACTTCGGCAAGTTCAAGTTCGAACTGCAGAAGAAGGCCAACGAGGCCAAGAAGAAGACCAAGCAGGTCGAGATCAAGGAAGTGAAGTTCCGTCCGGTCACGGACGAGGGCGACTACCAGATCAAGCTGCGCAAGATGCGCGAATTCCTGATCGAAGGCGACAAGATCAAGGTCAACATCCGCTTCCGTGGCCGCGAGATGAGCCACCAGGAGCTGGGCCGCGAGATGGCGGCACGGATCGAGGCCGACCTCGGCGAGGACATCGTCATCGAATCGCGCCCGCGCCTGGAAGGCCGGCAGATGGTGATGATGATCGCGCCGAAGAAGAAATGAGTTCCAGGAGGGCGACTGCCGGGGATTCCGGGCAGTCGTCCGGCCCGCCGCAGCGCGGCGGGCGTTCGGTGAGCCGCGAACCCATGGTTCGCAATCCGGCTCACCTCACCCCCGATACTCGCTTGGTGCCCGAAACCCCCGGCAGTCGCCTGCGAAGGTTCCGGCATCCCGCAAAACCCTGATTTAGCAAGGAAAGATTGCAAACCCGGCATCGGCCCGCCATAATGCGCGGCCCGGTTCGCCGGGTTTGTTGTCCAGTGGCACCCAGGACCCGCCTTGATTCCAATGGGAATCAAAGGCTTATCACCGGCTCAGGCAGGATGGAAAGCGTGACAGCGCCGCAAGGCAACGTCGCCGCCTCGACCAGTCAGCAGATTTCGCAAGGATTCCCAATGCCCAAGATCAAGACCAATCGGGCGGCGGCCAAGCGCTTCCGGAAGACCGCTTCCGGCAAGTACAAGTGCGGCCACGCCAACAAGAGCCACATCCTCACCAAGAAAGCGACCAAGCGGAAGCGCAACCTGCGGCAGACGAACCATGTTCGTGCCGAGGACGCGGGCCGTCTGGACCGCATGCTGCCGTATTTGTGAGGAGATAAGACATGGCACGAGTCAAACGTGGTGTAACGGCGCGCGCGCGCCACAAGAAGATCCTGAAGCAGGCCAAGGGCTACTACAACGCACGCCGCAAGGTGTTCCGTGTTGCCAAGCAGGCCGTCACCAAGGCGCTGCAGTACGCCTACATCGGCCGCAAGCAGAAGAAGCGCCATTTCCGCACCCTGTGGATCGCGCGCATCAACGCCGCTTCGCGGGCGAATGGCCTGAGCTACAGCCGTTTCATGAACGGCCTGCTGAAGGCTGGCATCACCCTGGACCGCAAGGTGCTCGCGGACATCGCCGTGCACGACGCGGCGGGTTTTGCGGCCCTGACCGAAAAGGCCAAGGGCGCTTTGACGGCCTGAGCCGTCACTCCACAGCAGTTGTAGCGGCGGCCTCGGTCGCCATCACGTGGGGAAGGGCGCAAGTCCTTCCCCATTCGTGTTTATGGGATCCGAAAACGACATGAGCGACATCGAATCGTTGTCCACCCAGGCGTTGGCCGACATCACGGGTGCCAGTACGCCGGATGCACTGGAAGCGTTGCGCGTGGGCCTGCTCGGCAAGAGCGGCAGCATCACCTCGCAATTGAAGGCGCTCGGTGCGTTGCCCGGCGACCAGCGCAAGGCCGCGGGCGAGGCGATCAACCGTGCGCGCGATGCGATTTCCGAGGCGCTGTCCGCGCGCAAGACGGCATTGGACGATGCCGCGCTGGATGCGCGCCTGGCCGGCGAACGCATCGATGTCACCTTGCCGGGTCGCGATGCCGCCCGCGGTGGCGTGCATCCCGTCAGCCGCACGCTGGAACGCATCACCGAGATCTTCGGTCGGCTCGGCTATGAGCTGGCCGACGGCCCGGAGATCGAGGACGACTTCCACAATTTCGAGGCGCTGAACTTCCCGCCGCACCATCCGGCGCGCGCCATGCACGACACCTTCTATTTCCCGGACGGCCGCCTGCTGCGCACGCACACCTCCGGCGTGCAGGTGCGCTACATGCAGGATCACCAACCGCCGCTGCGGATGATCGCTGCCGGCAAGGTCTACCGCAGCGACAGCGACCAGACCCACACGCCGATGTTCCACCAGGTCGAAGGCTTGCTGGTCGACGAGCACGCGAGCTTCGCTGACCTCAAGGGCACGCTCGCCGAATTCGTGCGCGCATTCTTCGAGCGCGATTTCGAGATGCGGTTCCGCCCGAGCTATTTCCCGTTCACCGAGCCCTCCGCGGAAGTCGACATCGCCTGGCAGCAGGCCGACGGCAGCACGCGCTGGCTGGAAGTGCTCGGCTGCGGCATGGTCCACCCGAACGTGCTGCGCAACGTGGGCATCGATCCTTCGATGTACACCGGCTTCGCCTTCGGCTTGGGCGTCGAACGCTTCGCGATGCTGCGTTACGGCGTGGACGACCTGCGCGCCTTCTTCGACAACGATGTGCGCTTCCTGAGGCAGTTCGCATGAAGTTCTCCGAAAACTGGCTGCGCCAGCACGTCAAGACCACGGCCACGCGCGACGAGCTCGCCGCGACGCTGACCGCGATTGGCCTGGAAGTCGAAGACATGACCGTGCTCGGCGACGCGCTGGATGGCGTGGTGGTTGCGCGCATCATCGAATGCGCGAAGCATCCGGAAGCCGACAAGCTGCAGGTCTGCCAGGTCGATGCCGGCAACGGCGCGATGTTGCAGATCGTCTGCGGCGCGCCGAATGCGCGTCCTGGCCTGGTCGCGCCGTTGGCGACCATCGGTACGAAGATCGGTGACCTCACCATCAAGGCCGCCAAGCTGCGCGGCGTCGAATCGAACGGCATGCTGTGTTCGGCGAAGGAGCTGGGTCTCGATGCCGATGCCTCGGGCCTACTCGAGCTTCCCGCCGATGCGCCTGTCGGCACGCCGCTGGCCGATTATCTGGGCTTGCCGGATGCCAGCATCGAACTGAAGCTGACCCCGAATCGCGCCGATTGCTTCGGCGTGCGCGGCATCGCGTTCGACGTGGCCGCCGCGACCGGCTGCGAGGTCGAGCCGCTCGAGACTGCCGCAGTGCCGGTGCAGAGCGATGCCACGATGCTGGTCGAGCTGGAGGCGGGCGAGAAAGTGCCGCGTTTCGCCGGCCGGGTGATCGAAGGTGTCGATGCCACAGTGACGACGCCGGTGTGGATGGCGGAGCGCCTGCGCCGCAGCGGCGTGCGCCCGATCAGTTTCCTGGTCGACGTCACCCAGTACGTGATGCTGGAACTCGGCCAGCCGATGCACGCGTTCGATCGCGATGCCTTGCAGTCGCCCGTCGTCGTGCGACACGCGCGCTCAGATGAGCAGGTAAAGCTGCTCGACGGTCGCACCGCGACGCTGGACGAGGATTTCCTGGTGGTCTCCGACAGCACCGGGGGCCGCGCTGCGCGTGCAGTCGCGCTGGGCGGGATCATGGGTGGCGAGGACACCAAGGTCGGCACCACGACCCGCAACGTGTTCCTGGAAGCCGCGCACTGGATCCCGTCGGCGATCATCGGCCGCAGCCGCAAGCTCGGCCTGCACACCGACGCCGGCCACCGCTTCGAGCGTGGCGTGGATCCGGAACTGCCGCCGATCGCGATCGAGTACGCGACGCGGTTAATCCTGGATGTGGCGGGCGGCGTGGCCGGCCCGATGATCGACGTGGTGCGCGCAGGCGACATGCCGAAGCCGCAGTCCGTCGTGCTGCGCCGTGAGCGCCTGGCCCGCGTCCTCGGCGCAAAGGTGGCTGATGCCGATGTCACCCGCATGCTGGGCGCATTGGGTCTTGGCGTGGAGTCCGTGGGTGATGGCTGGCGGGTTCTCGTGCCGACGCGGCGCTTCGACATCGCGATCGAGGAAGACCTGATCGAGGAAATCGCCCGCATCCACGGGTACGACGCGATCCCGACGACGTTGCCGGGCGGCGCCACGCGCCTCGTCTCGCCCAGCGCCGCTTCTCACGGACGAATGTCCAGTGAAACCCGCAGCAGCGAGCACGACGCGCGCCGCCAACTGGTCGCGCGCGACTACCTGGAAGCGATCAATTACGCCTTCGTCGATGCCGACCTGCTGGCGAAATGGCAACTCAGCGACGGTGGCGTGGCCTTGGCCAATCCGCTGAGCGCCGAACTCGGTGTGATGCGCACGCGCCTGTTGCCCGGGCTGGTCGCTGCGCTCGGGCGCAATGCCGCCCGCCAGCAATCCCGCATTCGGCTGTTCGAGATCGGCAAGACCTTTGCGGCATCCGGGGATGCGCCGATCGAGACGCGACGCATCGCGGCGGTTGCCTGTGGCGACGCCGCCGCGGAGCAGTGGGGCGAGGGTGCGCGCAAGCTCGATTTCCACGACCTCAAGGGCGATCTCGACAGCCTGGCCGCGTTGTCGAACGCGATGCTGGAATATCGCGCCTCTACCCGGTCGTTCGCGCATCCAGGGCGTTCCGCGGACGTCTATCGTGACGGCGCGTGCATCGGCTGGATCGGGCAATTGCACCCGCGCCTGCAGCAGGCGCTGGACCTCGATGCCGACGTGTACGGCTTCGAGCTGGAATTCGAGTCCCTGCAGGCGCGTGCGTTGCCGCGCGCAAGCGCGCTGTCGAAATATCCGTCCGTCCGCCGGGATCTCGCGTTCGTCGTCCCGGAATCGGTGTCTTGGGACGACATGCGCGCGACCGTCAGGCGGGCCGCGGGCGAGGCCCTTCGCGACCTCCGCCTGTTCGACCGCTATGCCGGAAAGGGCGTGGAAAACGGATTCAAGAGTCTCGCCATGGCCTTGATTTTGCAGGATGAATCACGCACCCTGATCGACCGCGACGTGGATGGCGTGGTGGCCAATGTGGTCGCCGCGCTGAAGTCCGAACACGACGCGGTCATCCGGAGCTGAGGGGGACAGCAATGGCGTTGACCAAGGCGGAAATGGCGGAGCGTCTGTACGAGGACGTGGGTCTGAACAAGCGTGAGGCGAAGGAATTCGTCGACGCCTTCTTCGATGCACTGCGCGAGGCGCTGGAGCAGGGTCGCCAGATCAAGCTGTCCGGTTTCGGCAACTTCGACCTGCGCCGCAAGAACCAGCGACCGGGTCGCAACCCCAAGACCGGCCAGCAGATCCCGATTTCCGCACGCACCGTGGTCACCTTCCGCCCGGGCCAGAAGCTCAAGGAACGCGTCGAGGCGTACAGCGGCGCCAGCAACGCGGGAGCGGTCCATGCTTGACCCCGGCAGCAACCGCGAACTGCCACCCATTCCGGCCAAGCGCTACTTCACCATCGGCGAAGTGAGCGAGTTGTGCGACGTCAAGCCGCACGTGCTGCGCTACTGGGAAACCGAATTCCCCAGCCTGGAGCCCGCCAAGCGCCGCGGCAATCGTCGTTACTACCAGCGCCACGACGTGCTGATGGTGCGGCAGATCCGCAGCCTGCTGTACGAGCAGGGCTACACCATCGGCGGCGCGCGCCTGCGCCTGGAAGGCGAGGGCGCCAAGCAGGAATCCGCGCTGAGCAACCAGATCGCCAAGCAGGTGCGGATGGAGCTGGAAGAAGTCCTGCAACTGCTGAGGCGCTAAACCGCGATCCCAGCGGTTACAATTGTCGTGATGTCGGGGCGTAGCGCAGCCTGGTAGCGCATCTGCCTGGGGGGCAGAGGGTCGTCGGTTCAAATCCGGCCGTCCCGACCAATCCGAAGTCCGGTGCGAGCCGGCAACCGCAAAAACCCGCCATCAGGCGGGTTTTTCATTGGAGCGAGGTCCAGCGCGGTATCAGCCTTCGCGTACGGGCGGCGTGAACGGGATGCTGTCCGGCGCCACCGCGCCGCCGCTGATGATGAAGCTCATCGCCTGGTCGACGGTCCAGTCGGTCGGGGTCATCTTTTCGACCGGCACGATCTCGAGGTACCCCGAGGTCGGGTTGGGCGTGGTCGGCACGTACACCGCGGCCAGTTCGCGTCCGGTTCCCTGTTCGCGGATCACCCGGGTGACGAAGCCGATCGACTTCATCTCCGCGTGCGGGAAGTCGACCAGCACCACCCGTTGGGTGCCGTCCGGCTTGGTCTGCAGGATGTCGAGCAGCTTGCGTGCGCTGCCGTAGATGGTGCTGGCCAGCGGGATGCGCGCCACCAGTGCTTCGAACCAGCCGAGCAAGCGCTGGCCGATCACCCGCCGGGCCAGCCAGCCGACCAGCAGGACCGCGGCAACCGTGGCGACCAGCGCGATCGCGTTCTGCACCCAGGGCTCGTCCAGCCAGCCGAAGGCCTGCGGATTGGTGGCGGCGATGCCCTGCAGGCTGGGACCGATCAGCGGCTTGCTGAGGTCGCCCAGCAGCACGAACAGGAATTTCACTACCACCCAGGTCAGCCACAGCGGGAGCAGAGTGAGCAGGCCGGTCAGGAACAGGCGTTGCAGGCGTTGGCCGAGCGTGGGGGGAGTCGACATGCGCGCATTCTAGGGTGCGCGGGCGATCCCCGGGTCAGTCGGCGCGCACCAGGCGGATGCCGACATCCTCGAAGCCGCGGCCAGCGTCGAGCGCGAGCGGCTTGCCGCTGGCCATGCGCTGGCTGCATTCGCGGTTCGCGCACAGGGTCAGCCAGCCGGACACCGGCGTGGTCGGCTGCGCGCGTACTTCGCCGGCACTGGGCAGGCGGTAGCGACGTTGGTCCTGCGACCCCAGCCATGCGGCGTACGCCTGCGCATCCCCGGCCGACACGCAGACCACCGGCCTGCGGTCGCTGCCGGTGTTGTTCCAGCTGCGCTTGCGGCCGAACACGCCCTTGCCGCACTCGGCCGCGGCGCGGCCGGTGCCGTTGGCGAAGCGCGCGTAGTCGGCACGACTGACCGCGATGGTCACCACCGGCGCAGGTGGTGCCGCGCTAGCGCCAGTCACGACGGTCGAAGCGGTCGTTGCGGTCGGCGCGGACTTGCCGGCGACATCGACGCGCGCGAGCAAGGCACGGCTGCGTAGCGGATCCAGCTCCAGCCAGCGGGTGTCCGCCAGCAACTGCCGTGCGCCTTGGGTGTCGCGCTTGCCGAGCAAGTCTTGCAGCCGCGTGTCGAGCGCGGCATCCAGGCGCTTGCGCAACAGCGTGATGGCGCTGCCTTCACCGCCGCGGCGGCTGTCGAGCTGGCGGGCACGTTCGAACGAGGTGCGCGACACCGCCACATCGCCCGCGCGCAGCGCACGATCGGAGGCCTCGGCGAGCGCGTCGAACAATTGCGCCGTCACATGTTGGGTTTGCGGATGGGTGGCATTGACCCGCCAGGCTGCGTCCAGGCTGTCCCACGCATTCGCGTTGGGTGGTGAGAGCAGGTGCCCATCGCGCATCTGCTGCCCGGCGTTGGCGAGGTAGGCGGCCAGACCTTCTGTGTTGCCGTCGCCTTCGCCCATCCCGGCCAGCAAGCCGGTGCGCGCATCCGCCTGTGGCGATGGCAGGCCATCGGCGCGCGTGCCGATGACCGTAGCCGCCGGGGGCGCGTGGATCACATCGCGTTCGACCGGATAGAAGCGGAAGGCGGCGATGCCGGCCACGGCCAGCACCGCAGCGGCCACCGCCCACGGTTTCCAGCCACTGCGTGGCTTGGCCTGTGCATCCGCCTCGACCAGATTCGGCACTTCGACCGCGACGAAGGCCTTGCCGGTGCGTGCCTCCAACTGGTCCAGCGCCAGCAGCATGTCCTGCGCGCTGGCGTAACGATCCTCGGGGCGCTTGGCCATTGCCCGATCGATGAAGTCCTGCCAATGCTTGAGCGGCGCGGGCAGGCGCGGAATCGGATCCTGCACATGCTTGAGTGCCATCGACAGCGCGTCGCCGGCGTTGTACGGCAGGCGCCCGACCAGCATTTCCCAGGTCAGCACGCCCATGCTGTAGAGGTCGGCACGGCGGTCGACGTCCTGGCCGCGCGCCTGTTCCGGTGGCATGTAGGCGGTGCTGCCTACCGCCAGGCCGGCATTGGTCAGGCGCGGGTTGCTGCCGCGACGCAGGGCGATGCCGAAATCCGCCAGCATCGGCCGTTCGGTTTCGTCGAACAGCACGTTCTCCGCCTTCACGTCGCGATGGACCACGCCGCGGACGTGCGCGTAATCGAGCGCCTGCAGCAACTGGCGGATGATCGCCGCCACCTTCGGCTGGTCGCCGCGCAGCGGGCGTTGCGCCAGGTGGCCGCGGGCCAGGAACGGCATCGAATAGAACGGCAGGCCGTCCTCGGTGCGACCGACTTCGTGGATGCCGACGATGTTGGGATGCTGCAGGCGGGCGATCGTGCGCGCCTCGTTCTCGAAGCGCGCGCGGCTGACTTCATCGGCCAGCGCTTCGGCCAGCATGATCTTGAGCGCGACCTTGCGATCCAGCGAGGTCTGGTCGGCCAGGTACACGGTGGACATGCCGCCGTGGCCGATCACGCGGTGGATGCGGTAGCCGTCGACGTCGGGGTATGCGTTGCCGGACAAGGGGATTTCCCGGGCGGGTGCGGCCCGAGCATACGAGCACAGGTCCGCCGATGGAACCTCAGCGGCCCGATTTGCGACGGACGTACACCTGCTTGCGGACCCGTGCGACCACCTCGCCCTGGCCATCGACCACGTCGGTATCGAACCAGCGCAACACCTTGTCGCCGCCCGCGGCGGCCCTGCGCAGGTCGTCGAGGATGGCGTCGTCGAGCTCGAACAGTGCATGCACGGTGCCGCGCCCGGGCTTCACGAATTCGATGCTGCCGGCCTGGTCCCAGACCATGTAGTCGCGGCCCAGGCATTGCAGCACCGGGATCATCCGGAACGGATCGGTCATCGCGAACAGGTTGCCGCCGAAGTGGGTGCCGACGAAGTTGCGGTTCCACGGACGCATCCGCAATTCCACCCGCACGCGCTTCCAGTCGGGGGAAATTTCGGTGACATGGATGCCGGCGAACAGGAACGGCGGCCACAGGTTCATGCCGTGGCGCAGGGTGCTGGGCTTCATCGGGACGTGCAGAATGCAGGGGAGGGGAACCATGCCATTCGGGGGCGTATTGAACAAGCGACAGCCCGCAGTGAACGAGGTGTCCTGCCGCAACTGCAGCGCGACGCTGACAGGGATGTACTGCGCCGACTGTGGCCAGCGCAGCTTCCGTCCGCAGGATCGGCGGATGGCGCACCTGCTGGGCGAAAGCTTCGATGCGCTGACCGATTTCGATGGCCGGATCTGGCGCAGCCTGCGTGCGGTGCTGCTGCAACCCGGGCGGATCGCGCGCGACTGGTTCGATGGTCGGCGTGCGCGCTGGGTCTCGCCGATCCGCCTGTTCCTGCTGGCCAACCTGCTGTATTTCCTCGCCCCGGGCCTGACCGACCTGAGCCTGCCGTTCAACGACCAGGTGCGCGGCGACGTCTACCGCAGCTTCGATCCCGCGGTCTGCGCGGATCCCGCGACGCGCGGCAAATGCCGCGGCGGCCAGCACCACAGCCCCTACACGGAGCCGGTACTGCGCAAGCGCCTGCAGCGCGAACGCGACGCCGTCGAGGCGCGCGGCGGCACGTTTTCGCTGGCGGGCTTCGAGCAGCGCTACAACGCGCAGTCGGATGCCATCGGCAAGCTGCTGGTGATCCTGCACGTGCCGGTCATCGCACTGGCGCTGTCACTGGTGGCATGGCGCAGGCGACGCTACTACGCGGAGCATTTCGTGGCCGCGCTGGGCATGATGACCTTCGTCCTGCTGTTCGTGCAGTTGCTGGTCAAGCCTGCCGAATGGCTGCATGCGCGCCTGCATCCGTGGTTCGGGTTGTCGGCCGACATGCCGGCCGCGGTGCCGCTGCTGATGCTCGCGTGCTGCGTCCTGCACTTCACCTTCGCCAGCCGGCGCTGCTACGACAGCGCCTGGTGGTTGGCGCTGCTGCAGGGCCATGCTGCCTTCATCGCGCTGGGCCTGGCGAGCCTGTTCGTCTACCGGCCCGTGCAGTTCCTGCTGTCGCTGTGGACGATGTAGCCGCAATCAGACCAGCAGCAGCGACGACATCTTCCTGCGATACCGGCTCACCAGGTCTTCGTCCTCGACCACGCGGAAGGCGTCGATCAGCGACTTGCGTGCCAGCCCCTCGCCGAAGCTGCGGTCGCGTTGCAGCATTTCAATGAACTGCTGCAGGCCGGCTTCGGCATCGCCCGCGACGAGCTCACGCACGCCGAGCAGATGACGTGCGCGCAAGTCGGCTGGATCGGCGGCGATCGCCGCGTGCAGCACTTCGGCCGGTGGCGCGTCCTTCAGCAACGCGGCGAAGCCGAGGCGTGCGCGCGCCTTCACGGTGCGATCGTCGGTCGCCAGGTTCGCGGGCAGTGTGTCGAGCAGGTGTTCGGCCTCGGTTGCGGCGCCGGTCTGCAGCAGGGCCAGCGCCAGGTCGAGTTTCAATTCGGGCTGGTCGGGCGCAGCTTCGATCGCCTTGCGCAGGCGCATCACCTCGGCGTGCGGATCGATCGGTGCGGCGGCCTCGGCCGGGGCTTCGTCCTCGATCGCGGCCTCGGCCTCGGCCGGCGCGATGCCATGGTGGGTGAGGAATTCGCGCAGCTGGCCTTCCGGCAGCGCACCCGGAAACCCGTCGACCAGTTGCCCGCCCTTGACCAGCATCACCGTGGGCACCGAGCGGATCTGGAACGCGGCCGCGAGCTCCTGCTCGGCGTCCACGTCGACCTTGGCCAACACGAAGGCGCCGTTGTAGTCGGCGGCCAGCTTCTCCAGCAGCGGGCCCAGGGTCTTGCACGGCCCGCACCAGGTTGCCCAGAAATCCACCAGTACCGGGGTCTCCAGCGAGGCGCGGATGACCGTGTCCTCGAAGGTGGCTGCAGTGGCGTCGAAGACGTGCGGCTTGGTGGTGTCGTTCATGGCGGGCCCGGTCGGTGCGATGCCGCCGAGATGGCGACTGGCGCGCAGGTTAACAACCCGATGTAAAAAATACTTGACATCGTGAATCGCCGATGTAAATTTCACCGTACATTTGGTCTGGTGGAGATGACATCGATGGCAGCGTTCTCGGCACGCAACCGGCTGGTCCTGTGGCTGCTCGCCGCCGGCATCGGCCTGGCGTTGTTCTTCACCGGCGAGTACCGCGACCTCGACCTGCCGCTGGGCTGGATCGGCACGGTCCTGTTCGTGGCGGCGACCTGGTTCAGCGTGGATGCGCTGTATCGCGTGCCGCAGAGCGAGGAGGAAGCCGCGGTCGCGCCGGGCGAGTGGCAGGCCTGGATCGGCGTGGCCTTCGTCGGCGCGATCATCGTCGCCAGCCTGCTGCACGCGGACGTGTTCCTGCCGCAGGTTCCGATCGGGCAAAACCCGGACACCAACAAGGCCGGCCAGTCCATCGGCACCCTGTTCGTCGCCTGGCTGGTGTTGGCGCATGTGTTGAAGCAGCGCTGGGCAGGCAAGGTGCTCACTGACGAGCGCGACACCCGGATCGAACTCATCGCCAGCCAGTGGGGCCGGGGCGCGACCGCGTTCGTCGTCATCGGCATCGCCGTGCTGCTGGGTTTCAGCGACACCGACCGCCTGCGCGAATTCAGCTATCCCTTCATCGCGCAGATGCTGATGTTCTCGCTGCTGTGGGGCCTGTGGTTCGACCAGGTGGTCGCGGCCTTGCTGTACTGGCGCGATCGGCGGGTGGCGGCATGAGTGCGTCAAGGGAGAAGACAGGGATGCGTGCGGCGAATATCGGGGGTGATGCAATGGAGCTACAGGTGCAGGGGTTCGGCAAGCGATTCGCATGGCGGATGGCTGGGGTGTTCGCTGGCATGGGGTTGCTGTCGGCGTCGGGCGCGTTGATGCAGGGCAGCGCAATGGTGTTCTACACCGTGCTGTTCTGCCTGCCACTCACGCACTGGTTCCGCTGGCGTGCGATGCGCGATGAGCGGCGGCGCACCGAAGCCCTCGAAGATGAGCGCGATGCCGCCCTCCTGGCGCGTGCCGGGCAAGCCTTCCGGCTGTTCGTGTCGTGCTGGCTCGTCCTGCTCGCCCTGGCGCTGAGCGTGTCGCCGCTGCACGATGCCTTGCCGACGCATGCCTACGCAGTGCCAGCACTGGTCGTGCTGGGGCTGCTGGGCGGCAACCTCGCCCAGCACATCGCCGCTGCCGTGCTGTATCGCAAGGATCGGTTGGCAACTGGATGACCGGCACCACGATCAGCAACGAGATCCGCCGCCTGCGCTTCGCCCGTGGCGAGATGACCCAGCAGGCGCTGGCCGATGCCTGCGGCGTGACCAGGCAAACCATCATCGCGCTCGAAGCCGGCCGTTATGCGCCATCGCTCGAGCTCGGCTTCCGCATCGCCGATGCGCTGGGCGTGCGCATCGAGGAGGTCTTTCAATGGAGCAGGCCGCAATGAGCAAGGCAATGGGCAAGGGGCTGCGGTTCTTCAAATGGATGCTGGGCATCCTCGCCGCATCGGTGCTTTCACTGGCCGCGTACATGTGGTGGGTGGTGGAACGCTTCGATACCGAAACCCTGCCGCTGCGGCATGGGCAGGTCGACGGGGAACTGTTCGCGCGCGACGGCGGCAAGCGCCCGTTGATCGTCGGTTTGGGCGGTGGCGAGGGCGGCAATGCCTGGGCCAGCGACCGCTGGAAACCGCAGCGTGAGCGCTTCCTCGACCAAGGCTATGCGCTGCTCGCGCTGGGGTACTTCGGCACGCCGAATTCGCCGGAAAAGCTCGATCGCATTTCCCTGGATGGCGTGCATGCGGCGATCGTGGAAGCATCGAAGGATCCACGCGTGGATGGCCGCTGCGTCGCGATCATCGGCGGGTCGCGCGGCGCGGAGTTGGCGTTGCTGCTGGCCAGCCACTATCCCGACATCCATGCCGTGGTCGCCATCGTGCCGGGCAGCGCGGTGTTCCCGGCGCTGACCGATGCCATGACCACCGGCGGCTTCTCCCTGCACGACAAGCCGCTGCCGTTCGTGCCGATGACCTGGGGTGCAACGCCCGCCCTGATCGTCGGCGACCTGCGTGGCGCGTTCGAGTCGATCATGGGCGATGCAGCGGCGATGCAGCGTGCGGCGATCCCTGTCGAACGGATCAACGGGCCTGTCTATTTCGTGTCCGCGACCCGGGACGAGGCCTGGCCCTCGCGCGAAATGAGCGATGCGATGATGGAGCGCCTGCAGGCGGCCGGGTTCGCCCACCACGCCGAACACCTGCCGGTGGAGGGCGGCCATGCCGGGCCGCTGGATGAATTCCCGAGGATCGAGGAGTTCCTGCAGCGCCATTTCATGGCGCGGTGCGGCGCGGGCGCGACCCTCTGATATCGTCGCCCGGCGGCGGCCGCCGCACTGGACCGGGAGAATGCAGATGCGCATGTGGAAGTGGCTGGCCGTGGTGGCGCTGTCGATGGCGTGGACGTTGGCGTTCGCCAAGGACAAGGACGAGATCAAGCCGGCCGGCACCAGCAACCCGCCGCCGTCCGAACTGCTCTCCGGCTTCGATCGATACGAAGTGAAGCCAGCCGTGCTCACCGGCGTGTATGCGGGCCAGGAGATCAACGAGACCGCGCTGGCCTCGTTCCAGCGCAACTTCGACGAGCGCGTTGGCGCCTGGGTTGCCGAGCAGAATGCCAGGCCCGCCCGGCATGACCCGGCGCGCACGCTGGTGATCGAGCCGCGGATCGACAAGATCCGCTTCATCAGCGGTGGTGCGCGGGTGTGGGCAGGCGCGTTCGCCGGCAGCTCGCGTGTGCTGGTGGCGTTGCGACTCGTCGACCAGGCGACCGGTGAAGTGATCGCCGAGCCGGAGTTCTACCAGCATGCGAAGGCGATGGCGGGTGCATGGACGTTCGGTGTCGCCGACAACAACATGCTGATCCGGACGGCGACGATGTCGCTCGACTACCTGAAGGCCAACCAGGACCAGGCCGTTGGCGCGCCGACCGGCTGGGAAGGCAAGTAACCGGCGCGTGTTCGTGCATTCCCGTCGCGCGGTCCGCCTCGCCATTGCGGCAGGTGGCTGTTTCGCCGTCGCGCTGCTGCTGGCGAACCTCGGCGTGCCGGAGTATTCGCATCGCGTGCATCCGGTGGCGCTGCGCGGCACCGCCGGTTTGCCGTGGGCATTCGCCTTCAACCTGCTCGCCTTCGTGCTGCCGGGTGCCTTGCTGGCGACCGCGGGCCTGACATTGCGCGCCAGCCTGCGCGATGCCGGATGGGCGGCGCGCATCGGCATCGTCATCGCGCAGTTGTCGGCGCTGGCGTTCGCCGCGCAGGGCCTGCTTCCGCTGGATCCGGGCGACGCCGATTCGCATGCGAGCCGCCTGCACGTGATGACGTGGATGCTGTGGTGGATCGCGTTCGTGCCGGGCGCGTTGCTGCTGGCCGCGGGCGCGCGGCGCGGCATCGGCTTCGCGCTGGGCAGCATCGCGATCGGTGTGCTGGTACCGGTGATCGCCGTGCTGGCACCGATCGGCCTGTGGGTGGGCCTGGCGCAGCGGCTGGCCTTCGCGTTGTGGTTCGGCTGGTGGTTGCTGGCCGCGTGGCGGCTCAGCCGTACTTGAGCTTCATCCCGAGGATCGTCGACGACAGCACGAAGGTCACCGCGTTGGAGAGGATCATCGGCCACGACATCAGGTACAGCCCGTAGCCGAACCAGCAGGCGATGCCGAAGGTGAACACCACGTACATCCACAGCGAGATGCCGGAGGTGTCGCGGGTGCGGATGGTCTTCACCGCCTGCGGCACGAACGACAGCGTGGTGCACGCGGCCGCCAGGAAGCCGACCCACTCCAGGTTCATCGCACGGGCGTCCGGTACACCGCGCCGTCCTTCATCACGAAATCGACCTTCATCACATTGCCGATGTCGGCCAGCGGGTCGCCCGGCATGGCGATGATGTCGGCGCGCTTGCCGGCCTCGACCACGCCCTGGTCGTCCACGCCGAGCACTTCGGCGGCGTGGATCGTCGCCGCCTGCAAGGCTTTCGCGGCGGGGATGCCGGCCTCGACCATGTAGAGGAACTCGCGGGCGTTGTCGCCGTGCGGGCCCACGCCCTGGTCGGTGCCGAACGCGATCCTGACCCCGTTGCGATGGGCCTTGGCCGCGGTGTCCTGGATCATCGCGCCGATCCGCGCCGCCTTGGGGCGAACGATCTCCGGGTAGTAGCCATCGATCTTCGCCTTCTCCGCCACGAAGCGGCCAGCGGAGATGGTGGGCACGTACCAGGTGCCTTTCTGCTTCATCAGCGCCATCACCCGATCGCTCATGTAGCTGCCGTGCTCGATGCTGGTCACCCCGCCGGCGACCGCGCGATACATGCCTTCCTCGCCATGCGCATGCGCGGCCACGCGGTAGCCGTAGTCCTTGGCGGTATCGACCACCGCCTTCACTTCGTCGACGGTGAACTGCGGCGCGTCGCCCGATTTCGCGTAGGACAGCACGCCGCCGGTGGCGGTGATCTTGATCACGTCGCTGCCGTCCTTGTAGCGCTGGCGGACCGCCTGGCGGGCGTCCTCGATGGAATTGATCACGCCCTCGGTGGGGCCGGGTGGGCCGACCAGGTGCGCGAGCTGGTCGTTCAAGCCGTTGCTGGGATCGCCATGGCCGCCGGTGGTGGCGATGGACTTGCCCGCGGCCCAGATCCGCGGACCTTTCAGCTGGCCCTGGTTGATCGCGTCGCGCAGGTGCGGGCTGATTCCGCCGCCGAGGTCGCGTACGCTGGTGAAGCCGGCCAGCAGGGTTTTTTCGGCATACCCCACACTGCGGAAAGCGAAATCCACCGGGTCCAGGCGGAAGCCCTCGGAATAACTCTGCGCACTGGATTGCTGGCCCAGATGCACGTGCAGGTCGGTCCAGCCGGCCATGCAGGTGCGATCCGACAGGTCGATGCTGGTCGCATCCGCCACCGCTTCGGCGCGGCCGGCCAGCACTTCGGCGACCTTGCCGTTGCGCACCACCACGGTATGCGCGCCCAGCAGCTTGCCGCTGCGGCTGTCGAACAGCTTGCCGCAATGGAGCGCGGTGCCGGCGGGCGCGTCGGCGGCGAACGTGGGCACGGCCAGCATGGACAGGACGGTAACGGCGAGCAGGCGATGGCGCATGGCGATTCCCCCTGGAAGTTGCCGGATGGTGCCACGCATGGCGGCTGGAGGGGGGCTGCGGTAGGCTGTCCGGCCCGTTTTCGCAAGTTTTCCGCCGTGTCCGAACCCGTTTCCTACGATCCCCGCACCGTCGAATCCGCCGCCCAGTCGTTCTGGGCCAGCACCCGCGCCTTCGAGGTGAGCGAGCAGTCCACCAAGCCGAAGTACTACTGCCTGTCGATGCTGCCGTATCCGTCCGGTGCGCTGCATGTCGGCCACGTGCGCAACTACACCATCGGCGACGTGATCAGCCGGCACAAGCGGATGACCGGGCACAACGTGCTGCAGCCGATGGGTTGGGATGCGTTCGGCCTGCCCGCCGAAAACGCCGCGATCAAGAACAAGACCGCGCCGGCCAAGTGGACCTACGCCAACATCGAACACATGCGCGCGCAGTTGCAGTCGCTGGGTTACGCGATCGATTGGAGCCGCGAGTTCGCCACCTGCAAGCCGGATTACTACATGCACGAGCAGCGCATGTTCGTGCGCCTGCTGAAGAAGGGCGTGGCCTACCGCAAGAATTCTGTGGTGAACTGGGATCCGGTCGACCAGACGGTGCTGGCCAACGAGCAGGTGATCGACGGCCGCGGCTGGCGCACCGGCGCGCTGGTCGAGAAGCGCGAGATCCCGCAGTGGTTCCTGCGCATCACCGATTACGCGCAGCAACTGCTGGATGAACTGGACACGCTCGACGGCTGGCCGGATTCGGTCAAGACCATGCAGCGCAACTGGATCGGCCGCAGCGAAGGCCTGGAAATCCAGTTCCGTGTCGATGGTGAATCGGAGCCGCTGACGGTGTTCACGACCCGTCCGGACACGTTGATGGGCGTGACCTTCATCAGCGTCGCCGGCGAACACCCGCTGGCGCTGAAGGCTGCCGAAGGCAACCAGGAACTGGCCGCGTTCCTGGCCGACCTCAAGCAGGGCGGCGTGTCCGAAGCCGAACTGGAGACCCAGGAAAAGCGCGGCATGGCCACCGGCCTGTGGGCGATCCATCCGGTCACCGGCGAGGACGTCCCCGTCTATGTCGCCAACTTCGTGCTGATGGGCTACGGCACCGGCGCGGTGATGGCGGTGCCGGCGCACGACCAGCGCGACTGGGAATTCGCCAAGGCCTATGGCTTGCCGGTGAAGCCGGTGATCGTCGATGACGCGGTGCGCGACGCGCTGCAGGAAATGTCCTCGCACGTGGCCGAGCACGACGACCCGATGGCGGTCGCGCTGGGCGGGCACGCGGCGATCGACGTGGTCGAGATCGATGCCGCCGTTGCAGTGGTGCGCGATTATTTCCGCCGCATCGAGGAAGAAGGTGCGCAGACCGAGCGCGGCTTCCTGATCAACTCCGGCGACTACAACGGCATGGAGTTCGATGCCGCGTTCGATGCGCTCGCCGCGAGATTCGAGGCCGAAGGTACCGGCGCTCGCCGCGTCAATTTCCGCCTGCGCGACTGGGGCGTGAGCCGCCAGCGTTACTGGGGCTGCCCGATCCCGGTGATCCATTGCGCCGCATGCGGCTCGGTGCCGGTGCCGGAAGACCAGTTGCCGGTGTTGCTGCCGGAGGACGTGGCCGATGCGTTTGCCTCGGGCGACGTGCATTCGCCGATCAAGTCCGACCCCGAATGGCGCAAGACCACCTGCCCGCAATGCGGCGCTGCGGCCGAGCGCGAAACCGACACCTTCGACACCTTCATGGAGTCGAGCTGGTACTACGCGCGCTACACTTCGCCGGGCGCCAGCGACATGGTCGACGAGCGAGCCAATTACTGGCTGCCGGTCGACCAGTACATCGGCGGCATCGAGCACGCGATCCTGCACCTGATGTATTTCCGCTTCTATCACAAGCTCCTGCGCGACGCCGGGCTGGTGCAGAGCGACGAGCCGGCCACGCGCCTGCTGACGCAGGGCATGGTCATCGCCGATACCTTCTATCGCGAGGACGAGCTTGGCGCGAAGGAATGGATCAATCCGGCCGACGTCGAGATCGAGCATGACGAGCGCATGCGCATCACCGGCGCGAAGTCGCTGGTCGATGGCCTGCCGGTGCTGATCGGCGGCACCGAGAAAATGTCGAAGTCGAAGAACAACGGCGTCGATCCGCAGGTGCTGGTCGACAAGTACGGCGCGGACACCGTGCGCCTGTTCTCGATGTTCGCCGCGCCGCCGGAGCAGTCGCTGGAATGGAGCGATGCCGGCGTGGAAGGCATGGCGCGCTTCCTGCGCCGCCTGTGGCGCGACGTGCATGCGCACGTGGTCCAGCCCGACCATCCCGAAGTCGACCCGAACGCGCTGGACGCCGCGCAGAAGACCCTGCGCCGGCAGATCCACGAGGCGATCCAGAAGGTCGGCGACGACTACGGCCGCCGCCATAGCTTCAACACGGCGATTGCCGCGCTCATGGAACTGCTCAACGCGGTCAACAAGTTCGCCGACACGTGCGACCAGGGCCGCGCGGTGCGCCACGAGGCGTTCGAGGCCATCGTCCTGCTGCTCAACCCGATCACCCCTCACGTCAGCCATGCGCTGTGGCAGGCGCTGGGCCATGCGGAGACGCTGCTGGAGGATGTGCCGTTCCCGCAGGCCGATCCGGCTGCGCTGGTCCGCGATGCGCTGACCCTGGCGGTGCAGGTCAACGGCAAGCTGCGCGGGACCATCGAGGTCGCCCCGGACACGGCGCGCGAAGTGGTCGAGGCCGCTGCCTTGGCCGATCCGCACGTCGCCACCTTCGTCACCGGCAAGGAGATCCGCAAGGTCATCGTGGTGCCGGGCAAGATAGTGAACATCGTGGTGGCGGGCTGAGCCCCGCCGACTTCGCCAAGCCGATCGCTTAGACTGCCGCCATGACCCGACGCCTCGCCGCACTCGCCCTTGCCACCGCGCTGCTCACCGGCTGCGGTTTCCACCTGCGCAATGCCCTGAACCTGCCGGAGAACCTCGGCCCGGTGCGGGTGCTGGCGTCCGATCCGTACAGTCCGCTCGGCGAGTTACTGGCCGATGGCCTCAAGCGCGCCGGCGCAGAGGCCGCCGCAGCCGATGCCACCGCGGATGTCGCGACCCTGCAGGTGATCTCCGAGCAATGGGCCGACACCCCGATCAGCCATGACCAGTTCGGCCGTGCACAGGAGTTCTCGCTGCGCTATGCGGTGATCTTCAGCATGCGTCGCGCCGATGGCACTGCGGCAGTGCCGCAACAGGCGGTGGAGCTGGCCCGCGACTACCTGGCCCCGGCGGTGGATTCGATCGGCAAGGCCAGCGAGCGCGAACTGCTGGTGCGCGAACTGCGCCGCGACATGGCGGCAGCGATCCTGCGCCGCGTCGATGCCGCCTCCAAGCCGGCCGCCGCTGCGCAGTGAGCAAAAAGGGCAACGAAAAGGGGTCAGAGTGAAGTTTTGCGACGGCCTTTTCCGCGAAAGCCGACCGCCATCTGCGCAAAATTCACTCTGACCCCTTTTCGTCTTTTGCCATGGAACTGAACGTCGATCGCTTCGCCGCGCAACTCGCCGGCGAGTCGTTGCGGCCTGCCTACCTGGTCGCCGGCAGCGAAACCCTGCTGGTCCTGGAAGCCGCCGATGCCGTGCGCACTGCCGCACGCGCACAAGGCATCGACGAGCGCGAAGTCCACGACATGGAAGGCCGCGATGCCGACTGGGATGCGCTGGACGCCGCGATCAACGCGCCCAGCCTGTTCGCCAGCCGGCGCCTGGTCGAAGTGCGCCTGCCCACCGGCAAGCCCGGCACCGAGGGCGCCAAGCTGATCGCCGGGCTGTGCGCATCGCCACCCTCCGACGTGGTCCTGCTGGTGGTCGCCGGCGAGTGGTCGCGCTCGCACGGCGGCAAGTGGAGCGAGGCGATCACCCGCGCCGGCCATGCCTGCATTGCCTGGCCGGTCAAGCCGCACGAACTCACTGGCTGGATAGGTGCGCGCCTGCGTAGTCGCGGGGTCAAGGCCGCACCCGATGCGGTGGCACGGCTTGCGCAACGGGTCGAAGGAAACCTGCTGGCTGCGGCGCAGGAAGTCGACAAGCTCGCCCTGCTGCTGGAGCGTGATGCGAGTGGCGCATCGGCCGTGCTCGATGTGGCGAAGATGGAATCACTGGTCGCCGATTCGGCGCGCTTCGATGTGTTCCGCCTGGTCGATGCCGCATTGAACGGACAGCCTGCGCAGGTGTCGCGGATGGTCGCCGGGTTGCAGGCGGAAGGCGAGGCCATTCCCGCGCTGATGGGCATGGTGGTCAAGGAACTGAACACCGTCGCCGCGTTGTCGCGCGCGCGCAACCTCGCCGCCGAATTCAAGGCGCAGCGCGTCTGGGAATCGAAACAAGCGGTCTATACGCGCGCGCTGAAGCGGCATCCCCCGGAACGCTGGCAACGCATGCTGGTCGAGGCCGGCAAGGTCGACCGTATCTCCAAGGGCCGTGTGCGCCTGGGCGAAGAGTCCGCCGATGCCTGGCAGCAACTGGAACGCCTGCTGCTCGCCGTGGCCGAACCGGGCGCGGTGCGCCTGCTGGCATCGTGAGCGCGCAACCGTTGCGGATCTTCTACGGCGGCACCTTCGACCCGGTGCACGACGGCCACGTCGCCATCGCCCGCGCCGCCCGCGACACCTTGCAGGCCGAGGTCGCCCTGTTGCCCGCGCGCGATCCGCCGCACAAAGCGGTGACCGGCGCGAATGCCGACCAGCGCGCGGCGATGCTGGAACTCGCCATCGCCGGCGAACCCGGCCTGATCGTGGACCGCCGCGAGCTGCATCGCGCCGGACCGTCGTACAGCGTCGATACGCTGGGCGAGTTGCGCGCTGAATTCGGTGCCGTCGCGCCGCTGGCCTGGCTGGTCGGCGGCGATTCGCTGCGCCAGCTGCACACCTGGCATCGCTGGCGCGAGTTGTTCGAGCGTGCACACCTGCTGGTGGTGCAGCGTCCCGGTGCCGACATCGACCTGGTCGCCCTGCATGCCGACGCTCCCGAGGTCGCCACGCTGGTCGAACAGCGCCAGCGGCCGGTCGGTGCGTTGGCGTCGTCGGCGCATGGCGGCATCGCGCTATTGCCGCTTCCGGACCTGCGGCCGGAGTCCTCGACCGAGCTGCGCCGGCGCATCGCCAGTGGCCAGCGGTGGGAGGATTGGGTACATCCGGCGGTGGCGGGCTATATCGTCCGTCACGGCCTCTACCGCGACCCCGCCGGTATACTGGCCGCCGCACGCCGTCCGTCCCTCATCGAGCCCGCACCCTTGACCACCACTGCCCACGTCATCAAGACCAGCCTGCCCACCCCGCCACCGCCGGTGGAAACGCTGCTCAAGACCGTGCACGACGCGCTGGCGGAGCTGAAGGCCAAGGATGCGGTGGAGATCGACGTGCGCGGCAAGAGCAGCGTCTGCGATTACATGGTCGTGGCCTCCGGTACGTCCACCCGCCACGTGAAGTCGATCGCCGACGAAGTGGTGCGCTTCGCCAAGAAGCTCGACGTCATGCCGCTGGGCGTGGAAGGCGAGCGCGAGGCCGAATGGGTGCTGGTCGACCTTGGCGATGTGGTGGTCCACGTGATGCTGCCGCGGGTGCGCGAGTTCTACGCGCTGGAGCGCCTGTGGACCGTCGGCGACCAGCATCCGGACTACATTTCGTCCGAGTCCTGAGACGGGCTGCGTTTCGATTGCTTCCCCTTGAGGGGAGGCTTCTTTGGATGAAAGCCCGCCTGATCGCCGTCGGCGAACGCGCCCCCGCATGGGTGGCGCAGGGTTTCGCGGAATACCAGAAGCGCCTGTCGCACTGGCTGCCACTGGAGCTGGTCGAGGTCGAACCCGGCGTGCGTGGCAAGGGCCGTGACACCGCGCGGGCGATGAGCGACGAAGGCGCGCGCGTGCTCGCGGCGCTGCCGAAGAATGGTTTCGTTGTCGCGCTGGATGGTCGCGGCAAGCCGCATTCGTCCGAGCAGCTCGCAGTGCGCCTGGAGCACTGGCGCGGGCGCGGCCAGGATCTCGCCTTCCTGATCGGCGGCCCCGAGGGCCATGCCCCCGAGGTCATTGCGCGCGCCGACGAAACCTGGTCGCTCGGACCGCTGACGTTGCCGCACATGCTGGTGCGATTGGTGCTGGCCGAGCAGGTCTACCGCGCCGCGGCGTTGCTGGCGAACCACCCATACCACAGGGCCTGAACGAACAACGCCCGCATCATCGATGCGGGCGTTGAGGTCATCGAGTGCTCGCAATCAGCGCAGCGCGAACTCGATCGGCACCATCCCGATCGCCTGCACGGCCTTGCCTTCCTTCGTCGCCGGCTGGAAGCTCCAGCGCTTCAGCACCTGCGCGCGTGCCGCTTCGTCCAGTTCGCGATGGCCGCTGCTCTGCGCCACCGTGACTTCCAGCGGCCGTCCGTCGATGCCGACCAGGACCTGCAGCAGCACCGTGCCGGTGAGGCCGCGCTTCATCGCCATTTTCGGATAGGTCGGCGCCGGAGCCGAACGGTACTCGAGCTGCACCGGTGCCGGGCCAGTGGCGATCGGGGCGATGTCACCGACCGGACCGGTATCAACGACAGTGCTTTCGATGGCCTGTTCGGTCGCGCCATCAGTCAGCACCGGCGTCGCAACGGCTGTCGGTTGCTGGGCGATGGTTTGCTGGCGCACCGGCTGCGTGGTGGGTGGTGTCGGTTGCTGCTGGACGACCGGAACCTTGATCGGCGGTAGCGGATCCCGCCTGATCCAGTCCGGGAGGGGTGTCACCGGCTTTTCATCGGGTAGAGGCAGCGGTGCAGGCAAGGTCATCGGCATCATCAGCAGGCCCATGGCCAGCGCGTTGACCGCGATGGTGCCGCTGAGGGTGACGATGCGGGCCGCGTCGAGCTGCGGCCTGGAGGCGGGCTTGAGCAGGGCGAAACCGGCGGGGCGAAACGATGCGAGGGGATGCGTGCGGGCCATGGTCAACCTCCTGTCAGGTGGGTAGTCCATGCAACGGGCCAATGCCGGGAGTGGGGTCGAGGCCGATCCGATGCACGCCTCGACGCTGCGCCGTACGCCGGCGCATTGGCAATCGGCGGGCGACGACCGGCATGCGGCTGCCGACAAATGGCAATGACTCTCGTTCGTGTTTTTGCCCCGGATACAACGATGCCCGCGCATAGCGGGCATCGTTGGCGGCTTGCAGCTGGCTCAGGGCGCGGGATCGGGATCGTGTTCCAGGCCACCTTCCTCGGGATCCGGCTCGGGCTTGGCACCCGGGATCTGCGCCTGCGCCTTGTCCCTGGGCTTCGGTTCCGCGTAGCCGGTATTGCATTCCGGCTCCGGGGAGGCGGTCGGCACGCTGGCGGCGTCGCTGTCCTTGCGCGTGGTCATCTCAGCGCCCCAGCTCGAAGACCACGTCGATGCTCACCGACAACGATGCCTCGCCCGGCGACACCGAGGTCTCCTTGGCGAACCCGTCCGCGGCCATCGCCCGCATCATCGGCATCGGTCGCGGGAAGCTGGCGCCGCCTTCGTTGATGCTGACGATGCGACGCACCTTCATGCCGAGTGCGGCGGCATAGGTGTCGGCACGCGCCTGCGCCTTCTTCAACGCGGCCAGGCGTGCCTCGTCGTAGGCCTCGTCGGGCTTGTCGACCTCGAAGCTCGGCCCGTTGATCTGGTTGGCGCCATTGGCGACGAACGCATCCAGCACCTTGCCCAGCTTGGACAGGTCGCGCACCTTCACGTTGACCGTGTTGCTGGCCTGGTAGCCGACGATGCTCGGCGGCTGGTTCTCCACGTACTTGTACTGCGGATTGAGGTTGATGCCGGCGGTCTGGATGTCGCGTTCGGCGATGCCGGCGGCGCGGATCGCCGCCATCACCTTGTCCATCTGCACGGCGTTGGCGCGCATCGCCGCATGGGCGTCCGCGGCCTGGGTGACCACGCCGGTGGAGATGGTGGCGACGTCGGGCGCGCGGGTGGCATCGGCGGAGGCCGACACCGACAGCAACGTGCCCTGCGGCGAGGCGATGGCGATATCGGGCGATGTCTGTGCGTTGGCGGCCATGGGCACGGCGATGGCCAGGGAGAGGGCGAGGAACAGGGGACGCAGGATCATGGTGGACTCCGAATCGATGCGGGGGAAGCGTGCGCGAGGCATGGTGGGTGCCAGGTGAACGCTCGTGGCGGGAGTGAACGCGTGGTGAGCCGGAACGGGGTTGCAGGCATGGCCCGGACATGGCCGCGGGTTAGACTCCCGACCATGCTGCATCTTGCCTCGCGCTCGCCCCGACGCGCCGAATTGCTTGCCCGTCTCGGGCTGGACTTCGGCATCATCGACCTCGACATCCCCGAGCGCCAGGGGGTTGACGAGGCCGCCTCCGAGTACGTGCGCCGGGTTGCCCGCGAGAAGGCCGGCGCCGGCCTGCTGCAGGTGGTCGCGGTGCCGGGCGCAGTGGTCCTGGGCGCCGATACCGAGGTGATCCTGGACGGTCGCGTGTTCGGCAAACCGGCCGATGCCCACGATGCCGCTTCGATGCTGCGCACGCTGTCGGGCCGCACCCATGAAGTGATCACCGCGGTCTCGCTGGTCTCGGCCGCGCGCGAGGTGCAGGCGGTGTCGACTTCGCAGGTCACCGTTGCTGCGCTCGACGATGACGCCGTCGCCACCTACCTCGCGTCCGGCGAATGGCAGGGCAAGGCCGGTGCGTATGCGATCCAGGGGCGCTTCGAATCGCATATCGAACACCTGTCCGGCAGTTTCAGCGGGGTGATGGGCCTGCCGATGTTCGAGACCGCGCGGCTGCTGCGCGACTTCGGCATCGCCGCATGAGTGCCTGCCCTCATGAGTGAAGAGTTGCTGGTCAACGTGACCCCGCGCGAGACCCGCGTCGCGGTGGTCGAGAACGGCATGCTGCAGGAGCTGCACATCGAGCGCGGCAGCCAGCGCGGCGTGGTCGGCAACATCTACAAGGGCAAGGTGCAGCGGGTGATGCCCGGCATGCAGGCGGCCTTCGTCGACATCGGCCTGGACCGTGCGGCCTTCCTGCACGCCAACGACATCTTCCGCAGCGCGCAGCTGGACGCAGGCGAAGTCGACGACGCGCAGGCCGCGCCGCCGATGCAGGTGCAGGTGCCGATCACCGAATTGCTGCGCGACGGCGCCGAGATCGTGGTGCAGGTGGTCAAGGATCCGATCGGCAGTAAGGGCGCGCGGCTGACCACCCAGATCAGCATCCCGTCGCGCTACATGGTGCTGTTGCCGCGCTCGCGCGTGCTGGGTATTTCCGCGCGCATCGAGGACGACGACGAGCGTGCACGCCTGAAGGCCTTGATGACCGAACTGGCGCGGCCCGGCAGCGCCTACGGCTACATCGTCCGCACCAATGCCGAAGGCCAGCCGGCCGAGGCGCTGGCCGAGGACATCGCCTACCTCAAGCGCGCCTGGGACCTGGTCGAGGCGACCTCGGCCACCGCCCAGGTCGGCAGCTGCGTGTACGAGGACCTCAGCCTGCCGCTGCGCGCGGTGCGCGACCTGATCCGCCGCGACGTGGAGAAGGTCAAGGTCGATTCGCGCGAAACCTGCGAGCGCCTGCGCGAATTCGCCGCGCAATACATGCCTGGACTCGCGGAAAAGATCGAACACTATTCCGGCGCGCGCCCGATCTTCGACATGTACGGCGTGGAAGACGAAATCCAGCATGCGCTGGAGAAGGAAGTGCCGCTGAAATCGGGCGGTTACCTGGTGATCGACCAGACCGAGGCGATGACCACGGTGGACGTCAACACCGGTTCCTTCCTCGGCCAGCGCAACCTCGAGGAGACGGTGTACCGCACCAACCTGGAGGCGGCCCAGGCGGTGGCGCGCCAGCTGCGGCTGCGCAACCTGGGCGGGATCATCATCATCGACTTCATCGACATGGTGGATGCCGAGCATCGCCGGCAGGTGCTGCGCACGCTGGAAAAGCAGCTGGCCCGCGACCACGCCAAGACCACGGTGTACGACTTCTCGCCGCTGGGCCTCGTGGAGATGACCCGCAAGCGCACCGTGGAAAGCCTGGAGCGCCAGTTGAGCGAGCCCTGCCACGAATGCAGTGGCCGCGGCACGGTGAAGACGGCGGAGACGGTGACTTACGAAGTGTTCCGCGAGATCGTCCGCGCGGTGCGCCAGTTCGATGCCGCGCGCCTGCTGGTGATCGCCTCGCCGAAAGTGGTGGCGCGCATCACCGACGAGGAATCCACCGCGGTGGCGGAACTCGAAGAGTTCCTGGGCAAGTCGATCCGCTTCCAGGCGGATGCGCAATACATGCAGGAGCAGTTCGATGTCGTATTGCTCTGATGCGATTGCGATGAAGGCCTGGACGATGGGGCCGGAGCGACAGTGTGCTGCAGAGCGGCCCATGGATGGGCCGCACCCGCGACATCAGTCCTGGACGACTGGATGGAGCGGCGGAAGCACACTGTCGCTCCGGCCCCATCGGCGAGAGCGATGACCACGCCCGTCCGTCGACGCTGGCGCCTACTGCGCCGCGGTGCGTGGTATGCGCTGGCCGCGGCGTTGGTGCTGCTCGCGCTGGGCAACGGCATCGGCAGCCAGTTGCTGCCCCTGGTCGAGCGCCATCCCGACCAGGTCGCCGCCTGGCTCGGTGCGCGCGTGCAGGGCAAGGTCGCTTTCGACGGCGTGGAAACAGAATGGACGCGTCGCGGGCCCTTGCTGCGGCTCGACAACCTGCGCATCGGCGATGCCGGGAACCCGTTGCGCATCGGCGATGCCGAAATCCTCGTCGCGCAATATGCGGGCCTGTTGCCCGGGCGTTCGTTCACCGAATTGCGCGTGCGCGGGCTGGACCTGGTCCTGCAGCGCGATGCGGCGGGCCTGTGGAGCGTGCGCGGATTGCCCGGCCAGCAGCAGGCCGGCGGCGATCCCTTCGAGACGCTCGAGCGTCTCGGCGAATTGCAGGTCTCGCATGCGCGCCTGCATGTCTCGGCGCCGGAACTCGGTCTGGATGTGCGAGTGCCACGCATCGACCTGCGCATGCGCGTGGACGGCGCGCGCATCCGCGTCGGCGCGCAGGCCTGGCTGCGCAATGGCGCGACCCCGCTGTCGGCGGCATTGGATTACGACCGCGGCAGTGGCGATGGCCGGGTGTACGCGGGCACGCGCCGCGCGGACCTGCGCGAATTCGCCGGCAGTTTCGACCTGGCCGGCATCGTGCCTGCCTCGGGGACTGGACGATTGCAGGCGTGGGGCACGTTGCAGGCGCACCGGATCGTGGGCATCCGTGCCGCAGCCACGCTGGAGGACGTGATCGTGCGCGGCGTGGCCTCCGCTGCAGGCCAGCCGCCACTCACGCAGGCGCTTGGCCAGGTCGCGCTGGACGCACGCTGGAGCGGCACGGTGCGCCAATGGCAGGCCAGGGCCGCACGCCTGCGACTCGGCGCGGGCGATGCCGAACAGGTGATGGACGGCGTGGTCGTCAGCGGCGGGCAACGCTTCGGCTTGCAGGCGCGCCGCATCGATGCCGCGCCGTTGCTGCAACTGCTCGCACTGGGCGATGCGTTACCTGCGGGGATGCGCGGCTGGTTGCAGGCGTCGTCCGCCGGCGCGGTGCTGGAAGACGTCGACGTTCATGGCGTACGCGGTGGTGCGGTCTCTGCAAGCGCACGGATCCGCGGCCTGCATTTCGCGCCGGTCGGCAATGCACCGGGCATGCGCGGCGTGAATGGGTGGTTGCAGGGCGATGCCGACGGCGTGCGCCTGCGCTTCGACCCGCAGGCCACGTTCGCATTCGACTGGCCGGCCGGCTTCGGCGTGGTCCACGAGTTCAACGCCGACGGCGAGGCCGTGGCCTGGCGCGAGGGCAAGGGTTGGAGCGTGCGCACCGCCGGGTTGGCGCTGGTCAATCCGGACCTGCAGGTGAAGGTGCGTGGCGGACTGGGGTTCCCGAACGATGGTACGCGTCCGCGGCTGGATCTGGCGGCTGACCTGGGCACCGCGCAGGTCTCGCTGGCGCACGGCTTCTGGGTGCATCACCTCATGCCGAAGTCGACCGTGCAGTGGCTGGACGCGGCGCTGAAAGGCGGCAGCCTGCACGACATCCATGCGGTGGTCGCCGGCGATCTCGATGATTGGCCGTTCCGCACCGAGGCCGGTCGGCATGGCGCCGGTGTGTTCCGGGTCGACGCGAAGATGCGCGACGGTACGTTGAAGTTCCAGCCGGACTGGCCCGCTGCCGAACACATGGAAGCCGACATCCGCTTCGAGGCCGACGGTTTCACCGTGGCGGGACGCAGCCGGATTGCAGGCGTGCCGGTCCCGGCGTTCAAGGCCGGCATCGCCCGCTTCGGGCGCGCCGAGCTGACCGTCGATGCCGCGGCGGCAGGCGATGCCAGGGACTTCCTCGGCCTGTTGCGCGCCAGCCCGTTGCAGAAATCCTACGGCGCGAGCATGGACAGCCTGCGCGTGGCCGGGCCGGCGCATGCGCAGTTCCACATGCTGCTGCCGTTCCACCATGACAAACCGCCACCGCACGACATCCACGGCGACGTGGTGTTGTCCGGCGCGACCCTGCGCGACGAACGCTGGAAGCTCGCCTTCGACCAGGTCCGCGGCGATATCCGTTACGACAAGGGCGGGTTCGCCGCCGAAGGCCTGCAGGTGCGCCACGAGGGCACGCCGGGCGTGCTGGCCTTGCGGGCAGGCCCGCATGTGCGCGATCCGGCGCATGCGTTCGAGGGCGAGCTGGACGCGCAGGTCGACATCGACGGACTGCTCGACAAGGCCGGCAGCCTGGCCTGGCTGAAGCCGCACGTGGCCGGCAGTTCGGCGTGGACGGTGACGCTGGGCATCCCGCGCAATGCGGCGCAGGGCGCGATGGCCGGTCGCCTGCAATTGCGTTCCAGCCTGGCCGGCACCGAACTCGATTTGCCGGAGCCCGTGCGCAAGCCACGCGGCCAGGCGCTGGCGGCCAGCGTCGACCTGCGCCTGCCACTGGAAGAAGGCGAGGTCGAAGTGACCCTGGGCAACCTGCTGTCGCTGCGCAGCCGGACCCGTGGCACTTCGACGGGTGTTGCCGTGCAAATGGGTGGCCCCCGTGCCGAGGCACCACCCGCCGAGGGTCTCGTGGTCGGCGGGCGTGCCACCCGCGTGGATGCGCTGGACTGGATCGGGGTGATCGCCGGTGATCGTGGCGGCGAGGGCTTGTCGCTGCGCCGGATCGACGTCACTGCGGCGCAACTGCGCCTGCTGGGCACGCAGTTCCCCGATGCGCGCGTGCTGGTGGTGCCGGCGCCGCGCGGCACCGCCGTGCTGGTGCAGGCGCCCACGCTGGCGGGGTCGCTACTGGTGCCGAAGGAAGACGGCGCAACCGTGGCCGGTCGCTTCGAGCGCCTGCACTGGACGATGCCGCCGCGCAGTGGCCCCGGATTCGGCGGCTTGCGCGCGGCGACCGCCCGGCCGTCGGCAACGGTCGCCAGCGACGTGCCCGCCGAGGTCTCCCCGTTCGACCCGGGCAAGCTCCCGCCGCTGCTGTTCGATGTCGGCGACCTGCGCATCGGTGAGGCCGCACTGGGGCAGGCGCGCTTCCGCAGCACGCCGGTGGCGGGCGGCCTGCGCATGGACGAATTCACCACCCGCGGCGGCAAGCAGCGCCTGTCCGCGACCGGCACGTGGACAGGCCGGGGCGTCGCAGCCCGCACCCGGCTGGCGCTGGGCGTCGACAGCGACGACTTCGGCGCGTTGCTCGCCGGCCTGTCGCTGGGCGGCCAGGTCGGTGGCGGCAAGGGCACGCTGCAGGTCGATGCCGATTGGCATGGCGGCCCGGATGCGCTGGATCCACTGACCCTGCAGGCCAGCCTGCGCCTGGACGCGCGCGACGGTCGCCTGCTGGAGATCGAGCCGGGCGCGGGCCGCGTGCTCGGCCTGCTCGGCATCGGCCAGTTGCCGCGCCGCCTGACCCTGGACTTCCGCGACTTCTTCGACAAGGGCTTCGCCTTCGACAGCATCACCGGCGACATACGCCTGGCCAATGCGACTGCGCGCAGCGACAACATCGCGATCAAGGGGCCGGCCGCCGACATCCTGGTGCGCGGCAGCGCCGACCTGCGCACGCAACGCTTCGACCAGACCGTGGACGTGCTGCCGAAATCCGGTGGCCTGCTGACCGCGGTCGGTGCCCTTGCCGGCGGCCCGGTCGGTGCGGCGGTCGGCGCGGTCGCCAATGCGGTGCTGGACAAGCCATTGCAGGGACTCGGCGCGAAGACCTATCGCATCACCGGGCCATGGGCTGCGCCCAAGGTCGAAGTCAGCGCGCGCCGCGACTCGCCCAAGCCGCAAGCCGCGCCCGATGCGCCGGGTTGATCCCCGCCGCGCCGTCGCCATCTCGTTGCAACGCATTCCGAAGCAGGACGCATGAACGCACTCGCCATCGCCGAATCACGCTTGCTGGCTCCGACCGGCCTGGACACCGACGCGCTGCAGCGCGCCTTCGGCACCCTGCTGGGCCCGGGCATCGACTTCGGCGACCTGTATTTCCAGCACACCCGCCGCGAGAGCTGGAGCATGGAGGACGGCATCGTCAAGGACGGCGCGCATGCGATCGAGCAGGGCGTGGGCGTGCGCGCGATCTCCGGCGAGAAGACCGGCTTCGCCTATTCGGACGACCTCGATGCCGCGGCGTTGATCGCCTCGGCGCAGTCGGCGCGGGCGATCGCGCGCGACGGTCGCCAGCATGCCGGGCAGGCGCTGGCGCGCAACAGTGGACGGCAGTTGTATCCCGCGTTGGATCCGGTCGATGCGTTCGCCAACGAGGCCAAGGTCGCCTTGCTGCGGCGCGTGGATGCGCTGGTGCGCGCACTGGATCCGCGCGTGCAGCAGGCGATGGTGAGCCTGAGCGGCGGCGTGGACACCGTGCTGGTGGCGCGCAGCGATGGCGTCCTGGCCGGCGACGTGCGTCCGCTGGTGCGGATGAACATCCAGGTCATCGTCGAGCAGAACGGCCGCCGCGAATCCGGATTCGCCGGATTCGGTGGGCGCTACTCGTACGAGCAATTGCTGGCCGACGACAAGCCGGAGAAGTTCGCACGGAAGGCGCTGCGCCAGGCGCTGGTGAACCTCGACGCGATCGATGCGCCGGCGGGCACGATGCCGGTGGTGCTCGGCCCCGGCTGGCCCGGCGTGCTGCTGCACGAGGCGGTCGGCCACGGGCTGGAGGGCGACTTCAACCGCAAGGGCACGTCGACGTATGCCGGCCGCATCGGCCAGCGCGTCGCGGCGAAGGGCGTGACCATCGTCGATGACGGCACCCTGGACGGACGCCGCGGCTCGCTCAACATCGACGACGAAGGCACGCCGACCTCGTGCACGACGCTGATCGAGGACGGCATCCTGGTCGGCTACATGCAGGACACGCTCAACGCGCGGCTGATGGGCATGGCGCCGACCGGCAACGGCCGCCGCGAATCCTTCGCGCACCTGACCATGCCGCGGATGACCAATACCTACATGCGCGCCGGCACCCACGATCCCGAGGAGATGATCCGCTCGGTGAAGCGCGGCCTGTACGCGGTGAACTTCGGCGGCGGCCAGGTCGACATCACCAGCGGCAAGTACGTGTTCACCGCCACCGAGGCCTACCTGATCGAGGACGGCAAGGTCACCGCGCCGGTGAAGGGGGCGACCCTGATCGGCAACGGGCCGGAGACCATGCAGAAGGTCGCGATGGTCGGCCATGACATGGCCCTGGACAACGGCGTCGGCATCTGCGGCAAGGACGGGCAGTCGCTACCGGTCTGCGTGGGCCAGCCCTCGCTGCTGATCTCGGAGCTGACGGTGGGCGGGACCCAGGCGTGAGCTCAGGCGTCCTCGTCTTCCACGGGATCCGCGACGTCGTCGCCCTCGATCGCCAACACCTCGCGCAGTTCACGGAACAGTTCGCGATACGCACGCGGCGGCTTGTTGCGCTTGCGTTCCTCGAGCGCGTTGCGCACAAGCTGGCGCAGCTTCTGCCGGTCGGCGCCGGGATGGGCGGCCAGCAGCTCGGTCATCGCGATGTCGCGGTCGTCGCCCATCAGGCCGTCGCGCACCGTTTCCGCGCGATGCAGGGCGGCGGTCTCGCGTTTGCCGGCATCGCCATCCTTGGACAGCGCATCGCGGATCGCATCCAGCACCTCGTCGTCCTGGCGGCGCATCTGCTTGGCCAGGAATGCGTGTTGCCGCTTGCGCGCACCATGCGAGGTCATTCGCTGGGTCTCGCGGATATGCGGCAGCAGTTCCTCCGGGATCGGCAGCCGCGCCAGTTGCGCCGCGCTCAACGCGGTCAGGGTCTCGCCCAGCGCCAGCACGTCCAGCGCGTCGCGCCGGTTCTGGCTGCGACTGGGGCTCAGGAATTCGCCGGTGTCTTCATCGCGTCCACGCATCGCCACAGGATAGTCCATTGAAGAGCGAGCCATTGAACAGCCCTGCCATCGAAATCGCCCCGGTCGCCGACGACAGCCGCGAGCGCATGCAACGGCTGTCCGGCATCGCCGAGCAGTTGCTGGCGCAGGCCCGCGCGTCCGGTGCCAGCCAGGCCGAGGTCAGCTGCAACGAGGACAGCGGGCTATCGGTCAACGTGCGGATGGGCGAAGTGGAAACCGTCGAGGCCACCCGCGACCGCGGCATCGCCGTCACCGTGTACTTTGGTACCCGCAAGGGCAGCGCCAGCACCGCCGACCTGCGCGAGGACAGCCTGCAGGCGACGGTCGCGCAGGCCTGCGCGATCGCCCGCCACACCGAGGACGATCCGGCTTCCGGCCTGGCCGACGCGGAACTGATGGCCACGACCCAACGCGAATTCGATGGGTGGCACCCGGCGTCGTTCGACGCCGACCGTGCGATCGGCATCGCCCTGGCCGCGGAGGCCGCGGGTCGCGAGGTCGACGCGCGGATCGGCAAGTCCGATGGCGCCTCCGCGAATGCGGGAGCCACCATCAGCGTCTACGCCAATTCGCATGGCTTCCTCGGCGCCGAGCGCAGCACTTCGTACAGCATCGGCTGCGCGCTGATCGCCGGCGAAGGCGAGGACATGCAGCGCGACAGTTGGTACAGCGTGGCGTTGGCGGAAGGCGATCTCGAGGATCCGCGCGCGGTCGGCCGCAAGGCGGCGGAACGCACACTGGAACGGCTTGAGCCGCGCTCGCTGCCGACCGGCGATGTACCGGTGCTGTTCGCCGCCGAGACGGCGCGTTCGCTGATTGGCCACTACCTCGGTGCCGTATCCGGGGGTGCGTTGTACCGCAAGGCGAGTTTCCTGCTGGACAGCGTGGGGACGCGGGTGTTCCCGGACTGGTTCGGCATCGACGAGTTGCCGTTCCTGCCGCGGGGGTTCCGTTCCGCCGCGTTCGATGCCGAGGGCGTGGCCACCCGCGAATCGCCGCTGGTCCGCGACGGCATCGTCCAGCGTTACCTGCTGGGCAGTTATTCGGCGCGCAAGCTCGGTTTGCAGACCACCGCCAATGCCGGCGGCGTGCACAACCTGCAGGTACGGGCGAATGCCGCAGGCCTGCAGGAACTGATGCAAGGGATGGGCAGCGGCCTGCTGGTCACCGAACTGATGGGGCAGGGCGCCAATCCGATCACCGGCGACTACTCGCGCGGCGCGGCCGGGTTCTGGGTGGAGGGCGGGCGCATCGCCTATCCGGTCGACGGGGTCACCATCGCCGGTAACCTGAAGCAGGTGTTCGCCGCGATCGAGGCGGTGGGCAACGATGTGGATCCACGTTCGCACATCGCGACCGGTTCGATGCTGGTCGGCCGCATGACGGTGGCCGGCACCGGCTGAAGCGGGGTCGGGCGCGGGGTCGCCGGCATCGCGCCGATGGCCGGCCGGTGGCGCCGCGCAACGGCGGCGGGACTGGCCGGCACCTGCGTCGGGCCGCGTTATGCTTCGTGAACCGCGCGCTCGCGCAAAACCGGGGAACTCTAGATGGATATGAACGAAGCCACCGCACCTCCTCCCGTGCCTTCCGGTGCGCCGTCTTCCGATGACCGGCAGTGGGGGATGTTCGCGCACCTGTCGGCGCTCTCCGGCGTTGTCATCCCCTTCGGAAACATCATCGGCCCGCTGGTGGTGTGGCAGGTCAAGAAAGACACCCTTCCCTTCGCCGCCGACCAGGGCAAGGAAGCGCTGAATTTCAACATCACCATGCTGATCGCCGCGTTCATCGGCTTCCTGTTGACGTTCATCCTGATCGGCCTGGTGCTGCTGCCGCTGATCGGCATCGCGTGGCTGGTGTTCACCATCCTCGCGGGCATCAAGGCCAACGAAGGCGTCGCGTATCGGTATCCGTACGCGCTGCGCCTGATCAAGTAAGCGGTCCCCGTCGCCGGCGTTGCGCGTTTCGTCGCGCGCCGGCGGCCTTTCGTCGCCGCTGGCCCGCATTGGGCCTCCGGCCGCTTGGATCGCCAGGCAATGCCTCCATCCTCCTTTCCATGCCGGACTGTTTCCGGTGGGAGTCGACGATGGAAACCAGCACCTACGAATCCGGTGGCGACGCGACCGGCGTGCAGACCCTGTCCCCGAGCCTCACCGACCGCCAGTGGGCGGCCGCTGCACACGCTGCGGCCCTGGTGGCCGCGATGGCGACCAGCCTGTGGGCGGGCGTGGCGGGCGCCATTGCAGCAGTGGGGGTGTGGATGCTGGTACGCGACCGCTCCGCGTTCGCTTCCGAGCATGCGAAAGAGGCGGTCAACTTCAACCTCAGCATGTTCATCTATGCCGCAGCCGCGGTGGTGTTCTCGATCTTCACCCTCGGCATCGGCCTGATCGTGGCGCTGCCGTTGTGGGGGATCCTGGCGCTGCTGTGGATCGTCTGCACCCTGGTGGCGGCGTTCAAGGCCTACGACGGCCAGCCGTACCGCTATCCAGTGACGATCCGCCTGTTCAAGTAATCGGGAGAGCGCAGTGCGTCAAAAAGGAAAGGCCGGCGCAAGCCGGCCTTTCCGCATCCACGCGCCGGGCCGCAATCAGCGGTCGAGGTACGGCTCCATGCCCTTGTAGCCCTGCTTGTCCAGCGCGTCCAGGCGCTTGTCCAGCGAGGGATGGGTCTTGTACAGCTGGGTCAGCCGTTGCGACGACGACCCGAGTGCGGTCATCTTTTGCAGCACCGCGTAGAACACCAGCGGATTGCTGCCGGCCCGGGCCAGGTAGATGCCGGCGGCCTGGTCGGCGCGATACTCGGCGTTGCGGTCGAGCTGGGTCAGCATGATCGCCGCACCGTTGCGTTCGATGTAGCCGCGCGCCAGGCTGCCGGCCACGCCGCCCCCGGTGTTGACCCCGCTGAGCGCGACATCGCGCCCGGCGCCCTGTAGTTCCTGCTTGCGTAGCACTTCGTAATGGTCGCGCTGGACCACGTGGCTGAGTTCGTGCCCAAGCACCGCTGCCACTTCGTCGTCGCTGCCCAGCAGCTGGTACAGGCCGCGGGTGATCAGGATGTAGCCACCCGGCGCGGCGAAGGCATTGATCTCGCCGTCGTCGATCACCCCGAAGGTCCATGGCAACTCGGGGCGGCTGCTGCGCGAGGCCAGCCAGCGCCCGATCAGGTTGACCCGCTTCTGCACGGCCGGATCCTTCACCAGCGGCGCGGCGCCGAGGATGCGTCCGGCAATCAGCGGCCCGAGTTCCAGCTCGTCCTGGGTAACCTCATGGTCCGATTTGCCGATGAGCTTGTCGCCGGAGGCCGCCGCGGTCGCGCCCACGCCACCGCCCAGCCGGCCGCCGATCGAGGACAGCAGCCCGCGCGCCATGCCGAACCGCTCGCGCTTCTCGGCCTGGGTGGCGCCACCCTTGGCCTTCGCCTTGCCGGGCTGGTATTCGATCGCGTACGCCACCTGGGTGGCGGTCCAGCCGCGCTTGGCCGCGGCCTGCTCGGCGGCTTCCGGCGTGGCGCGGTAGGACTCCATCAGTTTCAACTGGGCGGCATTGAAACTGGCACTCTTCAGATCGCTTTCGTCGATGCCGCGCACGCTGGCGGTCTCGCTGACCCGGCCTTTGCCGGCTTTGCCGGTGAACAAGGCTGCGGCCGCGCCGCCGGTTTCCGCCTTGCCGTAGGCCACGCGCACGTCGTTGACCCGCACGTAGCCGGTCTTGCCGCCGTCCAGCGCGAGCTGGAACCACAGGCCCTGCTGGCCGCTGACCTTGACCGGCGCGTTCTTGCTGAAGGTGGCCACGCTGGGCGATGCGAAATCCGGTTTGGCATGCGCCGTGATCGAGGGTTTGGCGACCGTGGCGGGGGTGATCGGGTCGGCGGCCAGCAGCAGGCCGGACACGGCCACCGCCAGCGCGGCGGCGCTCCATCGCATCGTGTTGCGCGTCATCGATCTTCCCCTTCCGTGTCGGCGGTATCCGTCGGCTCGTCGCTGAAGTCCAGCGTGTGCGACGGATCCAGAATATAGCGATTGTCCGCGACCAGCAGCCACTCGTCGGTCGCATTCAGGTCCTGCCCCAGCAACTCGCGCAGGCGCATGCGCTCGCCGCGGTTGGTCAGGTCGTTGTCGTCGTCGATCTCGGCAACGGAAATGCAGACCATCACCCGGCCATGGTCCTCCAGCCGCAGGTCGCCTTCGTTCAGGTCGCGATACAACTGGTCGAGTTCGCGCTTGGCGGCATCCAGCGCCTGGGTGCGCTCGGTGCCGGTCCAGATCAGCAGCATCAGGTCGTCGAGGATGTCGTGCAGCCAGCTCTTGCGTTCGACGATGCCTTCGATCATCACCGCGTCGCTGCCTGCATAGAGTTGCCGGCGCAGCAGGCGGCGGTATTCGCGCTTGCCGCGCACCGCGGCGAACTCGCCGATGTCGGGGTTCGGCACGAAACGCAGGCGTGCCATCAGCAGCCACGGATGTCGCTGCGGGTTGTATTCGTCGCGATAGTCGTTGTTGCCGACCGCGCGGCCCCGCTGCACCGCCGCGTACAGCCTGCACAGGCCGAAGCACAGGCTGACGAAGCCGACACTGGCGAAGATGTCGACGAACACGCCGAAGAAGGTCAGGCCAATGAAGGCGATGAGCAGCAGGGTGGTGTTGGTGGCGACGAACACGCCGTCCACGTCCTCGTGCGGTTCGCCGCGCCAGAACGCGTAGCTGGTGAGCAGGACCAGCAGCGCCGCCAGCAGGTACTTGAACGACGTCGGTGGCATCCAGATCGCGCTGTCCTGCAACAGCGCCTCGGTGGCTTCGGCCCAGACGGCCACGCCGGGCATCGCCGGGTTCAGCGGGGTCGGCTTGGTGTCGCTGATGCCGGCCGCGCTGTAGCCCACCAAGGCCACTGTGTCGCGCAACAGGGGGGCTTTGCTGCCCGCGGCATGGCAGACCGGCTCGCCCGCCAGCAGGTCGGCTGCGCTGATGTAGGGCAGTTGGCTGTGCTTGCGCCAGTTCACCCGCACCTGCGCGGGATAGCTGGACGCCGGCCGTCCTTGCACCTGCGCGGCCAGCAGCACTGGCAGGGTGGGGATCGCCCAACCGCCGACCTCGTCGCGCAGGGGCACGTCGCGCACGATGCTGTCGTCCGACCGGCCGAAGTTGGTGGACGCCGCGTATTTCGCCATCGCGTCGCCATACGGCAGGAGAATGGCGATGGGCGGGCCCGGTTTGCTTGCGTCGGGCGAGAGCGGATATGCGCCGGGTGCCTGCGACGCACGCGGCGCGACCTCCTCGTTGAAGTCCGCGGACTGGCTGGACGTGGCGAACAGGAAACGGCCTGCTCCGCCGGCGGCAACCAGGTCGAGCATGCCATCGCCGTCCGGATCATCGGGATCGCGATCCAGGAACATCACATCCACGCCGATCGCCTTGACCCCGCCGCGATCCAGCGCATCCAGCAGGTCCGCGTGCACCGAGCGCGGCCATGGCCAGCCGCCCAGGCCTTGCTTGCGCGTCCAGTCGATCGAGCATTCGTCGATCTCCACCACCACGGTCTTGCCGGATGGCTTGGGCTCGACCGGCCGCAACTTCACCACGCTGTCGAACAGGCTGTCTTCCGCCGCGTCCAGGCTGCGCGCGTGGGTCCAGTCCCAGCCCAGCCAGCCGAGCGCGGCGACCGCGAGCAGCGGATAGAAGGCGAACTTCAGGCGCAGCGCGAGCTTCGACAACGGCCGTCGCCAGCCGCGCTCGACGACGGTCCACGCATCCATGAACCACACCGCGGCCGAGGCCATGGCGGCGTCGATGCGGTCCTGCATGGCCTTGCGGATGTTCCTGCGCGCCATGCCCGGCGTCTCCGTCAGTTGTCGCGTTCGACGACCCTGCGGCCAAGCGCGGCCAGCAGCGTGGTGTCCGCATCCAGCGCGTACAGTGCCTCATGCATCTGCGTGGAAAGGCCGGCCAGGCGGACGTGGCTTGCATCGATGCCGAGCAGCGCAGGGAAGGTGGCCTTGTCCTGGGCGGCATCCTTGCCCGCGGTCTTGCCGAGGGTGGCGGCATCGCCCTCCACGTCGAGCAGGTCGTCGCGCACCTGGAAGGCCAGGCCAAGTGCGTCGGCATAACGATCCAGCGCTACGCGGCTGGCGGCGTCGGCAGCGGCGGCGATTGCGCCAAGGCGCACCGATGCGCGCAGCAATGCGCCGGTCTTCAGCGCATGCAGGTGCTCGAGGTCTGCGATCGAAAAGGGCTCAGAGTGAATTTCGCGCCGACGATGTTCGTCTTGTCCCGGTCCCCGTCGCGAAACTTCACTCTGACCCCTTTTCGCCGTTCCCCTTTTTGACTGGCCGGTCGCATCGATATCAAGCGCCTGCCCGCCGCACATGCCGGCCGCGCCGGACGCGCGCGCGAGTTCGGCCAGCATCGTGACCCGACGCTCCGCCGCCAGTGGTGCCCCGGCCAGCACCTCGAAGGCCAGCGTCTGCAGTGCATCGCCAGCGAGGATCGCGGTGGCTTCGTCGAAGGCGACGTGCACGGTGGGCTGGCCGCGGCGCAGGGCGTCGTCGTCCATCGCCGGCAGGTCGTCGTGGACCAGCGAATAACAGTGGATCAATTCGACCGCGACCGCAGCATCGTCCAGTGCCGCTTCGTCGGCGCCGAGGGCCGTGCCGGTGGCATACACCAGCAACGGACGCATGCGCTTGCCGCCATTGAGCACGCCGTGGCGCATCGCCGCGTGCAGGCGTTCGGGCGAGACCGCGGGATCGCGCAGGACGCGGTCGAGCGCGGCCTCGACGCGCGCGCGCCAGGCCGCGAACACCGCGTCAGGCATCTTCGCTGGCGTCGAACGGACGCGCATCGTCGGGATTGGCCGGGTCGCTGAGCAGGCGCACGCGCAATTCCGCCTGTTCCAGTGCGGTCTGGCAACTGCGGTACAGGCCGACGCCGCGCTCGTAGGCAGCCAACGATTCCTCCAGCGTCATCTCGCCGCTTTCCATGCGCGCGACGAGGTCTTCCAGCGACTGCATCGATTGCTCGAAGTCGGCAACCGGAGAGGTGTCTAGCGGAGGTGTCGTCTTTCGGGCCATGCGCGAAGTTTACGCCAGCCCCGACCAGTGCAGCCGGGCCGCGCGTGCATGCAACCAGTCGGCCAGTGACGCCGACAGCAGCGTGCCACCGGCGGCCAGCAGGGTGCCGTCGTCCGAGGACAGCAACGGCAGGCGCTCGCGCCGCCAGGGCGGGATGCCGGCCTCCTGCAGCACGTGCTTCAGTGCATGCGAATGGCCGCGCCCGGGCAACACGATGCGTTCGCCGCCATGCCGCGCGTGCACACGCAGCGGCGCATCGAATCCGTCCACGCCGACGAGTTCCAGCGTGTCCCCGGTCGGCAGCCACAGTGGGCCAGCGCCGTCCCATGCCTGGGCCCAGTGCACGGGGAAGGGCTCGCGCATCGCGTCGGCATGCAGCAGGTTGCGCCAGCGGCGAATGCGCGCGCCCGACCATTCGAAGCAGGCTTCGGCATCGGTACGTGCGGGCAGCAGGTCGGTTTCGATGCGGGCGATGCCGTTGCCCGGCAGCGGCGGCAGGCCGAGCGCGCCGATCCAGCGGCGCAGCACGCGCGCCCGCCGCGCCTGCGGGATCGCACGCAGCGCATCGACATCGAGCGTGCGGTCGTCGTGCATCGCATGCCGCAATGCGGATACATCATCCAGCTCAAGCAGGTCGACCGCCTGTGCATTCAGCGCCGCGCAGCGCGCCAGGTTGTCGCTCGCCTGCGGCCAGCGCTGGCGCAGCAACGGCATCACTTCGTTGCGCAGGAAATTGCGGTCAAAACGGGGATCGCCGTTGCTCGCATCCTCGATCCACGCCAGGCCATGCGCGGTCGCATGCGCCTGCAATGCATCGCGCGGGACATCGAGCAATGGTCGCCACAGCCAGCCGTTGGCATAGGCGCGCCACGGTCGCATCCCCGCCAGCCCGTCCACCCCGGAGCCGCGCAGCGCACGTAACAGGAAGGTCTCGGCCTGGTCGTCGCGATGGTGGGCGAGGGCGAGGATCTCGTCGTCGCGCAAGCCTTCCTCGAATGCGCGATGCCGTGTCGCCCGTGCGGCACCTTCCAAGCCGAGGCCGGACGCACGATCCACGTCGACGTGGACGATCGACAGCGGTACATCCAGTGCATCGCAGGTTCGCCTGCAATGCGCGGCCCAGGCGTCGGCGTCGGCATGCAGGCCGTGGTGCACGTGGATCGCGCGCAAGCCATGGCGGCGGATGTCGGCATCGCCCGCGAGCAGGCGCAACAGGACCGTGGAATCCAGGCCGCCGCTGAAGCCGACCAGTACGCGCCGATCGTCATCGCGCCGGACCACGTCGGCCAACGGCGCGCGCATGAGTCTCAGGAAGCGGTGTCGTACGCGCCGTAGCCGCGCAGCCGCTCGTAACGACGCTGCAGCAACTGGTCCACCGGAACGCCCTCGAGCGCATCCAGTTCGTTGAGCAGCACCGCCTTCAGGCGCTTGGCCATCTGCACGGGGTTGCGATGGGCGCCACCGGTTGGCTCGCGCACGAGCTTGTCGATCAGGCCCAGGCCGAGCAGGCGCTTGGCGGTCAGGCCGAGTTGCTCGGCGGCGTCCTTGGCCTTGCCGGCATCGCGCCACAGGATCGACGCGCAACCTTCCGGCGTGATCACCGAGTACGTGCCGTATTCCAGCATCAGGGTGCGATCGCCGACGCCGATCGCCAGCGCGCCGCCGCTGCCGCCTTCGCCGATCACCGTGCAGATGATCGGCACTTTCAGCTCGGCCATTTCCAGCAGGTTGCGGGCGATGGCTTCCGACTGGCCGCGCTCCTCGGCATCGATGCCCGGCCACGCGCCGGCGGTGTCGATGAAGGTCAGGATCGGCAGGCCGAAGCGTTCGGCCATCTTCATCAGCCGCAGCGCCTTGCGGTAGCCCTCGGGCTTGGGCATGCCGAAGTTGCGGCGGACCTTGGCCTTGGTGTCGCGGCCCTTCTCGTGGCCGATCACCATCACCGGGCGGCCGTCGATGCGGGCCAGTCCGCCGACGATCGCGTTGTCGTCGGCGAAGGCACGGTCGCCGGCGAGTTCCTCGAATTCGTCGCAGATCACCCGCAGGTAGTCCAGCGTGTACGGCCGCGCCGGATGCCGGGCGAGCTGCGAGACCTGCCACGGGGTGAGGTCGCGGAAGATCGTCGCGGTGCGCTTGCGCAGCTTTTCCTTCAGCGTGTGCACTTCGGCGTCGACGTTCACCGCCGGGCCGTTGCTCGCATGCCGCAGTTCCTGGATCTTCGCTTCCAGGTCTGCGATGGGCTGTTCGAAGTCGAGGTAATTCGGGTTCATCGGCGGCAGTTTAGCCCAGCAAGCCGGACATACCGAGCCGTAGGTCAGGCCACCACGGTGGCGGATGCTTGACGCGGGCGATGCGCCACCCGAGGCTGCATCGATGGAACCGATGCCCGTGCCGGCCGCGCCCCACGCCTCCTCGGCGGACGTGCGCGTGCCCTGGCATGCCAGCCTGCGCACGCGGCTGATGCTCTGGGTGGGCCTGCTGCTGGCGTTGCTGCTGCTGGCCGGGTTCGCCACCGCGTTTTACGCCGCACGCGAGCGAGTGATCGCCGATGCCGAGGCGCGTACGCGTTACGAGGCGCGGCAGGCGGCGGATCGGCTGGACGCGACCATGCGCTCGGTGAGGGTCTCCGGCGAGGCGATGATCGAACTCAGCAATCGAGTGACCCTGACCCGCGCCGAATTGCTGGAGGCGATGGAGGCGATGCTGGACGCCAAACCGGCCACGGTGGGCGGCCTGGTCGCGCTGGAGCCGGGCGTGCTCGCCGACCGCGCGCCACTGGCGCAGTACGTGGGCATCGCCGCGCGCGGCGTGCCGGACCGCGACCTGCTGGCGGACGGTTACGACCTGGCCGGTCGCGAGTGGTACCAGCGCACCCTGCAGGCCACTGCGCCGTGGTGGTCGGAGCCCTACTTCAACGAGACCGCCGGCGGGCGCTACATGACCACGCTCAACCTGCCGCTGCGCGACCGCGAGGCCCGGCGCATCGGCATGGTCAGCCTGGACGTGCCGGTGCAGGCGCTGTCGTCGTCGCTGGAGTCGTTGCGCGCCGTGGCGGGGCAGCGCACCGCGTTGTTCGCGCCCGAAGGCACCATCGCCGTGCATCCCGAACGCGGGATCGCCTTCGCCCACGACCTGCCGGGTTACATCGAGCGCGCCGGTCGCAGCGACCTCGCCCCGCTGGAAGCGGCGCGCGTGCAGCAGCGCCCGCTGCAGATCACCCATGCCGATGCGCGCGATGGCACGGTGCGCTATTCGGTGCTGCAGCCGGTCGGCGAGAGCGGCTGGACACTGCAACTCTCGATGGGTCGCACCGCGATGCTGGCGAGCCTGGACAGCGCGATGCGCATGCTCGGGCTGATCGGCGGGCTGGTCGCGCTGCTGGCCGCGCTGGCGGTGCTGCGGTTGTCGCGGAGCATCACCGTGCCATTGACCGAACTCACCACGAGTGCCGGCCATTTCGCCAACGGCGAATTCGACTGGCCGGTGCCGCACGACGCGCGCGGCGACGAGGTCGGCGTCATGGCGCGTGCGTTGGAACGCGCGCGCGATTCGATCCGCCAGCAACTGGACGAGATCGGCCGCTACGCCACCGAACGGCAGAAGCTGCAGAGCGAACTGGACATCGCGCGGAGCATCCAGATGTCGATGCTGCCGCGCGACCGCGACTTCGCCAGTGGCGACATCCGCTATCGCCTGCGAGCGCGGCTGGAGCCGGCGAAGGCCGTCGGCGGCGATTTCCACGGACATTTCCTGGAGGGCGACGGCCGCCTGTGGTTCGTGGTCGGCGATGTCTCCGACAAGGGCGTGCCGGCGGCGTTGTTCATGGCGCGGGTAGTGACCGTGCTGGAGGTGGCGACCGCGGCGAGCGATGCGCCCGACCGCGTGCTGGCCGATGCCGCGCGCCATCTGTCGGAGAACAATGACGCCTGCATGTTCGCCACCGTGCTGTGCGGCGTGCTGGACCTGGCGACGGGCGATCTCGCCATCGCCAGTGCCGGCCATGATGCGCCGCTCCTGCGGCATGCCGATGGCCGCATCGACCTCATTCCGCTGGAATCGGGACCTGCGCTCGGTTTCGACGCGGTCGATGCGTTCGAGGTCTGGCGCGGTCGCCTGCAACCCGGCGACCTGCTGTTCGCCTGGACCGATGGGGTGACCGAGGCCTTCGATGCCGACGATGTCGCCTTCGGCGAGGAACGCATGCAGGCCGCGTTGCGCGCCGCAGGCAGCGCCAGCGATGCCTGCGAAGGCATGTCGGTCGCGGTGCATGCGTTCGCGTCCGGCGTGGCGCAGTCGGACGACATCACCGTGTTCGCGATCGATTGCGCGGCGCAACGCGCGAGGGCCGTGTGGTCGATGGCGCTCAACGTACCCGGCGAACGCGGGCGATTGGAGGAGGCGTTGGCCGGGATCGAGACCCACCTGCATGCCGCCGGCATCAACCCTGGCCGCATCCACGACGCGCAGCTGGTCGTCGAGGAGTTGTTCTGCAACGTGATGGACCATGGCGCTGCCGCCGGCGTGGATGCGATGCGGCTCGATGCGAGGATCGATCGCGGCCGCGTCGTCCTCGACCTCCGCGACAACGGCGCCGCCTACGACCCACTGGCGCATCCGCCGCCCGACCTCGACGCCGGCCTCGACGATCGGCCGATCGGCGGGCTCGGCATCCACCTGGTGCGCGAACTCGCGCAGGATGCGCGTTACCATCGGGACGACGGCTGGAACCACGTGCATGTCGTGCTCGATGCAACCTCTTCCCCCACCTGACGTCCCCGCGAAGCCATGGCCATCTCCGTCCGCATCCATCCACTGCTTCCGAACGGCAGCCAGCGCGTCGAGGTCGGCGGTCGCCTGGACACGCATACCTATGGCGAGCTCGATGATCCCCTGACCCTGGTGCTGGCGGCGAAGGTGCAGGCGCTGGTGCTCGACCTGGCCCACTTGGAGTACGTGAGTTCGGCCGGCGTGCGTTCGATCTTCCGCGCGCGCAAGTTGCTGGCCGAGCGCGGCGGCACGCTGGTGCTGGCGAACACGCAGCCGCAGGTGCAGAAGGTGTTCGACATCGTCAAGGCGGTGCCGCTGAGCGAGATCTTCCGCAGCGTGCAGGAAGCCGACGCCTACCTCGATCGCATCCAGAAGCGGATCGTCGCCGGCGACGAGGACGACTGAGCGCCGCTCAGTTCACCCAGGGCTTGGCCAGCGTCACGCTGACCGCGTCCACGCCGGGCAGGTTGCGCAGCAGGCCGGGCAAGGCTGCATCCACCCGCAGGCCACGGCCGCCATTGACGGTCAGGCGGCCGATGCCGGCGGCGGTAATCGCCTCGATCAGCACGGGGGTCGCGCCTGCATGCGCCTGCAGCATGCGTTCGAAGTGCGGCAGCGCGTCCGGCTGGCGCAGGTCGATGCGGATCGACACGCGTTGCGCGCGTTCGCCGCACAGCTGGGTGAAGCCCCAGCACCTGCTCGCGCGCAAGGCGAAGCCGCCGCTGAATTCGTCCTCGCGCAGGTCGCCTTCCACCACCAGGATGCGGTCGCGGGTGAGCAGCGGGCCGTATTCCTTCCATTCGTCGCCGAAGAACGCGCATTCGATGCGGCCGCGCCCGTCCTCCAGTTGCACGAAGGCCTGCGAATCACCGCGCTTGCGCATGCCGACCACTTGCCCCGCGACCACCGCCCGCATCTGCTGCCGCCAGCCCTTGCGCGCTTCCTGCGGCCGTGCTTCCCACAGCGCGTCCAGCGACGAAAGGTCGTGGCCGACGAGCCGCTGCAGTTCGTCGCGGTGCGGATCCATCGGATGCCCGCTGAGGTAGTGGCCCAGCGTCTCGCGTTCGCCCTGCAGCTTCTGCGCCAGCGGCCAGTCGCCGCAGGTGGGCAGGTCGATGTGGATGTCCGGTGCGCCGCTGCTGCTGTTGGACAGCATGGTGCCGAACATGTCGACGATGCCGGCGTCGCGATTCCTGGCGATCTGGTCGGTCGCCTTCAGCACCTCCGGCAACTGCAGCATCAGCGACGCGCGGTTGTTCGCCAGCGCATCCATCGCGCCCGCATGCACCAGCGCTTCCAGGGTGCGTTTATTGAGGCCGGCCGCATCCACGCGCTTGCTGAAGTCGAGCAGGTCCTTGAACGCGCCAGCGTCCGTCCTTGCGGCGCTGATCGCGTCGCAGGCGCCGCGGCCGACACCCTTCACCGCGCCCAGGCCGTAGCGGATCGTCTTCGAGTCGGTGGCCTCGAACATGTAGGTCGAGGCGTTCACGTCCGGGGGCAACACCTTGAGGCCAAGCGTGCGCGCTTCGTCGAGGAAACCCACGACCTTGTCGGTGTTGTCCATGTCGCTGGACAGCACCGCGGCCATGAATTCGGCCGGGTAGTGCACTTTCAGCCACGCGGTCTGGTAGGCGACCAGCGCGTACGCGGCGGAGTGCGACTTGTTGAAGCCGTACTCGGCGAACTTCTCCATCAGGTCGAAGATCTGCGTCGCCGTGCGCGGGTCCACGCCGCGCTCGGCGGAGCCGCTTTCGAACTTGGCCCGTTCCTTCGCCATTTCCTCGGGCTTCTTCTTGCCCATCGCGCGGCGCAGCAGGTCGGCGCCGCCCAGCGAATAGCCGGCCAGCACCTGGGCGATCTGCATCACCTGTTCCTGGTACACGATCACGCCGTACGTCGGTGCCAGCACCTGCTCCAGCGCGGGATGCGGGTAACTGACGTCCTCGATCCCGTGCTTGCGGTCGCACCATTGCTTGTCCATCCCGCTGCCCAGCGGGCCGGGGCGGAACAGCGCGGCCAGCGCGATGATGTCCTCGAAGGTGTCCGGCTTCGCCCGCTTGAGCAGCTCGCGCATGCCGCGCGACTCGAACTGGAACACGGCCACCGAATCGCCGCGCGCGAACAGCTCATAGGTCTTCTTGTCGTCGAGCGGCAGCGACATGATGTCGAATGCGCCTTCGCCCGCGGCCGCGCGGCGGTCGCTCTCGGGCATCCTGCCCTCCGCGACACTTGTGCGTCCTGCACGTCGCACGTTGATCGCCTTCACCGCCCAGTCGATGATCGTCAGCGTGCGCAGGCCGAGGAAGTCGAACTTCACCAGGCCGATCGACTCGACGTCGTCCTTGTCGAACTGGGTGACCGGGTTGCGGCCCAGGCCATGGCCGTCGTGTTCCGCGAACAGCGGGCAGAATTCCTGGAGCGGGGTCGGCGCGATGACCACGCCGCCGGCGTGCTTGCCGGCGTTGCGGGTCAGGTCTTCCAGTTGCAGAGCGAGGTCGACGAGGTCGCGGACATCGTCCTCGGCGTGGTAGCGGTCGCGGAACTCGGTGACGACGCGATCCGGTTCCTTCTGCGCACGCTTGCCGATGCCGATCGCGTCTTCCAGCGTCATCGGGTCGGTGGGTTGCAGCGGGATCAACTTGGCCAACCCGTCGACGAAGCCGTACGGGAAGCCGAGCACGCGGCCGGCGTCGCGCAGCACCGCCTTCGCCGCCATGGTGCCGTAGGTGATGATCTGCGAGACGCGATCGCGCCCGTACTTGCGGGCGACGTAGTCGATCACCTCGTCGCGCCGGTCCATGCAGAAGTCGATGTCGAAGTCCGGCATCGACACGCGCTCCGGATTCAGGAAGCGCTCGAACAGCAGGTCGTAGGGCAGCGGGTCGAGGTCGGTGATGCCCAATGCCCAGGCCACCAGCGAGCCGGCACCGGAACCGCGGCCGGGACCGACCGGGATGCCGTGCTGCTTCGCCCAGTTGATGAAGTCGGCCACGATCAGGAAGTAGCCGGGGAACCCCATCTTGACGATGACGTCGAGCTCCAGCTCGAGTCGCGCGTCGTAGTCCTCGCGGGTCTTGCCGGGCGCCAGCGGCGCTTTCTCGAGCCGTTGCGCGAGACCTTCGCGCGACTGGCTGCGGATCCAGCTGTCCAGGGTTTCGTCGCTGGGCACCGGGAACGCCGGCAGGTAATACGTGCCCAACCGCAGTCCCAGGTTGCAGCGCTGCGCCAGCGCCACGCTGTTGTCCAGCGCGTCCGGTGCATCCGCCGCGAACAGCGCGGCCATCTCGTCGACGGACTTGAGGTACTGCTCCGCGCTGTAGTCGCGTGGGCGTCGGTTGTCGTCGAGTACACGCCCGCTGGCGATGCAGACACGCGCCTCGTGCGCATCGAAGCCGTCGGCATCGAGGAAGCGCACATCGTTGCTCGCCACCACCGGGATGCCGCGTCGCGCGGAGACGTCCAGCGCGAAGGTGTTGAATGCGTCTTCGCCGCCGCGGCCGGTGCGCAAGAGTTCCAGGTGCAGGCGTTCGCCGAATTTCGCTTGCAGGTCGGCCAGCGCCTGTTCGGCCAGGTCGTGGCGGCCGGAGGCGAACAACTGGCCCGGTTCCGAATGCGGCCCGGCGATCGCGAACAGGCCGGCGTTCTCGGACAGCCACGCCGGCCGCGCCACCACGCCATCGACGCGATGGCCTTCCATCCACGCACGCGTGAGGATTTGCGAGAGGCTCAGGTAGCCGTCGTTGTCGCGGCACAGCAGGGTCAGGCGCGAGGGCGCGGCGGTGCCCTCGGCGACCAGCACGTCGGCGCCCGCGATCGGCTTGATCCCGGCCTTCTCCGCCTCCTTGTAGAACTTGACCAGCGCAAACAGGTTGTTCTGGTCGGTGATCGCGACCGCCGGCAAGCCGCGCGCCGCGCAGGCCGCGACGAGCTCCGGGATGCGGATCGTCGAATCGACCAGCGAGTATTCGCTGTGCAGGTGCAGGTGGGCGTAGCGAGCGGTCATCGCGATTCCGCAGGATCAAGGTCCAGCGTAGGCGGGGTGCGGTAGCCGGGCAAGGCTTGACAGTCCGGTGGGTCCACGCGAGCTCAGCATGGCGCGGGATCGGCCAGCAAATCCCCTTGCAAGGGAGCGCCCCCAAGGTTGCGCACGGGTGCGAAACTGCGCCGATGAACAGGGCATGGTCCGTGGTCGCGGAGCGCCTGAAGGTGCAATGGACTCGGGTAACCCTTGTGCTGGTCGAAACCGTAGTGCGGATACAAGGCGTGCAGGTCGTGCATGGCGCGATCCCGCGCCACCTTGGCGAGGATCGACGCGGCCATGATGGTGCGGTCGCGCGCATCGCCGCCGATCCAGGCCTCGGCCGGGCAGGGCAGGTCCGCCGGCAGGCGATTGCCGTCGATGCGGGCGCAATCCGCCATGTGCGCGACGCCCAGCAGCGCTTCGCGCATGCCGTGCAGGGTGGCGTGGTAGATGTTGCGGCGGTCGATCTCGACGGGTTCGATGAAGACGATCTTCCACGCCAGCGCGCGCTCGATGATGCGCGGGTAAAGCGCCTCGCGCCTGCGCGCAGTCAGTGCCTTGGAGTCGTCGAGTCCGTTCACCGGCGTGCGCCCCGGCGGGAATACCACGGCAGCCACCACCACCGGCCCCGCCAGAGGGCCGCGTCCCGCCTCATCGATCCCGGCGATGCGCGCGTTCACGCGGGCGTTGCCAGCAATCCGGCAACCGCATCGGCAGCACGTGCCGACGCATCGCGACGCAGGCTCTGGTGCAACGCGAGGAACGTCGGTTGCAACGCCGCCACCGCGTCGGCATCAAGGAACCAGCGCCGCAGCGCGGCGTGCAACTTCGCCGGCGTGCAGTCGTCCTGCAGCAACTCGGGCACCAGCGTTTCGCCGGCCAGCACATTCGGCAGGCTGACATGCGCCGACTTCAGCAGGCCGAAGGCCTTGACCATGGCGTAGGTCAGGCCGGAGATGCGATGACCGATCACCATCGGCCGCTTGCACAGCATCGCTTCCAGTGCGGCGGTCCCCGAGGCCAGCAACACGACGTCGCTGGCGATCATCGCGCGCTGGGCATCGCCATCGAGCACGCGCAGCGCCGCCGAATCACCCATGATCGCGTCGATCGCGGCACGACACTGCGCATTCGCGGCGGGGATCAACACGCGCAGGCCGGGCACGTCGGCCTGCAGCAAGCGCGCGGCTTGCAGGAACGTCGGCAGCATGCGGGTGATTTCGCCCAAGCGGCTGCCGGGCAGCAGCGCGAGCAGCGGTGCATCGACCGCTTCACCCAGTGCGATGCGCGCGCCGTCGCGATCCGGCTGCAACGGGATGGCATCCGCCAAGGGATGGCCGATGAATACCGCATCCACGCCATGCCGGGCGTAGATCGGCGGCTCCATCGGGAACAGGCAAAGCACGCGATCCGCGCTGGCGGCGATCTTCGCCGCGCGGTTCTCGCGCCACGCCCACACCGACGGGCTCACGTCATGCACGGTGCGTACGCCGCGCTGCTTCAGCCAGCGCTCCACGCCGAGATTGAAATCGGGTGCGTCGATGCCGATGAAGACATCCGGCTTCCAGTCCAGCACGCGCTGGCGGAAGGTCTTGCGCAGCTTGAGCAGGCGAGGCAGGTGCGCGAGCACTTCGGCCAGGCCCATCACCGCCAGTTCGCTGGCATCGTGCCAGGTGTCCATGCCGGCAGCGCGCATCGCATCGCCGCCGATGCCGGCGAACTCCGCATCGGGGAAATGCGTGCGCAACGCATCGATCAATCCGGCGCCGAGCTGGTCGCCGGAGGTTTCGCCGGCGCAGAGGGCGATGCGAATGTTCACCAGCTTTTCTCGGGACCAATCGGGTCGCGTATGTGGCAGGGGGCTACCCCAACCAAGCGAGTATCGGGGAGTGCGGTCGCGCGAGCGAGCGCGTTGGGGTAGCCCCCTGCCGCATGCGCGACAGAAGCCGTGGGACTCATCGCAGCAATGGCCGCTCGCCGCGTTCGATGAAGTCCAGCATCGCGCGCACGTCGTTGCTGCCGGCCGCGGCGATCTCGCCGAGTTCGGACTTGGCTTCGTCCAGCTTGGCATCGCCCATGTACAGCGCGCGGTAGGCGCGCTTGATGCTGGCGATGCGGCCGGCATCGAAGCCGCGACGCTTCAGGCCCTCGGCATTGATGCCGCGCGGGCGCGCGTATTTTTCCTGCGCCACCATCAGGAACGGCGGCACGTCGCCGTTGACGAACGCGCCCATGCCGATGAACGCGTGGTCGCCGATCCGGCAGAACTGGTGGACGCCGGCGAAGCCGCTGAGGATCACGTGGTTGCCGACGGTCACGTGGCCGGCCAGCGTGGCGTTGTTGGAGAACACGCAGTCGTTGCCGATGATGCAGTCGTGGGCCACGTGGCAATACGCCAGGATCCAGTTGCGGTCGCCGATGCGGGTGATGCCGCCGCCATCGCCGGTGCCGCGGTTGATGGTCACGAATTCGCGGATCACGTTGCCGTCGCCGATCACCAGCTCGACGCGTTCGCCGCGGTACTTCTTGTCCTGCGGTTCGCCGCCGATCGCCGCGTGCGCGTGGAACACGTTGTCGCGGCCGATCCGGGTCGGCCCTTCGATCGTGCAATGCGGACCGATGCGGGTACCGTCGCCGATCTCCACGCCCGCGCCGATCACCGCGTAGGCGCCGACCTGCACGCCCGTACCCAGCCGCGCATCCGGGTCGATGGCGGCGGTCGGGTGGACGAGGGCGGGCGCGTCGCTCATTCGCGGGCCGCGGCGCAGAGGATCTCGGCGCAGGCGGCCTGCTCGCCATCCACGCGGGCGATGCCGACGTACTGCGCCATGTTGCGGATGCGACGCTTCAGTTCGACTTCCAGTTCCAGCCGGTCGCCGGGCACGACCATGCGGTTGAAGCGCGCGTTGTCGACCTTGACCAGGTAGAACGTGTCCTTGCCGAGTTCGGCCGGATCGCGCGAGAGCTGGGTCAGCAGGCCGCCGGCCTGCGCCAGCGCTTCCACCACCAGCACGCCCGGCATCACCGGATGGCCGGGGAAATGGCCGGTGAAGAAGGGCTCGTTGCAGGTCACGTTCTTGTAGGCCAGCACGCGCTTGTCCTTCTCGAACTCGATCACCCGGTCCACCAGCAGGAACGGATAGCGGTGCGGCAGCAGGCGTTCGATTTCCGGGGTGTTCACCGGCAGGGTCACGCGGAAGGGTGTCTCGGTCATTCCTGGTCCTTGTCGCTTGCGCCGGCGCGCGGGTTCGCGCGGGCCATGCGGTCGAGTTGCTTGAAGCGCGCCGCGCTCTTGCGCCAGCTGCGATTGTCCATCAATGGGGTGCCGGAGGAGTATTCACCGGGTTCGCGGATCGAATGGGTCACCAGCGACATCGCGGTGATGACCACGCGGTCGCAGACTTCCAGGTGGCCAAGGATGCCGGCGCCGCCGCCGACCAGGCAGTAGCGGCCGATGCGCGCGCTGCCGGCCACCGCCGAACAGCCGGCCATCGCGGTGTGCGCGCCGATCCGCACGTTGTGGCCGACCTGGATCTGGTTGTCCAGGCGCACGTCTTCCTCGAGCACGGTGTCGCCCAGCGCGCCGCGGTCGATGGTGGTGTTGGCACCGATCTCGCAATCGTCCCCGACCACCACGCCGCCCAGCTGCGGGACATTGAGCCAGCGGCCATGTTCCATCGCCAAGCCGAAGCCCGCCGCCCCGAGCACCGCGCCGGGCAGGATGCGCACGCGCTTGCCCAGTCGCACGCGCGTCAGCAGCGTCACTCTTGCCTGCAGCTCGCAGCCCTCGCCGAGTTCGCAGTCGTCGCCGATCACGCAGCCCGGTCCGACCACCGCGCCCGCGCCGATGGTGGTGCGGGCGCCGATGCTGGTGAACGGGCCGATATGCGCGCCCGGCGAGATCACGGCGGAGGAATCGACCGCCGCGCTCGGATGGATGCCGGGTTCGCGCGCGGGCAGGCGCTCGAACAGCGCGGAGATGCGTGCGAAGGCGGCATAGGGATCGCGTGCGACCAGCGCGGTGCCGGCGAATGCGTTGGCGTCGTCCTCGCGCAGCACGACCACGCCCGCCTGCGTTTCCGCGAGTTGCGCGCGATAACGGGGGTTGGCGAGGAAGCCGAGTTGGTGTGGGGCGGCGTCGGCCAGTGTGCCGACGCCTGCAACGTCGCGATCCGGGCCGCGCAAGGCGAGCCCGAACCGTTGCGCCAGTTCGGAAGCTGCGAAGACTGGCGCGCTCATCGGGAGCGTTCCGTCAGAGCTGTCCGCCGAAGCTGAACTGCAGGCGCTCGACCTGGTCGGTGTCCTGCTTGCGCAGCGGGAATGCATAGCTGATCGACAACGGACCCATCGGCGAACGCCAGAGCAGGGCGATGCCGGTGGAAACCCGCAGCTCGCCGGCGTCGAAATTGTCGAAGCTGTTGTAGACGTTGCCGAAATCCAGGAACGCCGAGACGCGCGCGGCCGGGCTGTCGAACAGCTTCGGGAAGATCGCCTCGACCGAACCCGCGACCAGGAACGAGCCGCCCAATGGCTGGCGGAAGCCCGAGGCTGTCTGATAGAAGGGCCCCAGCGTGTTGTCGACGAAGCCGCGCACCTTGCCGCTGGAGGAAATGCCGCCGGCGTAGAAGTTCTCGAAGAACGGCAGGCCGCTCGCGGTCACCGTCTTGTCGTAGTCCGGGGAGGTGGTCAGGCAGGGGTCAGTGGGCGGCGGCCCGGGCACGAAGGTGTCCGGGAGGGTGTCCGCGTCGGGACCGTCCACCCAGGTGCCTGGCGTGAAGCACAGGTTGCGGGTGAAGTCCTTGCCGTAGGAATCGCCGTAGCCGAGGTTCATGCCGGTCTTCAACACCAGTGCCTGGCTCAGCGGCCAGTACTTGGCGAAGTCGTAGGAGAGCTTGAAGTACTCCACGGTCGAGCCCGGCAATGCGATTTCCGCCGACAGGTTCTGGGTGGTGCCGACCACCGGGGTGAAGTAGTTGTTGCGGGTGTCGCGGCCCCAGCCGAACTGCGCGCGCCAGGAATGGAAGGTCTGGTTGCCCACCGCGCTGACGTAGTCGACCAGCGGCGGCGGCGTGGAGCCCGGGAACGCCAGGATCTCGTTTGAGTCGATGCCGAACATCAGCGAGACCGAGTCGCTCTCGCTCAGCGGCAGGCCCAGGAACACCTGCGCGGCGCCGCTGTTGGTCGAGTAGGACGCGACGTTGAAGCTGGAGTAGTCGAACTCGCGCCACCACAGGTTGTAGCCCAGCGACAGGCCTTCCTGGGTGAAGTACGGGTTCATGAAGGAGAAGTCGTAGCGCTTCTGGTACGCGCTGCGCGTGACCGACATCGAGACCCGGTTGCCGGTGCCCAGGAAGTTGTTCTCGGACAGTTGCAGCGACAGGTTCACGCCCGACAGCTGCGAATAGCCGACGCCCGCGGCGATGCTGCCGGAGGTGGTTTCCTTGACCGTGTAGACCACGTCGACCAGGTCGTCGGAACCGGCCACCGGCTCGTTCTCGACGTTCACTTCCTCGAAGTAGCCGAGGCGATCCAGGCGGACCTTGCCGCGGTCGATCGCCGCCTGCGAATACCAGCTGCCCTCGAACTGGCGCATCTCGCGGCGCAGGACCTGGTCTGCGGTGCGTGTATTGCCCTTGAACACGATCCGGCGCACGTTGACGCGCGGCCCCGGCTGCACCTGGAAGTCGATGCCGACCGTGCGCTTCTCGCGGTCGATCTGCGGCGCCGGATTGATCCGCGCGAACGCATAGCCGATGTTCGACAGGCGCGCCGAGATGGCGTCCGTCGCCATTTCGAGCAGGCCGCGGGAGAACGTGCTGCCGGGGCGGATGAAGGCGACGATGGCCTCGATCTCTTCCTTCGGCAGCACGGTCTCGCCGGACACGCTGACCGTGGAGATGGTGTAGATCTCGCCTTCGGTCAGGCCGGCGGTCAGGTACATGTCCTTGCGGTCGCCGCTGATCGCCACCTGGGTCGAATCCAGGCTGAAGTCCACGTAGCCGCGGTCCAGGTACCAGGCATTGAGCTTCTCGATGTCGCCGGAGAGCTTCTCGCGGGAGTACTGGTCATCGCGCTTGTACCAGGACAGCCAGTTGCTGGTGTGCGACTCCCAGTTCTTGGTGATGTCTTCTTCGCTGAAGGCTTCGTTGCCGATCAGGTTGATGTGGCGGATCTTGGCCGCCTTGCCTTCCTTGATGTTCAAAGTCAGGTTCACGCGGTTGCGATCCAGCCGTTCCACGTTCGGGCTGATCGCGACGCTGTACTTGCCGCGGTTGTTGTACTGGCGGTTCAGTTCCTGCGTCACCCGGTCGAGGTTGAGCTGGTTGAAGGTCTCGCCCTCGGCCAGGCCGATGTCCTTCAGGCCCTTGAGCAGGTCCTCGGTCTTCAGGTCCTTGTTGCCGACCAGGGTGAGCTTGTTGATCGCCGGGCGCTCGACCACGGTGATCACCAGGATGCTGCCCTGGTGGTCCAGGCTCACGTCCTCGAAGAAGCCGGTCTTGTACAACGCGCGCAGTGCCTCGGCCGACTTCGCCTGGTCGAGGGTGTCGCCGCGCTCGACCGGCAGGTAGGTGAACACGGTGCCTGCACCGATGCGCTGCAGGCCGTCGATGCGGATGTCGCTGACCGTGAACGGTGCGAACGCCGTCTGTGCCCAGGCCGGCATCGAGAGCGCCGTGGCGAGGGCAAGGGCAAGCAGGCGGCGGGACGTGGGTCGGGTCATTCGGAGGATCCGTTTGCGGGGGGCTGCACCGCGCCGATGGCGCGGGCAAGGATGTGGAAGCAGGGCGTCACGACACCAGGTGCAGGATGTCATTGTAGAACGCCAGTCCCATCAGGCCCGCGATCAACGCGAGTCCGAGGTACTGGCCGGCGGCCATGGCGCGCTCGCCCAAGGGGCGGCCGGTGACCAACTCGATAAGGTAATACAGCAGGTGACCACCGTCCAAGACGGGGATCGGCAGCAGGTTGATCAGGGCAAGGCTGACCGACAACAGGGCCAGGAAGTTCAAGAACCAGGCGGTGCCGCGGCTGGCGAAGTCATTGGCGGCCTGGGCAATCGTCAGCGGGCCGGCCACGGTGTTCTGCACGGACACCTTGCCGCTGAAGGCGCGTCCCACCATCTCGACCAGTTGCCGGATCTGGAAGCCGGTTTCGCGCACGGCGGCCGGGACCGCGGCGATCGGGCCGATGCGCAGGACCGCATCGGTCGCCGGTGCGGATGTCGCCGCATTGGTGATCCCCAACCCCGGCCGGCGGCTGCCGTCGGGGTAGGTGATCGAGGCCGGGGTCATTTCGAGGGCAAGGCGCTCGCCATCGCGTTCGATCTCGACCATGCCCGGGCCGCCGCGCGCGGCCAGTGCCGCGACTGCGGGCGCGATGTCGTCGAAGCCGGCGATCCGTGTGGCATCGACCGCGGTAATACGGTCACCTTCCGCCAGCACCCCCCAGGCCGCACTGCCGGGATTGATGCTGCCGACCAGCGCGGGCCGCAGCTGGTGCCTGGCGACCAGGCCGGTTGCCTCGATCGCGCGGAGCTCGTCGATCGTCGCAGGCACCCGGTCGAGTGCCAGCGTGCGGGTCGATGTGCTGCCATCGCCGCGTTGTACCCGCAGTGCGACCGGCTGGCGGTCGAGCACGGCCACGGTCAGTGCCATCCCGGCTTCGCTCCAGGTCGGCGTTTCCCGCTCGCCGACGGCGAGGATGCGGTCGCCGCTGCGCAGGCCGGCTTCTGCGGCGATCCCGGTCGCCTTGCCGATCACCGGGGCGTAGTCCGGGCGGCCGATCACCAGCATCGCCCACAGCAGGGCGAAGGCGAGCAGCAGGTTGGCGGCAGGGCCCGCGGCAACGATGGCCATCCGCTGCAGCACCGGCTTGCGGTTGAACGCCTGGTCGAGCTGGTGGGCCGCGACGTGGTCCTCGCGCTCGTCGAGCATGCGCACGTAGCCGCCCAGCGGCAGCGCGGCGACCACGTATTCGGTGCCGTCCTTGCCGAGGCGCGTCCACAGCGGCCGGCCGAAACCGATCGAGAAGCGCAGGACCTTGACCCCGCAACGGCGCGCGACCCAGAAATGGCCGAACTCGTGGAAGGTCACCAGCACGCCCAGCGCGACCAGCATCCACCACAGGGATCCGAGGAAGGTGCTCATTGGCCGATGTTCATCCGCACGGACTCACGCCGCCTTGAGGGCAATGCGCGCGGACGACTGCGAACGCGCCCAGGCGTCGGCGGCCAGCAACGCATCAATCGAATCGGCTGGCGTCGCGGGCATGGCGTCCAGGGCGTGGGCAACGACGTCGGGGATGGACAGGAAACCGATCCGCCCCTGAAGAAAGGCTGAAACGGCTTCCTCGTTGGCCGCGTTCAACACCGCGGGCGCCGCGCCACCGGCCTGCAACGCGCGGAATGCGAGCGCGAGGCACGGGAAGGCGTCCAGGTCCGGCGGGGCGAAATCCAGCCGGCCACCTTCCGCCAGCAGGTCGAGCGCGGGCACGCCGGAGGCGATCCGCCGTGGCCAGCCCAGGCCCACCGCCAGCGCGGTGCGCATGTCCGGCAGGCCGAGTTGGGCAAGCGTGCTGCCGTCGACGAAGTCCACGAACGAATGCACCAGCGATTGCGGATGCACCAGCACGCGGATCCGCTCGCCGGGCACGCCGAACAGGTGGTGGGCCTCGATGACTTCCAGGCCCTTGTTCATCAGCGACGCCGAATCGACCGAGATCTTCGGGCCCATCGACCACTTCGGGTGCGCAACGGCCTGCGCCGGCGTGACCGTGGCCAATGCATCGCGGGTCCAGCCGCGGAACGGCCCGCCGGAGGCGGTCAGGGTGATCCGTGCCGGGACCTCGCCGGGATTGCCGGCCAGGCACTGGAAGATCGCGTTGTGCTCGCTGTCGATCGGCACGATGGTCGCGCCATGCGCCTGCGCCGCCTGCATCAGCAGCTCGCCGGCCAGCACCAGTGATTCCTTGTTTGCCAGCAGCAGGCGCTTGCCGGCACGTGCGGCCGCCAGCGTCGATGACAGGCCGGCCGCGCCCACGATGGCCGCGACCACGCTGTCGCAGGCATCGCCGGCGACCAGCGAATCCAAGGCTTCGGCGCCGGCGTGCGCTTCGGTCTCCAGCCCCGCGTCCCTCAGGCCATCGCGCAAGGCGGCGTAGGCGCCTGCATCGGCGATCACCGCATGCGCGGGACGATGCACGCGGCACAGCGCCAGCAGCGCGTCCACGCGCGTGCCGGCGGCGAGCACGCTGGCACGCATGCGATCCGGATGGCGCGCGATCACGTCCAGTGCGGAGGCGCCGATGGAACCGGTGGCACCGAGGATGGCGACGCGTTGCATGCTCAACCCGCTCAGAAGCCGAACCAGACCTTGCCGAGGGCGAACACGGGCAGGGCCGCCAGCACGCTGTCCACCCGGTCGAGCACGCCGCCGTGGCCGGGGATCAGATGCCCGGAATCCTTGATGTCCACATGCCGCTTGAGCAGGCTCTCGTAAAGGTCGCCGACCACCGAGAATGCCACGGTCACCGCGGCCACGCCGGCGACGGCCGGCAAGTGCGCGTTGTCGACGCCGATCAGCATGGCACCGACCATCGCGACCAGCATCGCCAGCACGATCCCGCCGAGCAGGCCTTCGATGGTCTTGTTCGGACTGATCCGCGGTGCCAGCTTGCGGCCGCCGAACCATTTGCCGCCGAAGGTGCGGCCGGTGAAGTAGGCGCCGGTATCGGCCGCCCAGACCAGCATCAGCGCCAGCAGCAGCCAGTAATGGCCGTTCGGTTCGCTGGCGTGGATCACGCCCAGTGCGCACCAAGCCGGCACCACCGCCAGCGTGCCGGCGAGCAGCTTGAACGCGCGCGCGTGCGAATCGTGGTCGGAGGCAAAGTGGTAGTGCTTCAACCACAGCAGGGCGAGCAACCACCAGCCCACGCCGACCACGATCACCAGCTGGAACAGCGCGAACGACCCGCCATGCGCGGAGCGCGACCCCCAGACCAGCGCGACCATCAGTGCCAGGTTGCAGGCCAGCAGGATCGTGCGGGCCAGGGTGTCCTCGACATCGGCCAGGCGCAGCCATTCCCAGAGGGCGAGGAGGAACAGCAGTGCGGCGATCGCGACCAGCCACGGCGTGGGCAGGAACAGCACGCCGCCGATGGCCAGCGGGGCCATGATCAGTGCGGCCAGCACGCGCGTCTTGGTCACTCGATTCCCCCGGTGGCGTGGCCGGCGACCTGGGCGCTGGTCAGGCCGAAGCGGCGTTCACGGCCGGCATAGTGATCCAGCGCGCGCTGCAGTGTGGCCGCATCCATGTCCGGCCACAACGTATCGGTGAACCAGAGCTCGGTGTAGGCCAGCTGCCAGAGCAGGAAGTTGCTGATCCGCACTTCCCCTCCGGTGCGGATGAACAGGTCGGGGGCGGGCAGGTCGGCCAGCGCCATGCGCGCGGACAGCGCGTCTTCGTCGATCTGGTCGGGCCGCAGGCGGCCGGCGGCGACGTCTTCGGCCAATGACCGCGCGGCCTGGGCGATGTCCTGGCGGCCGCCGTAGCTGGCGGCGATGTTCAGTTGCAGGCGGTTGTTTCCGGCGGTCAGCGCTTCCGCCGCCTGCATGCGCGCCAGGATCGGTCCGTCGAAGCGGCTGCGCTCGCCGATGAAGCGCAATCGTGCACCGAGGCGATGCAATTCCTCGACCTCGCGCTCCAGCGCGCCCAGGAACAGTTTCATCAGGCCGCCGACTTCCTCGCTGGGCCGGTTCCAGTTCTCGCTGGAGAAGGCGAACAGGGTCAGTGCGCCGACTGCGTGCTCCAGGCAGAACTCCACGCTGCGCTTGACCGCACGCGCGCCGGCGCGATGGCCGATGATCCGCGGCCGGTGGCGCTGCTGCGCCCAGCGGCCATTGCCATCCATGATGATGGCCAGATGCTGCGGGACGGGGCCCGTGCCGTTTGCCCCGCTCATGCGAATCGGCCGTCGCGAGCGCAGGCCAGGCAAGGAAGAGCGGTGCCCGGCGGCAGGAGCGTACAGACAGTACGTGACTGCCGCCGGGCACCGCCATGACGCCGCATGGCCAAGCGCAGCAGGCCGATCAGACGGACATCAGTTCCGCTTCCTTGCCCTTGATCACCTCGTCCACGTCCTTGATCGCGCCGTCGGTGATCTTCTGGATCTCGGTTTCGGTGCGGCTCGCGTCGTCCTCGGTGATCTGCTTGTCCTTCAGCAGTTCCTTGACCTGGTGGTTGGCGTCGCGGCGGATGTTGCGGATCGCGACCTTCGCGTCCTCGCCTTCGCCATGCACGACCTTGGCCAGGTCCTTGCGGCGTTCCTCGGTCAGCGCCGGGATGTTGAGGCGGATCACGGTGCCCGCGGTGTTCGGGGTCAGGCCCAGGTCGGAGGCCAGGATCGCCTTCTCCACCGGGCCGACCATCTGCTTTTCCCACGGCGTGATGGTGATCGAGCGGGCGTCGGTCACCGCCACGCTGGCGACCTGCGCCAGCGGCATGTCGGAGCCGTAGTAGCTGACCTTGATGCTGTCGACCAGGCCGGCATTGGCGCGGCCGGTGCGGACCTTGACCAGGGCATGGCGCAGCGACTCGATGCTCTTGCCCATGCGCGCCTGGGCGTCTTTCTTGATTTCGTTCAGCATCGCGGTGCTCCGTGGTCGTGTGGCAACCGCGGGATTATAAGCGAGCCTGTGCCGGCGAGCGCCTGGCGGCGGTGGTCAGGCGTGGACCAGGGTGCCGATCTTCTCGCCGCGCAGGATCCGCAGCAGCACGCCGGGCTGGGCCATGTCGAAGATGCGCAATGGCAGCGCGGCGTCGCGGCACAGGGCGAAGGCGGCGGTGTCCATCACCTGCAGGTTGCGGGCGATGACATCCTCGTAGCGCAAGGTGTCCAGCTTCACCGCGTCGACGTGCTTGTTCGGATCCTTGTCGTAGACGCCATCGACCTTGGTCGCCTTCAGCAGCAGGTCGGCGCCGATCTCGATCGCGCGCAGGGCCGCGCCGGAATCGGTGGTGAAGAACGGATTGCCGGTGCCGGCGGCGAAGATCGCGATCCGGCCCTTTTCCAGATGGCGCATCGCGCGGCGGCGGATATAGTCCTCGCACACGTCGTTGATCTTGAGCGCGCTCATCACCCGGCACTTGGCGCCGAGCTTCTCCAGCGCGTCCTGCATCGCCAGCGCATTGATGACCGTGGCCAGCATGCCCATCTGGTCGCCGGTCACCCGGTCCATGCCCCCGGCGGCCAGGCCCGCGCCGCGGAAGATGTTGCCGCCGCCGATCACCAGGGCGATTTCCGCGCCGGCATCGCGCGCCTCGATTACTTCGCGGGCCAGGCGGTTGAGGATCTTCGGGTCGATGCCGTAGTCCTCGTCGCCCATCAGGGCCTCGCCGGAGAGTTTCAGCAGGACGCGGCGATAGGCGAGTTGCGACATGCGGGGCTCCTGGGCGGACGACGGAACGGTACAAAGCCGCGGAATTCTAGCCCATCGCCCACTCAGCGCGGCCCGTGCGTTTCGTTCGGCTTGGCCTTGCGGTCGCGCAGCATGGCGCTGGCGACGATCCCGAGGCCGAGCACGGCGGCGATCGAGAACAGCACGAAGGCAAGCGCGGGGTAGCCGAACAGGCGCGGCCCGCCCTCCATCCGCATCAGCATCGCCGAGGCCAGGATCAGCGCGGCGACGATGATCCCGGTGCTGATCCGGTTGGCGATCTTCTGCACGTTTTCCATCAGCTGCGAATCGTCCAGGCCGGTCATCCGCACCTGCAGCCGGTTCTCGGCGAGCAGGCCGAGGATGTCCGACAGCTTGCGCGGGGCGTCGCGGACCAGCGCCTGCACCTCCATCGCCTCGCTCGCCAGCCGCGCCGGCGAGAAGGATTTCTTCAGGCGTTCGCGCATCACGTGCTCGAGGTGGTCCTCGACCACCGACTTCACGTCCATGTCCGGATCCAGCGCGCGGCTGACCGCCTCCAGGTTGAGCAGGGTCTTGCCCAGCAGGCTGAGCTCCGGCGGCGCGCGCAGGCCGCACGCGCTGCCCAGCAGGGTGACGTCCAGCACCAGCCGGCCTTCGGATTGCGCCCGCCCACCGCTGCTGGCCGCGTAGCGGGCGACCATCTGCCCGACCTCGCGGATGTAGGTTTCCTCGTCGAAGTCCTCCAGCCGCGTGCCCATGCCAATGGCTTCGGCCGCCACTTCCTCGCCGCGACCGTCCACCGCGGCGAACAGCAGTTTCAGCAATTGCTCGCGGCGGCGCGGCGGCACGTGCGCAACCATGCCGAGGTCGAGCAGCGCGATGCGGTTGTCGTTGGTCACCAGCAGGTTGCCGGGATGCGGGTCGGCGTGGATCTCGCCGTGCACGAACACCTGGTCCAGGTAGCCGCGCATCACCGCGGAGGCGAGCGGTCCCAGGTCCTGCTCGGTGCGCCGCAGGCCGCTGATGTCGGTGGCCTTGACGCCGTCCACCAGCGCCATCGTCAGCACCTTGGCGCGTGTGTAGTCCCACACCGGCTGCGGCACGAACAGCTCCGGATAACCCGCGAAGTGCTGGTTGAAGCGCTCCAGGTTCTCCGCCTCCACCCGGTAGTCCAGTTCGGCCAGCAGGGTCTTGCGGAATTCGTGGACCCAGCCGGAGAAGCGCATGCGGCGCCCGGCATCGGTCCAGCGATCCGCCTTGTCCGCCAGCGAGGCGAGCGCGTCGAGGTCGTCACGGATGCCGTCTGTGATCCCGGGGCGTTGCACTTTCACCGCCACCAGGCGCCCATCGCGCAGGCGCGCCCGGTGCACCTGCGCCAGCGAGGCCCCGCCGAGCGAGGTGTCCTCGAATTCCGAGAACGCCTGGCTGAGCTTGACGCCCAGCGCCTCCTCGACTGCGGCCTTGATGTCCGCGAACGGCAGCGGCGCCACGTCGTCCTGCATGCGCTCCAGCGCCTTCAGGTAGGGCGCCGGGACCATGTCCGGCCGGGTCGACAGGGCCTGTCCGATCTTGATGAAGGTCGGACCCAGCGCTTCCAGGTCGCTGACGAATTCCTCCGGCCGGCCGTCCTCGATGTCCAGGTCGGTATCGGCAGTGCTGGCCTCGACGTCCAGTCCGGAGAACACGCCCGCCGAGCGGTACTTGGCCAGGAAGCGCACGATCTGTGCGGTGCGGGCAAGGCCGGAGGCCTGCGGCGGGGGCGAGGGCGAGGTGGCGGGGTCGGTCATCGGGGCGGGGTCTGGCGGAGCGGGTGCACAGCCTGCACAGGCGGGCGTGAAGCCCGTATCCAGAACGTCCGGCGCGATGTGGCCAGATCGTGCGGCGTCAGCCCTGGCGCTGGAACCCGAACAGGTCCTGCAGGGCATGCTTGCGGCGTTCCACCAGGGCGCGGATCAGGCCCGCGCCGAGCATCGAATAGGTGATGCCGTTGCCGCCGTAGGCCATCGCGAACAGCAGGCGACGCTCGTGCTCCGGCGACTCCCCGATCCACGGCAGCCCGTCATCGGTCTCGGCGAAAGTGCCGGCCCAGGCGAAGGCGGGCTGCATCGGGACGTGCGGAAACAACTTCGAGACCTTGTCGGCCAGCTTGCGCGCCTTGCGGTCGACCATCGCGTCGCGTTTCGCCGGGATGTCGATGTCGTCATCGTCGCCGCCGACCAGCAGGCGTCCGTCGCCGGTGGTGCGCATGTACAGGTAGGGGCGCGCGGACTCCCACACCATCGTGTCCTTGAGCGCACCGAGCGTTTCGGTGTCGATGGGATCGGTGATGAAGGCGTAACTGCTGCGGTTCTTCGCCACCCGCTTCTTCAGGAATTGCTGGCTGGCATAACCGGCGGCCATCACCAGGTACTTCGCCTTGATCACCGCGCCTTCGGTGGTGCTCAGCGTCGCGCCGCGATCGTCGACTTCGATCCGCGCAATCGGGGTGCGGTCGTGCACGGCGGCGCCGCGTTTCTGCAGCCGCATCAGCAGCCGGTAGGCCATCCGGTAGGGATCCACGCGCGCGGCCTTGGCGCTGAGGATGGCGCAGGGCGCATCGAAGCCGTAGTCCCGTTCAACCTGCGCGGCGTCCAGCCATTCGACGTCGAAGCCGTGGCGCTTGCGCAGCGCGAATTCGTCCTCCAGGGCGCGGCGATGGCGACGCTTGCGGGCGTAGTACAGGCTGCGCATCCGCGCGAAATCGACGTCCCTGACGTCCGACGCTTTTGCCGTCACCAAGTCGATGGCCTCGGCGCATGCCTGATAGGCGAGCACGGCATTGTCCTCGCCATATTGTTTCGCCAGGTCGACCATGTGGGTGTCGATTTCGTACTGCAGCAGGGCGGTACTGGCCGACGTGCTGCCCCAGCCCACGTCGCGCTGGTCGAGCACCGCCACGTCGTGGCCATGGGCTGAAAGCTCGTCGGCGATGAGCGCCCCGGTAATGCCGCCGCCGATGATCGCGACATCGCAGCGCAGGTCCGCCTGCAGCGGCGGGAATGCGTGCATCAGGCCATTCTTCACCGCCCAGAAGGGGTAGCCGCTCTTGAGGTCCATGGGTGTCGTCCGCGCGCCTGCAAAACAAGGATTCTGTCGATCGACACGTGATGCGCCCTTCACAATGCGGGGACTACGGTTCGCGCACCCCGAGGCGTTGAAGGAGTACCCCATGGCCAAGAAGAAGCAGCCCGCGAACGGCACATCCGCTGCGCGTCGGAACACCGACGCCACTGGGGGCGAGACCCGCCAGCAAGCCACCGCGAAGACTGGCGCGCTGACCACCGCGCAGGGCATACCCGTTTCCGACAACCAGAATTCGCTGCGCGCGTATTCGCGCGGGCCGACGTTGCTGGAGGACTTCATCCTCCGCGAGAAGATCACCCACTTCGACCATGAGCGCATCCCCGAGCGGATCGTGCACGCGCGCGGCTCTGCGGCGCATGGCTACTTCGAGCTCACCAAGCCGCTGTCGAAGTACACCACCGCGAAATTCCTGACCGAGAAGGGCCGCATCCCGGTGTTCTGCCGATTCTCCACTGTGGCGGGCGGCGCCGGCAGCGTGGATACGCCACGCGATGTGCGCGGCTTCGCGGTCAAGTTCTACACCCAGGAAGGCAACTTCGATCTGGTCGGCAACAACCTGCCGATCTTCGCCATCCAGGACGCGATGAAATTCCCGGATTTCATCCATGCAGTGAAAATGGAACCGGATCGCGGCTTCCCGCAGGCGGCGAGTGCGCACGACACCTTCTGGGATTTCGTCTCGCTGTCGCCGGAAACCCTGCACATGGTGATGTGGGCGATGAGCGATCGCGGCATCCCGCGCTCGCTGCGGATGATCGAGGGCTTCGGCATCCACAGCTTCCGGCTGGTCAACGCGAAGGGCGAATCGACCTTCGTCCGCTTCCACTGGCGGCCCAAGCTGGGCTTGCAGTCCCTCGTCTGGGACGAGGCGGTCAAGCTGCAGGGTGCGGACAACGATTTCCACCGCCGCGACCTGTTCGAGGCGATCGACTCTGGCGCCTTCCCCGAGTGGGAGTTCGCGGTGCAGTTGTTCACCGAGGAAGAGGCGGACCAGTTCCCGTTCGATCATCTCGACGCGACCAAGCTGATCCCGGAAGAGCTGGTGCCGGTGCAGGTGGTCGGGCGCATGGTGCTGGACCGCAATCCTAACAACCACTTCGCCGAGAACGAGCAAGTCGCGTTCTGCCCGGCGAACATGGTGCCCGGCATCGACTTCAGCAACGACCCGCTGCTGCAGGGTCGGCTGTTCTCCTACCTCGACACCCAGCTCTCGCGCCTCGGCGGTCCCAACTTCACCCAGATCCCCATCAACGCGCCGAAGTGTCCGTTCGGCCATCACCAGCGCGACGCGCACATGCAGATGCAGGTGCCGAAGGGGCGCGTGGCCTACGAGCCGGCATCTCTGGACAAGGACGGGTCGATGCCGAATGGCCGGGAGACGCCAAACGGCTTTCGCAGCTTCGCCGAACCGGCGCCGGACGACGGCCGCAAGGGGCGCACGCGCGCGGCATCGTTCGCCGACCATTACAGCCAGCCGCGGATGTTCTGGCGCAGCCAGACAGCGATCGAACAGGCGCACATCGCTTCGGCGATCGTGTTCGAGCTGGCCAAGGTGGAGGACGACCCGGTGCGTGAGCGCACCATCGCGCAGTTGCGCAACATCGATGAGGAACTGGCAAGGCGCGTCGCCGATGGCCTGGGCATGGCCACGTTGCCGCTGGCCGCTCCGGCCGCTGCCGAGACGCTTGACCTGCCGCTCTCGAAGGCAATCACCCTGATCCCGAAGATGAAGCAGACCCTGGAAGGCCGCTGCGTCGGCATCCTGGTGGCGGACGGCAGCGATGCAAAGGCGGTCGCCACGCTGCGCGAGGCGGCGGAGGCTGCCGGTGCCACGGTCAAGCTGGTCGCACCCAAACGGTACGTCGCGTTGAAGGGCGGCAAGCCGCGCAAGGCCGACGGTCAGCTCGCCGGCACCCCATCGGTGCTGTTCGATGCAGTCGCCTGCGTGCTGACCCCGGACGCCGCGAAGACACTGGCCACCGAGGCCGCCGCGCTCGACTGGTTCCGCGATGCCTTCGGCCATCTCAAGGCGATCGCCGCCTGTGGCGGCACGCGGACGCACATCCTGCCGGCCGCCGGCATCGCGCCGGACCAGGGCGTGGTCGATTCCGGCGATGTCGACCGCTTCATCAAGCTGGCGAAGACCCGCCAGTGGGCACGCGAGCCGAACCTGCGCACCTTGCCCTGAGCCTTGCATCACGCAACAAAAAACCCGCCGTCGCCGGCGGGTTTTTCCATGTTCGCGATTGGACTGTCAGCGGTTCGACAGGCTCACCCGGAACGGCAACGGATCAGACCTGCATGGCCTTCGCCACTTCCGCGGCGTAGTCCTCGACGACCTTCTCGATGCCTTCGCCCACGGCAAGGCGGGTGAAGCCCACCACGTCGGCGCCGGCGGCCTTGGCGGCCTGCTCGACGCTCTGGTCGGTGTTCAACACGTACGGCTGGCCGTACAGGCTGACTTCGTTGACGATCTTGGCGATCTTGCCGCCGATGATTTTCTCCAGGATCTCGGCCGGCTTCTGCTTGTCCTTGTCGGACATCTTGGCCAGTTCGATTTCCTTTTCCTTCGCCACGAAGTCGGCCGGCACGTCGGCGGCCTTGTTGTACGGCGGGTTCATCGCGGCCACGTGCATGGCGATGCCGCGGGCGAACTCGACGTCGCCACCGGCGACCTCGACCAGCACGCCGATCTTGCCGCCGTGCGAGTACGCGGCGACGTTGTTGCCGGTGGTGATCGACGCGATGCGACGGACCACGATGTTCTCGCCGAGCTTGGCGATGGCGGCGGCGCGGGCGTCCTCGACGGTTTCGCCGGACGGCAGGGTGGCGGCCTTCAGGGCGTCCACGTCGGTGGCGCCGGAGGCCAGGGCGGCCTGGGCAACGGCGTCGGTGAAGGCGACGAAGTTCTCGTCCTTGGCGACGAAATCGGTCTCGGAGTTGACCTCGACCAGCACGGCCTTGCCGTCGGCCTGGGCCACCGCGATGCGGCCTTCGGCGGTGACGCGGCTGGCTTTCTTGTCGGCCTTGGCGGCGCCGGACTTGCGCAGCGCCTCGGCGGCGGCGTCGATGTCGCCGTTGGTTTCGCTGAGCGCCTTCTTGCACTCCATCATGCCGGCGCCGGTGCGCTCGCGCAGTTCCTTGACCAGGGAAGCGGTGATTTCAGCCATTGCTAGAACCTCGAAATTGGGGGCATACCCCCGTGAATACCTGTTTGGGCATCCCCCCGTGGATGCCCTGTTCGGGCGTGGGGATGTCCAATGGGGCGTCGGGTAAGGGCGTCCACGGGGGGACGCCCCTACGCGTGGGCGGCCGCGCATGGTCGCGCGGCCGCGTGACGCGACGGTTACTCGGCCTTCGGCTTCGGCGCGCGGCGGGCCGGCTTCTTGTCCTCGCCTTCCGGCGCGGCGGCGAAGTCTTCCTCGCGGATCGTCGCGGCGGACGGGGTGGCGGCCTTGCCTTCCAGTACCGAGTCGGCGGCGGCGCGCGCGTACAACTGCACGGCGCGGATCGCGTCGTCGTTGCCCGGGATGGCGTAGTCGACCAGGGCCGGGTCGTAGTTCGAGTCAACCACCGCGATCACCGGGATGCCGAGCTTCTTGGCTTCCTTGATGGCGATGTCTTCATGGCCGATGTCGATGACGAACAGGGCGTCCGGCAGGCGGTTCATGTCCTTGATGCCGCCCAGGCTGGCCTGCAGCTTCTCGCGCTCGCGGCGCAGGCCCATCACTTCGTGCTTGACCAGCTTCTGGAAGGTGCCGTCGGTTTCCGCGGCTTCCAGTTCCTTCAGGCGGCTGACCGACTTCTTCACCGTGGCGAAATTGGTCAGGGTGCCGCCCAGCCAGCGCTGGGTCATGTACGGCATGCCGCAACGCTCGGCTTCTTCCTTGATCGGATCGCGCGCGCTGCGCTTGGTGCCGATGAACAGGATGGTGCCGCGCTTCTGCGCCACGCCGCTGATGAAGTTCATCGCGTCGTTGAACAGCGGGACGGTCTTCTCGAGGTTGATGATGTGGATCTTGCCGCGGGCACCGAAGATGTACGGCGCCATCTTGGGGTTCCAGTAGCGGGTCTGGTGGCCGAAATGGACGCCGGCTTCCAGCATCTGGCGCATGGTGATCTGGGGCATTGCGATGACTCCGAATGATGGGATCCGCGCCGGTTGGATGATGGCGCTGCCCCGCATGCCGGTTGGCATGGAGCGCGGGATCCCGGGGTTGGGCCTCCCTGTCGTCACTGCGTCCGAACTCCTTGCGGAGCACCCCGGCGCAGGGGTTGTCGACAGGTGTGGATTTCTTGAAGCGTGATTCTTTGCAGCGTGTTTCGACGGTACGCCGTCGCGGCGGCGGAAAAGCCGCGGGATTATGGCCTGATAACCCCGCCAAGGCAATCCGCAGGCCCGTCCGGGGCCGAAACCCGCGCCGGATGGGCGATAATCGGCCCATGAGCATCCAACTGAAATCCGCTGCCGACCTCGAGAAGATGCGCGAAGCCGGCCGCCTGGCCGCCGAAGTGCTGCAGGTCGTCGCGCCGTTCGTGAAGCCCGGGGTGACCACCGAGGAGCTCGACCGGATCTGCCACGACCACATCGTCAACGTGCAGAAGGCGATCCCGGCCAATGTCGGCTACCGCGGGTTCCCGAAGACGGTCTGCACCTCGGTCAACAACGTGATCTGCCACGGCATCCCCAGCGAGGCCAAGGTCCTGAAGGACGGCGACATCGTCAACATCGACGTCACCGTGATCAAGGATGGCTGGCATGGCGACACCAGCCGGATGTACGTCGTCGGCACCCCCTCGGTGATGGCGCAGCGCCTGGTCGATGTCACCCGCGAGGCGATGTTCCGCGGCATCCGCGCGGTCAGGCCGGGCGCCACCCTGGGCGATGTCGGCCACGCGATCCAGCAATATGCGGAAAGCCAGCGCTTCAGCGTGGTCCGCGAGTACTGCGGCCACGGCATAGGCAAGATCTACCACGACGACCCGCAGGTGCTGCACTACGGCCGCCCGGGCGAGGGCGTGGTGCTGAAGGAAGGGATGACCTTCACCATCGAGCCGATGATCAACGAAGGCACGCGCCACACCCGCGTGCTGCCGGACGGCTGGACCGTGGTCACCAAGGACCGCAAGTTGTCCGCGCAGTGGGAACACACCGTGGCGGTCACCGCCGACGGCGCCGAGATCCTGACCCGCCTGCCCGGCGACGACAACGACCTGTGAGCACGCCCGCCGCCGACCTGCCAGCGGCGACGCTTCCCGATCCCGCCGCGATCCCGCCCGCGGTCGATGCCGACCCGGCGTGGGCGGCTGCGGCTCGCGCCTGGCTGGCGCAGTCCGACGCCAGGTTCGCGCGCCGCTTCGATGCCGATGAGCCGGCCGACAAGCTGGTCGCGCTGCGCACCCGCGCGGTCGATACCCTGGTCCGCGACGCCTGGCAGCGCTGCATCCCCGAAGGCGACGCGCTGGCGCTGTTCGCGGTGGGCGGCTACGGGCGCGGCGAACTGTTCCCGCAATCCGACGTCGACCTGCTGGTGCTGGCCGAACCGGAGGTGCAGCGCGCCGCGCAACCCGCGCTGGCACGCTTCGTCGCCCTGCTCTGGGATGGCGGACTGCAAGCCAGTCCGGCGGTGCGCTCTGCCGCCGAATGCACCGAGGCCGCTGCCGACCAGACCGTGCTGACCGCATTGATCGAGGCCCGCCCGCTGGTCGCATGGGAAGAGGAAGCCGCGGCCTTGCGCGCGGCGATCGCGCCGGATCGCGCCTGGCCACCGCGTGCGTTCCTGGAGGCCAAGGTGGCCGAGCAGCGCCAGCGCCACGCGCGCTTCGGCGATACCTCGGACAACCTGGAGCCGAACATCAAGGACGGGCCGGGCGGCCTGCGCGACCTGCACATGCTGGGCTGGCTGGCCCTGCGCAGCTTCGGCGTGCGCGACCTCGACGCGCTGGTCGGGCTGGGCCACCTGGGCCCGGACGAAGCCGTCGCGCTGGAGCGCGAGCGGCGCGTGCTGTGCCGCCTGCGCTACGGCCTGCACCTGGTCGCCGGCCGCCGCGAGGAACGCCTGCGCTTCGACTACCAGAAGCTGCTCGCCACGCGGCTGGGCTATGTGGACGACGGCGACTCGCTCGCGGTCGAGAAGATGATGCAGGGCTTCTACCGCAGCGCCGCGATCGTGCGCCGGATCAACGACCGCCTGCTGCAGCGCTTCGAGGAGCACTTCGACGGCACCGCGCTGGCGGAGCCGATCGACGCCGACTTCGAGCGCCGTCGCGGTTACCTGGCCACGCGCACGCCGGGCTGGTTGCTGCGCGATCCTGCCAACGTGTTCGCGCTGTTCGCCACATGGGCTGCGGACATCGATTTGCGCGGGTTGCATTCGCAGACCGCGCGCGAACTGGCGCAGGCGCTGCCCACCATTCCTGCCTACACGGATGTCGCATCGACCGTCCGCGCGCGTTTCATGGCCCTGCTGCGTGGCCCGCAACCGGTGAAGGTGCTGGAGCGCATGGCCCGTCTGGGCGTGCTGGGGCGCTGGATCCCGGCGTTCGCGCAGGTCTCCGGGCGCATGCAGTTCGACCTGTTCCATGTCTACACCGTCGACCAGCACACCCTGGCGGTGCTGAAGAACCTGGCCGCGTTCGCGTCGGGGCAGGGCGACCCGCGCTTCTCGATCGCGCATCGCGTGTGGCCCTCGCTGCGCAAGCCGGAACTGCTGTTGCTGGCCGGCCTGTTCCACGACATCGGCAAGGGCCGCGGCGGCGATCATTCCGAACTCGGCGCGGTCGATGCGCGCGAGTTCTGCCAGGCGCACGCCCTGTCCGAGGCCGACATCGCGCTGGTCGAATGGCTGGTGCGCAAGCACCTGCTGATGTCGGTGACCGCGCAGAAGCAGGACATCACCGATCCCGAGGTGATCCACCGTTTCGCCGGCGAGGTCGCCGACCGCCAGCGCCTGGATTACCTGTACCTGTTGACCTGCGCCGACATCGCCGGCACCAGCCCCAAGCTGTGGAACGACTGGAAGGACCGCCTGCTGGCCGACCTCCACACCGCCACGAGGCTGGCCCTGCGCCGCGGGCTGGAGCACCCGGTCGCGGCCGAGCAGCGCGTCGACGAGAACCGCGCCGCGGCGCGCGCCTTGCTGTCGGCGAGCGGCGACGACGATGCCTCGATGGAGGAGGTGTTCGCTCGCATGCCGCGCGACAACTTCCTGCGCAGCCGGCCGGACCAGATCGCCTGGCAGGTGCGGGTGATGCGCGCCGCGCCGCGCGACCGGCCGATGGTCGGGGTGCGCTATCCGACCGGCCGCGACGGGCTGGAAATCTTCGTGCACATGCGCGATCGCGATGGCCTGTTCGCCGCGCTGGTGATCGCGCTGGACCGGATGGGCCTGGGCGTGCAGCAGGCGCGCGTGCTCGATGGCCCCGACGACACCATCTTCGACACCTTCCACGTGCAGCCGATGGACACGCGCATCGCGCCGGTGTCCACGCAGGTGGAGACCCAACTGGCCAAGGCGCTGTCCGGCGACCTGTCCTGCCTGCAGCCGGCGCGGCGCAGCCAGCCGCGCCACCTGCGCCATTTCCGCATCGCCCCGCAGCTCGACTTCGCCGAGATCGCCGGTGGCACCCGCATCGGCCTGGTCTGCAACGACCGCCCGGGCCTGCTCGCCGACATCGCCCGCGTGCTGCGCGAACAACGCCTGCGCGTGCATGACGCGCGCATCGCCACCTTCGGCGAGCGCGCCGAAGACTTGTTCCTGGTCAGCGACGAACACGACCATCCCCTGCAACCCGCCCAGCGCGACGCTCTGCGCGACGCCCTGCTGGCTGCCCTCGACGGAGATCCACGATGACCCAGCCCGATTCCTCCCAGCTCACCGGTGTGGTCGATGCCGACGCGCTGCGCGCCGTCCTGGACGATGCATGGGAGCGCCGCGCGGAGCTGGCCCCCGACGAGATCGCCGCGACCACGCGCCCCGCGGTCGATCGCGCCATCGCCGGACTGGAACAGGGCTGGCTGCGCGTCGCCGAGCCCGATGGAAACGGCGGCTGGCGGGTCAACGAATGGTTGAAGAAGGCGGTGCTGCTGTATTTCCGCACCCAGGACATGGCTCTGGTCGATGCATCGCCTTCGCCGTTCTGGGACAAGGTGCCGTCGCGTTTCGCAGGCTACGACGAAGCCGCGTTCCGAGCGCTCGGCGCGCGCGTGGTGCCCGGTGCGGTGGTGCGCGCGGGTAGCCACATCGGCAAGGACGTGGTGCTGATGCCGAGTTTCGTCAACATCGGCGCGCACGTGGGCGAGGGCACGATGGTCGATACCTGGGCCACCGTCGGCAGCTGCGCGCAGATCGGCGCGCATTGCCATCTGTCCGGCGGCGCCGGCATCGGCGGCGTGTTGGAGCCGTTGCAGGCCTCGCCGACGATCATCGAGGACCACTGCTTCATCGGCGCGCGTTCGGAGGTAGTGGAAGGCTTCGTGGTCGGCCACCACAGCGTGATCGGGATGGGCGTGTTCCTCGGCCAGAGCACCCGCGTCTACAACCGCGCCACCGGCGAGGTCAGCTACGGCTCGGTGCCGCCTTACAGCGTCGTCGTCAGCGGCCAGCTGCCGGCGAAGGACGGGTCGCATTCGCTGTACTGTGCGGTGATCGTCAAGCAGGTCGACGAGCGCACGCGCAGCAAGACCAGCGTCAACGAGTTGCTGCGCGGGTTGGCGGACTGACCTGTTGCTCGTCATCCCGGCGCAGGCTGGGATCCAGTGTCTTCAATCCTTGAACATCAACGTCGCTGGATTCCTGCCTTCGCAGGAATGACGGCAAAATCGGAATCGCCGCATGACCATCCTCTTCGGCCTGAAGAACTGCGACACCTGCAAGAAGGCGCTGAACTGGTTGAAACGCTTCGGCATCGAGCATCGATTCGTCGACTATCGCGACGAGCGGCAATCGCCGGAGACGCTGGTGGCGTGGAAGGACGCGGCGGGTGGCTGGGATGCGCTGATCAACAAGTCGTCCACGACGTGGCGCGAGTTGTCGCCGAACCGCAAGACACCTGGCAGCGACGCCGAGTGGAAACTGCTGCTCAAGGAATATCCGCAGCTGGTGCGCAGGCCGGTGGTGGTGCTGGACGACGGCACGGTCGCGCAGGGATTCAGCGACAACGGATTCAAGAAGCTGTTCGGTATTTGATCTTGGTCCCCTCTCCCTCCGGGAGAGGGCTAGGGTGAGGGTTCGAGGCGGATGCGACAGCATCGCTGCGTCGTACCCTCACCCCAACCCCTCTCCCGAGGGGAGAGGGGCTAAACACGATGAGCGACGTCCTCCAACTCACCATCGAACTGATCACGCGCCCCTCGGTCACGCCGGACGATGCCGGCTGCCAGGCCTTGATCGCGGAGCGACTCAAGCGCGCCGGCTTCGAATGCGAGCACCTGCGCTTCGGTGAGGTCGACAACCTGTGGGCGACGCATGGCGACGGCGATGGGCCGGTGCTGGTGCTGCTGGGCCACACCGACGTGGTGCCGACCGGCCCGCGCGAGGCCTGGGCCAGCGATCCGTTCGCGCCGGAGATCCGCGACGGCGTGCTGTATGGGCGCGGCGCGGCCGACATGAAGGGCAGCGTGGCGGCATTCGTGGTCGCGCTGGAAGACTTCGTGGCCGCGCATCCGCGGCATGCGGGCAAGGTCGCCATGTTGCTGACCTCGGACGAGGAGGGCGATGCGATCGATGGCGTGCGCAAGGTCGCCGACGTGTTCCGCGAACGCGGCGAGCGCATCGACTGGTGCATCACCGGCGAGCCCTCGTCGAAGGACGCGCTCGGGGATCTGCTGCGGGTGGGCCGGCGCGGCACACTGTCGGCCACGCTCACAGTGCGCGGCATCCAGGGCCACGTGGCGTATCCGGACAAGGCGCGCAACCCGATCCACCAGGCCATGCCCGCGCTGGCCCAACTTGCGGCGAAGCGCTGGGACGAGGGCTACGAGAGCTTCCCGCCGACCTCGCTGCAGATCAGCAACATCAACGCCGGCACCGGCGCCAACAACGTGATCCCTGGCGAGCTGCAGGCCTTGTTCAACCTGCGCTACAACCCGCACTGGAACGCCGCGCAACTGCAGTCCGAGTGCGAGGCGGTGCTGCGCGCGCACGGCCTGGACTATGCGGTGCACTGGCATCGCGGCGGCGAACCTTTCCATACGCCCGAAGGCGCGTTGCGCGTGGCCGCGCGCGAGGTATTGGCAACCTTCGCCGGCGGCGTGCTGCCGGAAGAAAGCACCGGCGGCGGCACCTCCGATGCACGCTTCATCGCGCCGCTGGGCGCGCAGTGCATCGAGGTTGGCCCGGTCAACGCCAGCATCCACAAGGTCGACGAGCATGTGCGCGTCGCCGACCTCGAGCGCTTGCCCGACCTCTACCTGCGGCTGATGGAGCGCCTGCTGGTCGAGTGAGTCAGTCCACCGCGGGCTGCAGGCGCAGGGTGTGGCGTGCCGGTGCCGGCAGGAATGGCGACGGCTCGCCGCGCACCCATGCGGCGTGGCCCGCGCCCCAGAACGGCGACAACGGATGCCCGCTCTGCCCGCCGGGCATGTGCAGGATGCCGTCGGCCTCGTGGCCCGGCGACACCACCATCCGTTGCGATGCGCCGAATGCCGGACCCTGCACGCGCGGCATCGCGCCATCGCCCGGCAGTGGGTCGGCGGGCATGCACAGCCAGCGCTTGCCGACCAGCGGGATCGCCGCGGCCAGCGGATGGCAGATCGCCGCGGTGTTGCGCTCGCCCCAGGTGCGTTCAGCCAGCGGGCCTTGTTCGGCGAGGTCATCGCGCACCTGCACGGCGGCGTCCTCGAACAGCGCATCCCAGCTTGCATCCGGTGGTGGCAACAGATGCGCCGGACGCTGGCTCACCAGCGTCCAGGCCACGCCTTCCAGTTGCGGAAAATCGGGCAGGACGAAGTCCACGCCCAAGGCGTCGCGCGCCGGTGCAGTCAGTCCTTCGGCGATGCGCTTGTGCACGGCCAACCGCCAGCTTCGGACGATGCGGAAGCTCACCGAATCGATGGACGCACGGCCTTCCCAGCGCGCCGCGGCAGTCGCGAGTTCGCGCAAGGCCGGCGACTGCGCCGCGTTCGCGCGCTCCAGCAGCAACGCATGCCAGGGCTGCAGGAACAGCGCGCGGTCGTCCAACTGGATCGCCAGCAGGTCGCGCTCGCCGAGGCGCGGTTTCGCCTGCAGGCCGTCGCGGATCTGCAGGGCGCGCGCACCCAGCACGTAGCCGCCATCGCCGACGCGGCGCAGGTCCTCGCCATCGAGGACGCGGCTGTTCGCCGTCCACAGGCGATCCAACGCAGGTGATCGCAATGTCGGGCTGGCCGCGGTCGAACTGGGCCATGGCGCGCAGGTCTCGTCGGTGGCGGTCTCGACCGTGGCGGCCAGCGTGCAGGCCTCGCTGCGTTGCGGCAGCGGCCCCAGCAACCGCCAGGCGACCTGGCCTTGCGCATCCGCGAGCAACAGGTTCTGGGTGGGCGTGGCGGTGCGGTTGGCGATGGCCAGCGCCTGGTCGATGTCACCGGCGACGGGGAACTCGACCAGCCCCAGGTTCACCGCGCCGGGCAGGTGCGCGGTCCAGCGCAGCGACAGCACGCGGCCATCGGCTTCGCGATGGGCGACCGGCCCCCACGCGGTTTCGTCCACGTCGAGCATCACGGGCGCGGCGCCGGCGACCTCGATGCGTTCGCTGTAGCGGGTGATCCGTGCGCAGCCCGTTGCAGGTGCTCGTGTAGCGCAGGGCGCCTGCAGTTTCCAGTCCTGGTAGTCGCCATAGCTGTTGGTGAAACCCCAGGCGACATGACCGTTGCTGCCGACCACCACCGCCGGCAGGCCGGGCAGGGTGACGCCCTGCACGTCGACGCGCCCGCCGGGTGCTGCGGCATCGGCATAGCGCAGGCGCGCGCGAAACCAGATGTTCGGCGCGCGCAGGCCCAGATGCATGTCGTCGGCGAGGATCGCGCGGCCGTCTGCGGTCAGCGCGCCGGAGACCGCGAAATTGTTGCTGCCCGGCGTGCCGGGCGATTCGGGAGCGGCAGGCGATGCCGCGCTCGCCGGCAACCCGCGCAAATCCAGCACGTCGGGTCCGGGCAACAGCGCATCGCCGCGCGCCGCTCCCTGCAACGGCGCATCCCAACGGCTGCCGTCGTGCGCGAGCAGGTCGAACAAGGCCGGCGGCAGGTGCGGGCGCATCCGCCACAGCGCCAGTTCGCGCGCGTTGTCGCCGCCCTGCAGGTCGAAGTACATCGCATGGCCGACCAGCGGCGAGTCCTCGACGCGCCACGGTGCGGGTTGCTGGCGCAGCAGCAGGTAGGCCCACGGTCGCACGCGCAGCGTGGCCAAGCCGGCGTTGACGCCATCGGCATAGGCCTGCAACTGGCTGCGCTGGCTGCCGGTGATCGCGTCCATGTCGCGGCTGACCCGCGCGCGCATGCGATGCAGGCGATGGCGCTTGTCGGTGTCCACCGCGATCTCGCCGAACAGCGCGGACAGCTCGCCGGCGGCGGTGCGGCGCAGCAGGTCCATCTCGAAATAGCGCTCCTGCGCATGCACGTAGCCGAGTGCGCGCAGGGCGTCGTGCTGGTTGGCGGCATCGATGGTCACGGTGCCGTTGGCGTCGCGGGACACCGACACCGGCGCCGACAATCCCGGCAAGGCAAGCGTGCCTTCGAGCGTGGGCAGGCTGCCGCGCAGCAGCCAGGTGGCGAGCAGGGCGAACGCCGCCGCCAACACCAGCAAGGCGAATGCGCCACGCCTGAGCCATCTGGTCATCGGGTTCCCCGCGTGGTGGTCTGATGGCGGATCGTATTCGTTACAGGCGAAAACGTCGCTTGTCAGCGGCCGGGCGGTGGTGCAGGATCGGCCCATGACCTCGCCGCGCACCAATGCCAATCGCCTGAATAATCGACCCGGACGGGCCGGCGGTTAGCGCGCGACACACGCACAACCCCCTGAGCCCGTACTGCGAAGTGCGGGTTTTTTTTCGCTTGCAAGAACCTGAGGAACCACCCCATGTGCTCCATCTTCGGCATCTTCGGGCTGCAGCCCGGCGACGACATCCAGGCCCTGCGACGACAGTCGCTGGATCGCTCGCAGCGGCAGCGCCATCGCGGCCCGGACTGGAGCGGCGTGTACCTGGGCGATGGCGCGATCCTGGTGCACGAGCGCCTGGCGATCGTCGACCCGGCCGGCGGTTCGCAGCCGCTGTTGTCCGATGACGGGCAGCTGGCGCTCGCGGTCAATGGCGAGATCTACAACCACAAGCAGCTCAAGGCCGAACTGCCCCGCGATTACGCCTTCCAGACCGAATCCGACTGCGAGGTAATCAACGCGCTGTATCGGGAGGACGCGCCGGCCTCGTTCCTCAACCGGCTCAACGGCATCTTCGCGTTCGCGTTGTGGGATGCGGCGAGGGGCCGCGCGCTCATCGCCCGCGATCCGCTGGGCGTGTGCCCGCTGTACTGGGGCCACGACAAGGAAGGTCGCCTGCGGGTGGCCTCGGAAATGAAGTCGCTGGTGGACGAATGCGCCGACGTGGCGCAGTTCCCGCCCGGCCACTGGTACGACACGTCGACGGGTGCGCTGACGAAATACTACGAACGCCCGTGGCGCAGTTATGACGCGGTGGAAGGCGTCGATGCGTCCTTGCAGGAACTGCGCGAGGCCTTCGAGGCCGCGGTGCACCGCCAGCTGATGACCGACGTGCCCTACGGCGTGCTGCTGTCCGGCGGGCTGGATTCCTCGCTGGTGGCGGCGGTCGCCGCACGTTACGCGCGCCATCGCATCGAGGATGGCGACCGGACCGAGGCCTGGTGGCCGCGCCTGCACAGCTTCGCGATCGGCCTGAAGGGATCGCCCGACCTGGCGGCGGCGAAGATCGCCGCGGAGGCGCTGGGCACCGTGCACCATGGCTTCGAATACACCTTCGAGGAAGGCCTGGACGCGTTGCCGGAAGTGATCCGCCACATCGAGACCTACGACGTCACCACCATCCGCGCGTCCACGCCGATGTTCCTGCTGGCGCGGCGGATCAAGGCGATGGGGGTGAAGATGGTGCTGAGCGGCGAGGGCAGCGACGAGATCTTCGGCGGCTACCTGTACTTCCACAAGGCACCGAACGCGCGCGAGTTCCACGAGGAGCTGATCCGCAAGCTGGATGCGTTGTACAACTACGACTGCCTGCGCGCCAACAAGTCGATGATGGCCTGGGGCGTGGAGCCGCGGGTGCCGTTCCTGGACCGCGAGTTCCTGGACGTGGCGATGCGCATCGACGCGAAGTGGAAGATGGTCGACAAGAACCGCCGCGATGCGCAGCGGATGGAGAAGGGCATCCTGCGCGCGGCCTTCGATGGCCACTTGCCGGAGTCGATCCTGTGGCGGCAGAAGGAGCAATTCAGCGATGGCGTGGGCTATGGCTGGATCGACGGCCTGAAGGCGCATGCCGAGGCGCAGGTGAGCGACCGTGAACTCGCCGCCGCCGACAAGCGCTTTCCGGTCAATCCGCCGCAGACCAAGGAAGCGTATTTCTACCGGAGCGTGTTCGAACGCTTCTATCCCACGCCCGCGGCTGCCGAAACGGTGCCGGGCGGCAAGTCGATCGCCTGTTCCTCGCCGGCCGCGATCGCGTGGGATGCGAGTTTCGCGACGATGGCGGACCCGTCCGGTCGCGCGGTCGCTGGCGTGCATGAGCAGGCACTGGCTGGCTGAGTCGCCGCGCTCCGCACGCCGAAACGAAAAAGGGCCATCCGTGGCCCATTGGATCGAAGACGTGCTGCTTTCTTAGCGAGTTCTACAGCGGAACCTGGTACCTACTCCCGCTAAGGCCCACGTTACGGCGCGAATCCCGGCATCGCCATCCCGCAAATGGGGGATGGCCCTGCCCCGGGGACGAACGGCATAGGCTGCGTGGACTAAGCGCCCGGCGAGACAAGGCCCATCCGGGCGGCTTCCAGGGTGGCCTCGGCGCGGCTGTTGACCTTCAGCTTGCGGTAGATGTGCTTGAGGTGGTCGGACGCCGTGTGCCGGCTGATCTGCAGCCGCTCGGCCAGTTCCGGCAGGCGGCAGCCCTTGCTGACCAGCACCAGCACCTCGCGCTCGCGCGTGGTGAGTTGCTCGGCATCGGCATGCATCGGTTCGGGTGCCGCGTTGAAGACACGCAACAGGCGTTGCGCGATCGATGGCGACAGCGGCGGTTCGCCGCGCAGGATGCCGTCCAGCGCCGCGGCGAGCTTTTCCTCGGGCTGGTCCTTGAGCAGGTAACCATGCGCACCTGCGCGCAAGGCCGGGAAGACATGCGCATCGTCACCGAACAGGGTGGTGACCACGATGGTGCAGTCGGGTTGTCGTTGCGCCAGCGCCTGGATCAGGGTGGTGCCGTTGCCGTCGGGCAGGCCGAGGTCGACCAGGGCCAGGTCGACGACGAAACCGCTATCGAGCAATCGCAATCCCTCGCCCAGGGTCGCGGCATGCGCCACCTCCACACCGGGGAAACGCTCACGCAGCAGGGTCGCCAGCCACGCGGCCACGTCGGGCAGGTCTTCCAGCAATAATGCGCGCGCGGGCATGGCGGTCATCGCGGCATGCTGCCTTGGCCGTCGCGTGGCGGGGATCCCGCAGCTGCGGGGGGCTCCGCAGGCAGCGGGAAGCGCAGCAGGACCTTGGTGCCGCCCTGAGTGCCTGCCTGCCAGCTGATGTCGCCGTGCAGTTCACCGGCGCGCGACAGCATGCTGCGGGTGCCGCGACCCTCGCCGATGCGGGCCGGGTCGAAATGCCCGTCATCGGTGACTTCGAAGAACAGGTCGTGGCCGACACGCGCCACCACCACGCGCAGGCGCGCGACCGGGGCGTGGCGCATCGCGTTGGTCACCGACTCGCGACCGATCCGGAACAGGTGCATGCCCTGCGCGCGATGCAGCGGTGGATCCGGCAGGTCGTCGGCCTGCCGCCAATCGAGTTCGATGTCGCGGGTGAGCAGGCGCTGTTCGGTTTCCTCGCGCAACTGCGCCAGCACTTCCAGCAGTGTGCCTTCGATGCCGCGGTCGCGGGCGAGGATCGCGCGCAGATCCTGCAGGATCTCGCGGACCATCTGCTGTTGCCCCGGTTCCTGCACGCGATGCAGGAGCGTCAGCAAGCGGCTGCCGATGTCGTCGTGCAGGTCGTCGTAGATGCGCCGGCGTTCCTCGTCGATCGCGTGGGCGACCTCCAGCTCGCGTTGCAGTTCGGCCAGTGCGGGCTCGGGAGACGCTGCATCGGCGGGAGACGGGGTGCGGCCGAGCAGGCGGCGCCAGCCGCTCATGCGCCATCGATCCGTGCGACGTGGAAACATCCACCGCGGGCGCGATGCGTCGGTGCTGGGCATTCGGTCATGGCGAGGATGGATCTCGATGGCATGGCCGGAGTGTAAGCCGGGCCTATGTGGAGAGGCTGCGACAGCCCAATGCTTCCAGCACGCCATGCAGGGCCGGCAACCGCATCAGCCACGGTGCGGCGATGGTGAGCAGGCCCGATGCGATCACCAGCACGCCTGCGCCCATGCGCCAGGGCCCGCGTTGCAAGCGTTGGCCGACGCGTGCGCCGGCCCAGGTCAGCGGCACCATCACCGGCAGCGTGCCCAGCCCGAATGCGGCCATGGTCAGCGCGCCATGCGCGGCACTGGCCTGCAGCCACGCGGCCGCGAGCAGGGTGGTGCTGAGCCCGCACGGCATCCAGCCCCACAACATGCCGACCAGCACCCGCTTGCCGGCGGTGTCCGCGGGCAACAGGCGGCGTTGCAAGGGCCGTAGCCACGCCCACAGCCGCGCGCCCGGCCCACCGGCAAAACGCGGCAGCCTTCCGCGCTGGTCGAGCAGGCGCAGGCCGGCCAGCACCAGCACGATCCCGACTGCGGCGCGCATCGCCATGCCCAGCGCGGGCATGCGGGCGACGCCGAGCAGGCCGCCGCCGATACCGCCCACGATCGCGCCGGCCAGCACATAACCAGCCACGCGGCCGAGGTTCGGTTGTACCGCCGCCCACCAGCCGCGCGAGCCCACCGACAGCCCGGTGGCGATGCCGCCGCACATCGCCGCGCAATGCGCGCCGCCCAGCAGGCCGGTCAGCAGCGCGGCACCGAGCACCATCAGGTCAACCGGCATCGCGTTCGTCCGTGGATGGCGCCCGGTGCGGCTCGGCGTCGGCCTGGAGGATGTCGATGGCGGGCGTATCGAGATCGTCGAACTGGCCGCGCCTGACCGCCCACGCGAACGCCCAGATCGCGGCGAGCAGCAGCACCAGGCTGAGCGGGATCAGGATCAGCAGGGCGTTCATCGCGCCGGCACCCGCGCCAGCCGCAATGCATTCGCGGTGACCAGCAAGGACGACAGCGCCATCCCCAGCGCCGCCTGCCACGGCGACACCATGCCGAGCGCCGCGGCCGGCAACGCCAGCAGGTTGTAGAGCAGCGCCCACATCAGGTTCTGCCGGATCACCGCGCGGGTGCGCCGCGCAAGCACGATCGCCTGCGGGATGCGCAGCAACGTGGGCGATGCCAGCACCAGGTCCGCGGCGCGCGCGGCCAGCGCATTGCCATCGCCCAGTGCGAACGACACGTCGGCGCCGGCCAGCACCGGCCCGTCGTTGATGCCGTCGCCGACCATCGCCACCACGCGGCCCTGCGCCTGCAGGTCGCGCACATGCGCGAGTTTCTGTTCGGGCGACAGCCGCGATCGCACGGTGTCGATGCCGACGGCGCCGGCGAATCGCCTCACCGCGACGTCGCCATCGCCACTGGCGAGTTCGCTGGCGATGCCGAGCGTGCGCAGTGCATCGAGCGTCGGCACCGCATCGGTGCGCGCGGATTCCTCGACGGTGAAGCGAGCGCAGGCGACCTGGCCGTCGCCGAGCCAGACCGCACCGTCGTCCACCTGCGTGGCGGCGGCGAAGCCGGCGCGGCCGATCCGCCAGCGGCGACCAGCGACCAGGCCTTCGATGCCGGCGCCGGGATGCTCGATCACGCCGGTGGCGAACGCGTCGCGTGCCGTCATGGCGGCGACGAACGCATCGGCGAGCGGATGCGCGCTGTCGCGTTCCAGCGCGGCGGCGATGCGCAATGCGTCGGCATCGTCCAATCCCTGGAAGGTCTCGACATGCAGTTGACCGCCGGGAAGACTCAGCGTGCCGGTCTTGTCGAACACCACGGTGTCGATCCGCGCCAGCCGTGCCAGCGCGTCCGCGCGCAGCGGCAACACGCCCAGCCGCGCCAGTGCGCCGTTGGAGGCCGCCAGCGCCGCCGGCACGGCGAGCGACAACGCGCATGGGCAGCACACCACCAGCAAGGCCAACGCGACCTCGAACGCGCGCGCGGGATCGTGCAGGCGCCAGGCGACATACACGGCGACGGTGGCCAGCGCCAATGCGACCACGAATACGCGCGCGATCCGATCCGCGGCCTGCGCCAGCGGTGGTCGGTGCGCCTGCGCCTGTTCGATCAAGGCCGCGAGCTGCGACAGCCGCGTCTGCGTGCCGACCGCGGTGAGTCGCAATCGCGCGGCCTGCGCGCCGCACAGCGAGCCGGCGAACACGGCATCGCCTGGCTGCTTGGGCACCGGACGCGCTTCGCCGGTGAGCAGGGCCTCGGCGAAGCTGGCGTTGTCGTCCAGCAGCAATGCATCGGCCGGCACCGGTTCGCCGGGGGCGACGCGAACGATGTCGCCGGCACGCAATGCACCGATGGCCACCGCCTCGCGCTGGCCATCGGCGGTCTCGCGGCTGGCGAAGGCGGGACGCGCGCGCGCAAGCGCATCCACCTGTGCGCTGGCGGTCGCGCGCACCCGCTGTTCCAGCAGGCGTGCGACCAGCAGCAGGAACACGAACATCACCGCGGCGTCGTACCAGACCTGCGCGCCGCCGCGCACGGTCTCCGCCACGCTGCCGGCCCAGGCCAGCAGGGTGGAGCCGGCGATCAGCGTGTCCATGCCCGGCGCACGATGGCGCAGTTCGCGCGCAGCCCCGACGATGAACGGCCAGCCGGCGTAGAACACCACCGGCGTGGCGACGAGGAAGGCGATCCATCGCAGGAAATCGCGCATCGGCAGCGACATCTCGCGCGCGGTGTCCAGGTACAGCGCCTCGGCGAACATCATCGCCTGCATGCTGCCCAGTGCGGCGATGCCGATCCGCAGCAGCCAGCGGTTGCGTTCGCGCCTGCGCGCGCGCTCCTGCGCCGCGCCGGCGGCGAGGAACGGTCGGTAACCAAGCGCCTGCAGGCGCCGCAAGGGCCGCGACAACGGTGTCCGTGCCGGATCCCAGGCGATGCGGATGCGCCCGGTCACCGCGTTCGCGCTGATGGCGGTGACGCCTGGCTCGCGCGACAGCGCGCGGTCGATCAACCATGCGCAGGCGGCGCAGCGCATGCCGTCGGTGAGCAGGGTGATCTCGCGGCCGCCGTCGACGTCGCGCGCATGCTCGGCCTGCACTTCCCCGCGGTCCCACAAGGCCAGTGCGCTGTCGTCTTCGTCGATGCGCGCGCCGGGCCGCTCGCGCAGGCGGTAGTACGCATCGAGGTCGGCATCCTCGATCCATTGCGCCGCCGCCGCGCAGCCATCGCAGCAGAACGGCCGCGGGGCGCCTTCCAGGATGCGCATGGCGGGCGATGCGGGAAGCGCTTCGCCGCAGTGGAAGCAGGTGGTGTCGGTGGTGCCCGTGCGTGCGCTACCCGCCATCGCCGCCAACGAGGCATTCATCCCGGGGCGACGGGCTGCAGGCGCGCGCTGAGCTGGCCACGCGGCAGGCGTCCCTGCAAGCGCCATCGACCGTCGGGCGGTGCCAGTTCCAGCTTCCAGTCGTGGGCGACGTCGAGTTCCAGCGGTGCGCGCCAGCCGTTCCCGGCGGGCTGCATCAGCAGGTCATGGTCGAGGTCGGCGCGGGCCGGGTGGCGCAACGCGAGCCTGAGTGGCCTGGCGGTGTCGAAGCCGGAATGCAGCGGCAGCACCTCCAGTTCCTTGCCGTCGACCCGCACCAGTGCGGCCAGGCGCAGGCGCGCCGCGGCCTGGTCCGGGCCCAGGTCGGCGACCTGGATCTGCGCGGTGCGCTTCACCGCGGTGTCCACGCTGTCGGTGCTGCCCGGGCCGGCGGCGATGAACACCATCCACACCAGCGCCACCACCGCGATCGCGGGGATGCCGAACACCAGCCAGACCAGCGGTTCGCGCAATGGCGAGCGTGGGGTATCCCTGGCGTCCATCACATCGGTCCGAAGAAGCTGCTGTCGACGCTGCGGGTGGTGCTGCCGTCCTGCGTGCGCACGCTGATCCTGATGTCGTGCCGGCCGGTGGTGTCTCCCGGCGCGACCAGGGTCAGCGGCAGCGAGGCCACCGCACCGGCGGCGACGTTCACCTCGGCGGGTTCGCGCATGCGCAGGCCCGGCAGGTCGGTCGCCTGGAGTTCGATGCGGTAGCGTTGCGCCACGTCGGTCTTGTTCACCAGCTTGAGGGTATAGCCGTTCTCGATGCCGTCCGCGCCCTCGCGGTACAGCGCATTGCGGTCGCGCAGCACCTCGGCGATCAACGGGCTGCGGTTGGCCACGCCCACGCCCCAGCCGATCAGCAGCGCCAGCAGGATGGTCCCGTAGACCAGGATGCGCGGGCGCAGCACCCGGGTCGGCTTGCCGTCGATCGCGTTCTGCGTCGAGTAGCGGATCAGGCCCTTCGGGTAGCCGACCTTGAGCATCACCTCGTCGCAGGCATCGATGCAGGCGCCGCAGGCGATGCATTCGTACTGCAGGCCGTTGCGGATGTCGATGCCGGTCGGGCAGACCTGGACGCAGAGGGTGCAGTCGATGCAGTCGCCGAGTTCGTCCGCTGCGAACTTCGGAAGCGGCGCGGCCTCGATGCCGCCGTCGAAGGTGATGGTGCCCGCGGCCTGCGCCTGCTGCGCGGCAGCGCTGGGATGGCGGGTGGCGCGGAACACGTAATCGTAGGCGGTCGACACGTCGAGCAGGCCGCGTGCGCGTTCCAGCACGCTGGGCAGGCCGCGCTTGCGCGGGCCACGCGGTTCGCCGCGCATCGGGTCGTAGGCGATGATCAGGGTGTTGCGGTCGAACATGGCGCCCTGGAAGCGCGCGTACGGGCACATGTACTTGCACACCTGCTCGCGCAGGAAGCCGGCATTGCCCCAGGTGGCCAGCGCGTAGAACAGCACCCAGAAGGTTTCCCAGCCGCCCCATGCGAACGGCCACAGGCGCGCCCCCAGGTCGCGGATCGGGGTGAAGAAGCCGACGAAGGTGAAGCCGGTCCACAGCGCGAACACCAGCCACGCCAGGTGCTTGCCGCCCTTGCGCAGCAGCTTGTTGCGGTTCCACGGGCCGGCATCCAGTTTCATCCGCTTGTGGCGGTCGCCCTCGATGGCGCTTTCCATCCACAGGAAGACCTCGGTCCACACCGTCTGCGGGCAGGCGTAGCCGCACCACAGGCGGCCGGCGAGGGCGGTGAAGAAGAACAGCACCAGCGCGGCGATCATCAGCAGGATCGCCAGGAACACGAAATCCTGCGGCCAGAACGTGATGGAAAACACGTGGAACTTGCGCGCCGGCAGGTCGAACAGCACCGCCTGCCGCCCGTCCCAGGACAGCCACGGGAACAGGTAGAACATCCCCAGCAGCCAGGCCACCGCGGCCACGCGCAGGCGGTTCAACGGGCCGGAGACGTCGCGCGGATAGACCTTGCGCTCGCTGACGTAGGCGGAGCCGCCTGCGTCGATCACTTCGAGGGGAATCTGCTTGTTGCCCATGCGTCTACTGCGGCGGCAGCGGCCGGTTGAAGCGGCTGGCCGGGCGCAGCAGGATCCAGGTGAACAGGCTCGACGACGCGGTGGCCAGCCAGAACATGAAGAAGCCGAGCGAATAGCCCAGGCCGCGGCTGATCGCGATGTCCGGGAAGGTCATGTCGCGCAATGCCAGCGGATCGACGAAGGCGAAGAACACCATCGTTGCCACGCCCGCCGCGAAGAAGCTCGGCCAGAGGATGGCACCGACCCGCTGCGCCATCGGGCGCGGCGGGTGGTCGAAGCGTGGCGCGGTGTAGTCAGGCATTGCGGATCCGGGTCATTCGGCCCTGGCGGCCGCGCCGGCATTCCCGTGCGAAAGCGACCAGACATAGGCTGCGGCCAGGCGCGAGCGGGTTTCGCCGAGCAGGGCGCGGTGCGCCGGCATGATGCCATGGTGGCCGTTGGCGATGCCTTCGCGCAGCGCCTCGCGGCTGTCGCCGTACATCCAGTAGTCATCGGTCAGGTCGGGCGCGCCGAGGGCCTGGTTGCCCTTGCCGTCGACGCCGTGGCAGGCCACGCACACGCCGTCGTAGAGGGCCTTGCCGCGCGCCGCCGCGAAGTCGCTGCGCGCCGCGCCGCTGTCGTCGGCGAGTCCACGCACGTGGGCGATCACGTAGTCGGTCGCGTCCGCGCCGCCCATGCCTTCCAGGATCTTGCCCCACGGCGGCATCACGCCCTCGCGCCCGTCCAGCACGCTTTGCAGGACCTGCTCCGGACTGCCGCCCCAGTGCCAGACGTCGTCGGTCAGGTTGGGGTAGCCGATCGCGCCCTTGCCGGCGGATCCGTGGCAGGTCGCGCAGGTGTTGCCGAAGATCGAGCGGCCCAGCTTCACCGCCTGCGGGTCGCGTGCCAGCACGTCGATCGATTGCCCCTTGTAGGGCGCGAAGGTTTCTTCCAGCGTCGCGGTGGCGCGGGCGGCGTCGCGGTCGTGTTCCGCCTGCGAGGTCCACTTGCCGTAGCCCGCGAAGTTGCCGAAGCCCGGATACCACACCAGGTAGCCGATCGCGAACACGATGGTCAGGTAGAACATGTTGATCCACCACCGCGGCAACGGCTTGTTGTACTCGGTTAGGTCGCCGTCCCAGACATGGCTGGTGTCCTCCGGCTTGGGGTCGCCGGGGCGGCGGCGCGCCGTCCACCACAGCAGCCACACGCAGCCGGCGATGTTCAGCACGACCAGCACGATCACGTACCAGGACCAGCCGGCGGTCATCGCGCGTCCTCCCCGGCGGAATCGGCGTCGAGCGGCAGCTGTGCCGCCTCATCGAAGTCGCGCTTGCGGCGTGGACTCCAGGCCCAGGCCCAGCCGGCCAGGAACAGCAACAGCAGGATCGTGGTGATGATGCCGGACAGCATGCTTACTCTCCCCTCGGCGCGTGCCGGCCCAACCCTTGCAGGTAGGCCACCATCGCATCCATTTCGGTCTTGCCTTCGACGGCCGACGGCGCGGCGGCGATCTCGGCATCGGTGTACGGATCGCCCAGCCGCTTGAGCGCGCGCATGTGCGACTGCACGGCATCGCCATCGACCGCGTTCTTCGACAGCCACGGGAAACTGGGCATGTTGGATTCCGGCACCACGTCGCGCGGGTCGTTGAGGTGCACCCGATGCCAGGCATCGGAATAGCGGCCACCGACGCGCGCCAGGTCCGGACCCGTGCGCTTGCTGCCCCACTGGAAGGGGCGGTCGTACACGGATTCGCCGGCCAGCGAGTAGTGGCCGTAGCGCTCGGTCTCGAAGCGCAGGGTGCGCACCATCTGCGAGTGGCAGTTGTAGCAGCCCTCGCGGACATAGACATCGCGGCCGGCCAGTTCCAGCGCCGGATAGGGCTTCACGCCCGGCAACGGCTTGATCGCTTCGGCCTGGTACATCAGCGGGACGATCTCGGCGAGTCCGCCGAAGGACACCGCGACCACGATCAGGATCGCCATCAGCCCGACGTTCTTCTCGATCTTCTCGTGCGCGTTGCTGTTCTTGTTGTCCTGGCTCATGGCGTTTCCTCAGGCACGCGCATCGGCGGCGTCGGGCGGCAGCAGCGGCTGGTCCGCGGGTTCACCGGCGTGGCGGTAGGTCTGGTAGACGTTCCAGGCCATCAGCAGCATCCCGGTCAGCACCAGCAGGCCGCCGAACAGCCGGCCGAGGTAGTAGGGATAGGTGGCGTTGAGCGACTCGACGAAGGTATAGGTCAGGGTCCCGTCGGCATTGGTGGCTCGCCACATCAGGCCCTGCATGATCCCGGCGATCCACATCGCGGCGATGTAGAACACCACGCCCAGGGTGTGCACCCAGAAGTGGGTGTCGATCAGCTTCACCGAATGCATGGTGTCGCGGCCGAGCAGCCTGGGCAGCAGCGCATAGATCGAGCCGATCGAGATCATCGCCACCCAGCCCAGCGCGCCGGCATGCACGTGGCCGACGGTCCAGTCGGTGTAGTGCGACAGCGAGTTGACCGTCTTGATCGACATCATCGGCCCCTCGAAGGTCGCGATCATGTAGAAGCTCAGCGCGACAATCAGGAACTTCAGGATCGGGTCGGTGCGCAGCTTGTGCCACACGCCCGACAGCGTGAGGATGCCGTTGATCGCGCCACCCCAGCTGGGCGCCAGCAGGATCAGCGAGAACACCATGCCCACCGACTGCGCCCAGTCGGGCAGGGCGGTGTACTGCAGGTGGTGCGGCCCGGCCCACATGTAGACCGCGATCAGCGCCCAGAAGTGCACGATCGAGAGGCGATAGGAATAGATCGGGCGCCCGGCCTGCTTGGGCACGTAGTAGTACATCATCCCGAGGAAGCCGGCGGTCAGGAAGAAGCCGACCGCGTTGTGCCCGTACCACCACTGCACCATCGCGTCCACCGCGCCGCTGTAGGCGGAATACGACTTCATGCCGCCGGCCGGCATCGCGATGCTGTTGACGATGTGCAGCAGGGCCACGGCGAGGATGAAGCCGCCGAAGAACCAGTTGGCCACGTAGATGTGCCTGACCTTGCGCCTGGCGATCGTGCCGAAGAACAGCACCGCGTAGGCCACCCACACCACCGCGATCAGGATGTCGATCGGCCATTCCAGTTCGGCGTATTCCTTGCCCTGGGTGAAGCCCAGCGGCAGGCTCACCGCGGCGGCCACGATCACCGCCTGCCAGCCCCAGAACACGAAGGCGGCCAGCCTGTCGGAAAGCACCCGGACGTGGCAGGTGCGCTGGACCACGTGCAGGCTGGTGGCGAACAACGCACAACCGCCGAACGCGAAGATCACCGCGTTGGTATGCAGCGGGCGCAGGCGGCCGTAGCCGAGCCACGGGATGCCCTCGCCCAGGGTGGGCCAGTACAGCTGCGCGGCGATGATCACGCCAACGAGCATGCCCACGATGCCCCACACCACGGTCATCACCGCGAACTGGCGCACTACCTTGTCGTTGTACGTTCCGCTGGTCGCCTGCATGGGGCCTCCGTGACTTGGGCCGCATCGTACGCAACCGCGTGGCGGACCCGATTGATCTCGATCAATTCGAGCGGGATGTGGGTCGGCGGAGACAATCCGCCTCCGCATGGTCGATAATACCCGGCGTTGGCCGCGGAGTCCCGCGGCGTTGCGAGCCATGCGCAGTCCCATCCCCCTCGACTTGGTCCGCCTTCGCCGCAGTTGCGCGGATTGTTCGCTCCGTGACCTGTGCCTGCCCGCGGGCGTGGACCGCGACGACATGGGCCGCCTCGACACCATGGTGCAGCGGCGTCGCTCGCTGGGGCGCGGCGACAGCCTGTTCCGCGCCGGCGACCCGCTGCATGCCCTCTACGTGGCCAGCGCCGGCGCGTTCAAGACGGTGGTGGTGAACGCGTCCGGCGAAGAACACGTGCTGGGCTTCCATCTGCCCGGCGAGTTGTTCGGCCTGGATGCGATCGGCAGTGGCAGCCACCGCTGCGAAGCGATTGCCCTGGGCGAGGCCAAGGTCTGCGAATTGCCGTTCGCCAGCCTGTCCGCGGTCGCGACCGAATTGCCGAGCCTGCAACGCCAGTTGCTGCGGGTGATGGGGCAGAGCTCGGATCGCGACCATGACCACGTCGACGTGCTGTCGCGGCGCCAGGCCAGCGAGCGCATCGCCTTGTTCCTGCACGGCCTGGGCGAGCGCTACCGGCGCATCGACCAGCCCGGCGACGACTTCCAGTTGCCGATGAGCCGCGACGAGATCGCCCGCTACCTGGGCCTTGCGCTGGAGACCGTGAGCCGCGGATTCACCCGCCTGCACGAGGACCGGGTGATCGAGGTGCATGCCCGGCGCATCCGCATCCTCGACCCCGCGGCCTTGCAGGCGGCGGCCAGCGGTTGCGAGCCCGAGGCGCCGCGCGGCGTTTCGCGACGCTCCCGCGCCTGACCCGGCTTCAGCGCGCGGCCGCCTTGCGCACGGCGGCGACGAACTCCGGATCCGGCTTGCTGCCGACCTGTTCGGTGCGGGCCACGATGCGACCCTCGGCATCCAGCAGGACCAGCGCACTGGTGTGGTTGAACTCGCCATCGGCCAGCGGGCGGTAGCGGATCCCCAGCAGCGCGGCCACGCTGCGCACGTCGGCCGGCGGCGGCGACGCCAGCGACCAGCGGCGCGCGTCCAGGCCGCGCTTGTCGAACACCTTGCGCAGGGCCGCCGGCGTGTCGCGCGCCGGATCCATGCTGATCAGCACGATGCCGATGCGCCCCCGTTCGGCCGGCGACAACCGGTGCTCGATCGCCTTGCCCGAGTCCACGATCAGCGGGCAGATGTACTGGCACGAGGTGTAGAACATCGACACCACCCGCGGCTTGCCGCGCAGTCCGCGCCAGTCGGCGGTGCGCCCGGCCTGGTCGGTGAGCGGCAGCGCAAGCTGGTAGACCGAATCCGGCGGCAACGGCTTGCCGGCGGGACCGGCGGCAACGGCCAGCGCCGCGCATGCGGCCAGCGCGATGCCGGCGATCCCGGACAGCCATCCTGTTGTTTTCATCGTGGCGCGCTCCAGGCGCAGCGGAAACCCATGTTGGCGGTGGCGTCGTCGCCGTCCAGCGAGGACAGCATCGCCACCCGCATCATCACCGCGTAGTTCTCGCGGTCGTCCATCGACAGCGCGCCGGCGCCGCAGAACTTCATCTTGTCCGCATCGCCCTGCTTGCGGTTGTCGCTATCGACCAGCAGCGAGGACGCATCGTCGGTCCATTCCCAGACCAGGCCGTGCAGGTCCTGCACGCCCCAGGCATTCGGCGCCTGCAGCCCGACACGCGGCAGCGCGGCGTTCGAAGGCCGCGAATACCAGCCGAGGATCCGCTCGCGCCACGCCGGGTCGTTGCGGGCGTCGCGGCGCGTCTCGTCGGCGGCCGCGGCGAATTCCCATTCGTTCCAGGTCGGCAGCCGCGCGCCCAGTGACTCGCAGTACGCATCGGCGGCGAACCAGCTCACCCAGACGACCGGCCGATCCGGCAAGGCGTTCGCACCCAGCGTGGCCGGCCCCGCCCAGTGCGAGAGATAGCGCGCCTCGGCGAAGACCGGCGCGGTCCTGCCGCGCTGCCATTGCGGGTGCTTGCGCACGAAGGCGAGGAACTCCGCATTGGTGACCGGCCGGCGCATCAGCGCGAACGGCGCGATGCGCACGCCGTCCTTTGCATCCTCGTAGCGCAGCACCGACTTGAACACGCCGCCGGGCAGGCCCGCGTAGCGCGATCCCAGCGCGCCGGCCGCGAGGCCGGCGAGCGGGAGCGCGAGCAATGCGATGGCAAGCCCGCGGCGCATGGCTCAGTGGCCGTCCGAGGCGTTGGCCGGCTTGGCGGCGCGCGCGGCCGCTGCGTCGGCCTTGGTCACCCGGCCACCCGGGTTGCCCCAGCTGTTGAGGACGTAGGTGCTGATGTTCGCCACCTCGTCGTCGGTCAGCTGGCTCATCGGCGGCATGTTGGAGTTGTAGTCCTTGCCGTTGACCTTCACCGGCCCGACCAGGCCGTGCAGGATGACCCGCGGCACCGACTTGGGGTCGGCCTTGATGTAGTCCGACGCGGCCAGCGGCGGGAACACGCCCTCCATGCCCTTGCCGTCGGGCTGGTGGCAGGTCGAGCAGGTGCCGGTGAACAGCGCCTTGCCCGCGGCGATCTGCTCCTCGATGCTGAGCGCGCCGGCCTTGGCGCTGCTGGCGGCGGCGGACACCGCCTGCATGTTCGGCTGCGCGCGGTCGCCGATGTACACGGCGTCGACTTCCTTGCCCGAGTAGATCGCCTTGTTCTCCGCGCCATCGGCCTTGAGGATGCCCAGCGCGCCCTTGTTGAAGGCACGGAACAGGCTGTGGTCGACCAGCACGTAGCTGCCGGGCACTTCCATGTGGAACTCCATCATCGCCGCGCCGCCCGCCGGGATCAGCGTGGTCTGCACGTTCTCCTGGTACTTGGTGCCGCCTTCGTACCAGACCTTGTCGAAGATTTCGCCGATCACGTGGAAGCTGGACACCAGGTTCGGCCCGCCGTTGCCCACGTACAGGCGCACGGTCTCGCCGACGTTGGTCTTCAGCGCCTTGTCGCCGGTCAGCGCGCCTTCCATGCCGTTGAACAGCACGTAGGTCGGGTTCTCGTCGATCGCCTTTTCCATGTTGAAGGGCTGGTGGCCTTTCTCGCGGTACTTGCCGGTGGTGTAGAAATCGCCCTGCATCACGTAGTACTCGCGGTCGACCTTGGGCAATCCCTCCGGCGGCTCGACCAGGATCAGCCCGTACATGCCGTTGGCCACGTGCATGCCGACCGGGGCGGTGGCGCAGTGGTAGACGTACAGGCCGGCGTTGAGCGCCTTGAAGGTGAATCGGCTGACATGGCCGGGCGCGGTGAAGCTTGAGGCCGCACCGCCGCCGGGGCCGGTCACCCCGTGCAGGTCGATGTTGTGGGGCATCTTGCTGTCCGGCATGTTGCGCAGGTGGAACTCGACGGTGTCGCCCTGGCGCACGCGGATGAAGCTGCCGGGCACGGTGCCGCCGAAGGTCCAGAAGGTGTAGGTCACGCCTTCGGAAATTTCCATGTCCTTCTCGACCACGTCCAGCGAGACGATCACCTTGGCCGGCGCGGTACGCCCGGTGGCCGGCGGCACCAGCGGCGGCGAGGTCAGCACGGCCTGGATCGGCGCGCCCTGCGGCGGACCGAAATCGCCCTTGGCCGAGCCGCCGGTGTCGGTGGCGGCCGCGGCGGCCGTGGCATCCGTCGCGGCTTCGTCCTTGCCGCAGGCCGGCAATCCGATGGCGATGGCGATGGCGAGCGTGAGCAACCGGAGCGTGGCGGCTTTCATGGCGATGTCCCCTTGGACGGCGTGCGTGGTGGGTCGATGCCCGCAGCATCCGCCCGCACCTGCAGGGGGCGCTTTGACCTGGATCAAGTCCCGCCATGCCATCCGTCGTGGCGCGCGCCTGCTTGACTTGCGTCAACGCCGGGCGACGCGCGCGGGCCAATGCTCGCGCCAATGCCCACCGGAGCCATCGCCATGTCGCCACGCCATGCCTTGCCGCTGTCGATGCTCGCTTGTTGCTGCGCCGCGCCGTTCGCTGCCATTGCTGCCGACGCGCCCGGCATCGCCGTCGAATGGGATCTGCGCCTGCGCCACGAACAGGTCGATGACGCCGCGTTCGCCACAAGCGCGGATGCCACGACCCTGCGCCTGCGCACCGGCCTGCGGTTCTCCACGGAACGCGGTTGGAACGGCCTGCTGGAAGCGGAAGGAATCGCCGCGTCGGGTGCCTACAACAGCGGTGCCAACGGACGCACGACCCGGCCGCAGGTGATCGACCCGCCCGGCGTCGAACTCAACCAAGCCTGGCTGGGCTGGAAAGGGGCGGGTGGCAACGTCGCGCTGGGGCGGCAGCGCCTGCAATTCGACAACCAGCGCTGGATCGGCAACAGCGGCTGGCGGCAGAACGAGCAGACCTTCGATGCACTGGCCGTGGAATTCGCGCCGCGCAAGGATCTGTCGCTTCGCTATGCATTCCTTGACCGCGTGCATCGGGTCAACGGCGACGAGGCGCGCGACCTGCTGGCGCGCGAACGCGCGCTGTCCACCCACCTGTTCAATACGGCGTGGAAGCGCGGCACGCAGCAACTGGCCGGCTATGTCTACCTGCACCGGGATCGCGATGTCGCGACCGCCTCGACTGCGACCATCGGCGTGCGCTGGAACGGTTCGCGCCTGCTGTCCTCCGGCAACCTGGCGTGGACGCTGGAGGCCGCGCGCCAGCGCGACCACGCGGACAATCCGCTACGGTTCTCGCATGCTTACTGGCTGGTCGAGCCCGCCATCACCTGGCGCGGCATCACCGCACGGGCGGGCTGGGAACACCTGGGCGGCAACGGCGCGCATGCGCTGCAAACGCCACTCGCGACCCTGCATGCCTTCAATGGCTGGGCCGACAAGTTCCTCGTCACGCCGGCATCCGGCCTGGAAGATCGTTATCTCGGCCTGGGCGGCAACGTCGGTCGCGAACGCGCGGGCAGCCGCGCGAACTGGCAACTCGCCTGGCACGACTATTGCGCCGACCGTGGTGGCCTGCGTTACGGAAGCGAATGGAACGCGTCGGTGTCGATGCCGCTGGCGAAGGGTTTCGGTGCGACGATCAAGGTGGCCGACTACCGCGCTGCCGGCTTCGGCCGCGATACCCGAAAGGTCTGGTTGCAACTGGACTACAAGGGCCGCCGCTGAGGCCGGTTCTGCATCAAGCGGTTCGCAGGCGCGAGGCCAGGCGCGCCTGCGCGCGATTCGGGTCGATGCCATGCGCCGCCAGCCAGTCGCGATCGAACAGGGTTTGCGCGTAACGCTCGCCGCGATCGCAGAGCAGGGTGACGATGCTGCCGGTTTCGCCGCGCACCCGCATCTGCGCCGCAAGCTGCAGGCAGGCGACCAGGTTGGTCCCGGAGGAGCCGCCGTAACGCCGGCCGAGCAGGTCCTCAAGCCACCATGCCGCCGCAATGGAATCGGCATCCTCGACCTCGATCACCGTATCCACCACGTCGAACACGAAGCCCGGTTCCACGCCCGGCCTGCCGATGCCTTCGATCAGGGTCGGACGGGTCGCGCGTGCGCGCGGATCGCGGCTGCGCCAGCCCTGCACGAAGCCACTGCCACTGGGTTCCGCCACGCACAGCTGCGACTCCAGCCCGCGATAGCGCAAGTAGCGTCCGATGGTGGCGGAGGTGCCGCCGGTGCCGACGCCGCAGACGATCCACGCGGGCTGCGGATGCGGTTCGCCGGCCATCTGGCCGAGGATGGATTCTGCGATGTTGTTGTTGCCGCGCCAGTCGGTGGCGCGTTCAGCCAGGCCGAACTGGTCGAGGAAGCAGGCGCCGCCGGCCGCAATGTCGCGCGCACGCGCCTGCGTGCATGTGCCGTCCGCCGTGAGTTCGCAGTGGCCGCCGAGTGCGCGCACCGCGTCGATCTTGGCCGGTGCGGTGCAGGCCGGCATCACCGCGATGAAGCGCAGCCCGAGCAGCCGCGCGAACCAGGCTTCGGAGATCGCGGTGCTGCCGGATGACGCATCGACCACAGTCTGCCCTTCGCGCAGCCGGCCATTGCACAGCGCATACAGGAACAGCGAACGCGCCAGCCGGTGCTTGAGGCTGCCAGTGGGATGCGCGGCTTCGTCCTTGAAGTAGAAATCGATGCCGGGAAAGCCGGCGAACTGCATGTGCAAGAGGTGCGTATCGGCGGAACGCGCGGCCTCGCGATGCAGTTGAGCGATCGCGGCGGCGGCCCAGGTGCGGTTGTCGGTGGCCCTGCTCGGCGCTGCAGGCGAGGCGCTCATGCCAGCCAGCCCAACGGATGGTGCGCGCGGGCGATGCCGTAGATCGATGCGAAGACTATCAGCGCTGCCGCGTAATAGCGGGCACGTTCACGCGGGAGGCGGTGCGGCCGCATCGCCATCACGCCCAGCACCACGTAGACGACGATCAGGCACACCTTCGCGAGCAGCCAGCCATTGGCGAACATCGTCCACGGCAGGATGGTCAGCAGCATCATCGCCGCGGTCAGCAGCGCGGTATCGATGGCATAGCTCAGCCACTTCACCGGCAGCGATTGCGGCCAACGCGCGCCGGCCAGCGCGAAGCCGCCGCGCACCGCGAACAAACTGCCGCTGAGCACGGCGATGACGATGTGGATGTGCTTGATCTGCGGATAGAACGCGATCATCCGGGTTTGCCGTCCTTGCGCGGCGAGAGATAGATGCGTCCGATCCGCGCCACCCAGGGCGCGAACGCGAGCAACCAGCCGAGTGCCGCCGCGGCTTGCCAGGCCATGCCGTCCGGAAGGACCTCGGCGAATACGCGCAGGGTGGCGACCAGCTGGATCGCGACGAAGGCAAACCATGCTGCGGCCGGCATCATCAGCGCGCGGCCGGAATGGCCTTGGGTCACACGGGTCACCATCGCCACCAGCACGCTGCCGAAGAAACCGATGAACAGCGCGTGCGCGGGCGCGCGACCGAGCAGGAATTCGCCGGTCAGCGAATACGCCAGGCTCTGGAAGGCGTACAGACCGATCGCCAGCGGCAACCAGGCCAGGCCCAGGAACAGCACCAGCAGCAGTCCCGGTACCTTGCCGCGCGGCCACCACCTCCACAGCGCCAGCGACAACAGCGCGAGCAGCGGCAGGTCGGCCAGCCACAGCCACGTGTAGGCATGCAGCAATTCCAGCGCCAGGTGCGCCACGCACAGCGCCAGCACCGCGCAGAGCAGCCACAACGGTCGCCATGCGACGTAACCGGGCACCACGTTGCCGGCGAAGAACGGGAACATCCGGTGCGCCACGCTGAAGTACACCGGCAACAGCAGGCCGAAGGTGCCCAGCTTGATGCTGGCGAAGGCAAGCCGCGCGTCCGCACCCAGCAGGAAGCCGCCCCAGGCCAGCAGTCCCGCCAGCCCAAGCAGGAGGCCGAGGAAGCACGCACGCGCATGCCAGGTGGTGCCGCGTTCGCGCTTCAGCAGTGGTGCCAGCGTGGCCATGCAGGCCAGCCAGCCGGCCAGCGTCATCCAGTAACCGACGACGATGCCGGGCTCGAAGCCGAACAGGCCGGCGAGCGTGGCCAGTTGCCCGCCGAAGATCCCCAGCCCGACCGGCAGGTAGCGCCAGCGTTCGAGGTCCGGCAGTCCCATCCAGCGCGGGAACACGGTGAGCAGGAAGCCGAAGATGAAGCTGGGCAGCACCTGGTACTGCATCACGAACGCATGCAGCCAGCCGGCGTACGGCACCGGCTGGCGCAGGCCGAACAGCTGCCAGCGCGCATCGGCCAGCCACATCGCCCACCACGCCATCGCCAGCAGCAGGTTGCCGGCGCCGATGAAGAACATCAGTCGATGCGGGGCCTGGGCGAGCAGGCGCGGGGAAGGCGTGCCGGCCATCGTCTCAGCCGCCGCAACCGCCGCAGCATTGCGAGGGAACGCGAACCAGTCGCTCCGCCGCGCCGGCGATGCCTGCCTCGCGCAGGGACGCAAGCAGTTCCGGCTGCGTCGCCACGGTCGAGATGCGGATGCTGCCATCGCTGGCGTCGACATCGATCAGCGCCGAGGGATCGTACATGGCCAGCGCCTGTTCGATCGTCACGAGATCAGGAGCGGTTGCGGTGGGAAGGGTGTATTGCATGGCATTCTCCAGTGGAGGTGGCGACCGGCCCCGCGGAAGTGCGGGGCCGGTACGGAATCACTCGCTCTCGACGGAAGCCATGAATGCCGGATCGTGCTTCGGTGCGATCCACAGCCGCAGCACGAACCAGCACAGCGAGAGCGCGCCGACGCTGAAGATGGTGTCGCCGGGTACGCGCATCCACACGAGCATTTCGACGATGGGCTGCTGCATGAACTCGGCCGAACGTGCGTAGGCGTAGCCGTGCTCGATCGCCGCCAGCAGTTGCATCGTGCCCAGCGGCAGCAGGGTCAGCAGGGCCATCAGCGCCAGGCCGATGTTGAGGCACCAGAACGAGACCTTGAGCGCACGCGCATCCCACGCCATCTGCCCGCGCAGTCCACGCAAGGCGAACAGCAGCAGGGCGATGCCGAGCATGCCGTACACGCCGAACAACGCGGTGTGGCCATGCAGCGGCGTCAGGTTGAGGCCCTGCATGAAGTACAGCGACAGCGGCGGGTTGATCAGGAAGCCGAACAGGCCGGCGCCCACCAGGTTCCAGAAGCTGACCGCGACGAAGAACATGATCGGCCAGCGATAGCGCGCCATCCACGGCGTCGCCTTGCCGAGCCTGTAGGTGTGGTAGGCCTCGAAGCCGATGTAGGCCAGCGGCACCACTTCCAGCGCGCTGAAGCTCGCACCCAGCGCAACGACGGCGGTCGGCGTACCGACGAAGTAGAGGTGATGCAAGGTGCCCAGCACGCCGCCGCCCATGAACACGATGGTGGCGAACAGCACCGCGACAGAGGCCACCGAGTCCTTGATCAGCCCGAGGCGGGTGAAGATCAGCGCCATCACCGCGGTCGCGAACACTTCGAAGAAGCCCTCGACCCACAGGTGGACCAGCCACCAGCGCCAGTACTCGACTTCGGAAATATGGGTGTGCTCGCCCCACATCAGCGCCGAAGCGAAGAACAGGCCGATGCAGACCGTGGACAGGAACAGCAGGCCGACGATCGAACGCGTGCCGGTCGCGGGACCACGCAGGACCGGCCACAACGCGCGCCCGACCAGGGTCAGCCACAGCAGCAGGCCGACGAACAGGAACCACTGCCAGAAACGGCCCATGTCGGCGTATTCCCAGCCCTGGTGGCCCCACCAGAAGTTGTGCTCCAGGCCCAGCTTCTGCATCACCGCCAGCCACTGACCCGCGAACGAACCGACCACGATCAGCAGCAGGCAGGTGAACAGGAAATTGACGCCGAGGCGCTGGAATCTGGGTTCGTGCCCCGACATCGCCGGGGCGATGTACAGGCCGGTGCCCAGCCAGGCCACCGCGATCCACAGCACTGCCAATTGCGTGTGCCAGGTGCGGGTGATCGAGTAGGGCAGCACCTCGGACAGGGCGTAGCCATAGGCCTGCTGGCCCTCGACCTGGTAATGCGCGGTGGTCGCGCCCAGCAGGATCTGCACCACGAACAGCGCCAGCACCACCCAGAAGTACTTGGCGGTGGCGCGCATCGACGGGGTGATCCGCAGTGCCGCCAAGGGATCGCTGGCCGGCAGCGTCAGCGGTTCGTCGTGCGCCTGGCGCGCATGCCACCAGCCCAGCAGGCCGATGCCGGCGATCAGGAACAGCACGCTGAAGGCCGACCACACCCACATCGACGGCGCCGGCGTGTTGTCGATCAGCGGCTCGCTGGGCCAGTTATTGGTGTATGTGACCTGCTTGTCGACCACGCCCGCCTTCGACGGCACCATCCCATCGCCCGCTTCGCGCGGACGTTCGGTGCCGGCGGCCCATGCCGTCCACCAGAAGAACGCCGTCAGCGCGCGCCGATGCGCGGCATCCGGCACGGTGTCGTTCTTCATCGCATACGCTTCGCGCAGCGTGGCGGTCGCGGGGTCGTTGCCGAACAGGCTCTCGTAGTGCGCGGCCACGTTGGACAGCGCGAGCGCGCGGTCGTCCGGCAGGGTGATCGTGCCGCTGGCGGGGTCGTAGGTATTGGTGCGCATGACCTGTTTCAGGCGACTGCGCAACGCGGCCTGCTGTTCTTCCGGCAGCTGCGCGTAGGTGGCCATGCCGCCATCGGCGCGCGCCCACAGGTCGAGCAGGGACACCGACTCGCGATGCAGCCAGTCCGCGCTCCAGTCGGGCGCGACGTAGCCGCCGTGGCCCCAGATCGAGCCCAGCTGCATGCCGCCGATCGACTGCCAGACCTGGCGGCCTCGTTCGATATCGGCGCGGGTGTAGACCACCTGGCCGCTTTCGCTCAGCACCTTCTCCGGCATCGGCGGCGCGGTGCGGAAGATCTCGGTGCCCGCCCACAACAGCACCCCGAACGACAGGGTCAGCAAGACCGCCAACCCCAACCACAATTTCCTGGTCGCGCTCATCACGGCATCTCCATGGTTTGTGGCCATGGTCGTGTCGCGGGCGATGCCTCGCATTGATGCAGGTCAAGCCCGCGGGGAACGCCTCACTCGCGCAGGATCGGCGCCGACAAGGCCTCGATGCGTTCGCGGTCGAGCAGGCAGACATCGCGGCGTTCGACCGCCAGCAGGCCGTCGTCCTGCATTCGCCGCAATACCCGGCTCACCGTTTCCGGTGCCAGCCGCAGGTAGTTGGCGATGTCGGTGCGGGCCATCGTCAACTGGAAGCGGCTGGCCGAGAACCCGCGGGCCGCAAGCCGGCGCGACATGCCCACCAGGAAGGCAGCGACGCGCTGGTCCGCGGTCCAGTCCCCGGCCAGCAATGCGGCGCGGCCGATGTCGCGGCTGAGCAGGCGGAACAGCTCGCGCTGCAGGCCGGGCACGCGCGCGGCCAGCACCGAGATCTTCGGGAACGAGAACCGGCACAGCATCACCGTGTCCAGGGCGATGGCATCGCATGGATAGCGATGGCCGTCGATCGCATTGAGGCCGATCACCTCGCCGGGGAAGTGGAAACCCAGCACATGCTCGTGGCCGTCGCGGTCGGTGACGCAGGTCTTGACCGTACCCGCGCGGACCGCGGCGATCGCCTCGAAGGGATCACCCTCGCGGAACAGCACATCGCCGGCGTGGTACGGGCCGACATGCTCGACCAGCACATGCAGGTCCATCAGCGCGGCCTTGTCCATCCCCTGCGACAGGCAGGCATGCGAGAACGCGCAGGTCGTGCAGAACTGCAGGTCGTTGCCGTCGTCGGCCATCACCCGCGCGCTGGAACGCGGGAACGAGACCAAGCTCATGGCGTCGCCCACGAAGGGGTCAGATCGCGCGGGAAAAACGCGGCCTGGCATCGATGACGGATTCGCGGTCGAGGTAGCGGTCGAAGCACATGGCGATGTTACGCAACAACAGGCGTCCGCGTGGCGTGGCCCGGATCGCCTCCGGGCCGACGTCGACCAGTCCGTCGTCGGCCAGCGGCCACAGGCGTTGCAGATCGTCGGCGAAATATTCCGCGAAGCCGATGCCGTGGCGTTCCTGGAACGCACGCACGCGCACTTCGCCCTGGCACATCAGCGACTGGACCAGGTCGGCGCGGATCTCGTCGTCCTCGTCCATGCGCATCCCGCGGAACACCGGCAACCGGCCTTCGTCCAGCGCGATCTCCCAGGACGGCAGGTCGCGCGGGTTCTGGCTGAAGCTGTTGCCGATGTGGCTGATCGCACTCACCCCAAGCCCGACCAGGTCGCTGTCGGCATGGGTGGTGTAACCCATGAAATTGCGATGCAGTCCGCCACGCGCCTGCGCCACTGCCAGCTCGTCGTCGGGCAGGGCGAAATGGTCCATGCCGATGTAGACATAGCCGGCGGCAGTGAGTTGTTCCACCGCAGCCTGCAGCAGGGCCAGTTTGGTATCCGGGTCGGGCAGCAGCGCATCGTCGATCTGCTTCTGCGGCTTGAAGATATGCGGCAGGTGCGCGTAGCTGTAGACCGCGAGGCGATCCGGGCGCATCGCCACGACGGTATCGAGGGTGCGGCGGAAGCCGTCGAGGCTCTGCCCGGGCAGGCCGTAGATCAGGTCGATGTTGACTGAACGCATGCCCGCACCGCGGCAGGCGTCCACGATCGCGCGTGTCTCCTCGACGGACTGGATGCGGTTGACGGCGTCCTGCACCGTCGGGTCGAAGTCCTGCACGCCCAGGCTGGTGCGGTTGAAGCCGGCCGCAGCCAGCACGGGCATGTCCGCCGGATTGCAGAAACGCGGATCGAGTTCCACCGAGATGTCGCGGTCGTCGCTGTCGGCGAAGCGGAACGCGCCGCGCAGGGTCTCGACCACGCCGCACAACTGCGCGGCGTCGAGGAAATTCGGGGTGCCGCCGCCGAAGTGCAACTGGATGACCTCGCGGTCGCGGTCGAACAGCGGCGCCATCAGCGCGATCTCGCGGCCGAGCCGTTCCAGGTAGGCGCGGCCGCGGGACAAGTCGCGGGTGATGATCCGGTTGCAGCCGCAGTAGAAGCAGGGGCTGAAGCAGAACGGCACGTGCACGTACAGCGACAGCGGCCGCGGGATCGGATCCTCGTTGCTGGCCCGGGCGACCTCGCGCAGCGCCGCCTCACCGAAGTCCGCGTTGAATTGGGGCGCGGTCGGATAGGAGGTGTAACGCGGGCCGGGCCGGTCGTAACGGCGCAGCAGCCCGGCGTCGAAGGCGATCTGCCGGGACGTCATGGGCGCAGCTTAGGCAGGCCGCAGCCACGGCGAATTGACCTCGATCAAGTCGCCGCGAGTTCGCTCAGCGGCGTCGCAGGGCGTAGACCGCGGTGTCCAGCCGCGAGACCCCGGCGACAAAGCCCGGATGGTCGGCCGGGATCGGCCTGCGATCCCGCAAATCGATCTCCCAGTCGCCTGCGGAGAGCGCCTGCACCTCGTCTTCGGACACCGAAAATGGCGGGCCATCGCGCTCCGCCTGCGGATATTCCAGGGTGACCAGCAGGCCACGGCAACCCGCGGGCAACGCGGCGTAAAGCGCGCGCACATAGCGGCGGCGCAAGTCCGGAGGCAGCGCGATCAACGCGGCGCGGTCGAACACCGCGGCGCAGTCCCGCAGCAGATCGGCATCCAGCCCGAACGCATCGCCCACGATCAGTTCGATGCCGCCGGCTTCATGGTGACGGCCATATTTCGAGTCGCGTGTCTCCGGCTGCAGGCCGTGTTCGGCGAAGAACTGCTCCACCGCCAGTTGCGACAACTCCACGCCCAGCACGCGATGCCCCTGCGCTGCGAGCCAGGCCATGTCGCGCGATTTGCCGGCCAGCGGCACGAAGACCTTTGCATCTGCGGCAACGCCCAGCGAGGCCCAATGCTTCAGCAGCAGCGGCGTCGGCGAAGATTGATGGAAGCCGATCTGGTTGTCGGCCCAGCGTTGGTGCCAGAAATCGGGTTGCATGGCTTCGATCCTGATGCTGTGTTCCAGCGGTTCCGTTCGTGGCGAGATTGTCGAACCATGGGCGGAACCTCGTGATCCCGTTCATCCTTCGACAGGCTCAGGACGAACGGCCGCACTTCCAAGCCCTATCGGGGCGCGTCACTCCACCGCCAGCGAATCCACCTTCTGCCACCCACGCGGCAGCAAACCGCCGCGCGAACCGCGTGCGCCGATGTAATCGTCGAGTTCCTTGTACGACAACGTCATCGTGCGTGCGCCGGACTTCACCTGCAGCTTGCCGCCCTGCGGCACCACCGCGATCGCGACCACGTGTTCGGTGCCGCGCTTGGCCTTCGGGATCTCGATGATCTTGTTGCCCTTGCCCTTGTCGAGTTCCGGCAGGTCGGCCAGCGCGAACGCGAGCACGTGGCCAGCGCTGGTCACCGCGACGATGCGGTCGGTCGCGGCATCGGCCACGCTCGCCGGCTGCAGCACGCGGCCGCCTTCGGAGAGCGACAGCAGCGCCTTGCCGGCCTTGTTGCGGCCGGTCAGGTTCTCGAAGCGGGTGACGAAGCCGTAGCCATGGCTCGAGGCAATCACCAGGCGCGCATCGTTGTCGCCGCTCGCCATCGCCTGGAAACCGGCGCCGGCAGCGGGCGTGAACCGACCGGTCAGCGGTTCCCCGTTGCCGCGTGCGGACGGCAACGTGTGCACCGCAGTCGAATAGCTGCGACCGGCGCCATCGAGGAACGCGACCTGCAGGTTGCTGCGTGCCCTGACCGCGACCAGCAGGCCGTCGCCATCGCGATAGCTCAACGTGGCCGCATCGATGTCGTGGCCCTTCGCCGCGCGGATCCAGCCCTTCTCGCTGAGCACCACGGTCATCGGCTCGCTGGCGACCAGTTCGGTCTCGGCCAGTGCCTGCGCCGCGCCGCGCGCGACCAGCGGGCTGCGGCGTGTGTCGCCGAACTTCTTGGCATCGGCCAGCAGTTCGTCCTTGATCAACTTTTTCAGCTTTGCCTTGCTGCCGAGCAGGGTCATCAGGCGGTCGCGTTCGGCGTCGAGTTCGTCCTGCTCGCCGCGGATCTTCATTTCCTCGAGGCGGGCGAGTTGCCGCAGCTTGGTGTCGAGGATGTAGTCGGCCTGGTCCTCGCTCAAGTCGAAGCGGGCGATCAACGCGGCCTTCGGTTCGTCCTCGCTGCGGATGATGCGGATCACTTCGTCCAGGTTGAGGAACGCGACCAGCAGGCCTTCCAGCAGGTGCAGGCGTCGTTCGACTTTGTCCAGGCGATGGGTCAGCCGGCGGGTGACCGTATCCTGGCGGAACGTGAGCCATTCGGTCAGCAGCATCTTCAGGTTTTTTACCTGCGGACGCCCGTCCAGGCCGATCACGTTCATGTTGACCCGGTAGCTCTTCTCCAGGTCGGTGGTCGCGAACAGATGGCCCATCAGCTGCTCGGCGTCCACGCGGTTGCTGCGCGGGACCAGCACGATGCGGGTCGGGTTGGCGTGGTCGGATTCGTCGCGGATGTCTTCCAGCCACGGCAGCTTCTTCGCCCGCATCTGGTTGGCGATCTGTTCGATGATCTTGCTCGGGCTGACCTGGTACGGCAGCTCGGTGATGACGATGTTGGTGCTTTCCTTCACGAACACGCCGCGGGCACGCGCACTGCCGCTGCCGGTCTCGTACATCGCCTGCAGGTCGGTGGCAGGGGTGATGATCTCCGCTGCGGTCGGGTAATCCGGGCCACGCACGTGCTCGCAGAGGTCGCGCACGCTCGCGTCTGGATCGTCGAGCAGGCGCACGCAGGCGCTGACGATCTCGTTGAGGTTGTGCGGCGGCACGTCGGTGGCCATGCCGACGGCAATCCCGGTGGTGCCGTTGAGCAGCAGATGCGGCAAGCGCGCCGGCAGCCACGTGGGTTCTTCCAGGGTGCCGTCGAAATTCGGGTCCCAATCCACCGTGCCTTGGCCGAGTTCGGCCAGCAGCACCTCGGCGATCGGCGACAACTTGGATTCGGTGTAGCGCATCGCCGCGAACGACTTCGGGTCCTCGCTGGAACCGAAGTTGCCCTGGCCTTCGATCAGCGGATAGCGATAGCTGAAGGGCTGCGCCATCAGCACCAGCGCCTCATAGCAGGCGCTGTCGCCATGCGGGTGGTACTTGCCGATCACGTCGCCCACGGTGCGCGCCGACTTCTTCGGCTTGGCCCCGGCATTCAGCCCGAGCTCGCTCATCGCGTACACGATCCGCCGCTGCACCGGCTTCAGGCCATCGCCGATGAAGGGCAGGGCGCGATCCAGCACCACGTACATCGAATAGTCGAGGTAGGCGCGCTCGGCGAACTCGCTGAGCGGGATCTGTTCGAAGCCGTGGAAGGAAGAGCGGACGGGGGTGTCGGTCATTCAGGCGGGCAGGTGCATGGGAGGCAACAGTCTAGCGAGGCGAGGCATGGTCCCACGCGTGTTCAGCGATGCAGGTCGCCGGCGGCTTCGGGCTGGTACCGGACCGCCAGTACCTGCAGGCGCGCATTGCGTCCGCCGGGAAGCGGCCAGTCGATGGCATCGCCCACGCGCAAGCCCAGCAAGGCGCTGCCGACCGGGGCCAAGATCGAGACCCTGTCCGCGCTGCCGTCCGCATCTCGCGGGTAGACCAGGGTGATCTCGTGCTCGTGCGCGCCCTGCAACGGGTCGTCCACCCGCACGCGTGCGGTCGAGTTCATGGTGATCACGTCGTCCGGGATCGCGGCGGGTTCCGCCAGTTCGGCGCGGGCCAGTTCCTCCTGCAGGGCGCGGGTGTCCAGCGCGCTGAAGGAGGGCTGCTCCAGCAGGGCCTCGATGCGCTCCACGTCCACGCGCGACAGCAACAGCGGCGGGCGGGAAGCGGCGGCGGTGGATGGACGGGCGTGCATGTGCGGACTCCTCAAAGCAGAGCGGGCGACACGGCATGCGCGTCGCCCGCAGGGGTACGAAGGTGATGGGGCGACCATAGCCCCGAATGCCACGTGCGGCAAGCCGCAGCAGGCGCATCGGTTCAGGGCTGCCGCGGCGCCCGGCCTCCCGGCTATCCTGCGGGCCACCCATCCCGACCCGGGCCGCCATGTCCAATCCCAGGATCCAGCGACTCCAGCAGCTGTGCGTGTCCCGCCTCGACACCCTGTCGCACATCCTGCAGGTCGGCCAGGCCCACCTGCCCGATCGCGACCTGATCGATGAGCGACTGGCGCCGGACATGTTGCCGCTGGGTGCGCAGGTGGCGTTCGCCTGCAACCAGCCGCGCGGGTTCTCGCAATGGTGCGCCGGCCTGCCGATCGAGAACATCGACCCGGCGGCGGTGGCCTCGCTGGAAGAGGCGCATGCACTCATCGCCGACACCCGCGCCCGCGTGCTGGCGATCAGTGCCAGCGATGCCAGGCTGGATGAAATCAAGCGCATCGGCATGGGCAAGGGCCGCTACTGCGAACTGCCGGGCGACCAGTACGTCAGCGAATACCTGCTGCCCAACCTCTATTTCCACATCACCACGGCCTACGCGATCCTGCGCATGCTCGGCGCGCCGGTCGGCAAGGCCGACTACATGCGCTACCTCGCGGCGCACATCCGCCAGGAGGTGTGAGCGGCGGATTCAACCATTACGAAGACCGTCCTGAGCGGCCGTTCAGCTTCGTGTGCGTGCTGTGCGTGCTGGACGCGATCTTCACCGGGCGGCGGCGATGGTGCGGGCAGGCATCCACGGAGGCACCCGCATGAAGATCCGCCATGTATTCGTGACCCGCGACGTCCTGCAGGCGCGTGATGCACTGCTGGCCCTGCGCGAGCAGGGCGTCGGCGTCGACGATATCTCGCTGGTGGCGCGCTCCGACATCGAGTTGGACCGCATCCCCGACGACCTCAAGGAAGCCGACACCGACTTCCTGCCGGCGGCGATGCGCGGCATGGGCATCGGCGGTGCCACTGGCTTGCTGGCGGGCCTGGCGGCGGTGGTGTTCACTCCGGTCGGCATCACCCTGGCCGGTGCGGCGGCGGTCGGTGCGCTCGGTGCGCTGGTCGGGGGCTGGTCGTCCGCGCTGATGGGCTCCGCCCTGCCGGATCCGGTGCGCCAGCAGTTCGACGACGAGATTTCGGCGGGCCGGATCCTGGTGCTGGTCGATGCCGAACCCGAGGACCAGCCGCGCGTGCAGGCGGCCCTGGAGGTCGTCGGTGCGCAGCGCCTGGATTACGAAACCCCCAGCGCGATGACCTGATCGGAGGCTTGACGCTTCGCGGGTGCATCCATCCGCGCGTGCACGCCGTATGTCCTTGCATACAGGATGTCGGCAGGGATGGAGGAAGCGACGCATGCCAGGTTCGATGATCGCGCGGCAACTTGCCTTGGCGCTGGCCTTGGCGAGCAGTGCTATTGCCGGTCCGGCGATGGCCAACGATGCGCCGGCCGGTGGCGTGGTGCGCTACGTCGGCGAGGCCCGCGATCCCGGCGGCCGGCTGCTGTATCGCGAGGCGCATTACCTCGATACCCGCACCGTCACCCCGCGGCGCGTCGTCCTGTACCAATGCGCGGACGGGCGGGCCTTCGCCCGAAAGACCGTGGATGGCGGCGGCCCCGCGCCGGCCTTTGCCTTCCTCGACGCGCGTGACGGCTACCAGGAGGGCGTGCGCACGCAGGCCGGCACGCGCGAGGTGTTCTGGCAGGAGGGCAAGGCCGCGCCGCTCAAGCGCGCCGCCGTGGCGAAAACCGGAGCGACAGTGTTCGATGCCGGCTTCGACGCCTATGTCCGCGAGCAGTTCCCCACCTTGCAACAGGGCAAGAGCGTGCGTGCGCGTTTCCTGATCCCGAGCCGCCAGTCCGCCATCGGTGTCAGCGTGAAGCCGGTGGCCGGTGCGCCTGCCGGGCACCTGGACCTGAAGACCCGGCTGGATGCGTGGTACGGCTTCGCGCTGCCGGAATTGAAGCTGCGCTACCGCGTCGCGGACCGCCGGCTGATGCGCTTCGAGGGCATCGGCACCATCCGGGACGGCAAGGGCGGGCACGGCAAGCTTCGCATCGACTTCGCGCAACCGGCGGTCGCCATCGAGGCCGCGGAAATGCAGCGCATCCGCGAGCTGCCCTTGGGCGGCGCATGCGGCGGTGGCATGTGAGCGCGAGCCCCCTCCACGTGCATGCCGGGTTGCCGCATTCACGCCCTGCATGGCATAAGGTGGCTCGTTTCCATCGACGGCCCGCCGCCAGGCGGCATGCCCGCCAGCCGGACCACCGCATGAGCGCAGTTCCCATGCAACATTCCCACGACGGCGCTGCCGATCCATTGGCCGCGCTGCTCGCGCAGGTGGCGGAGGGCCGACGCGACGCCTTCGAAAGCCTGTACCGGCAGACCTCCGCGACGATGCTCGGCATCTGCCTGCGGGTGCTGCGCGACCGCGAGGAAGCGGAGGACGTGCTGCAGGAAGTCTATGTGGCGGTGTGGTCGAAGGCGGCGCAATTCGACCAGCAGCGTGCCCGCGCGATGACCTGGCTGGGCACCATTGCCCGCAACCGCGCGATCGACCGCGTGCGTGCACGGCCTGCGCCTGCGCTGCATGAGCCGATCGAAGACCATGACCTGGCCGACGACGACGCGCCCACGCCTGCTGCCGGGATCGACGCCGCGCTTGAGCGCGCGCAGCTCGACGACTGCATGGAACAACTGGAACCGAAGCGCCGCTCGCTGATCCGTACCGCGTTCTTCGAGAACGTCACCTACGACGTGCTGGCGGTCCGCGCCGAAGCGCCGCTGGGATCGGTGAAGAGCTGGATCCGCCGCGGCCTGCAGCAACTCAAGGCGTGCCTGGAACGATGAACGACATCGCGCCCGGGTTGCCCCCGATCGACGACGACGACCTGCTGGCCGGCGAGTTCGTGCTGGGCGTGCTCGATGCCGATGCGCGCCGCGAGGCGCAGCGCCGGATCGGAGCAGACCGCGATTTCGCCGCCCGGGTCGCGCGCTGGGACGCGCATTTCGCGCCGTGGCTGTTGCGGGTCGATGGCGTCGAGCCCGGCGCGCATGTCTGGCCGCGCATCCGCACCACACTGGGCTGGCCGGCAGTGGAGGCCAGCCGCAAGGGCTTGTGGGACAACGCCGCGTTCTGGCGTGGCACCACGGCGTTGGCGGTGGCTGCCAGTGTGTTCGCGGTGGCGATCGGCGTCTGGCGCACGCCGGAACCGGTTGCGCCGGTGCCGCCAGTGGTGGTGCAGGTGCCGACCCCGGCCCCGGCGACCGAGGAAGCCGCCGCGTTGCCGGTCACCGTGCTGGCGACCGACGACGGCAACACCGGCTGGATCGCGCGGGTCGCCCCGGATCGCAGCAAGGTGCTGATGGTGCCCACGCCGCGGCCGGTGGATGCCGGCGGCAAGGTCAACGAACTCTGGATCATCGCGTCCGGCGAGGCGCCGAAGTCGCTGGGCTTCGTCTCCAACGACAAGGCGCATTCGATCGACATCCCGGCCACGCTGCGTGATGCAGTGGCGGCGGGTGCGGTGTTTGCGGTGACCCTGGAACCCGAACAGGGCCTGCCGCATGCGGCACCGTCCGGTCCGATCGTCGCCAAGGGCGAGATCCTCGCGATTTGATCCTCGCGATCTGAGCGAGCGCTGCATCCGAACGCGGGTCCCGTCCGTATATCCGGAAACGGGACCCGCCAAGGACTGCCATGCCCCCCAAGCCAGACCCTGCGAGTGCGCCGCGCAGCCGCGCGTTGCTGCGCTGGATCGATACCTCGGCCGGCGACGGATCGCCCGATCCGGCGCGCGACGACCGCATCGACTGGCTGCGCGCGCTGCCGTTCGTCGGCCTGCACCTGGCCTGCCTCGGCGTGTTCTGGGTCGGCGTGTCGGCCACCGCGCTGTGGGTGGCGCTGGCGCTGTACGCGCTGCGCATGTTCGCGATCACCGGCTTCTACCACCGCTATTTCTCCCACCGCACGTTCCGCACCTCGCGCGCCGTGCAGTTCGCCTTCGCCTTGCTCGGTGCGGCCTCGGTGCAGCGCGGGCCGTTGTGGTGGGCGGCGCATCATCGCCACCACCACGTGCATGCCGATACCGCGGCCGACCCGCATACGCCGCGCAAGGGCTTCTGGCGCAGCCATGCCGGCTGGTTCCTGACCCGCGGCGGGTTCCGCACCGACACCTCGCGCATCGGTGATCTGCTGAAGTATCCCGAGCTGCGCTGGCTGGATCGTTTCGATACCGCGGTGCCGGTCGCGCTGGCGGTGTTGTTGTTCATGGCCGGCATGGCGCTGGAACGCTGGGCGCCAGGCCTTGGCACCAATGGCCCGCAGTTGCTGGTCTGGGGCTTCTTCGTCTCCACGGTGGTGCTGTTCCATGCCACCGTCACCATCAACTCGCTGGCGCATCGCTGGGGCCGGCAGCGCTTCGACACCCGCGACGACAGCCGCAACAACCTGTGGCTGGCGCTGATCACGTTCGGCGAGGGTTGGCACAACAACCACCACTTCTTCCCCGGCAGCGCGCGCCAGGGTTTCCGTTGGTGGGAGATCGACCTGACCTGGTACGGGCTGCGCGCGATGCAGGCGCTGGGGCTGGTGCGCGACCTCAAGCCGGTGCCGGCCTGGGTGCTGGCGAAAGCCGACGTGCACAAGGCGGGGCGCTGAGATGCGCATCGCGATCGTCGGATCCGGCATCAGCGGGCTGTCTGCGGCCTGGTTGCTGTCGCGCCAGCACGAGGTGGTGCTGTTCGAGGCCAACGATTACCTCGGCGGCCACACCGATACGCATCGGGTCGAGGTCGACGGCCGCACGCTCGACGTGGACAGCGGCTTCATCGTCCACAACCCCGGCAACTATCCGCTGCTGACCCGGCTGTTCGACGAGCTCGGCGTGGCCACCCAGCCGACCACGATGGGTTTTTCGGTGCAGGACGCGCGCAGCGGGCTGGAATACAACGCGACCTCGCTCGATGGGCTGTTCTGCCAGCGCCGCAACCTGGCCTCGCCGCGATTCTGGGGCATGTTGCGCGACCTGGCGCGCTTCTATCGTGCCGCGCCTGCATTGCTCGACGATGACCGCCCGGGCCCTTCGCTGGGCGAGTATCTCGACGCCAATCGTTACGGCGCCGCATTCCGTGACCAGCACCTGGTGCCGATGGCCAGCGCGCTCTGGTCGTCCCCCGAACAGTCGGTGCTGGGCTTCCCGGCGAAATACCTCGTCCAGTTCATGGCCAACCACCACATGCTGCAACTGACCGGTCGCCCGGAGTGGCGGGTGGTGCGCGGCGGTTCGCGGCGCTATGTCGAGGCGATGATGGCGCGCTGGGACGTGCAGGTGCGCCTGTCCTCGCCGGTGCGCGGCATCGTCCGCGACGCACAGGGCGTGAGCGTCCGTTGCGATGCCGGCAGCGAGCGCTTCGACCAGGTCGTGCTGGCCTGCCACAGCGACCAGGCACTGCGGCTGCTCGATGACGCCAGCGATGGCGAACGCGAGATCCTCGGCGCGATCCGCTACCAGCCGAACGACACCGTGCTGCACACCGATGCGCGCCTGCTGCCGCGCCACCGCAAGGCGTGGGCAGCGTGGAATGCGCACCTGCCGGCGGACCCGGCACTGGCCTGCACCGTGAGCTACTGCATGAACCTGCTGCAGGGCCTGCCGGGCGACACGCCGCTGATCGTGACCCTCAACCGCACGCAGGACATCGACCCCGCGCGCATCCTGCAGCGCCGCCAGTACGCGCACCCGGTGCACACGCATGCCGCGGTCGCCGCGCAGGCGCGCCGCCACGAGATCCAGGGCGTGCAGCGCACCTGGTTCGCCGGTGCCTATTGGGGCTGGGGCTTCCATGAGGACGGCATGCGCAGTGGCGTGGAGGTGGCGCAGGGGCTGGGCGTGGCCTGGTCGAACGATCCTGTGCGTCGCCACGATGTCGACACGCCGCCTCTGGAAGCGGCGGCATGACCACGCTGGCCAGCGCGATGTACGAGGGCCGTGTGCGCCATCGCCGGCATGCACCGCGTGCGCATGCGTTTTCCTATCGCATGGCCCAGCTCTACCTGGACCTGGACGAACTCGACGCGGTGTTCCGCGGCCGCTGGCTGTGGTCGGTGGGGCGGCGCAACCTGGCCGCGTTCCATCGCCGCGATTTCCTCGGCGATCCGGCACGGCCTCTGGCCGATGCCGTGCGCGACCGCGTCGAAGCCGCCACCGGCGAACGTCCGCCCGGCGCGGTGCGCCTGCTCACCCACCTGCGCTATGCCGGCCTGAGCTTCAATCCGGTGAGCTTCTACTACTGCTTCGATGCGGCGGGTGCGTTGCACAGCATCGTCGCCGAGATCACCAACACGCCGTGGAAGGAACGCCATGCCTATGTGCTGCCCGCGGCGACCGCGGAGCGCAGGGGCAGGGCCTTGCACTGGCGGTTCGACAAGGCGTTCCACGTGTCGCCATTCCTGCCCATGCAGCGCCGTTACGACTGGACCTTCACCATTCCGGACGACGGCCTGCAGGTGCACATGGACGTCTGCGACGAAGGCGAGCGGGAATTCGACGCGACCCTGCAACTCGAGCGCCGTCCGCTGACCGGCGCGAACCTGGCGCGCGTGCTCTGGCGCTATCCGCTGATGACCGCGCAGGTGGTCGTCGGCATCCACTGGCAGGCGCTGCGGCTCTGGCTGAAGCGCGTGCCGGTGCACGACCACCCCACACGAATGGAATCGCCCCGATGAATGCACGTGCCGATGCCTCGCCCACCACCGGGTTCACCGCGCTGGACCGCATCCTCCGCAAACGCGTGCTCGACCAGCTGCGGGCACTGCAGGGCCGCGCGATCGTGCTGGCGGATCCGCTGGGCTGCATCCGCACCGGCGATGCGGAACACGCGGCTGCGCCGCTGCGCATCGACGTGCACGGGCCCGGCTTCTATCGCGCGCTGGCCGCCAACGGCAGCGTGGGGGCGGCGGAGTCGTACATGGATGGCGAGTGGGACTGCGCGGACCTGGTTGGCTTGGTGCAGTTGCTGGTGCGCAACCGCGACCTGCTCGACGCGATGGAGCGCGGGCCGGCACGCATCGGCGGCTGGGCGATGCGCGGCTGGAACGCATTGCGCCGCAATACCCGCGATGGCGCGCGCCGCAACATCGCCGCGCACTACGACCTGGGCAACGCGTTCTTCCGGCTGTTCCTGTCCGAAGACCTGATGTATTCGTCGGCGCTGTACGCCGGCGACGACGACACCCTCGAAGCCGCATCGACCCGCAAGCTCGACCGCATCTGCGACAAGCTGCGGCTGGGGCCGGACGACCACGTGGTCGAGATCGGCACCGGCTGGGGCGGCTTCGCCGTGCATGCCGCGCGCACCCGCGGTTGCCGGGTCACCACCACCACGATCTCGCGCGAGCAGCATGCGCTTGCCAGCCAGCGGGTGGTCGATGCCGGCCTGCAGGACCGCGTCACCGTGCTGCTGTCGGATTACCGCGACCTGCAGGGCCAGTACGACAAGCTGGTGTCGATCGAAATGATCGAGGCGATCGGCGCGCAGTACCTCGACACTTACTTCGCGACCCTGGGACGCTTGCTCAAGCCGGAGGGCCTGGCGCTGGTGCAGGCGATCACCATCGAGGACCACCGCTACGAGCAGGCCCTGCGCAGCGTGGACTTCATCAAGCGCCACATCTTCCCGGGGTCGTTCATTCCGTCGGTCGCGGCGATGCTGGCGGCGAAGACGCGCAGCAGCGACCTCGCGCTGGTGCACCTGGAAGACTTCGGGCCGTCGTATGCACGCACCCTGCACGATTGGCGCGCGCGCTTCCTGGCACGCCGCGAGGACGTCCGCGCGCAGGGCTTCGACGAGCGTTTCCTGCGCATGTGGAATTTCTACCTGGCCTATTGCGAAGGCGGCTTCCGCGAGCGTTCGATCGGCGTCGCCCACGTGCTGATGGCGAAGCCGGGCTACCGCGGCGGTTCCTACCTGCCCGGCCTGCTGGAGGCCTGATGCGTTTCTGGCTCAACCTGCTCGGTTATCAGGCGGCGTGGTTCATTGCCGTCGGTTTTGCCGCGCGCGGATTGGCGTGGCCCGGCATGCTCGCTTGCCTGGGGTTTGCCGCGATCAGCTGGTGGATGTCGCCGCTGCGTCGTTCCGACTTGCAACTGATGGTCGCAGCGCTTGCCTGCGGCCTGTTGCTGGACGGCGTGCTCGCCGCCACCGGCTGGCTGCGCTATGCCGCGCCATCGCCAGCGCTGCCGGGGCCGGCCTGGATCGCCACGTTGTGGGTCGCGTTCGCGATGACCCTGCAGCATTCCCTGCAATGGGTGATCGCGCGGCCTGCGATCGCCATCGTGTTCGGCGTGATCGGCGGGCCACTGGCGTATTGGGGAGCATCGCGCGGCTTCGACGCGGTCGTCTTCACCATGCCCTTGCAGGCCACGCTCACGCTCGCAATCGGCTGGAGCATCGCGATGGGCGTGCTCACCGCCATCTCGCGCCGCCACACCGCCATCGCACATCAATCCGGGGCATCCGCATGAATCCGTGGCAGCAACTCCTCCTGGTGTGGCTGGTCGCGGCGCTGGCGCAGTCGCTTGGCTGGCTCTGGCAACGCAAGCGCAGCAATGCCGGCATCGTCGACGTGGTGTGGTCGTTCGGCGTGGGCGGCGCGGCGGTGCTGGTCGCGGCCACCGGCAGCGGCGCGCTGTTGCCGCGCGTGCTGCTGGCCGTGCTTGGCGGCGCCTGGGGCCTGCGCCTGGGCCTGCACCTGTGGCATCGCGTGCGTGGCGAGCCGGAGGACGGCCGCTATGCGCAGCTGCGCCTGCGCTGGGGCGACGACCAGCGCAAGTGGTTCGCGATGTTCCAGTTCCAGGCCCTGCTGATCGCCTTGTTCGCGCTGCCGTTCCTGGCGGTGGCCGCGAATCCGGTCGCCGACTGGAATGGTTGGTTCATCGCCGGCATCGCCACCTGGCTGGCCTGCGTGGCCGGCGAGGCGGTCGCCGATGCGCAATTGGCGAAGTTCCGCGGCAATCCCGCCAACAAGGGCAAGACCTGCCGCGACGGCCTGTGGCGGTATTCGCGGCATCCCAATTATTTCTTCGAGTGGCTGCACTGGCTGGCCTACGTGCTGCTGGCAGTGGGCTCGCCGATCGCCTGGCTGGCGTGGAGCGGCCCCGTGGTGATGTACGTGTTCCTGCGCTGGATCAGCGGCATCCCGTTCACCGAGGCGCAGGCGCTGCGCACGCGCGGCGAAGACTACGCGCGCTACCAGCGCAGCACGCCGATGTTGTTTCCGTGGTTTCCCAAGCCTGAGACGTGATGGAGGATCGATGAACGCCACCGCCGATGCGATGGAACTGGCCAGCGACCGCCCGGCCGATGGTGTGCTGGGCCTGGCCGAACGCGGCCTGGTGCCGGATGCGCTGCTGCGCGCCGGCATCCGCCGCATGTGCGAGGCCCGCCTGCGCGATGAACATGCCGACGATCCCGACGCCGCCGCGCGCCGCAATGCCGCGCTGATCGCGGAACTGCGCCAAAGCCCGGTCGCCATCCACACCGATGCCGCCAACCGCCAGCACTACGAACTGCCGCCTGGATTCTTCACCCGTTGCCTCGGTCCGCGGCTGAAGTACTCCGGCTGCTATTACCCGACGGGTAACGAGACGTTGGCGCAGGCGGAGGAGGCGATGCTCGCGCTGTACGGCGAACGTGCGGAACTCGCGGACGGCCAGGATATCCTGGAGCTGGGTTGTGGCTGGGGTTCGCTGACCCTGTGGATGGCCCAGCACTATCCGAATGCGCGGATTACCGCGGTGTCCAACTCCGCGCCGCAGCGCGCCTTCATCGAGGCGCAGTGCCGCGAGCGCGGCTTCGCCAACGTGCGGGTGATCACCTGCGATGTGAACCGGCTGGAGTTGCCGGCCTCCAACTTCGACCGCTGCGTGTCGGTGGAGATGTTCGAGCACATGCGCAACTACGCGACCTTGCTCGGGCGTATCGGCGGGTGGCTGCGGCCGGGCGGCAAGCTGTTCGTGCACATCTTCTGCCACCGCACCCTGCTGTATCCGTTCGAGACCGCCGGCGACGACAACTGGATGGGCCGGCATTTCTTCACCGGCGGGCTGATGCCGGCAGCGGATACCTTGCTGTGGTTCCAGGACGCGCTGCGCATCGAGGACCGCTGGCTGGTCGACGGCACCCACTACGAGCGTACCGCCAATCATTGGCTGGCCAACCAGGACGCCCGCCACGACGAGGTCATGGCGATCCTGCGCGAGGCCTATGGCGACGCCGCCAAACTCTGGTTCCAGCGCTGGCGAATGTTCTGGATGGCCTGCGCCGAACTGTTCGGCTACGACCACGGCCGCGAATGGATGGTCGCCCACTATCGCTTCACGAAGGAGGCCGCATGATCCGCACACTCTTCGTCGCGCTCGGCATCGGCGCATTGCTCTCCGCCTGCGCGTCCTCGCCGCCCACGATCCCGCCGGTCGCCAGCGTGGACATGCCGCGCTTCATGGGCGACTGGTACGTGATCGCGCAGATTCCGACCTACATCGAGCGCAAGGCCTTCGATTCGGTGGAGTCGTACCGGCTCGATGCCGACGGCAAGATCCGCACCACCTTCCGCTACCGCAACGGCAGCGCGGATGCGCCGCTGAAGACGATGGAACCGGTCGGCCGCGTGGTGCCCGGCACCAACAACGCGGTGTGGGAGATGCAGTTCGTCTGGCCGATCCAGGCCGAGTACGTGATCGTGGATCTCGCGCCGGATTACTCGCGGACGATTGTTGGCCGCAGCAAGCGCGACTACGTGTGGCTGATGGCGCGCACCCCCAGCCTGCCGGCGCCGGAGTTGGCCGCCGCCATCGAGAAGATCCGCACGCTCGGTTACGACACCTCGAAACTGCGCATGGTCCCGCAGGCCGCGGCGACGCAGCCGGCGCAGTGATGCGCGAATGCGGACCAGCAACGGCATGATGCACGCATGACCCAAGCCATTTTCTGGTTCCGCCGCGACCTGCGCCTGGCCGATCACCCTGCGCTGGAGCGGGCGATCCAGTCGCATGATGCGTTGCTGCTGGTGTATGTCGACAACGCGGCCGACAATGTCTACGACGCCAGCCGCGCGTGGTTGCGCCGGTCGCTGGAACGACTGGCCGAGGACATCCGCGCGCGCGGCGGTGAGTTGCATGTGCTTGCGGGCGATCCGGAGTCACTGATTCCGGCCCTTGCTGTCGAGACGGGCGCAACTTCGGTGCACATCTCCGCGCTGCACGAACCCGACGCCGACGCGCGCGATGCACGCATCGCCGCGACGCTGGCATCGGGCGGCATCGCGATGCGCCGCGCCGGTGGCCGCCTGCTGACCGATGCGGATGCGGTACTGACCCAGTCGTCCACGCCGTTCCGGGTGTTCACCCCGTTCCACAAGGCCGCGCGTCCAACCTGGCGGCATCGCCCGCGCGAAGCGCCCGCCACGCTGGCGTGCGGTCCACTCCCGTCATCGCTGCAAGGCGCGCGCACCACGCTCGATGCGCCACGTCCGCGTTGGGACAACGGCTTCTGGGACACCTGGACCCCGGGCGAGGCCGCGGCACTCACGCGACTCGACGACCTGTTGCCGCGCCTGCACGCCTATCCGGATGCGCGCGACGTGCCGGCGGTCGAGGGCACCTCGCGGCTGTCGCCGCACCTGCATTTCGGCGAGATCAGCCCGAGCCGCATCTTCGATGTCGTGCAACGGCATGGCGGCAACGGTGCCGACAAGTACATCGCCGAACTCGGCTGGCGCGAGTTCGCCTATTACGTGCTGCACCACTGGCCAGCCAGCCGCCACCACAACTTCAACCCGAAGTTCGACGTGATGCCGTGGCGCGACGATCCGCCCGGACTGGACGCGTGGCAACGCGGCTTGACCGGCGTCCCACTGGTCGATGCCGGCCTGCGCCAACTCTGGAATGAAGGCTGGATGCACAATCGCGTGCGCATGGTGGTGGCTTCGTGGCTCACCAAGCACATGGGCATCGACTGGCGGCAGGGCGCCGCGTGGTTCATGCATACCCTGGTCGATGCCGACCTGGCCAACAACACGCTGGGCTGGCAGTGGGTCGCCGGCACCGGCGTGGATGCCGCGCCGTATTTCCGCATCTTCAACCCCGTCACGCAGTCGCGCCGCTTCGATCCGCAGGGCACCTACATCCGTCGCTGGGTACCCGAGCTGCGTGCGCTTGGCGATGACGCGGTCCATGCGCCATGGGAAAGCGGTCTGCGCGTGGCGGGTTACCCCGCCAAACCCATCGTCGATCTGAGCGCCGGCCGCGACGCTGCACTGGCGCGGCTTGCGGCACTGGCGAAATAAGCTCCGCTAACCTGCGACGCGCTTGGCAAGATCGCGAAGATGCCCGCAGCCGGTTGGCTGGTGCCTCCGCGACCAAGCGAGTATCGGGGAGCGACTCGCGGAGGCCCCGGCCAGCCGGCCTTCGTGATGCCGCTCTAGCCGCGCCGGCAAAAATGCCTGGGTCAACCGCCCTTGCCGAACTTCGGCATCTCCTTCAGCGGCAACGCATCGAACGCGAACGTGCCACTGGCGGAGGGCAGGGTCTTCGCGGGCAGCTTCTTCGCCATCGACGAGGCCGGCAGGTCCTTCGCCGAGAAGCTGCCGGCGATGGCATACGTACCGTCGGCATTGCGCTCGAAACGGTCGATCGTCACCGTGACCTGCTCGCCGCCCTTGCCTTCGTAGAAGTCGAACATCGCGTTCGCCTTCGGCCGGTAGTTCAGGCTGCTGCCGGTCATCGCCAACGACTGGTCGTCGAAGGTGATGCCCAGATCCAGGTTGCCGCCGTCGCCGGCCGTGCCCTTCAGCGTGACCTGCAGCGACTTGATGATGTCCACGTGCAACACCTGCGAGTCGTGGAAGGTCTTGCCGGCCATGTCGCCGACGATCTCGCGGACGTCGCCGGCGTCGACCTGCATGCCGGTGCCCAGCTTTTCCAGCTTCTTGTTGGCATCGGCGATGGCTTCCTGGCCTTCGCTCCTGCCGAGCTTCTCGTCGAGTTGTTCGCCGATGTCGTCGGCCACCTTGGTCGACAGCGAGCGGAACGCCTGCATGCCGTTGCCGACATCGGCCTGGAGCGTGCCTTGCACGCTCTGGCCTTCCTTCAAGGGCGCGTCGCCATCCGGCAGTGCGCCTGCATCGGCGGCGTCCTGCGCGGCTTCATCGACGATGGCCTGCATGCTGGAGCCGCTGTCGGCGTTTGCCGAGGCATCGTCCGCCTTGCCGCAACCGGCAAGCGCCACCGCAAGCACAGCGAGGCCCAAGGTCTTCTGCATCTGGGTATGTAAGGGGATCATGGTGAGACTCCGGTGGTGATGGTGATTGGGTGATCGAAACGATGTGCTGGCTGCATCGGCGGGGCGCTCGGTGTCGGTGTCCAACCCAGCCCGGACGCATCGATGCTCAAGGCCCGGACGGGGCCGGCCCGATCAGCGCCCCGTGCCAGGAACCCTCCGGGGCGCCGCCGGCACCGCAGTAGTCCCAGTAGCCCTGGAACTCGCTGCGCGCGCGATTGAAGATCAGCGTGGCCGAGCCCCAGTAGTGGGTGCCGTTCTTCTGCGTATCGCAGCGTTGTCCTGCGCTTTTCGCGAACCAATGGCCGTCGAAACTGGCGCTGCCGTCGCGCGCATCGCGGGTCACCGCGCCTTCGATGCGCCCGGCGTCGGAACCGTCGCTCGCCGTGCCCGCGTAGCGTCCGGCCATGCGGTCCTTGCTCCACGCCTCGATGGTCAGCCGGCCGAAGGTGGTGTCGTAGATGCGGCCGACCAGGTCGGAATCGGTGTCGCGCGGCGCTGTCTGTTCGCTCGATGCGACGGACGTCAATGCGCGATTCAATTCGCCGGCGTTGCGTGCGTCCACGTAACGCCCGCCGGTATTCGCGGCCAGGCATTGCAGCTGACGGTGCGCCTTGCTGCCCTTCTGGATGTCGAAGCCGACCACGTGCGCGGTGAAATCCACCCCGGTCGATTCCAGTTCCTTGCCCAGCGCGCAGGGGTCGGCGCTGCAGGTTTCCTCGCCGTCGCTGACCAGGATCACCGTGGCCTTCTGTTCGGTCGAGCGCAGTTGCGCGGCGGCCTGGCGCACCGACGCCGAGATCGGGGTCATGCCCATCGGATTGAGCGCATCGACCTGCTTGCGGATGCCGGCGGCGGTGTTCGCGCCCACGGGTTGCAGCACTTCGATGTCGTTGCAGTCGCCCTTGCGGTTGTGCCCATACGCCATCAAGCCAAGGTCGCCGCCTTGCCAGCCCGACAGCATGATGCCGACGGCCTCGCGGGCGATGGCGATCTTCGGCTTGCCGTCGATCTGTCCCCACATCGAACCGGAGGCATCGAGTACCAGCATGGTGGCGGGGCGTTTTGCGTTGGCGGCATACAGGCCGGTCGCCGCCAGCGCGGCGGCGGACAGCAAACCCAGGAGCAATCTTTGTTTCATGGTGGCGGTTTCCGTCGATGGCGTGGCACAGGCACGGTGCTGGACCCGAGCAGTTACGCAACTGCGCAGCGAATGTGGACGTCGGCAACGCGATCGCATCGTCGACATCGCTGATGTCCGGATGCCGGGGTGCGACTGCGTAACCAGCGCATCCTCGAAGCGGAGTGCTCCAATGGCGTTTCCCCGATCGATCGTTTTGGCCGGCCTGTTGCTGGCAGGCGGCGCGGCTGCGTACGGCATCACCCGAGGCGACCTGTTGCAGGATCCGCCGAAGCCCAGGGTCGACCCCATCACCGACGCCGACAGCGACCTGCTGCCGGTGACATCGCGCGCCGGCGATCCGGCCGACGACCTGCTCGATCCGTACCCCGGCAAACCCGGCGCCGACGAAGTCGCAGACGCAAGGCCGCGTGCGAACGTGGGCGACAAGGCCGGCAAGCATCCGTCGCCGCCGATCAACGGCAGCTTCGCCTTCGACCTGGTGATCGGCTACATCGGCCAGGTGCCGGGCGCGGGAATGGTGCAGTCGTACTACCTGCTCGATTCGCGCAGCGGCCACATCGGCATGGATCGTGGCGCGATCGAAAGCATGGGCAACCTGCCCGCTGCGGGCGAGGGCGGCTCGCTCGATTTCCAGGTCATGACCAATGCCGGCGATCACTACAGCTACATGACCAGCGCCGAGATGGGGCGGGTGGCGATGTCGGTGCGCAGCGGCGAGAGCCCGCTCGGCCGCGACCTGAACGCCTTCTTTGCCGGCGACTGGTTCGAGAACGACTTCAAGCCCACCGGCAAGATGCGCGACATCGGCAGCGATCTGCGTGGCGGCAAGTACCGCTCGACGGAATACGCAGGCACCAATCCGGAGACCGGCAAGCCGTTGCGGATCTGGCTGGCGACGCCGGATTTCGAGGTGGCGTTCTATGCCGCCGCGTACATGGGCACCGGCGTGGTTGCGCTGCCGAAGGCGAACGTCCAGCGCCTGGTGACGCGCATGGAAGGCGAAGGCGCGGTGTTCGAGATCAGCTATGTGATGCGCAAGTCGCAGCGTTTTTCCGGTGCCGGCTACAAGGATTTCAGCGCGGTGATGGCGGGCTACGGCGCACGCGCGGTGCAGCCATGACCTGTCGATATCGAGGCGCGCCACCCTCCATCCGCGGCGACCGGCCCGATCATCCTTCGATCGCGGGCTCTGCGCGCACCGCGCGACGGATGCGGTTGCCTTCGGAGACATAGTCGCCGACCAGCGCAGCGCCATCGCGTCGCAGTTCCAGCCGGTGCGGCAAGCCGTCCGCCGTGGGGTGGAAGACCAGCACGATGCGGTCGCCCTCGATCTCCACGCGGTCGAACGCGGCACCGAGGCCAATCAGTTCGCAATCGGCCGTGCCGGTGATCGGCGCGCCGGCCACGGCATCGCAGAACGGCTGGAACAGCACGAAGTTGCCACTGCCAGTTGCATCGCCGGCGTCGCCCTGGACGGAGAACGCCATCAGCGCGGCATCGTGCGGATCGTCCGCGGCCAGCAGGCGCCAGTTGCCGTGCAGAGGCGACGGAAGCGAGGGTTCGGGTGCTTCCGTCTCGAGCGGACGGGCCTGCGTTGCGGGTGTCGCCTGCACGGCGGTGCCATGCGTCGCGGCGACATCGCCCGCGGCGGGGGTGCAGGCGGTCAGGGTGGCGAGCAGCGCGGCGGGAATCAGGCGCAACGACATGGCGGTACTCCGGCGTGGATCGCCACGGTTACGCAGCATCGCCAGCGAAGCGGACAGGCGGGCGCAGCGCGATGCTATCGTGCAGGTTGTCTTGCCGGGACTCACACCACGCATGCACGAACCCGCCGAGCCGCAGCCGGGCACGCTGGCCGCGACCGCCGCCGAACTGGCCCCGCTGCTGCTGGACGACATGCGCCGGCGCGCGCGGCGCGAACGTCGCCGGGTCAATGCCGGCGAAACCATGCGCACCACCGCACTGGTCAACGAGGCCTTCCTGCGCCTGCAGCGCGGCGGTGCCTGGCAGGACGAAACCCATTTCCTGCATGCGGCGGCGATGGCGATGCGCCAGGTGCTGGTGGACCATGCGCGACGCCGATTGGCCGACAAGCGCGGTGGCGGGCGGGTGGATTCGCTGGAAGACCACCCGGACATCGAGCCGTTCTGGGTCAGCGACGAGCGCCTGGTCGAACTGGACGACGCCTTGCAGGAACTGTCGCAACTCAACCCACGCCTGCAGCAGGTGGTGGAATGCCGCTTCTTCGCCGGCTACACCGACGACGAAACTGCACGCGTCCTCGGCGTGGCCGAACGCACCGTGCGCCGCGACTGGATCAAGGCGCGCGCGTGGTTGTTCCAGGCGCTGGAGCCGGTGCCGGACTGAGCTGCGCGCGCAGGCTGGCACTCTGCGTGGCGATGCGCTGGCCGGCCGGGCCGGCGGCTTTGGCCATCGCATCGATCGTGTCCAGCAGTGCCGCGACCGGCGCATGTTCGTTGCGTGCCAGGTGGATGCGTGCCAGCGCCAACCGTGGTGCGGCGCCGCCCGGATGGCGCGATCCCAGGTGCCGGTCCGCGGCGGCCAGCGCCTCGCGCGCGGTGGCTTCGGCACGCCCGGCATCGCCCAGCGCAAGTTGCGCTTCGGCCACGCCGCTGAGCGCGGCGACGTGATGCATGCTGCCGGTGCCGGCGAATTGCGCGCCCATCGCCGCAGCCTCGGCCAGCAAGGGCAAGGCCTCGCCGGCGCGTCCGGTCTGCAGCAGCAACTTGCCGTAGTTGTTGAGCAGGGCCGCGGTCGCCGCCGATGGCCCATACAACTGCCGGCGCAGGGTCACCGCCTGTTCCAGCAGCGGCGCGGCCACCTCCGGTTTGCCCGCGCTCAGTTCCAGCGAGCCCCAGTTGTTGAGGGTGTTCAGTGCATCGGTGGATTCGCGCAGGCGCGCCACGCGCCAGACCTCGCTGGCGGCGCGGAAGGCCTCGCGCGCTTCGTCCAGCCGGCCCAGTCCGAACAGGGCCACGCCTAGGTTGTTGTGGAACACGCCGGTTTCGCGGCCATGCACGCCATCCAGGGCGACGCGTTGCGCCAGGCCACGCCGCAGCAGGGCGATCGCGCCATCGGCATCGCCGGCCTGCTGGCGCAGCCGCGACTCCAGCATCAGGCTGTCGACCAGCCGGGTCTGCCAGCGTGCCGGATCGGTGTTCCAGAAACTGCGCGCCTGCGCGAGCAGGGCGGTTGCACGTTCGGCATCGCCGCCACGCAGCGCAACCTGGGCCAGGTCGTAGCGGCCGACCGCGACCAGCGACGGATCGACGATGTTCGGGTCGGCGTCGGCCAGCCGTTGCAGCAGCGGTTCAGCCGCCGGGTAATCGTTGAGCAGGAAATACAGCTCGCCCAAGGTGTGCAGCACCGGAGCGCCCTCCGCGGGATCGCGGGCGAAGCTGTCGACCACGCGTTGCGCGGCATGGTCGAGTACGTCGCCGGCGGTGGCGTCGCTGCCCTGCATCTCGCCGGCGCTGCGGAACATGTGGAAGACCGCCTGCTGCACCGCTTCCAGCCGCCCCTTTTCGCGCAGGGCTTCATCACGCTGGCGGCCGGCCTCGCGCGCCTGGAACAGGGCCATGCCCAGTCCCACGGCAAGCGCCAGCACGGTGACGCTGGCAGCGGTCGCGGCCCAGCGATGGGTGTGCAGGAAGCGCCAGAAGCGATAGCGCGGCTCGCCATCGCGGGCCGCGACCGGCGCGCCACGCAGGGCACGCGACAGGTCGTCGGCGAAGGCGTCCATGCTGCGGTAGCGCTGCGCCGGGTCGCGTGCCATCGCCACCGCCAGCACGGCATCCAGGTCCGACAACAGGCGGCGATCGGCGCGGATGGGTCCGGACGCCGCCGCGTCGCGCAGGCGCGGCACGTTCGCCTGCGCGGCACGCATCGCCAGCAAGGCCGTCGGCGGTTCGTCGCGCGCGTGCGGTGCGTGCCCGCAGAGCAATCGATACAGCACCGCTGCCATAGCGTAGATGTCGGCGGCCACGCCCACGTCGCCGCCGGCCAGTTGTTCCGGTGCGGCATAGCCGAGCGACAGTGGCGTTCGCTCGCCGTCGGCTTCTTCGCCCTGGCCGGACAGGCTGGCCACGCCGAAATCGATCAGGCGCACGCGCCCGTCGCCATCGACCAGCAGGTTGGACGGCTTGATGTCGCGATGCACGACCAGCCGCGCATGCGCATGCGCCACCGCTTCGCAGGCCTGCAGCACCAGCGCGATGCGTTCGCGCGGCGAGGCCTGGCGTTGCTCGCACCACTGGTGGATCGGCACGCCATCCACGTATTCCATGACCATGTACGGCTGGCCATCGCCGAGCAAGCCGCCGTCGATCATCCGGGCGATGCCGGGATGGTCGAGCAGGGCCACGATCCTGCGTTCGTTGTGGAAGCGGGACCAGTCGCCGGCATCCACGCGCGCAATCCGCTTCAGCGCCGCGCGCTGGCCGTATTGGCCGTCGGCGCGTTCGACCTCGTAAACCTCGCCCATTCCGCCGCGACCCAGCAGCCCGGCGATCCGCCATGCGCCGGCGATATCGCCGGCCGCAAGCGTTGCCGGCAAGGGCGCGTCGCCGGCTGGTGCATGCTCGAGGAAGTCGCCGCTGGCATCGGCTGCGGCGAGCAGTCGAAGCACCTCGTCGATGATCGCTGCCGGCTTTTCGCTGCTGCGCAGCCAGGACGCGCGTTGCGGCGCGGGCAACTCCCAGGCGGCATCGAACAGGGCTTCGATGGTCTGCCAGTCGGTGGTCGAGGTCATGGGCCGTTGCGTCCGCGAGATTCGCGACAGCATCGCGCGTGCGGTGCGTCCCGGTAAACCCGGGCCCGCATCCGCTTGGCGGGATGCGCGATGGCAAAACGCGGGGCACAAAAAAACCCGCTTTCGCGGGTTTTCTTGTTTGAACCTGGTGCCCGGGAGAGGACTCGAACCTCCACGAAGTTGCCCCCGCTAGCACCTGAAGCTAGTGCGTCTACCAATTCCGCCACCCGGGCAGGGTGCAGGGGGCGTATGTTGCAGGGCGACTTCGAGCTTGTCAACGGGATTTCATCCGATGCGGACAGGGCCTGCACGGGCGCGTTGTACCATCGCTGCATGACCAAACCCCCGAGCAAGCGCGGCCCCGGCCGCGGCGGCAAGACACCCGGCAAGGCCGGCGGCACACGCGGCGAAGGCGCTCCCCAGGGCAGGGCCGGTGCGAAGAAAACCGCCAGCAAGTTGCCGGGTTGGTTGCCCGATGCCGGCCTGATGCGTGCTTTCGGCAATAGCGGCGCAAGCAAGCCGGTCGGGCGCGCCGAAGCGAAGCCCGAAGCCGAACCGACGATGTCCACGCGCCCCGGCCGCGAGCGCGATCCGCACGCCGCTCGCGAGGCGCAGCGTTACGAACAACCCATCGCCAGCCGCGAGATGATCCTGCAGATCCTGGCCGCCAGCGATGGGCCGCTGGATGCCGATGCGCTGGCGCAGAAGCTCGCACTGACTGCGCCGGATCGTTTCGCGGCGCTGGAGAAGCGGCTCAATGCGATGTTGCGGGATGGCCAGCTGCTGCAGAACCGCCGCGGTGGTTTCGCCCCGGCCGCGCGCATGGACCTGGTGCCGGGTGTCGTTATCGCCAACGAGAACGGCTTCGGCTTCCTGCGGCCCGACGCGGGCGGTGGCGACGACCTGTTCCTGCCGCCCTACGAGATGCGCAAGGTCATGCACGGTGATCGCGTGCTGGCCAGCGTCACCGGCATGGACCGGCGCGGCCGTCGCGAAGGCACCATCGTCGAGGTGCTGGAACGCCGGCTCACCCGCCTGATCGGCCGCTACACGGAAGAGGGCGGCATCGGCTACGTCATCCCGGACGACAAGCGCGTCCAGCGCAACGTGATGATCCCGGCCAATGGCCGCAACGACGCGCGCAACGGCCAACTGGTCGTCGCCGAGATCACCACCCCGGCGGATGCGCACCGCCCGCCCATCGGCAACGTGCTGGCGGTGCTGGGCGACAAGCTGACCGCATCGCAGGCGGTCGAGGCCGCGATCCACGGCCACGACATCCCGCACGAATTCCCGCCCGAAGTGCTGGCGCAGGCGACCGCGGTCCCGCTTCAGGTCCAGCACGCCGAGATCGCAGGCCGCGTCGACCTGCGCAACGTGCCGCTGGTGACCATCGACGGCGAGGACGCCAAGGATTTCGATGACGCGGTGTGGTGCGAGCCGAACAAGGATGGCTTCCGGCTGGTCGTGGCGATCGCCGATGTCTCGCATTACGTGCGGCCGGAAACCCCGCTGGACGACGAAGCGCAGTTGCGCGCGACCTCGGTGTATTTCCCCGGTTTCGTGGTGCCGATGCTGCCGGAGACGCTGAGCAACGGCATCTGCTCGCTGATGCCGAAGGTCGACCGCCTGTGCTTCGTTGCCGACATGCAGGTCGGGCGCGACGGCATCGTCGCCGGCGCCAGGTTCTACGAGGCGGTGATGCATTCGCACGCGCGCCTGACCTATACCGATGTGTGGAACGCGGTGGGCGAGGGCATTCCCGAGGACGACCACGCTGCCGCGCTGGCCAAGATCGGCGGCCTGCTGCCGCAGATCCGGCAACTGCACCAGCTTTACCGGGTGCTGGACAAGGCGCGTCAGAAGCGCGGCGCGATCGAGTTCGAGAGCAGCGAGGTGCGTTTCGTCCTCGACGCGCAGGGCGCGGTTACCCAGGCCGGCATGCTCCAGCGCAACGATGCGCACAAGCTGATCGAGGAATGCATGATCGCGGCCAACGTGCAGGCCGCGCTGTACCTGCTGCAGTCCGGCGTGCCGGCGCCGTATCGCGACCACGACAAGCCGCCGGAGTCCAAGTACGCGGACCTGGAGGAGTTCCTCAAGGAATTCATGCTGCGGATGCCGCCGTGGGCGAAGGTCAAGCCGAAGGACTTCCGCGCGATGCTGGAGAAGATCCGCGAGCGCCCCGATGCGACGTTGCTGGAGTCGGTGATCCTGCGCAGCCAGTCGCTGGCGGTGTACGCGCCGGAGAACATCGGCCACTTCGGCCTGGCGCTGGAGGCCTATGCGCACTTCACCTCGCCGATCCGCCGCTATCCCGACCTGCTGGTCCATCGCGCGATCAAGCATGCGCTGGCGGGCGGAAGGCCCGATACCTATGCCTATTCGCCGCACGAGATGGCGGCGCTGTCGCTGCAATGTTCCGAGCGCTCACGCCGCGCCGACGAGGCCCAGCGCGAAGTCGACGAGCGCTATCGCGCGGCGTGGATGGAAGGCCACGTCGGCAAGGAGTTCGACGGCACCATCAGCGGCGTCACCAGCTTCGGCCTGTTCGTCGAGCTTGACGATTCCAAGGTCAACGGCCTGGTCCACGTGACCCAGCTGCCCCGCGATTTCTACCACTTCGACGCCGTGCGCAAGACCTTGGCCGGCGAGCGTCGCGGCCACGAATACCGCCTCGGCGACCGGGTGCGCATCGTGGTGCTGAAGGCCAGCGTGGAAGACCGCAAGATCGACTTCCGCCTGGTCGAAGGCGACGGCGCCAGCGATGTGAAGCCATTGCCCGAGCGTGGCAAGCCGGCGAAGCGCGCGAAGAAACCGTACTGATCGGGCGGTTCGGCGGCGGGCCGGCCCGCGTATAGCCGGCCATGGATGGCCGGCGGCCGCGCCTCGAACAGGAGGTTCGCAGAAGCGGAGGAGCGGGCTGGCCTGTCGCCGGACCGCAGCGCGACATGCACAATGCGCGCATGAGCAAACAAGCCCAATGGATCGTCGGCCTCAATGCGGTGGCCTCCGCGCTGGAACACGACGCCGAACATGTGCGCGAGGTGCTGCTGGAAGCCGGCGGCAAGAATCCGCGCATCGCCGAGATCGAGCAGGAGGCGCGGCGCAAGGAGATCGACGTGCGTCGCGTGCCGCAGAACGCGCTGGACGGCGTAGCCGGCGGCGTGCGCCACCAGGGCGCAGCGGCGCGTTACGCGGCGGCCAAGACGTGGGACGAGCACGAGCTGGTCGGGCTGGTGGAAGCGGCCGACGGCAAGGCGCTGGTACTGGTGCTGGATGGCGTGCAGGACCCGCACAACCTCGGCGCCTGCCTGCGCAGCGCGGCGGCGGCGGGCGCGACCGCGGTGGTGTTCCCGAAGGACAAGGCGGTGCAGGTCAACGCGACCGTGCGCAAGACCTCGGCCGGCGCGGCGGACACCTTGCCGATCTTCAGCGTCACCAATCTCTCGCGCACCCTGCGCGACCTGCAGAAGGCCGGCGTGTGGATTTATGGTTTTGCCGGCGAAGCGGCGGCATCGCTGTACGCGCTCGACCTCAAGGGCAATGTCGCATTGGTGATGGGCAGCGAAGGCGATGGCCTGCGTCGGCTGACCCGCGACAACTGCGACCAGCTGGTGAAGATCCCGATGCCGGGCGAGTTCGAAAGCCTCAACGTCTCGGTCGCTACCGGCATCGCCCTGTTCGAGGCGGTGCGCCAGCGGAGCGTCGGCTGATGCGTCCGCTGATGCATCGGTTCGGCGCGGCATTCGCGGTCGCGGTACTGTCGCTATCTGCGGCAACCGTCTCCGCGCAGGACGCGCGGGTGCGGGCACGCGACCTCGGCATCGCGCCGGGGATCTTCGCCACCGGCGAACACAATGCGATCACCGATGTCGAAGGCGTGCGCGTGGGTCACGCCACCGTGCGCGAGGGCGACACGATCCGCACCGGCGTCACCGCGATCCTGCCGCACGTGGGCAATGCCTACCTGTCGCGGGTGCCGGCGGCGATCCATGTCGGCAACGGTTTCGGCAAGCTGGCCGGCAGCACCCAGGTTGCGGAACTCGGCGAGCTGGAAACGCCGATCCTGCTGACCTGCACGCTGTGCGTATGGAAGGCGGCCGATGCGATGGCCGAGTGGATGCTGCGGCAGCCCGGCATGGAGAAGGTGCAGTCGATCAATCCGGTGGTCGGCGAAACCAACGACGGTGGCCTCAACGATATCCGCGCGCGGCCGATCACCGCCGCGCATGTGCGGCAGGCGCTGGAAGGCGCGCAAGGCGGCGCGGTCGCCGAAGGCAGCGTCGGCGCCGGCACCGGCACGGTGGCGTTCGGCTGGAAGGGCGGCATCGGCACGTCCTCGCGCAAGTTGCCGGCATCGCTGGGTGGCTGGACCGTCGGCGTGCTGGTGCAGAGCAACTACGGCGGCGTGCTGCAGATGGGCGGCGTGCCGGTCGGACGCGAGCTCGGCCAGTACGCTTTCAAGAATGCGGTCGCGGATGCACAGGTCGACGCGCGCGAATCGCTGGCGCGATGGTCGCGAGGTCCGGCCGACGACCGTGGCGACGGTTCGGTGATCGTGGTGATCGCCACCGATGCGCCATTGTCGGACCGCAACCTGCGGCGACTGGCCTCGCGGGCGATGATGGGCCTGGGCCGCACCGGCAGTTCGGCATCCAACGGCAGCGGCGACTACGCCATCGCGTTTTCCACGGCAAGCGAGGTGCGGCGCGCGTTCGGTAGCGAACGCCTGCGCAGCGAAGAACTCGCGAACGACCAGACCAGCGCGCTGTTCCAGGCCGGCGTGGATGCGGTGGAGGAAGCCGTGTACAACTCGCTGTTGATGGCGACCACCGAGACCGGCAACGGCACGACCGTAAAGGCGATTCCGCTGGATGAACTGCGCCGGGTATTGCGCAAGCATGGCGTCTCGCCGCCGGGTCGCAACCAGGACTGATCCAACCGGTCGCGCCGCATGCGCGACGACAACAGGAAAACGGGAATGGCACTGGAACTCGCGTGGTACGACTGGGTGGGCCTGCTGGGCACCGTGATGATCCTGGGCGGCTTCGCCTTGCTGCAGGCGGGCAAGCTGTCCGGTACCGGACTGGTGTATCAGTTGCTCAACCTGTTCGGCGCGACCGGCGTGCTGGTCTCGCTGCTGGGCACGTTCAACCTGTCGGTCTTCCTGTTGGAAGCTGCGTGGATCGCAGTCAGCCTGTACGGGATCATGCGCTCGTTCAAGGCGAAGTCGAAGGCGACGCAAGCCTGAGTTCGTCGCACGCCGAGCGTCCCGGCCGTATCGGCTCGGGACACGCCGCAAGTACCCGCTGCGCGGGCCCGGCCCGCAATCACAGATTGCGGGCGTTCGGCGGCGCGCGAAGCAGTGCTTCGCAAGCGCTCGCCTCACCCATGTAGGCTAATCGGCGCCATCCATGGCGCCGATTGTCCCCGTGCTCGATACGGCCGTGACACTCGGCGATCCAGCTTGACAGCTCCTGCTCACGAGCGCGGCCACGCATTCGCGATGATGCAGAACAGCTGCGCGGTGCGTTCCGCGTCGTATACAGCCGAATGCGCCTCGCGCTGGTCCCATTCCAGTCCCGCGGCATGCACCGCACGTGCAAGCACGGTCTGCCCGTAGGCCATGCCGGCCAGGCTCACCGTGTCGAACACGCTGAAGGGATGGAAGGGATTGCGCTTGTGCTCGACGCGGGCGATCGCCGCATTGAGGAAGTTGAGGTCGAAGTGCGCGTTGTGGCCGACCAGGATCGCGCGCTGGCAGCCATGTTTCTTGGCTGCTGCGCGCACCGGCAGGAATACCTTGTCCAGTCCTTCGCGCTCCGGCACCGCGCCGCGCAACGGATGGTCGACCTTGATCCCGGTGACCTCCAGCGACTTCGGGTCGATGCTGGTGCCGGGCGCGGGTTGGATATGCGCGCTGGCGACCTCGCCGGGCACGAAACGGCCATGTTCGTCGAGGTCGATCGGCACCGCCGCGATCTCCAGCAGCGCATGCTTGTTCCAGTCGAAGCCACCGGTTTCCACGTCCACCACGACCGGCAGGTAGCCGCGGAAACGTTCCACCATCGGCTTGAATGCGGGGGCGTCGATGGGCGTCGCGTCGGTCTCGGTCATCGCGACAGGTTAGCAGCGTGTTGACGAGGCGGGCGAGCCTGCTAGGGTGCGCATTCCATCGAACCGGGGCGGGCGATGCGGGAAAAGACAGGCGTCTCGCGAGTGCTGGCGATGGCCTGCCTGCTGTCGGGCATGCCCGCGCTGGCGGCGTCGACCGATCCGGCGCTGCAGGTGAACACGTTCATCGGCACCCAGGACGAGGGCAACACCTTTCCCGGCGCGTCCGCGCCATTCGGGATGATCCAGGTCAGCCCGATCACCGAGCATTACGCCGGCTATCGCTACGACGACAGGAAGATCCGCGGGTTCGGTCATTCGTTCGTGTCGGGGGCCGGTTGCTGGGAGCAGGGCGGGCAGGTCGCCACGCTGCCGGTCACTGGCCGCATCGGTCCCGGTGGCGACTTCGATACCGATGATGCGAAGGCCAGGCCCTTCGACTACAAGACGTATGCCGCGGCCTACACGCACGCGGGCGAGGTCGGCCAGGCCGGCTACTACAAGGTCCGGCTCACCGATTACAACGGCATCGATGTCGAAGCGACCGCGCTGACCCGTGCCGCGGCGGAGCGTTACACCTACGCTGCGAACGAGAAGATCGGCCATGTGCTGGTCAACGTCGGTCAGGCCAACGAGAAGCATGAAGTCGTGGGCAGCGTGATCGAGGTCGTCGGTGACCGTGCGGTGGAAGGCAAGCTGGTCACCAAGAGCTTCTGCGGCGGCAAGCAGTACACCACCTGGTTCCGCATCGAGTTCGATCGTCCGTTCCAGGCCTTCGGCACCTGGGATCGCGAGGGCGGCGTTCCCGCTGGCCGGCATAGCGTGGGCACGCAGTGGGATGTCGCGAACGGCGCGTGGTTGAGTTTCGAGCTGGGCGGCGCGCGCAGCGTCACCGCGACCAGCGCGATCTCGCATGTCGATGCGGAAGGTGCGCGCCGCAACCTCGATGCCGAAGGCAAGCGCGGCGGCAGGTTGCTTGCGTTCGATGCGATGCGCGCGCAGGCGCAGGCCGCATGGCGCAAGGAACTCGGCGTGGTGCGCATCGAAGGCGCCTCGGCGGACGACCGCGTGGTGTTCGGGACCGCGCTGTATCACGCCTTCCTGCAGCCGATGACCGGCAGCGATGCCGACGGTCGCTATCGCGGCTACGACGACGACATCCATATCGCCGAGGGTTGGACCTACCACGAGTATTTTTCGCTGTGGGACACCTACCGCACGCAGAACCAGTTGCTGGCGATGCTCAAGCCGGCGCGCACGCGCGACATCGCCCGCTCGATGCTGGCGATCCACGCGCAGATGGGCTGGTTGCCGCGCTGGGGCTATGCGAACTTCGACACCAACATCATGACCGGCGATCCGGTCACGCCGTGGCTGGTCGACCTGTGGCGTTTCGGTGCGCTGCAGGGCCGCGAACGCGAGGCCTGGCAGGCGCTGTGGCAGAACGCGAACGGTCGGCCGCCGGCGATGTCGCGCGCGCAGGGCCGTGCCGGCAACGACACGTATTTGGCGCAGGGCTTCGTACCGTACGACCGCGCGTATCCATCGAAGGGCATGGATGTGGACCAGCACCACGGCGGTTCGGCCACGCTGGAATACGCCTTGGGCGATTGCGCGTTGTCGCAGATGGCGACTGCGCTCGGCGAAACCGGCATCGCCGCGACGCTGCGCGAACGCGGCCGCAACTGGCGCATGGTCTGGGATGCCGAGGTCGCCGACCAGGCGCTCGGTTTCCGTGGTTTCCCGCGTCCGCGCATCGAATGCGGCGATTTCTACGTGCCCACCCATGGCGGCTACGACCCGCGTTCCAACCACGGCTTCCACGAGGGCACCGCCTGGCAATACCAGTGGCTGGTGCAGCAGGATGTACCCGGCCTGGTGGCGGCGATGGGCGGCATCGAACAGGCACGCCATCGTCTCGACGCATTCTTCGCCCACGACGAACTGGCGAAGGACGTGCAGGGCGGCGCGCGCAAGCACTGGGTGGTGGGCCCGTACAGTTACTACAACCAGTTCCGTTACAACCCGAACAACGAGCCCGACCTGCATGCGCCGTGGATGTACACGCTGCTGGGCCAGCCGTGGAAGACCGCGACCGTGGTGCGCGCGGCGCAGGCGTTGTTCACCGACGCGCCGAATGGCGTGACCGGCAACGACGACCTCGGCACGATGTCGGCCTGGTACGTGTTCAGCGCGATCGGCCTGTATCCGGCGGTGCCGGGCACCGGGCAATTGCTGCTGCACGCGCCGCGCTTCCCCCGCGTCGAACTGGACCTTGGCGATGGCGAGACGCTGTCCATCACTGCGTCGATGGCGAATGCCGGCGTGGTGCAGGCTGTCGACGGCGTGCGTATCGATGGCAAATCGCATCCGCAAACGTGGGTCGATTGGGCGATGCTGCGCAATGGCGGCAACATCGTTTTCACCTTGGCCGCGCGTGCCGACCCGAAGGGCTGGGGCACGCGTCCGCAAGACCTGCCCGCGTCGCCCTGCGCCGCGCCCTGAACCCACGAGACCCACATGCGTCCGATCCTTTGTTTCGGCGAAGCCCTGATCGACTTCCTCGCCCGTCCGGGCGAGACGCCGGACGCGCCACGTGCGTTCCTGCAATTCGCCGGTGGTGCGCCGGCAAACGTGTCGGTATCGGTGGCGCGGCTGGGCGGCAACGCACAGTTCATCGGCATGCTGGGCCAGGACATGTTCGGTGACTTCCTGCTCGACAGCCTGCGCGATGCCGGCGTGGGCACCGACGGCATCGTCCGCACCGCAGACGCGAAGACCGCATTGGCCTTCGTCGTCCTGGACGATGATGGCGAACGCAGTTTCAGTTTCTATCGTCCACCTGCCGCCGACCTGCTGTTCCGTGACGAACACTTCATTCCCGCGATGTTCGAACATGCAGCGGCGTTGCACGCCTGCTCCAACAGCCTGACCGAGCCGGCCATCGCCGAGGCGACCTATGCTGGACTGCGCCGCGCCCGCGCTGCCGGCGCGCTGGCGAGCGTGGATATCAACCTGCGACAAGTGCTGTGGGCGCCTGACGTCGATCCAACGCCATGGCTATGGCGTCTGCTGGACGAAGCGGTGCTGGTGAAGCTGGCCCGCAACGAACTCGACGATCTGGCCACGCCGCTCGGCAGCGAAGATGCGGTGTTCGAGCGCCTGTTCGCCGGCCACGCGCGGCTGGTGCTGGTCACCGATGGCGCCGCCGACATGCAGTGGCGCACGCGCAATACGCGCGGGACGGTCGCGGGCTTCAGGGTGCGTGCCATCGACACCACCGCAGCCGGCGATGCCTTCGTCGGCGGCCTGTTGTTCAAACTCGTGCAACAAGGTGTCGATGCCACCAGCTTCGATGCTTTCATCAATGACGACACCGCGATCCGCGAGGCGATGCGTTTCGGCGCCGCCTGTGGCGCGCTGGCCGTCACCCGCCATGGCGCGTTCGCGGCCATGCCCACCCATGCAGACGTGCAGCGATTGCTGCAGGACGAGGACACCCATGGACCAGCCTGATTTCCGTTCCCCCGGGTTCCTGCGCGCGCACATCGCGCGGACGATGGACTTCTACCATCCGCGCTGCATCGATCCGGCCGGTGGCTTCTTCCATTACTTCAAGGACGACGGCACGGTCTACGACGCCCGTCATCGCCACCTGGTCAGCAGCACGCGCTTCGTCTTCAACTACGCGATGGCGTGGCGCGAATTCGGCGATCCCGACTACCGCGAGGCGATGCTGCATGGCCTGCGCTACCTGCGCGAGGTGCACCTCGACACCGAGACCGGCGGCTACGCGTGGACGATCCGCGAGGGCGTGCCGGAAGACCGCACCAACCACTGCTACGGCCTGGCCTTCGTGCTGCTGGCGTACTCGCACGCGCGGATGGCTGGCGTGGCCGAAGCCGCCGACTGGATGGAGGAAGTCTGGACACTGCTGGAGGCCCGTTTCTGGGAGGCCGAACATGGCCTGTATCGCGACGAAGCCGATGCCGACTGGAACTTCAGTGCGTACCGCGGCCAGAACGCCAACATGCACATGTGCGAGGCGATGCTCGCCGCCTACGAAGCCAGCGACGACACCCGCTGGCTGGATCGCGCGCTGCTGCTGGCCAGCAACATGACCCGCCGGCAGGCAGTGCAGGCCGGCGGCCTGGTCTGGGAACACTACGATGCCGACTGGAATGTCGACTGGAACTACCACCTCGACGATCCGAAGCATCTGTTCCGGCCGTGGGGCTTCCAGCCCGGGCACCAGACCGAATGGGCCAAGCTGCTGCTGATCCTCGACCGGCATGTCGCCGAGCCCTGGCTGGCACCGATGGCACGCCACCTGTTCGACACCGCGCTGGCGCGATCCTGGGATACCGAGCGCGGCGGCATGTATTACGGCTTCGCGCCGGAAGTGCGCCGGCAACCAGGCATGGACGGCGCGCCGATCACCGGCGACAGCTTCGTATGCGACGACGACAAGTATTTCTGGGTGCAGGCGGAATCGCTGGCTGCGGCTGCACTGCTGGCGGCGCGCTTCGACGACCAGGAATACTGGGACTGGTACGAACACCTGTGGGCGTACGCGTGGGCGCACATGGTCGACCACCAGCACGGCGCGTGGTTCCGGATCCTCGATGCCGACAACCGGAAATACAGCGACGAGAAGAGCCCGGCCGGCAAGACCGATTACCACACCATGGGCGCGGCCTACGACGTCATGAACCTGCTGAGGCCGGTGCAATGAGGCCCGGCATCCTTCGCACGTGCGGGCTTGCCGCGCTCCTGTCGATGTTGGCGACGGCACCGGCCTTGGCGTTGGCGCAGGCATCGGGCGGCTATATCGCGCCGCCGGCCCCGGTGTATGCGCAGCCGATGGACGATGCCGAGGCCACGCGCCTGGCGACGCGCGTGCGCGAGGAGACCCGGCATGCGTGGCAGGGTTACATGCGATACGCGAAGGGCCACGACGCACTCAAGCCGCTGAGCAGGAAGCCGCACGACTGGTATCCGCACTCGCTGCTGATGACGCCGGTGGATGCGCTGGACACGTTGTTGCTGATGGGCCTGGACAAGGAGGCCGCGGAAGCGCGCGATCTCATCGCCACGCAGTTGTCGTTCGACCACGACATGCCGGTGCAGAACTTCGAGGTCGTCATCCGCCTGCTGGGTGGACTGCTCTCCGGTTACCAGATGACGGGCGACGAGCGACTGCTCGCATTGGCCGACGACCTGGGCAGGCGCCTGCTGCCGGTATTCGAATCGCCGACCGGCCTGCCTTATACCCATGTCAACCTGCGCACCGGTGTGGTCAGCGGCAAGGTCAGCAATCCCGCCGAGACCGGCACCCTGCTGCTGGAATTCGGCACCCTGTCCAAGCTCACCGGCAAGCCGATCTATTACGACAGGGCCAAGCGCGCGCTGGTGGCAACGTTTGATCGGCGCTCTACGATCGGCTTGGTCGGCAGCGCCATCGATGTCGAAACGGGCGAGTGGACGGACCGCGACAGTCATGTCGGCGGCGGCATCGATTCGTACTACGAGTACCTGCTGAAGTGCTGGAAGCTGTTCGGCGACCAAGCCTGCAAGCGCATGTGGGAGGAGAGCGTCGGCCCGATGCAGCGCTACCTCGCCGATGAGGTGCGCGATGGCGAACTCTGGTACGGCCATGCGGACATGGACAGCGGCGCGCGCGGTGCCAGCGTGTACGGTGCACTCGACGCATTCCTGCCGGCGGTGCTGGCGCTGGGTGGCGACCTCGATCGCGCTGCGCGCCTGCAGCAGTCCGGCCAGGCGATGTGGCGGCTGCACGGCATCGAGCCCGAGGCGCTCGACTACCGCAAGATGGAAGTGACCTCCGGCGGCTACCAGCTGCGTCCGGAGATCGTCGAGTCCGCCTACTACCTGCATCACTACACCCGTGATGTGCGCTGGCGCGCGATGGGCCGCGAGTTCTTCGACGACTTCGTCCGCCACGCACGCACCGAGGCCGGCTACGCCGCGATCAAGGATGTGCGCACGATGGAACAGCGCGACTCGATGGAGAGCTTCCTGCTGGCGGAGACCTTCAAGTACTGGTGGCTGCTGTTCTCGCCGCCGTCGGCGCTGGATTTCGACGGCGTGGTGTTCAACACCGAAGCGCATCCGCTGCGGAAGACCTGGACGGACTGACGATCAGGCGGCAGTTCGCGTGCCTGGCAGCACGCCTTCGTCGCGGAGGCGTTGCAGGATCGGGCGTGCTTGGACGAGAAATGCGTCAAAGTGGGGCTGGCCGGCTTCGACCGCCAGCCGCTGCAGCAACGCGCGACCAGTCTCTCCGCTCTCGGAACCGACCAGCTCCAGCAACCGGAACAGCAACGGCGACAGCATCGAGAAGTGCACGCGGCCGTCGGGCTCGCGGCGCAGCAGCACCAGCGTGGGTTCGGGTGGTGGCTCGACGGGTTGGAACTCCGGGCCGATCCGGTGCACGGGCCAGCGATACGCGAGTGGCCACGCCAATGGCGACAGGATCGGTACGTCGTCGAGCAGATCGGCACTTGGGTCGTGTGGCGGCAGCTCGGCTTCGCTGAGTTGCAGGCCGAGTTCGGCCCATTCGTAGTGCGCCAGTTCTGCGAGCCAGGGCCGCGCGGGATCGGTGCCGGCGTCGGACTCCAGGAAGGCGATGAACTCGCGGCCAAGTTGGGTGAACAACGGGGTATGGCTGTGGTGGCGCGCCAGGAAGCCGCGCACCAGCGCACGCCAGTCGGCATCGTCCAGGGTCTTGCGAATGACCGGGAAGTTGCCGGTCAGGAGGCCCTCGAGGTTGTTGTAGACCAGGTCGCTGTAGATCTTCAGCCGCCGCGCCTCGATGCCGGGCGGGCCGGCATGCGCATCCGGATCGCGCACGTGCGCGGCGAGTGCATCCAGTTGCTGGCGCAGCTCGCTCATGCGGCCTGCGTCTGGGTGTCGCGGATGCGTTGCACTTCGTCCAGCAGCGTGGCCAGCGGCGGGAAATTGAAATCGCGTTCCAGCAGGGTGGGGCGCAGGCCATGCACGCGATACGCATGCGCGAGCAGGTCCCACACGTCGTCCTTCACCGCAGTACCGTGGGTGTCGACCTTGAGGTCCTCGGCTTCATCGAAGTGGCCCGCGATGTGGAGGCCGGCGATGCGTTCGCCCGGCATCGCCTCGATGAAGGCGCGTGCGTCGTAGCCGTGGTTGATGGCGTTGACGTAGACGTTGTTGACGTCGAGCAGCAGGTCGCAGTCTGCCTCGCGCAGCACGGCATCGATGAAGTCGACCTCGCCCAGCGCCTGGTAGGGCGCGGCGTAGTAGCTGACGTTCTCGACCGCGATGCGCCGGCCGAGTACGTCCTGCACCTGGGCGATCCGGGCAGCGACGTGATGCACCGCTTCATCGGTGAACGGCAGCGGCAGCAGGTCGTAGAGATGGCCACCGGCACTGCAGTAGCTCAGGTGTTCGCTGTACAGGGCGACGTCATGGCGATCGAGGAATTGCCGCGTGCGCTGCAGGAACTCGAGATCGAGCGGGTCCGGTCCGCCCAGCGACAGCGACAGCCCGTGGCAGCTCAGCGGATGCCGCGACGACAATGCCTGCAGCTTCTCGCCGAGGACGCCACCGACGCCGATCCAGTTGTCCGGTGCGCATTCCAGAAAATCGAAGGCGCCCGCGGGCGCCTCGATCAGTTCGTCCAGCAGCGCCCTGCGCAGGCCCAGGCCCGCGCCGCGCAGTGTCCGTGCATCCGCCATGCGCGATCAGGGATTGCCGCCGCACTTGCCCTCGCCGCATTTGCCTTCACCGCACTTGCCCTCGGCGGTGGCCTTGCCGTCGCCCTTGGCCTTCATGTCGGCGTGATGCTTGTCCATCTCGGCCTGGGTGATGAAGCCGTCGCCGTCCAGGTCGTGGCCGGCGAACTTCTCTTCCTTGCCCTTGTGCGCGGCATCGAACTCGGCGCGCGACAGGCGGCCGTCCTTGTCGGTGTCCATCTTGGCCATGCCGCAGCCGCCTTCATGGGCATCCTTGCCGGCCGCCTGGCCGCCGCACTTGCCCTCGCCGCATTTGCCTTCCCCGCACTTGCCTTCGCCGGCCTTCGCGGCGGCGGGCCTGGCGTCCTGCATGTAGCCATGCGCCAGGGTGTCCATCGAGAACAGCGAACCGGCGGCGACGGCGGCACCGACCAGCAGCACCAGGGGTTTGCGGGATTGCGACATGGTTGGCTCCTTGCGCGGGCGCGCATTGCGGGAGCGCCGATGCTACCTCGGGGCAGCCGCGGCGGCCAGCATCGCACCGGCCAGCGCGCATTCATCCCGCCGGGCGGGGCGTTCACACCACCGTGGTGCTGGTGCCGTCGCGCTTGTCGCGCGGCGGCATCAATTCCTCGCCGTGGATCAGGAACCACACGTTCTCGGCGATGTTGGTGGCGTGGTCGCCGATCCGCTCCAGGTTCTTGGCCATGAACAGCAGGTGCGTGCACGGGGTGATCGCGCGCGCGTCTTCCATCATGTAGGTGAGCAGTTCGCGGAACAGGCCGGTGTAAAGGGTGTCGAGTTCGGCATCGCTGGCGCGCACGCGCAGTGCGGCCTCGCCGTCGCGCTGCACGTATGCGTCCAGCACGTCGCGGACCTGGCGCGCGGCCATGCGGCCCAGCGCATCCAGTCCGCGCGTGTGCGGCAGCGGCGGCGCCAGGTTCAGCGCCATCGAGCGCTTGGCGATGTTGGCGGCCAGGTCGCCGATGCGTTCGATGTCGGAGGCCACGCGCAGCGCCGCCAGGATCACCCGCAGGTCGCCGGCCAGCGGACCGCGGCGGATCAGCCGGATCACGTCGTGGTTGACCTGCTGTTCCAGCGCGTCGATCGCGTCGTCGTTGCCGATCACGCGTTCCGCGGCCTTGTCGTCGCGGCGCTCGACCACGTCCAGCGCCGCCTCCAGCTGCGACACCGACATGTGGCCCATGCGGATCAGTTCGTCGAGCAGCACGCGCTGTTCGTCGTCGTAGCTCTTGACGATGTGGTTGTTCATCAGCCGAACCTCCCGGTGATGTAGTCCTCGGTCTGTTGCTTGGCCGGGTTGGAGAAGATCTGCTCGGTCGCGCCGTGCTCGATCAGGTCGCCCAGGTACATGAAGGCGGTGTAGTCGGACACGCGCGCGGCCTGCTGCATGTTGTGCGTCACGATCATGATGGTGAAGTCGCGCTTGAGTTCCTCGACCAGTTGCTCGATGCGGCTGGTCGAGATCGGATCGAGGGCGGAGGTCGGTTCGTCGAGCAACAGCACGTCGGGCTTGAGCGCCACCGCGCGGGCGATGCACAGGCGCTGCTGCTGGCCGCCGGACAGGCCCAGGCCGCTTTCCTTCAGCTTGTCCTTGACCTCGTCCCACAGCGCGGCCTGCCGCAACGCCAGTTCCACGCGCGCATCCAGGTCGGCCTTGTTGAGCTTCTCGTGGTGGCGGATGCCGTAGGCCACGTTCTCGTAGATCGTCATCGGGAACGGCACCGGCTTCTGGAACACCATGCCGACCTTGCTGCGCAGGCGATTCATCGGGTACTTCGGGTCGAGGATGTTCTCGCCGTCCAGCAGCACCTCGCCCTTGGCCTCCAGCTTCGGGTACAGGGCGTAGATGCGGTTGAACACGCGCAGCAGGGTGGACTTGCCGCAGCCGGACGGACCGATCAGCGCGGTCACGCGCTTCTCCGGAACCTCCAGGTTGATGTGCTTGACCGCATGGAACTTGTCGTACCAGAAGTTCAGGTCGCGCGCGGCGATCTTCACCGGCGCGTCGGTCGGCAGGATGGCGTCGCGCACGGAGGCGGCGACGGCAAGGCGTGCATCGTTCATGGCATCGATCCGCGTCAGGTTAGTCATTGGACACTTTGTTGCGCAGCAGGAGGGTGCGCGCGACCAGGCTGACCGCGAGCACGAACAGGGTCACCAGCAGCGCGCCGGCCCAGGCCAGGTGTTCCCAGTTCTCGTAGCCGGAGCCGGCGAACTTGTACATGACCAGCGGCACCGCGCTCATCGCGCCGGTGGCATCCAGGCTGAAGAACTCGTTGCCGAAGGCAGTGAAAAGCAATGGCGCGGTTTCGCCGGAAATGCGCGCGAGGGCGAGCAGGATGCCGGTGACGATGCCGGGCAGGGCGCTGCGATACAGCACCTGCATCGTGACCTTCCACTGCGGCACGCCGAGCGACAACGCGGCCTCGCGCATCTGCACCGGCACCAGCCGCAGCATCTCGTCGGTGGTGCGCACCACCACCGGCAGCACGATGAAGGCCAGCGCCAGTGCGCCACCGATGGCGGAGAAATTGCCGCCGGTCTGCATCACGAAGGCCGCATACACGAACAGGCCGAGCACGATCGACGGCGCCGACAGCAGGATGTCGTTGACGAAGCGCACCACCGTGCCGAGCTTGCGATGGTTGCCGACTTCCGCCAGCCACGTACCGGCGGCGATGCCGAGTGGGGTGCCGATCGCCACGCCCATGCCGCACATCATCAGGCTGCCGACGATGGCGTTGCGCAGGCCGCCGGCCTCCAGCGGTGGCGGCTGGTCCTGGGTGAACAGCGAGACGCTGAGATGGGCCAGCCCCTTGGACAGCAGCGTCCACAGGATCCAGCCGAGGAAGACCAGGCCGAAGATGGCGGCGGCGCAGGCCAGGCCGATCGCGATGATGTTGGTCAGGCGACGACGGCGATACAGCTTGGCCGCGGCGATGTCGCGCGGTGACATGACGATCGCGTTCATCGGTTGCCCTCCTTGCGGGACAGGTTGGCCAGCATGAGGCGGGCGATCGCCAGCACCACGAAGGTCACGATGAACAGCACGAAGCCGAGCAGCAGCAGGGCCGCGCGGTATTCCTCGGTGGCCTCGCCGAAATCGTTGGCGATCAGCGCCGCGATGGTGGTCGACGGCTCCAGCAACGAGGCGGTGAAGTTCACGCTGTTGCCGATCACGAACGCGACCGCCATGGTCTCGCCGAGCGCACGGCCGAGGCCCAGGAACACGCCGCCGATCACCGCCGACCGCGTGTAGGGCAGGACGATGTCCCAGCTCACCTCCCACTTGGTCGCGCCCAACGCGTAGGCCGATTCCTTGAGGCGCGAGGGCACGGTCAGGAACACTTCGCGCATCACCGACGAGATGAAGGGAATCACCATGATCGACAGCACGATGCCGGAGGTCAGCATGCCGGCACCGATCGGCGGGCCCTGGAACAGCTTTCCAATGACCGGGATCGGGCCGACGTTCTCGTCAAGCCAGGGAATCATGTGTTCGCGCATCACCGGCATCAGCACGAAGAAGCCCCACATGCCGTAGATGATCGAGGGGATGCCGGCCAGCAGTTCGATCGCCGTGCCCACCGGCGTGCGCATCCAGCGTGGCGCGACCTCGGTCAGGAAGAACGCGATGCCGAAGCTCACCGGCACCGCGATCAGCATGGCGATGACGGCGGTGACCACGGTGCCGTAGATCGGCACCAGTGCGCCGTACTTGTTCTCGACCGGGTTCCAGTCGCTGGAGAAGAAGAAGTTCAGGCCTTCGCTGGCCAGCACGCTGCGGCCGCCCCACAGCATCGACAGCGCGGCCCCCGCCAGGGTCACCAGCACGAAGACTGCGGTGGCGCCCAGCATCCAGCGGAACAGCTTGTCGTTACGCGTGTCGGCGATGTCGCGTTCCGACACGGGAAGGGCGATGGCATTCATGCGTGGTCTCGAATCGGTGATGGGCGGGCTGCGCTTATTTCAGCTGCGCCGCCCAGTACGCCTCGACCTGCTGCACCAGCGCTGCCGGCAACGGCACGTAGTCCAGCGACTTCGCCTGTTCGGTGCCGCTGGCATAGGCCCAGCGGAAGAATTCCAGCGCGGCCCTGGCATCCGCCGCATCGCGCGGCTGCTTGCGCATCAGGATGAAATTGGTGGCGGTGATCGGCCACGCGTCTGCGCCAGGCGCATCGGTGATCACCAGGTTGAAGTCCTGCGCGCTCTTCCAGTCGGCGCTGGCCGCGGCGGCAGCGAAGCTGGCCGCATTCGGCTGCACCCATGCGCCGCTGGCGTTCTGCATCGCCGCATGCGCCATCTTGTTCTGCAGCGCATAGGACAGTTCGACGTAGCCGATCGCGCCCTTCAACTGCTTGACGTAGGAGGCCACGCCCTCGTTGCCCTTGCCGCCCACGCTGCTGCCGGTCCAGTTGACCGTGGTGCCTTCGCCGATGGCGGCCTTCCAGGCCGGGCTGACCTTGGTCAGGTAATTGGTGAAGTTGTAGGTGGTGCCCGAGCCGTCGGAGCGGCGCACCACATGGATCTTCTGTGCCGGCAGCGCAGTGCCCGGATTGGCGGCGGCGATCGCGGCGTCGTTCCACATCGTGATCTTGCCGAGGTAGATATCCGCGAGCAGCGCGCCGGTCAGGCGCAGCGTGCCAGCCTCGATGCCGGGCAGGTTGATCACCGGCACCACGCCGCCGATGGTCGACGGGAACTGCACCAGGCCGTCCTTCGCCAGTTCTTCCGGGGCCAGCGGCTTGTCGGAGGAGCCGAAGTCCACGGTGCCGGCCTTGATCTGGGCGATGCCGCCACCGGAACCGATCGACTGGTAGTTCACCTTGTTGCCGGTCGCCTTCGCGTAGTCGGCGGACCACTTCGAGATCAGCGGATACACGAAGCTCGCGCCGGCGCCGGTGATCTCGGCGGCGACGGCATCGCTGGCCGGGGCCGCGCTTGCCGAGGCGGCGGTCGGCGCGGCATCGCCGGTGGCGGCCGGGGCCGACTCGTTCTTGCAGGCGGACAGGCCGACGACCAGGCAGGCGGCGAGGGCGGCGACGCGGGGCAGTTGGCGGTTCATGCGGGTCTCTTCGATGTGCTTGTTTGGATCGCGACATGAAATGATGTTTTTGTGACACGTCGATGACAGCGTCCGGCCTTTCACGCACAACCGGGCGCCGGCCACGAAAAAGCGGGCCCGAAGGCCCGCCCTGGCATCACCGCAAAGCCTGCAGGCTCAGTACTTGAGCTGCGCGGCCCAGTAGGCGTCGATCTGCTTGACCAGCGCGTCCGGCAGCGGCACGTAGTCCAGCGACTTGGCCTGGGCGTCGCCGTTGGCGTACACCCACTTGAAGAACTCCTTGGCGTTGCGCGCGCCTTCCATGTTCTTCGGCGACTTGTACATCAGGATGAAATTGGTCGCGGTGATCGGCCAGCTGGCCTCACCCGGCGCATTGGTCATCACCAGGTAGAAGTCCTGCGCCTTGCCCCATTCCGCGGCGGCGGCGGCGGCGGAGAAGCTGTCGTCGCTCGGGTTCACGTAGTTGCCGGCGGCGTTCTTCAGGCGGCTGTAGGTCAGCTTCTGCTGCAGCGCATAGGACAGCTCGACATAGCCGATCGCCCCGTTGATCTGCTTGACGTAGGCGGCCACGCCCTCGTTGCCCTTGCCGCCGATGCCCACCGGCCACTTCACGGTGGTGCCTTCGCCGACCTTGGCCTTCCACTCCGGGTTCACCTTCGACAGGTAGTTGACGAAGTTGAAGGTGGTGCCCGAGCTGTCCGAGCGGCGCACCACGGTGATCTTCAGGTCGGGGAGGGCCACGCCGCCGTTGAGCGCGACGATGCGCGGGTCGTTCCACTTGGTGACCTTGCCCAGGAAGATGTCGGCCAGCAACTCGCCGTCCAGCTTCATCGCGCCGGACTGCACGCCCGGCACCTTCAGCACCGGCACCACGCCGCCGATCACCGACGGGAACTGGGCCAGGCCGAACTTCTTCAGCTCTTCCGGCTTCAGCGGCGCATCGGACGAACCGAAGTCCACCGTGCCGGCCTTGATCTGGGCGATGCCGCCGCCCGAACCGATCGACTGGTAGTTGACCTTCTTGCCGGTGGCGCCGGCGTAGTCCGAGGACCACTTCGACATGACCGGATACACGAACGAGGCGCCCGCGCCCGTGACGTCGTTGGCGGAGGCATTGAAGGCAAAGGCACCGGCCAGCACGAGGGCAGTGGCGCGCAGCTTGAGTAACTTGGACACGCAGGACTCCTGGGATGTGGCGGCCGCGCCGCTTCAGCCGCGCATTCCACTGCGGTTGGATGACAGGACTGTGTTGCAACGATGACCGTTCGATGACAATGGCGATCCGGGTCGTGCTGACGATCCTTGTGCATCGCCTCGGCGGGTTTCATCGAACTGTCATGTTTCGACAACACGATTGTCAGAATCGGATCGCAGGCTGTGCCCGTTTCACGGCTCCTTAACGACGCAGACCGTGGCCCACGATCCCAACGCACTTCCTTCCCGGAGCACGACCATGCAACGCAAGACCCTCGCCCTCGCCGTGACCCTGGCGCTGGCCGCCACCAGCTTCAGCGCTAGCGCGCAGGATTCGCGCGATGCCGAAATCGCCGCGCTCAAGCAGCAACTGATGGACCTGGTCGCCAAGGTGCAGGAACTGGAGTCGCGTACCGATGCACAGTCCGAGGTCAACGTCGACACCGCGACCCAGCTCGACAACCTCAGCAACAACGTCGCCAAGGTCGAGACCAAGGGCGGCATCAAGGTCACCTCGGCCGACAAGAATTTCGAGGCATCCCTGGGCGGGCGCATCCATTTCGATGCCTACAGCTTCGACAGTGACGTCGCCGCCACGACCGACACCACCGAGTTCCGCCGCGCCCGCCTGACCCTGTCCGGCAAGGCCTTCGGCTGGGAATACAAGGTGGAGAACGACTTCGCCGCCGGCAGCAACCTGGACGGCTTCCGCGACCTGTACATCGCCAAGAACATGCTGGGCGGCAAGGTCACCATCGGCCACTTCAAGCCGTATCGCTCGATGGAGGAGCTGACCAGCTCCAATGAAATCCTGCTGATGGAGCGTCCCAGCACCTCGGCCACCGGTATCTACAGCGGTCGCCAGTTCCAGCAGGGCGTGGGCTACCTGAAGGCCGGCAGCAACTACACCTTCGGCGTGAGCGCGTTCAACATGCGCAGCGCGCCGACCGCGCGCACCGAGGGCGCGGGCATCTCCGGCCGCGCCACCTGGGCGCCGATCGACAGCGGCACCACCACCCTGCACCTGGGCGGTTCGTACAGCCACGAGAACCTCAACAAGGGCACGCCCAGCGTGTCCGCGGTGTCCAACTACGCGGGCCGTCGTGGCCCGTCGCTGACCATGGCCACCACCAGCGCCGCGGTCGGCGTCAACGATTCGCAGGTCGATACCTTCGGCCTGGAAGCGGCCTTCCGCAACGGCCCGTTCTTCGTGCAGTCCGAGTACGCGCGCGCCAGCTTCGGCCAGGCCAACGGCAGCTCGCAGGACGTCGATGCCTTCTACGTGCAGGGCAGCTTCATGCTCAATGGCGGCCTGAAGGCCTACAAGGGCGCGACCGGCGTGTTCGGTTCGCCGGTGGTGCCGGCCGACAAGGGCCTGTGGGAACTCGTCGCGCGCTATGACGTGATGGAGAACAAGGACCTGCTGGACACCAAGACCACCTCGGCGCTGCTGGGCGTGAACTACTACATCAACCCGAACCTGCGGATGATGCTGAACTGGACCCAGGGCAAGAACGACAAGACCGGAGACGAGCCGTCGCAGGTCGCGCTGCGCACGCAGTTCGCGTTCTGATCCATCGCGCCACCTGCCATCGAACGCCCCGCCTCGTGCGGGGCGTTTTTTTTGCGGGAGAAGCGGGCCCGCGGATGGCGTCTTCGCGGGTCATCGCGGGCACACGGTTGCGTGCGTGTGGATGCCAACCGGAACCGCGGCCGATGGCGGCGCATCCGCTGCAGGGCACCAGGTTCGCGGCAGTTCCGTGATGGTTTGCCTGCCCTGAAACTGGAGGCCCGGCGATTGCGCATCGCCGGGCCCAGTGGTATCGCCAACGCAGCTCGTTCAGAAGTCGAGCGAGACGCTCAGGTTCCAGCTGACACCGGGCGAGTAGGTGTAGATGTCCACGCGGTCGCCGCCGCGCGCCATGAATTCCTCATGGTCCGTGCCCAACAGGTTGCGTCCGGTGAGCTTCAGCGACGGTTTGAACCAGTTCCAGCCGAAGAAGTCCTTGAAACGCTTGCGCAACACGAAATCGAGCGTTGTGCCGGGCTTGTCGATGTAGTCGGGTTGACCGGGGCGGCCACGCGCGACGATGCGCTCGCCCACGTAGTTCGCGATCAGCGTGGTCTGGAAGCCGCCATCCGCGCTTTCCACCCCGATTTGCAGGTTGCCGATGTGGTCACTCTGGCCCTGCATCGCGCTTCCATCGACGACGAAGCTTGCCGCAGGCTGCGGCATGCCGTTGAAGCCGGGCGGGATGACGGTGTCGTTCGCGCCGACGCTCACCTCCGATTTCGTCCAGGTGTAGTTGGTGGCGAGATACAAGCGGTTGTCGCCCCAGGTGACGCCGTCGAAGTATTTCTTGAACTCGACTTCGATGCCGTAAAGGCTGGCTTCCGGTGCATTGAGGAAGCTCTGGAAGGTCGCGTTGCCGCCGCCGCCGCTGGTCACCGCTTCCACCGGGTTCTCGATGGATTTGTGGAACAGTCCGGCGGTGAGGTACTCGCCTTCGTCGAAATACCGTTCGTAGCGCAGGTCGAGGTTGACCAGTTCGCTGTCCACCAGGAACGGGTTGCCGAAGAACAGGCGATCGATGTCCGGGTCGGTGTACTGCTGCGGTGCCAGTTCGCGGAACTGCGGACGGGCGATCGTCTTGGACGCGCCGAAGCGCAACTGCTGGTTGTCGGCGATGTTCCATGTAATGGCCAACGCCGGCAGGATGTAGTCGTTTTCCAGTGCCGGCGCGCTGTAGATCCCGGTGATGGGAACGCCACTGAAGATGTCCAGCGTGCGCACTTCCTGCACGGCGTCCTCATAGCGGAAGCCCAGGCTGCCGCGCAGGTTCGTGGCGATTTCACCTTCCAGCTGCAGATACGCCGACCTGATGTCCAGGCTGGCGTCGTAGGCGGACTCGCCGTTGTTGTTGGCGGTCTTCTCGCGCAGGACCAGCACGTCGTTCTGCAGGTTCCAGTCGCTCAGCAGGTACTCGATGCGCTGGTACTGGTTGAAGAGGGGCAGGCCGGTGCCGGAGACCGGGACGAAGTCGAACACGCGCTTCACCGCCTCGCGATAGTTCTTCGAGTACGCCCCGCCGAAGCTGAGGGTGAGCGCGCGCTCCTCCGTCGGCAGGTTCCAGGTCACGTCGACGCCCGCGCTGTCCACGTGGTCGTCGACCGCGCCGAACGCGAAGTCGTTGATCGGGAAGCCGCCGGTGATCCACGCGCCTCCCGCATTGCTGTACTGCACATGGGTTTCGAACGGCGTCGTGCGGTTCGCCTCGGACGTGGCGGCGCGCCATTCCAGGATCAGGTCGCCGTATTCGCCGAAGGAGTGTTCGCCCGACAACTGATGATTGACCAGTTCGCGTTCCAGCCACAGGGTGTAGTCGTCGCGGCGCACGTCGTCGCCCACCGCGCCACCGATGCCGACGTCGAAGCCGTGGCGGGATTTGGCTTCCTTCAAGGTGTCGTGCACGTACAGCGTCGTCCACGCCAGGCTGTGCTTTTCGCTCTTCAGGCCGAGCCCCAGGAGGCCATTGACCCGTGCGTTGTCCCTGGTCGAGGCGAAGTCGTAGGAATTGAGGTAATTGACGTCGCCGTTGAAGAACTCGGCGTCCTGCTGAAGACCGGTGCGGGTGCGCCACGTGTTCTCGAAACTGCCGACGGCGACGATGCCCAGCTTGACCGATCCGCCCAGGTCGAACGAGGTGCCGGCGCTGCCGCCGAAACCGATGTCGGGGTCGATGTTGTCCTTCTGCTGCAGCAGGTACTGGTTGGGGTCGTTCATCGCGCGGCCGAAGTCGCGGATGATCTGCGGATCGTGGCCGTAATTGGTGGAGAGGACCGGCTGGCGGCTGTTGATGACGCCTTCGGGCAAGTCGCGCCGGCCGTCGTCGTAGCCCCAGAAATCGTGGTCGTCGCCGTAGTAAGTCAGGCCCTTGGAATGGGTGGTGAGGCTGTTGAGGCCGCCGTTGACGGACAGCTTGAGGAAGGATTCCTCCGGCACGGTCAGGCTTTTCAGATCGATGACGCCGCCACCGAATTCACCCGGATAGCGCACCGAGTAAGTCTTCTGCACGGTCACGCCCTGCAGCACTTCGGCGGGGAACAGGTCCAGCGGCACCACCCGTTGCAGCGGCTCCGGGCTGGGCAGCGGCGAACCATTCAACAGCGCGGACGAATAGCGTTCGCCCAGGCCGCGAACGTAGACGAACTTGTCGCTCACCAGGCTCAGCCCGCTGACGCGTTGCAGCGCCTGCGCGGCATCACTGTCGCCGGTGCGCTCGAAATCGGCCTGCGTCACCACCGAGATCACAGACGAGCTCTGCAGCAAGGGCTCGGGAATGTACTCGGCACTGACCGAGACGGCATCGAGCGTGGCGGGCTCGTCCTGCTGCTGTTGCGGTTGCGGGGGCTGTTGCGCCTGCTGGGCCATTGCGACGCCGGGGGCGAGCAGGATTGCGCCGATGGCGACGAACAGGCCGTTGCGAAGCGGGAGGGAGGGCGGAAATTTGGACATCATGGACTTGAGCACCTTGGCTGCGTCGGGCGATCGGCGAGTCTTGGAAGCGGACGCGGCGGCTTGGGGCCGCCGCGTCCTTTCCACTGTTGGGGCAGTCGCGTCGCCGCTTACAGGCCGACCGTCCAGCCTTGCCACCAGGTATCGCCGGCGTCCTTCACCGCGCCGATGTAGGTGGTGTTGTCGAAGAAGCTGTACATGGCTTTCGCATTGATCGGCGTCACCGCGTTTTCATTGGCGCCCGGAACGAAGCTGCTGGGGTTCAGGGTCGAGGTGGTGTTGAAGACCGTGCCGGCATTGCTGGTCAGGGCGGCGCTGTAGCGACCGGCGGACGCGGTATCCACCGTGATCGAACCCACCACGTTTTCGTTGAACAACGTCTTGGAAGCGAAATGGTTGGAGAGCAGCTCGAGCGACGTGATGTTGCTGTCGAACAGGAAAGCAGCTTCCGCGCGCTTCTCGTTGGTGGTCGGCGCGGCCACGAACACGCTGTTCCAGATGTGCGCCCGGGTGCTGGAGTTGATCTTGACCAGCGTGTCCAGGCCAGGGTCGGTCGAGTAGATGGTGATGTTGGCGACCTTCGGCTCCGTGTTCGGCGTGCGGTTGTTTTGGGTGGACCACTCGAAGCCCGAGCCGGAGTCGCCCGGCGTCTTCACCGCGCGGGTCTTGCGGATGACCAGGCCGTACTGGATGCCGCCGTTCCAGCCCCAGTCGGCGTCCACGCCATCGTCATCCGCCTCGCTGATGACGATGTGCTTCAGGTTGACCGTGCCGCCGAAGATCTCGATGCCGTCGTCGCCGCTGAAGTGCGACTGGAAGTAGTCGATCTTGGTGCCATTGCCCACGCCGACCAGGGTCAGCGACTGCAGTTCGTTGGCAGTGCCGAGCACGAAGCCGGAGTTCAGCACGCGGGTATAGGTGATTTCGCCGCTGTTGTCGGTCGGGTCGTTGCCGCCACCGAACGCATTGCTCACGCCTTCCACCGCGCCCTGGCAGTTCGCGTCGCCGTAGACCGGGCCGCCGGTGCATTCGGTGACGGGCGCGCGGCCCATCAACACCACGCCGCCCCAGTTGTACTTGCCGGCGCTGCTGCTGCCCTCCAGGTCTTGCCTCGAGGTGAAGGTGATCGGCTCCGCCTTGGTGCCGAGGGCGAACAGCTGCGAGCCTCGCTGCACCAGCAGGACGTCCGGGCCGGAGGAAGCGAACAGGGTGACGCCGGCGCCGATGTTCAGGACGCCCTTCTTCGAGGGGTCGTTGACGTTCTTGTCGCCCAACTGATCCTGGCCCACGTTGACCTGGCCCTGGATCTGGTAGGCCACGCCGGCGACCTTGCTCAGGGTCAGCGTGCCGAGGATTTGCGAGGGCAGGCGGCAGGCGCGCCACACGCCATTGGCGAACGTGCCCTGGTCGATGGTGCCGGACGGACACACGGCGGTTTCGCCTGCCGGAGGCGCCGGCGGCGGTGCCGGCGGCGGCGGCGGTGGAACGGTCGGCGGCGGGTTCGCCGGGATGCCCGGAGAGACGATTTTGTCTGCGCCACCGCCGCAGCCGGCGAGCGCCAGTGCGGCGCCGAACGCCATCAGGAGGGACTTGGTGTTGTTGCTGACGGACATGATCCTGTATCTCCGGTCGTTGGACGGTATTGCTGGAATGTGGCGGGACGTTCGGGGTTTGCGGTTGCGCATTCGTGACGAACCGCATGGATGCATGCCAGCCGCCGCGGACGGCTGTGTCGCGCGGAGTCAATGGCGCGCTGCGGCACTGCACTGCCGGCATGCAGTGTTGGATCTTTTTGTTTCAGCGGTATTTCCGCTGCGTGAACGCTGTTCGCGCAGCGTGCGTGCGGCACAATGCGCACATGGAGAAGCGCAGTCTCGGTCCCGAACTCGAACGCTGGGTCGTGGCCCAGGCCATCGCCGGCAACGATCCCGGCAACGTGTTGCAGCCGCTGCTCGACGACGGGTGGGGTGAGCAGGAAGCGGTCGATGCGGTCGCCGCGGCGGTCAACGCCTATGTGGCCAGGACCGCGGAGCAGAGTGGCCTGCCGATGCCCGAGCGGGTGCCGGTGCCGACGGAGCCGAATGGTGCCTCCTCATTGGACGGCGGCGACCGCGAGGTGCACGTACTGGCCAGCATGCTGCTGCCACGCGTGGCGGTGCTCGGTGGCCTGCTGTCGGAAGAAGAGTGCGACGCGATGATCGAACTTGCGCGGCCCAAGTTGAAGCGTTCGACCACCGTCGACCCGGACTCCGGTGGCGACATGGTGCACGCGGCGCGCACAAGCCATGGCACCTCCTTCGTGCGCGGCGAGAATGCGCTGTGCGCGCGAATCGAGGCGCGGATCGCGCGCCTGCTGGACTGGCCGCTTGAGCACGGTGAGGGTCTGCAGGTGCTGAACTACGGCCCCGGCGCCCAGTACGAACCGCACTACGATTACTTCGATCCCGAAGCTTCCGGCAGCGCCGTCACCCTCTCACGCGGTGGCCAGCGCGTTGCCTCGGTCGTGATGTACCTCAACACCCCGGAGCGCGGCGGCGCCACAGTGTTCCCGGACGTCCACTTCGAGGTTGCCGCGGTCAGGGGAAACGCGGTGTTCTTCAGCTACGACCGCCCGCACCCGATGACCAAAAGCCTGCATGGGGGCGCGCCCGTGCTGGCCGGCGAGAAGTGGATCGCCACCAAGTGGCTGCGCATCGCTCCCCATGCCTGAGCTCGCCGCAGCGCACAATTCCGTGGCGAATTGATCGTTGATGCGCCCGGTCGTCCATCGAATGCGACCGTCTGTCGAGTATGTCGCTGGTTGTCATCATCGTGTCACCAAAAACCTCGGCGGCTGGATTGTCATCGTGGCGTCAGCACGATGTGCGAGCGAGGAGGCGAGCGATGGGCAGCAAGAAGTTCCTTGGGTGGGTGGCCAGCGCCTGCGTGGCGGTGTCGATGACAGCCGCGGCGGCAGAGCCGCAGCAGGCAAGGGTCTACACGTTCAACGTCGAGCTCGACGCGAGTGGCGCAACGGTTTCCGCAACGCCGACCCGCGATGGATCCGAAGCGGTCACCCGCCAGATCCAGCAGGAACTGCGCGGTTGGGTGTTCCGCCCTGCGCAACAGGACGGTGAACCAGCGCGCACCAGCACGTGGCTGCGTGTGACTGCGATCCCGGGCGAAGATGGTGCTGCCGCACGCATCCTGTCGGCCACGGTGGGTCCGGCCCCGCAGACCCTGAGCAATCCGGTATTCCCGAAGGCGGCGCAGTTGCGAGGCCATGAAGGCGTGGTGGTGCTTGCCCTGGACATGGACGCCCAAGGTCGTGTGCAGGACGTTGTCGTGTACGACACCGTCGGCGAGGTCAATCGCGCGATGGCGAACGCCGCGATCGCGGTGGCACGCGGCTGGACGTTCCACCCGGAGCAAGTTGAAGGCGCGTCGCAGGCCGCGAAGCTGCTGATGCCGGTGTGCTTCGTCGCGACTGAGGCAGTTGATGCCTGCTCCTGGACCGGGCCGGAGGATCAGTCCTTCGGTCGCCACACCGTGCTGACGTTGAACTCGGCTGCGCGCCTGGAAAGTCCCCTGGCATACGCGGGGCGCTGAGGCTCACGCCATGGTCTTGTCCGGGTAGCGGCACAGGTCGTGGATCACGCAATGCGCGCAGTCCGGCTTGCGCGCCTTGCAGGTGTAGCGCCCGTGCAGGATCAGCCAGTGATGGGCATCGCGCCTGAATTCCTCGGGCACCAGCCGGACCAGCGTGTCCTCCACCGTGCGCACGTCCTTGCCGGGTGCCAGCCCGGTGCGGTTGGAGACGCGGAAGATGTGGGTGTCGACGGCGATCGTCGGTTCGCCGAACGCGGTGTTGAGCACCACGTTCGCGGTCTTGCGGCCAACGCCCGGCAATGCCTCCAGCGCTTCGCGCGTGCGCGGGACTTCGCCGTCGTGGCGTTCCAGCAACAGCCGGCACAGCGCGATCACGTTCGCGGCCTTGGCGTTGAACAGGCCGATGGTGCTGATGTAGCCCTTCAGCGTTTCCTCGCCGAGCGACAGGATCGCAGCCGGCGTATTCGCCACCGGATACAGCTTGCGCGTGGCCTTGTTCACGCCGACGTCGGTGGCCTGCGCGGACAGCACCACCGCGACCAGCAACTCGAACGGCGTGGTGTAGTCGAGTTCGGTGGTCGGCGCGGGATCCAGCGCCTGCAGGCGCTCGAACAGTTCGGTGATTTCACCGGGGCGCAGTTTGCTGCCGCGTGCCGCGCGTTGCCTGGTCGTCATCGCGATGTCCGTTCGCGGGCTTTCGCCAGTGCGCGCGCCAAGGCATCCGCGGCTGCGCTGGGCAGGGCAGGCGCGGCACTGGCGATGGTCGCTGCCGGCGCGCGTGCCGCTTGGCGTTCGGCCTTGCGTCGTTGCAGGCGGGCATCGCGTGCGCGATGGCGTTCGCGTGCGGCCAGCGCGACAAGGCGGGCGTCGCGTGCTTCGATCAATCGCGCATTGCAACCGCCGTCGCAGCCGGGGCAGGGCTGCGCATCCAGCAAGCCGAGTTGCAGCGCGGCGTCGAGATCGTCCGCCATGAGCATTGCTTGCATCGCATGCGCACGCCCATCGTCGCAAGCCGTGCAATGGCAATGCGGGCACGCCGGAATCATCAACGCCCGTGGAACGTCGGCTTGCGCTTTTCGAGGAACGCGGAGGTGCCTTCGCGCATGTCAGCGGTCGAGAACACCAGGCCGAATTGCGCGGCCTCGTATTCCAGCCCTTCCTCGATCCCGCACTCGCCACCGACGTTCACGCAGTCCAGCATCCCGCGCAGGGCGAGCGGAGCCGATGCCGCCAACTGCGCGGCGAGCTTCATCGTTTCCGCTTCGAGTTCCGCCGCAGGCACCACCCGGTTGACGATGCCGAGTTGCAGGGCGCGATCCGCCGCGATCGGCGCGCCGGTCAGGCACAGCTCCAGCGTGGCGGCGCGCCCGCACAGGCGCAGCAGGCGCTGGGTGCCGCCGAATCCCGGTATGAGGCCGAGGTTGATTTCCGGCTGGCCGACCTTGGCGGTGTCCGCGGCGATGCGCAGGTGGCAGCACATCGCCAGTTCCAGCCCGCCGCCCAGGGCAAAGCCATTCACCATCGCGATCACCGGCTTCGGCAGGCGCTCGACCCGCCGCATCATGCGGGTGCCGCGCAGCGAGAAGTCGCGGCCCTGCACCGGGGTCAGGCTGTTCATCTCGGCGATGTCGGCGCCGGCCACGAATGCCTTGGGTCCGCTGCCGGTCAGCACCACCACGCGGACTTCATCGTCTGCACCTGCGTCGGCGAAGGCCTGGTCCAGCGCGTCCAGGGTGGCCGCGTTCAGCGCATTGAGCTTGTCGGGGCGATGGATCGTGATCGTGCGGATGCCGTCGGCATCCTGGATCAGCAGGGGGGAATCGGACATGCGGTCCCTCGGGACATGAATGGGAAAGAGCGGGCCGGAACTTCCGCCGCGCACGGGTGTCGGAGTGGCTGGCCTCAGTGGCGGTTAAGTGCCCCGGCCGGTATCCTAGCGTGTCATGCCGGGGCGGTTCGACCGGCGTCAGACAATCCTTCCGGCCGTGTGCCGGAGCCCGGTACCGCCCTTCGGCGGTTCCATACAGACGACGAGGTTGTGGATGAAGTTGCATGTGCTTGCTGCCAGCCTGGCGGCCCTGACCCTGACCGCGGGTATCGCCACCGCTCAGACCAAGCCGGCCACTCCGGCCACCCCCGCGGCCAAGCCCGCCGCCCCCGCCGCCGCCGCGGTGGTCGACAAGACCCACGCCAGCTATGCCTTCGGCTGGTCGCTGGGCCAGGACCTGCAGAACTCCGGCGAACCGGTGGACATCGCCACCGTGATCCGTGGTCTGCAGGACGCCTATGGCAAGAAGCCCGCGGCCTACACCGAGCAGCAGCTGGGTGCGGCCTATTCCGGCTTCCAGCAGCGCGTGCAGCAGAAGATGGAAGCCGAGTTCCGCAAGGCGCTGGCCGACAACCAGACGCAGTCGGCCGACTTCGTCACCAAGTACAAGGCCCAGCAGGGCGTGATCACCCTGCCGAGCGGGATCATGTACCGCATCGCCAAGCCGGGCACCGGTGCCAAGGCGACCGCCAACAGCCAGGTGCAGATCGGCTTCCGGAGCTTCCTGGCCGCGGTGGGCGTGCCGCTCAGCGGCGTGCAGACGCCGCCGGCGTTCAAGGTGTCCGAGGCCCCGATCCCGGCGCTGAAGGAAACCCTGCCGCTGATGCAGCAGGGCGCCGTGTGGGAAGTGGTGGTGCCGCCGGGCAAGGGCACTGGCGACCAGAACCAGCAGTTCGCGCAGCAGGCGATCGCCATCCAGATCGAGCTGGGTAGCGTCAAGTAATCGACGGCGCAACATGCTTTCCCCGATGCGCCGGTCCTGCCGGCGCATCGCGTTTCAGGGGCAGGGCCATCGTCCGTGCCCTGCCAGGATCCGGATCCCATGACGTACCCGTACCGCGCCGTCCTCAGTCCCTGCATCGGCGTCTGCACGATCGACGAGGAAGGCCTGTGCGTCGGTTGCCATCGCAGCGGCAACGAGATCGCGGCATGGCCGATGATGAACGACGATGCGCGCCTGCGGATGATGGACGAGGTGCTGCCGCGGCGTGCCCTGGCGCGCGAGGCCACGTGAACGCCGATGCGCTCGCGGCGCGGCTGCGTGGCGCCCTGCATCCGCTGGCGTCGCCACCTGCCGGTGAGCCGTGGAACCTGTTCGAACTAGACGGCTTGCTGTCGCCAGGCGAACCGCAGGCGGCTGCAGTGCTGGTCGGCGTGATTCCGCGCGATCAAGGCGCCAGCGTCCTGCTCACGCGTCGCAACGATGCATTGCGGCACCATGGGGGCCAGGTCAGTTTCCCGGGTGGACGCATGGAGTCGGGCGATGCAACGCCGCTGGATGCCGCCCTGCGCGAGGCCGCGGAGGAAGTTGGCCTGGATGCAGCTCAGGCGCAAGCGCTGGGTTACCTGGATCCCTTGCTGACCATCACCGGCTTCCGCGTACAGCCGGCGTTGGTACTGGTCGCGCCCGACTTCGTGCCACGGCCGGATCCCTCGGAGGTCGCCGAGGTCTTCGAGGTGCCGCTCGACCTGCTGCTCGATCCGGACCAGTTGGAACGGGTCACCCTTCACTTCGGCGGACGGGTACGCCACGTGTTCCAATACCGCTACCAACCGCAACGGATCTGGGGCGTGACCGCTTCGATCCTGTTCAACCTCCGCGAGCGCCTGGCGCCCGCCCCCCACGGGAGAACCTGATGGCCGGATGGACAACCCTGGTGCAGGCCGAAACCCTGGCGGTGGCGCTTGGCCGCCCCGACCTGGTGGTGCTGGACTGCCGCTTCTCGCTGCTCGACCCGAACGTGGGCGAGCAGGCTTACCTGCGCTCGCACTTGCCCGGCGCGGCCTACGCCCACCTGGAGCGGGACCTGTCGGACATGGGGCCGCATGGCGAAGGCCGCCACCCGTGGCCGCAGGCCGACGTGCTCGTTTCCAAACTGCGCAGTTGGGGCATCGACGCGCATTCGCAGGTCATCGCCTATGACGATGCCGATGGCGCCTATGCGGCGCGCCTGTGGTTCCTGCTGCGCATGCTCGGTCACGAGAAGGTCGCGGTGCTGGATGGCGGTTGGGCGCGCTGGACCGCGCTGGGCCTGCCAGTCGCCAGTTCGCCGTTCCAGCGGCCACCCAGCCGCTACGAGGCCCCGGGTTTCGACCACAGCCGCTTGCTGGATGCCGACCAAGTCGAGTCGCATCTGTTCGAAGGAGGCCTGCTAGTCGATGCCCGCGCGCCGGCGCGCTTCCGTGGCGAGGAAGAACCGATCGACCGCGTGGCCGGCCATGTGCCGGGCGCGATCAACCGGCCGTTCGCCAGCAACATGATGGATGGCCGCTTCAAGTCGCCGATGCAGCTGGCCGACGAATTCCGTGCATTGCTCGCCGGTCGCGATCCCGCAACAACCGTGCTGATGTGCGGCTCCGGCGTCACCGCCTGCCACAACCTCCTGGCGATGGAGCGTGCCGGGTTTAAGGGCGCGAAGCTGTTCACCGGATCGTGGAGCGGCTGGATCCAGGATCCGTCGCGGCCGGTGGCGCGGGGGGCGTGAGCCGCGACCTCGCCGCGATGCAGGTCGAGATCTGGCACAACCCTGCCTGCGGCACCTCGCGCAACGCGCTCGCGCTGATCCGCCACGTCGGCATCGAGCCTGTGGTCGTCGACTACCTGCGCGATCCACCCGATGTCGCGCGGTTGCGCCAGGCCATCGCCGATGCCGGCCTTGGCGTGCGCGATGCGATCCGCAGCAAGCAGCCGGAGTATCTGGCGCTCGGGCTCGACGATCCTGGCATGCCCGACGACGCCCTGCTCGCGGCGATGGTCGCCACGCCGGTGCTGATCAACCGCCCATTCGTGTTCACGCCGCTCGGCGTGCGCCTGTGCCGGCCGGAATCGGCGATGGTGCTCGACGTGCTGCCGCCTTGCGACAAACCCTTCGCGAAAGAAGATGGTGAGGTCGTGATCGACGCCGCCGGGCAGCGGGTCCGCTAGCGGTTATTTCCCGATCCGCGCCAGCATCGCCCGCAATGCGGCCTGGGTATCCGGTTCCATCCAGCCGGCGACGAACCTCGCCAGTTCGATGCGTTCGTCGCGCAGGCAGTCGACCACCGCGGCGCGGGCGATCGCGCGGGTGCGCAGCATCGGTGCTCGCGGTAGTTGCAGCAATCCTTCCAGCCAGACCCGCGCGCGGGTGGCGACGTCGTCGATGCCGGTCAGTTCATCCACCAGCCCGATGCGCAGCGCTTCGCTGGAATCCACCATGTCGCCGGCGACCAGCAGGCGTTCCGCGCGATGCGGCCCGACCATCCGCGCCATCAGCGACTGGATGCCTTCCGGGGCCACCAGCCCGACTTGCGTTTCGTTCAAGCCGATCCGGTACGGGCCCTCGGCCATGATCCGGTAGTCGCAGCACAGGGCCAGCACGCAGCCGCCGGCAGGCGAATGCCCGGCCAATGCGGCCACCACTGGCACCGGGCACGCCGCCAAAGCGCGCGCGGCATCGAAGAACACCGTCCATGCGCGCAGCAACGCGTCCTGGTCGTCGCCAAGCGCGAGCAGGTAGGGCACGTCCAGCCCCGCTGAAAACACCTTCGGCCCACCAGCAAGCACGATGCCCTGCGCGCCGGCGGAGACCGCATCGGCAAGCGCCTGGGTGAGCGCCTCGCACAGCGCCGGATTGAGGGCGTTGACGGGCGCACGCGCCAGGCGGAGTTCGTGGATGTCGCCGTGCAGGGTGGTTTCGATCAGGGGCATGCGGAATCCCGTCGCAAGGAAGTGTTTCGTGTGCCGGTATCATAGGCGCATGACCACGCATGCATGGCTGCTCGCCGTCCTCCTGTTGCCGCTCGCCGCCAACGCGCGGGATTGTGCCCCGCTGGTGAAGGACGGCTGGATCCGCCTGTTGCCGGGCGGGATGCCGATGCAGGCAGGCTTCGGCCGCATCGAAAACCGCTGCGCGATGCCGGCTACCATCGTCTCCGCCAGCAGTCCCGCCTATGCGAGCGTGGAATTGCACGAGTCGAAGCGGGTCGATGGCGTCAACCGCATGCGCGAAGTGCCGGAATTGCGCATCGCCCCGGATGGCGCAGCGGTGCTGCAGCCGGGCGGCCTGCACCTGATGTTGATCAAGCCGAACGCCACGCTGAAGCCCGGCAGTCGCGTCGCGATCGAATTTACCTTGAAGGACGGCCGCAAGCTGCTCGGCGAGTTCGAGCTGCGCAAGCCGGCACCGTGAGTCCGCTGCATCACGCCTGCAGCAGCAACTCCGACGCTTTTCGCACCGCATCAGGCAACGGTATCGGTCGACCGCTCGCACGCGCCACCCACACCGCCACCACGTGGCCTTCGGCGTGTAGCGTGCCGTCGTCGGCGAGGATGCGATGGCCGATGGTGACGCTGGTGTTGCCCAAGCGCTCGGTGAACAGCTCGACGGCGATGCTGGCCGGATATTCGATCGGTCGCTTGAAGTTGATCGTGGCGGTGGCCACGACCGGCGCGACCTCGTCGGTCATCCACGGCGCGTCCAGGGTGTCGAACCACTCGATGCGCGCCTGCTCCAGGAAGGTCAGGTAGCGCGCGTTGTTGACGTGGTTGAACGCATCCAGGTCGCTCCAGCGCAGCGCGATCGGGATGCGGAACACGTGGCCTGCGGCGCGGTCGCTCATGCCTCGGCCTTCTTTTTCCTGCGCGGGGTGGGTGCGGGTGCCGCCGCTCTTTCCAGCAAGGGGGCAAGGAAGCGGCCGGTGTGCGAAGCGGGATTGGCGGCCACCTGTTCCGGCGTGCCGGAGGCGATGATCTGGCCACCACGATGGCCACCCTCGGGGCCGAGATCGACCACCCAGTCGGCGGTCTTGATGACATCGAGGTTGTGCTCGATGACGACCACGGTGTTGCCGTCGTCGCGCAGGCGATGCAGCACGGCGAGCAGGTGCTCGATGTCGTGGAAGTGCAGGCCGGTGGTCGGTTCGTCGAGGATGTACAGCGTGCGGCCGGTATCGCGGCGGCTGAGTTCTTTCGACAGCTTCACGCGTTGCGCCTCGCCACCGGACAGCGTGGTCGCGCTCTGGCCCAGCTTGATGTAGCTCAGGCCCACGTCCATCAGCGTTTCCAGCTTGCGGGCGATGCTGGGCACCGGCGCGAACAGGTCCAGCGCGTCCTCGACGGTCATCTCCAGCACGTCGCGGATGCTGTGGCCCTTGTAGTGGATCTCCAGGGTCTCGCGGTTGTAGCGCTTGCCCTGGCAGACGTCGCAGGGCACGTAGACGTCGGGCAGGAAGTGCATCTCGACCTTGATCAGGCCATCGCCCTGGCAGGCTTCGCAGCGGCCGCCACGCACATTGAAACTGAAGCGGCCCGGCGAATACCCGCGGGCGCGCGCTTCCGGCACCTGGGCGAACAGTTCGCGCAACGGCGTGAACAGCCCAGTGTAGGTCGCCGGGTTGGAACGCGGGGTGCGACCGATCGGCGACTGGTCGATGTCGACGACCTTGTCGAACAGGTCCAGGCCGGTGATCTCGCGGTACGGCGACGGCGTGTGCGACGCACCGTTGATCTCGTTGGCGGCCAGCGAATACAGGGTGTCGTTGACCAGCGTCGACTTGCCGGAGCCGGACACGCCGGTGATCGCGGTGAGCAGGCCCGAGGGGATCTCGAGGTCGACGTTCTTCAGGTTGTTGCCGTGCGCGCCCTTCAGCTTGAGCATCAGCTTGCGGTTGGGCGCGTGGCGCTGCGCCGGTACCTCGATCCGCTTCTTGCCGGACAGGTATTGCCCGGTGATCGAGCGCGGCGCCTTGAGGATGTCGGCCAGTTGGCCTTCGGCCACCACTTCGCCGCCATGCACGCCGGCGCCGGGGCCGATGTCGACCACGTGGTCGGCCAGGCGGATCGCGTCCTCGTCGTGCTCGACCACGATCACCGTGTTGCCGAGGTCGCGCAGGCGGGTGAGGGTGCCGAGCAGGCGCTCGTTGTCGCGCTGGTGCAGGCCGATGCTGGGCTCGTCGAGGACATACATCACCCCGACCAGGCCGGCACCGATCTGCGACGCCAGGCGGATGCGCTGCGCCTCGCCGCCGGACAGGCTGTCGGCCTTGCGCTCCAAGGTGAGGTAGTCGAGGCCCACGTCAACCAGGAAGCTCAGCCGCTCGCCGATTTCCTTGACGATCTTGGTGGCGATTTCGCCGCGCCAGCCGGGCAGCTTCAAGCCATGGAAGAAGGCGAGGCAGTTGTCGATCGGCATCACCGCGATCTCGTGCAACGGGCGCTCGGCCACGAACACGTTGCGCGCGGAGCGATTGAGGCGCGCGCCGCCGCATTCGGGGCAGGGTCGCTCGCTGATGTACTTCGACAGTTCCTCGCGCACCGCCGCGGATTCGGTCTCGCGGTAGCGGCGTTCGAGGTTGGGGATGATCCCCTCGAACGCATGCTTGCGCTGGTACTTGTTGCCGTTCTCGCCCACGTACACGAGGTTGATCGCTTCCTTGCCGCTGCCATGCAGGACGATCGCGCGGATCTCGTCCGGCAACAGCTGCCAGGGCAGGTCGACGTCGAATTTGTAGTGCTTCGCCAGCGAGGTGATCATCGAGAAGTAATAGGCGTTGCGACGATCCCAACCGCGCATCGCACCTGCCGCCAGCGACAACTCCGGATGGCCGACCACGCGGGACGGATCGAAGAACTGCGCCACGCCCAGGCCGTCGCAGCCCGGGCACGCACCCATCGGTGCATTGAAGGAAAACAGGCGCGGCTCCAGTTCCGGCAGCGCGTAATCGCAGACCGGGCAGGAATACTTCGACGAGAACAGCAGCGGCGCGCGATCCGATTCGTCCATCGACTGCACGACCGCCATGCCGTCGCCCAGCTTGAGGGCCGTCTCGAACGATTCGGCCAGGCGCTGGCGGATGTCCGCGCGTGGCTTGAAGCGGTCGATCACCGCTTCGATGGTGTGCTTCTGGCGCGGCGCCAGCGGCGGCACCGCGTCGATCTCGTGGAGCACGCCATCCACGCGCACACGCACGTAGCCCTGCGCGCGCAGCTGGTCGAACACCTGCTGCTGCTCGCCCTTGCGCTCGCGGATCACCGGTGCCAGCAGCATCCATCGCTGCGAGGCCAGCGAGTCGTCCTGCTCCATCGCCAGCACCTGGTCGACCATCTGGCTGACCGTCTGCGCTTCCAGCGGGAAGTGGTGGTCCGGGCAGCGCGGGGTGCCCACGCGCGCGTACAGCAGGCGCAGGTAGTCGTGGATCTCGGTGATCGTGCCGACCGTGGAGCGCGGATTGTGGCTGGTCGATTTCTGCTCGATCGAGATCGCCGGGCTCAGCCCTTCGATGTGGTCGATGTCGGGCTTGTCCATCACGCTGAGGAATTGCCGCGCGTATGCCGACAGCGATTCGACGTAGCGGCGCTGGCCCTCGGCGTAGATCGTGTCGAACGCCAGCGACGACTTGCCGGACCCGGACAGGCCGGTGATCACGATCAGCTTGTCGCGCGGCAGGTCGAGGTCGATGTTCTTCAGGTTGTGCGTGCGAGCACCGCGGAGGCGGATGGTGTCCAGCGCCATGGATGGGGGATCCTGGGGAAGGGGAGCGGGCGAGGTGCAGATGCCGTGCAACGGGCAATCGGGCAGGGTAACGAGCCGGTGATTTGGGGGCAAATGACGGGATTGCCAGCGTCGGTCAGACGGGTCTCCTGGGGTGCGACCCTAGGCGATGCGCGCGCAAAGGCGGGGATCCGCCGCCTTGTCCAGTCGTCCAGGACTGATGCGGCGGGCGCGGGCCATCCATGGCCCGCGCGGCTTCCCGCCGGTGGGCGCGCCCCGCCCCCCCAGCAAGTCGCCGTGGAGGCACGCGGGGTCCCGCTTT
>NZ_JAYRTQ010000007.1:0-188766 GCF_041919455.1 Thermomonas sp.
GCACTGCCGATGGCGACCTCGCAAGACCACAAGCGGGTGGGCGACGGCGACACCGGCCCGAACACCGGCGGCATGGGCGCCTACTCGCCGGCACCGGTGGTCACGCCGGAGGTGCATGCGCGGGTGACGCGCGAGGTGGTCAATCCCACCGTGCAGGGGATGATCAAGGACGGCATTCCGTTCACCGGCTTCCTCTACGCCGGGCTGATGATCGACGCCGACGGCGCGCCCAAGGTGATCGAGTTCAACGTCCGTTTCGGCGATCCGGAAACCCAGCCGGTCATGCTGCGCCTGCAGTCCGACCTGGTCGACCTGCTCGACGCCGCGATCGACGGCCAACTGCATGCCACCGACGCGCGTTGGGATCCGCGTCCATCGCTGGGCGTGGTGATGGCGGCGACACCGTATCCCGAAACGCCGATCACCGGCGATGTGATCTCGGGGCTGGACGCCGTGCCCACGAATGCGAAGGTCTTCCACGCCGGCACCGCATTGGACGCGAGCGGGAACGTGGTGAGCGCCGGTGGCCGCGTGCTGTGCGTCGCCGCGCTGGGCGCGTCGGTTTCCGACGCACAGCGCAATGCGTATGCGGGGGTCGATGCGGTCTCATGGGCGAATGAATTTCATCGCACCGACATCGGCTGGCGCGCGATCGCGCGCGAGCAGGCCGGACACGGCGACTGACGCCGTGCGCGAGCGCGTCGAACCGTTCCGCGCGATGGCCATCGGCCAGCTCGCCCGCGCGCTGGAAGCGGAAGGCCGTTCGATCATCCACATGGAGTTCGGCCAACCCTCCACCGGCGCGCCGGCAGCCGCATTGGCCGCGGTGCGCGACGCGCTGGATCGCGATCCACCCGGTTACTGGGAAAGCCTGCCGCTGCGCCAGCGCATCGCGCGGCTGTATCTCGAGCGGCACGGCATCGAGGTGGATCCCGCGCGCATCCTGCTCACCTGCGGCGCGTCGCCGGCCCTGCTGCTGGCCTTGCTGGCGCGCTTCGAGGTCGGCGACCGCATCGCCTTCGCGCGGCCGGGCTACACCGCGTATCGCAACACCACGCTGGCCGCGCACATGCGGCCGGTCGCGATCGGCTGCGGGCCCGAGGTCCGCTACCAGCTCACCGCCGATGCGATCGCCGCGCTGGAGCCCGCACCGGCCGGCATCATCCTCGCCAGCCCGGCCAATCCCACCGGCACGATCCTGCAACCCGACGCACTACGCGCCATCGCCGACGTGTGCCGGCAACGCGGCATCGCCATCATTTCCGACGAGATCTACCACGGCCTGCACTACGCCGAGCCCGCGCATTCGATGCTGGAGTTCGCCGCGGATGCGTTCATCGTCAACAGCTTCTCCAAGTACTGGAGCATGGTCGACTGGCGGCTGGGCTGGCTGCTGGTGCCGGAAACCCATATCGATGCCGCGCGCGCGCTGATCGGCAACCTGTTCCTGACCCCGCCCTCGCCCAGCCAGCAGGCCGCGCTGGTGGCGATGGACTGCGATGACACGCTGGAAGGGCATCGCGCGATGTACGCGCGCAATCGCGCGTTGCTGCTAGACGCCTTGCCGACGATGGGGCTGGCGCGGATCGCGCCGCCCGATGGCGCGTTCTATGTCTGGGCCGACGTCGGCCACCTGACCGACGACAGCATGGCGTTCTGCACGCGCCTGCTGCAGGAGACCGGCGTGGCGCTGGCGCCGGGCGTGGATTTCGACGCGGTCGATGGCCATCGCTTCATCCGCTTCAGCTTCGCGCCGGACAGTGCGCGCATCGAAGAAGCGTTGCGTCGCTTGCGGCCGTGGTTCGCCGCGCAAGTGCGGATCGACTGAGCCTCAGCCGGCGCTGCCGGTCGCCTGCATGAACAGTTTCGACTGGCCATGCGGGGCGCTGCGCAAATACTGCGGCGGTGCCGCGACCTGCGCGCCCAGCGCGGCGGCGGCATGCCAGGGCCAGCGCGGGTCGTAGAGCATCGCGCGGGCCAATGCGACGGCGTCTGCCTTGCCATCGACCAGCACATCCTCGGCCTGCTGCGGCTCGGTGATCATGCCCACGGCGATGACCGGCATCGCCACCGCGCGCTTGATCGCCTCGGCGAACGGCAGCTGGTAGCCGGGGCCGATCGCGATCTTCTGCGCGGGATGCAGGCCGCCGCTGGAGACATGGATGAAGTGGCAGCCGCGCGCCTCCAGCGCCTTCGCCAGCACGATGCTCTGTTCGATATCCCAACCGCCTTCCACCCAATCGCTGGCGGAGATGCGGATGCCGAACGCGATCGAATCAGGCACCACGACCTTGATCGCATCGAAGACCTGCAGCACCAGGCGCATGCGATTTTCGAGCGTGCCGCCGTAGGCATCGGTGCGCTGGTTGCTCAAGGGCGACAGGAATTCGTGCAGCAGGTAACCGTGCGCGGCATGGAGTTCGATCAGGTCCACGCCCAGCCGCAAGGCGCGCGTCGCGCTGTCGACGAAGGCACGGATGATCGCCTCGATGCCGGCATCGTCCAGCGCTTCGGGCAGCGGATCGGTCTCGGCATACGGGATCGAGGACGGTGCCCGCGTGGTCCAGCCGCGTGCATCACCCGCGGGAATGGGACCGCCGCCGGCTTCCCAGGGCTTGAGCGTGGAGGCCTTGCGGCCGGCATGGGCCAGCTGCACGCCGATCTTCGCCGGCGACCAGCGCCGTGCCGTGGCCAGTGCGCTCGCGAATGCGGCTTCGGTGGCGTCGTCGTACAGGCCGAGGTCGGCCCAGCTGATGCGCCCGCGCGGCTCGACCGCAGTGGCCTCGATGATGACGAGGCCCGCACCGGACAGCGCGAGGTTGGTCCAGTGCTGTGTGTGCCAGTCGGTGGCTTCGCCGTCGATCGAGGAGTACTGGCACATCGGCGCCACCACGATGCGGTTGGGCAGCGACAGCGGACCGATGGCGAGCGGCGAAAAGAGTTGGCTCATGCGATTGCTCCGATGCGGGCCGCCACTATCCGGTGCCGGCATCGCAGCGACAACGCCATGCGCGGAACGCTGACGTGCAGGTCGGTCCACGGGAATGTGCGTAGCTCGGCCTTTGCCCGTCGTTCCTGCGAAGGCAGGAACCCAGCGTCTTTGCTTTCAACTACTCAGAGTCACTGGATCCCTGCCTTCGCAGGGATGACAGCCTCGCTCAGGCCGTGCTCTAGCGCGCCGCCGCCGGCAACGCATCCAATGCCTTGATCACCTGCTTGGCCAGCATCGGCTGCGCCCCCGCGACCGGATGCAGGTTGTCGCCCTGGAACCACTTACGCTCGACGCCGAGCGGCGCGAGGAAATGCGGGATCAGGCCGGTGCCAAGGCGCTGGCTGATCAGCACGTAGCTGCGCTGGAAATCGCTCGCGTAGGTGCCGAAGTTCGGCGGCAGTTGCAGGCCGACCAGCAGCACGCGCGCGCCTGCCGCCTTCGATGCGCCGATCATCCAGCCCAGGTTCGCACCCATCTGCTTGAGCGGAAGCCCGCGCAGGCCATCGTTGGCGCCAAGTTCGATGATCACGATGTCGGGCTTCGCCCGCTGCAGCTCCGCGGCGAAGCGGCTGCGGCCGCCGGCCGTGGTCTCGCCGGACACGCTGGCGTTGTGGAAGCGGTAGGTCGCGGATTTTGCATCGGCCAGCGCCACCCAGCCCTGCTCGGGCCGCAGGCCATAAGCGGCCGACAATGAATCGCCCATCACCAGTACCTTCAGCTCACGCGCGAGGGCCGCCGGTGCCGCTAGCATCGACAGCATGGAACAGACCCCCAGCACCCACGCCCGCATCGCCCTCGACATCGATTCCACTCCTGGCCCAGTCGCCGCAGACGCTAGCACGGCCGCCCGCGGCAGCCTGCGAACCCGCGGCGTGGGCAAGACCGTGCCGTTGCCGGAGAACGCGCTGACGATCCTCGACGGCATCGACCTGGACATCGCGCCCGGCGAGCGCGTCGCCATCGTCGGCAGTTCCGGCTCGGGCAAGACCACCCTGTTGTCGCTGCTGGCCGGGCTGGACCTGCCCAGCCGCGGCGAGGTCTGGCTGGACGGCGTGCCGATCCAGGCCGCCAGCGAGGACGCACGCGCCGCGGTGCGCGCTGCCGCGGTCGGCTTCGTGTTCCAGAACTTCCAGTTGATGCCGGCGATGAGCGCGCTGGACAACGTGGCGCTGCCGCTGGAATTGCAGGGCAAGCCGGGCAACGACGCGGCGCGGGCGTTGCTGCAGCAGGTCGGCCTGGGCGAACGCCTGCATCACCTGCCGCGGCAACTGTCCGGCGGCGAGCAGCAACGCGTGGCGATCGCGCGGGCCTTCGTGGCGCAACCGCGGATCCTGTTCGCCGACGAGCCCACCGGCAACCTCGACCGTCGTACCGGCCTGGCGATCGAAGACCTGCTGTTCGACATCGACACCGCGCGCCGCACCACCGTGGTCATCGTCACCCATGACGAACGCCTGGCCGCGCGTTGCGACCGCCAGTTGCGGCTGGAAGCCGGGCGGCTGCAGGCGTGAATGCACTCGCGGTGTTGCGGATGGCCGCACGACAGGCGTGGCAAGGCTGGCGTGCCGGCGAATTCAACGTGCTGCTGGCCGCGCTGTTCGTCGCCGTGCTGGCGCTGGCCGGCGTGGGCAGCATCGCCCAGCGCACCACCGATGCGTTGGCGGAACAAAGCCGCCGCCTGGTGGGTGGCGATGCCGCCTTCAGCAGCGATGGCGGCAACGTGGATGCCGCGGAACGCGATGCGAAGCGGCTGGGCCTGGCGGTGTACCGCAGCGTGGAGCTGTCGAGCATGGTCGGCGCGAAGGCCGCCACGCCGCAGCTCGGCACGCTCAAGGCGCTGGCCGGCGATGCGCCGCTGCTCGGCAACTATCGGGTGCGTACCGCAAGCGGCGAGCAGTCGTTGCCGCGACCGAACGCGGGCGAAGCGTGGCTGAGCCGCAGCGGCGCGGAGCGCATGCGCGCCGCGATTGGCGACACCATCACCGTCGGTGGACGCGCGCTGACGATGAGCGGCATCGTGGTCGAGGAACCCGACCGTCCGCTCAATGGCGTCGAGCTCGGGCCACGGGTGATCCTGCCCCTGGTCGAAGTCGAGACCGGCGGCCTGCTCGGCCCCGGCGCGCGCGCGTCGTGGCGGATCTCGGTGGCCGGCGCACCCGCGGCCATCGCCGAATGGGTCAAGGCGCGCGAAGCCGATCGCTCGCCCGGCGCACGCGTGGAAACCGGCGACGACATCAGCCCGCAGTTGCGCAACGCGCTGGATCGCGCGCAGCGGTTCCTGTCGGTCTCGCTGGTATTGACCGCGGCATTGGCCGCGGTCGCCATCGCCATGGCCTCGCGCCAGCATGCGGAGCGGCATCGCCGCATCGCTGCCACCTTCCGCGCGCTGGGCGCACGCCAGCGCGACATCGCCGGCCTGTACGTCGGCACGCTGGCGCTGCTGGGCAGCATTGCGATCGTCGCCGCGCTGATCGCGGCGACCGCGCTGCAATACATCGCCGGCCTGTGGATCGCCCGCGAACTCGGCACCGCGCTGCCCACGCCGCGTGCGTGGCCGTTGCTGCAGGGCGCATTCGTCGGCGGCTGGATCCTGCTCACCTTCGCGTTGCCGCCGCTGCTGGCGCTGCGCCGGGTCAGCGCGCTGGCGGTGTTGCGCAGCGACCTGCGCACGCCCTCGCCGCCGGCGCTGGTGCTGTTCCTGCTCGCCCTGGCCGGCATGCTGGCGATGTTCTGGCAGGCCGCCGGCAATGCGCAGGCCGCCGCGATCCTGCTCGGCGGCCTGCTGGCGACGACCGCCATCCTCGCGGTGGCCGGTGGCTTGCTCGCCGCGACCGTGGCGCGGCTCGGTCGCGGCGGCAGCGGCATCACCCGCTACGCCTTGTTGAACCTGTCGCGCCGCCGTCGGCTGACCATCGCCCAGGTCGTTGCGCTGGGCACCAGCCTGATGGCGCTGCTGTTGCTGTTGCTGGTGCGCACCGATGTGTGGGACCAGTGGCAGGCCACGGTGCGCGGCGACGCGCCCAATCGCTTCGTCATCAACGTGCAGCCCGAGCAGCGCGCGACCTTCGATGCCACGTTGCAGCGTCTCGGCTTCAGCTCTGCCGGCCTGTCGCCGATGATCCGCGGCCGCTACGTCGGCTTGACCGCGCAGCAACGTGGACGCCCGCAGCCGCAGGGGCGCGGCGAACGCGTGATGGAGCGCGAATTCAACCTGTCGACGGCCGATAGCTTGCCCGAAGGCAATACGTTGAAAGCCGGCACGTTCTGGGATGCAAGGACCGCACGCAACCAGTTCTCGGTGGAAAGCAAGTTCGCCGAACAGTTGCAATGGCGACTGGGCGATACGCTGGTGTTCGACATCGCCGGGCAGCGCATCGAAGGCAGGATCACCAGCCTGCGCGACGTGCGCTGGGAAAGCTTCACGCCGAACTTCTTCGTGCTGGTGTCGCCCGACCTGGCACCCGGCCTGCCGGCGACCTACATCACCGCGGTGCGCGTGCCGCGCGGCGATGCGACGCTGGCCACGGCGTTGACCCGTGAGATTCCAAACGCCAACGTCATCGACATCGATGCGGTCACCGGCGAGATCGCGCGCATCGGCGACCAGGCGGCGATGGTGATCCAGGTGGTGTTCTGGTTCGCGTTCCTGTCCGGTTGCCTGGTGTTCGTGGCGGCGGTCGCGGCCACCCGCGACGAGCGCATCACCGAACTCGGCGTGCTGCGCACGCTGGGCGCGAGTACCGCGCAACTGCGGCGCTCGCAACTGGTGGAATTCGGCGCGATCGGCGGCATCGCCGGCAGCATCGCCGCGCTGGCGGCGGCCGGGATCGGCAGCCTGTTCGCCCAACGCGTGCTGGACCTGCCGCCGACGTGGAGCCCGACCACGCTCGCCACCGGTGCCATCGTCGGCACCGTGGCGGCGATGCTGGCCGGCTGGCTGAGCATGCGCCGGCAACTGCATGCCACCGTGCGCGACACTCTGGGGGCTACCAGCGGCTGAGGGAGGGCGATCGCCGGCATTGCAGCCGCCGGTATCGCAATATAACATCTGTTAGAACACCCTGCGAATCACCGCCATGAAGCTCAAGATCACCGCCATCGGCAATTCCGCTGGCGTCATCCTGCCCAAGGAACTCCTGGCCAAGTTGCGCCTGGACAAGGGCGACGAGTTGTACGCGGTGGAAACCGTAGACGGCATCCGCCTGACGTCCTACGACCCCGTCTTTGCGGCGCAGATGGAAGTTGCGGAGAAGATCATGCGCGAGGACCGCGATCTGTTGCGCAGGCTTGCAGAGTAAGCTGCGATGATCGTCTGGATCACTCAGCCGCTGGCGCTCGCCATTCACGAGCGGCAAATGGCCGAGCATGGCGGCGGAACCGGCATTCGCGATGAAGCCCTGCTCGAGTCCGCGCTCGCGCGGCCGCAGCAACTGCACGTCTATGGCGATCCACCGCCCGACTTGGCGGATCTCGCCGCCAGCCTTGCGTACGGATTGGCGCGCAACCACCCATTCGTCGACGGCAACAAGCGAACGGCGCACGTCTGCTATCGCGCTTTCCTCGCCATCAACGACGTCGAACTCGACGCCAGCAGTCAGGACAAGTACCTGCAGATGCTTTCGCTTGCCGACGGCTCATTGGGCGAAGCCGATTTCGCCGCGTGGTTGCGTCCGCGCCTGCGCTCGAAGGCACCGAACGAGGTGCACGAGCCGACGAAACGCTACCGCTAGACCCTGCCGATCAGATGTTCGCGTCTTCCGGCGGCAGCGTGGTCGCCAGTGGCGCGGCACCGCCCGCGTCGTCGGTGGATTCCGGGCAGCGCGCATCCAGCGTGTACGCCGTCATCGACAGCGAACCGTACGTGTAGCCATCCACCAGGACCTTGGCCGATGCAGCTTGCGCCGACGCCAATCCCGCGATGTAGAGCAGCGGCAGGAAATGTTCGTCGGTGGGCACCGCCAGTTTGTAATCCCGATGCGAAGCCAGCGAGGCGATGTCGTGCGGGCGCTCCAGCATCAGTTGCCGGGCGTCGTTGTCGAACCGCTCGGCCCAGTCGAAGGCGCCATTCGGGTTCTTCCAGTCGATCGCGCGCAGGTTGTGGACCACGTTGCCGCTGCCGACGATGAGCACGCCGCGCTCGCGCAGCGCCGCCAGCTTCGCGCCGAGCGCCAGGTGCCACGCAAGCGGCTTGCGCGCATCGATCGACAGTTGCACCACCGGGATGTCGGCCTCGGGGAACGCATGCACCAGCACGCCCCACGTCCCGTGGTCGATGCCCCAGCCATCCAGGTCGAAGCCGACCCGATCCGGCGACACCACGTCGGCCACTTCCTGCGCAAGTTCGGGCAGTCCGGGCGCCGGGTACTGCACATCGAACAGTGCCTGCGGGAACCCGTAGAAATCGTGGATCGTGCGCGGGTTCGGCATCGCCGTGACCGCCAGGCCGTTGACATGCCAGTGCGCCGAGACCGCCAGGATCGCCCGCGGCTTTGGCACCGATGCACCGAACGCGCGCCATGCCTCGGTGAAGCGGTTGCGCTCCAGCGCGTTCATCGGGCTGCCGTGACCCAGGAAGGCGGCGGGCATGAGGGGCGTGGCGGACATGGCGGGATCCTCGTGGACGTGACCTCACTGTAGGCACGCCGTGGCCGGGATTCGACCGCGGCGAATGGAACGCATCGATCCCTCAGCCGCGCGCCGGAAGCACCCGCGGATTACGCAGCACCAGTGCCGACACCAGCGAGACCAGCACGCCGACCGGGAAGATCTCGGCGAAGGTCATCGGCAGGCGAAACATCGGGTTCGCGTACTGGACCTTGAAGGCCTCCATGTCCGCGGTGAGTTTGGCCAGCGCTGCAGGATCGATCCCCTTGGCCTTCTCCGCCGCGATCACCGACGCGCCGTAGCTGCCGGCAAAGTCCTTCACGATGGTGGCCTGCACCAACTCCCACGCGACGACATAGAACAGCGCCGCGATGAACGAGATCGCCAGGCCCATCCCGAACGCCGGCCAGAACTTGATCACCCCGCCGCCGCCGACATCGCGCTGGTGCTTGATCCCCATGAACACCGCGCTGAACGCGACCAGCATGGTGGCGTAGCCGATCGCCATGCCCAGCCAGCCGTGCGGCATCTCGCCGCCGCTGGCCCCGAAACTCACGATCATCGACAGCCCGACCACCAGCCCCGCGATCACCCCGTACTTCACGATGTCACGCCACATGCCCCACCTCCGTTGATTGCACAGGCGCCGATTGCAGGCCAGCGCGCAGCGTTCGTCCATCGCCCGGAAGGGTGATTTCGCCGGAATCACCCGCCGAAACGAGGTTCAAGGCACCAATCCCAGCTCGCGCGCCTTGCGCAGGGCATCGGTGCGACGCCGCGCCTCCAGCTTCTCCAGCAACCGTGCGACATGCGTCTTCACGGTGTTCTCCGACACGTGCAGGCGCAACGCGATCTCCTTGTTGGAGTGGCCGGCAGCAATCTCATGCAGGACTTCCAGCTCGCGCGGGCTGATCCCCAGTGCCGCCTGCGCCTGCGGATTGCCCTCGATGCCGGAGGCAGCCGCCGGCGCGCGACGCCCCAGCAGCCGCATCCCCAGCCACAAACCCAAGACGAGGAAGCCGGTGGCCAGCAGGCCGTCATAGATCGCCGAGGGGTAACTGCGCACCAGCCGCTGGTAGTCCAGCCATTGCAGGGCCACGGTGCCGCCCGCCAGCAACGCGGCGTACAGCGCGATGTGGATCCAGGGAATGGCGGGGCGTGAACGCATGCGCGGGGAAGGAAATGGGGTCGAAGGAAATGGGGTCGGAGTGGATTTTTCGCCGATGGACCTCGGCACATCCGGACGCTACACCGAAAAACTCCACTCTGACCCCATTTCAGCGCTCACCCCCGCAGGATCTTCTCCATCGACTTGCCCTTGGCCAACTCGTCCACCAGCTTGTCCAACTGCCGGATCTGCTTCATCAGCGGATGCTCCACGTCCTCCACGCGCACGCCGCAGACCACCCCGGTGACGAGATGCGCGTTCGGGTTGTATTTCGGCGCCTTGGCGAAGAAGGTCTCCAGGTCGGCATCGCCCTCGTTCTGCTTGCGTAGCCCGGCCGGCGTGTAACCCGTCAGCCAGCGGATGACCTGGTCCACTTCATCCGCGGTGCGACCTTTGGCCACAGCCTTCTTCACGTACATCGGGTACAGGCCGGCCCATTTCATGGCGAAGACTTTCTCGAGCTTCAAGGGATCCGCCTCATTGCGTGCGTCGCTCTTGTGGGAGGGGCTTCAGCCCCGACCGGCATCTTGTCCGGATAGCCGACGCCTCAATCCAGCGCGCGCACGTACAGCGCCTTGCCACCGGTCGCCGCGGTCCCGCGCTCCTCCACCCTGAAGTGGTGCGGATGCTGGCGCAGCAGGTCGCTGAGTTTCTTCTGCCCGTACAGGCGCGGGTCGAAGTCGGGCCTGACCTTGTTGAGGTAACTGCCCATCGTGCCCAGGTGCGCCCAGCCCTCGTCGTCGGAGGCTTCCTCGATGGCCTGGCGGATCAACTCCAGCGGCAACGGCAACGGCCCCGCGGGCTTCGGCGCCGGCGCGGGAGACGCGGGAGCAACGGCGGGCTTGCCCTGGGCCTGCGTGGTCTTGGCGGCCACCTTCTTCGCGGCTTTCTGCGCAGGCCTGGATGGTGCCGATGCCGTTTGCTCCGCGCGCAGCACCTCGGTGTAGACGAACTTGTCGCAGGCCTGCACGAACGCATCCGGCGTCTTGCGCTCGCCGAAGCCGTAGACGGTCAGGCCTTCCTCGCGCAGCCGCTGCGCCAGGCGGGTGAAATCGCTGTCGCTGGTGACCAGGCACATGCCATCGAAGCGCCCGGTGTACATCAGGTCCATCGCATCGATGATCAGCGAACTGTCTGTGGCGTTCTTGCCCACCGTGTAGGCGAACTGCTGCACCGGGCTGATCGAGTGCTTGAGCAGCACCTTCTTCCACTGCCCCAGCTGCTGCGAGGTGAAGTCGCCATAGATGCGCTTCACGCTGGCCAGCCCGTACTTGGCCACCTCCGCCAGCAGGCCCTCGATCACAGAGGCCTGCGCGTTGTCCGCATCGATGAGCACCGCCAGGCGGCGCTGGCCGTCGTCGTGGGCTGGTCTGGGGCGGGTGGTCATGGCGGGGTCCGAGGCTGTGGCGGTGTCAGGGCTGATTGAAGCACGGTCTGCACGAAACACCGCAACGCTTTGACTTCGCTCTTGTGGGAGGGGCTTCAGCCCCGATTGATTGATCTGCACTTGCGTGGGAGCAACCTCAGCCGCGAGCTCTCGCCTCCCCTCTCCCCTTGTGGGAGAGGGTGCCCGAAGGGCGGGAGAGGGGGTGCTGCCCAACTCGACTACATCTCCGGCGTACTAACCTCAATGATCCGCGCCGCCTCATCCGCACGCCGCCGACTCTCACGAATCTCCTCCGCCGTTGGCTGCCGATCATTCGGCATTCCAGCCGGACGATCCTCGATCGTCGTACCCGTGTAGTGAGCGATCAGTTCGGGCTGCCGCCCCGGCACCGCGCCCACCTGTTGCAGCACGCCTCCTGCCGCAACGTCCTGAGGGACCGGCAACACCTGACCCGCGGCGGGCACGCTGGCAGCACGAGTTGCACCCGGCAGCGAGCCGATCACGGATTCAAGCGTCTTGGTAAATACCAAGATCGCGACGAGGGCCACCAGCAATTTGAGTACCACGATCCACAACCCGGCACCCATCGCGTTGGCGAAAGCGCCACGACGACCACGACCAGGTGCGCGGGCCCCATATCGAATCCTGTCCGCTGTAGCGTTGAGCAAATGCTCGCCAATGTTGTCCCATCGCGCATCGCCCGCTTCAGTGCACACGCGTGACGCGTCCGGCAACGGCCCCAGCATCCCGCGCAAGTCGTCGCCATCAACCAGCTGCACATGTCCCTGCCTGGTCGCGGCTTCGATGGCCGCGCGGGTGAACTCGCCGCTGGTGACCAGGATCACGCCGGTCGCGCCCTCGTTCACCATCAGACCCATCAATTCATGCACCGCGTTGTGCGGTACCTGCTTGGCGTTCCAGTGCTTGCACTGGACCAGGATGTAGGCGTCGTCCTTGCGGAGCTTGAGGTCTATGCCGCCGTCGAAGCGGGAGCTGGTGGCGCCGGTGCCGCAATGATCGACCGTGTAACCCTGCTCGCGGTAGTAACCGGCCAGCAGGGACTCGAGTTGGTCCCATCGCACTTGGGTCAGAGCGTCGGTGCGGCGGTGGCGGACATTCTTGAGCCCTTGCACGACCTTGCCTCAATAGACCACAGGACGATTTGCGCCGGCGCGGTTCCGCAACCCTTCGTAGAGTTGACCAGGACCGAGCAGGATGTCCTTCAGCCCGTCGCGTACACGTTCCGAACCCAACGCCTGGCTGCTCATCGTAGTGTGCGCGTCAAGCGCATCCATGATCGCGTGCAGCAGCGCATCTTTCAGATCGGGTGAATTGGCGAACTGCTCCTTGCTGTTGCTGCCCGCCTGCTCGACCAGCGTGGCGTTCTCCAGCAGTTTCCCCTTCAGTACGCCATTGACGTAGACCAGTTGATCGTCCTCGCTGAGTTTCCCTTCGAACAGGCCATTGACCTTCTCGATGATCTCCTGAAGCAACACCACGTCCTTGTCCTGCACGCGCCCCGAGCCTGTGGCGTCGATAGGCGGCAATTTCAGCTCTTCACCGGCAGCAAGGTAAAGCGGAGCGGAGCTGCCGCGGCGCAACGTGTGGTGGGTCAGGACGACTTTCGACAAGTCCACCGTCTCCCGCTCACGCCCGAACTCGAGCAGCGGCAGCAGGCGCTTGTAGAAGATGAAGCGCTTCTCGATGTCGGTGTTGCCGTAATCGAACATCTGCGACAGGAAGGCGTACAACCGGACATACGCCCCGAGATCGCTTTTGAACAGCGTCAGCGCGTCCAGCGCCTCTTTGGAAGCCTTGGCCGCCGCGCCGTCTCCTCCCGCCTCCGCAGCGACCCTTGCCTGTTGCGCGGCACGATAGCGCTTGAGCAGACGGTCAGCCACTGGCGCGATGGCTGCACTGAGCTGGGCCTGCGTTCCCTTCGGGTCGGTATCGACCTTCGCGACGCGATCCACCTCGAAGCTGTCGTAGTGGCCGCTCGCATCGAGCTTGGCGCGCAAATCGTAGACGAGGTTCGGGTCGGTGGTCGCTTCCAGCGATGCAGTTTCGTAGTACGTCTGGAACGCCTTCAGGATCTCACCGGGCTCGTTGACGAAATCGAGGATGTAAGTGGTGTCCTTGCCTGGATGCGCACGATTGAGCCTCGACAAGGTCTGCACCGCCTGGATGCCGCCCAGCAACTTGTCCACGTACATGCCGCACAGCAGCGGCTGGTCGAACCCCGTCTGGAACTTGTTGGCCACCAGCAACAGGTGGAACTCGGGTTTGGAGAAGGCTTCGCGAATGTCGCCTCTCAGGCCGGGATTGAGCAGCTTGCTGGTTTCGGTGACAGGGTCCGGATAGCTCTCCGGATCGTTGACCTCACCCGAGAACGCGACCAGCACCCCGAGCGGATAGTTCTGGCGTTCGATGTAGCCGCGGATCGCTTTCTGCCAGCGCACCGCCTCCTTCCGTGACCCCACCACCACCATCGCCTTGGCGCGTCCATCGAGCAACGGCTGCACATTCTCGCGATAGTGCTCCACCACGATTTGCACCTTGGCCGCGATGTTGTAATCGTGCAGGCGCACCCATTGCATGAGCCCTTTCATCGCAGTGGAGCGCTCCACTGCGGTCTGATCCAGCTCCTGGCCCTCGTGCGCCAGCCGGAACGCCAGGTCGTAAGGCGTGTAGTTGCGCAGCACGTCGAGGATGAAGCCCTCTTCGATCGCCTGGCGCATGGAATACACATGGAACGGCTGCGGCTGGCCGTCGTCACCAGACCGGCCGAACAGTTCCAGCGTCTTGGTCTTGGGCGTGGCGGTGAACGCGAGATAGGTCAGACCCTCGTTCGCTCCTGCGCGAGCACCCATGCCCGCCGCAAGCAGCAGCTCGGTGTCGACTTCGCCACCGTCCTGCAGATCCGCCCACTCCTGCGCACTCAACAGCTGCTTGAGCTTGGCCGCCGACTCGCCGGTTTGCGAGCTGTGCGCCTCGTCGGCAATCACGGCGAAGCGTTTGCCCTCGGTCGCCGCAAGTTCCTGCACGGCCTGCAATGCGAACGGGAACGTCTGGATCGTGCAGACGATGATCTTCTTGCCGTCCTTCAATGCCTGGCCCAACTCCGCGCTCTTGCTGGCGGAACCGCCCGTGATGGTGGCCACCACACCGGTCGTGCGCTCGAAGTCGAAAATGGCCTCCTGCAACTGGGCATCCAACACGTTCCGGTCGGAGACCACCAGCACGCTGTCGAACAGCTTGCGATTTTCGGCATCGTGCAGATCGGCCAGGAGGTGCGCGCTCCAGGCGATGGAGTTCGTCTTGCCGGAGCCGGCGGAATGCTGGATCAGGTAGCGCTGGCCCACGCCATTGGCCAGCACATCGGCGACCAGTTTCCGGGTGACATCCAGTTGGTGGTAGCGCGGGAAGATCACGCTGGACAGCTGCTTGCGCTCATCGCGCTTGCCGATCAGGTAGCGCCCCAGTATCTCCAGCCAACTATCGCGCGCCCAAACCTGCTCCCACAGGTAGCTGGTCGCAAAGCCCTGCGGATTGGGCGCATTCCCTGCGCCACCTTCGTTGCCACGGTTGAATGGCAGGAAGCGGGTCGCGGCGCCTTGCAGGCGCGTGGTCATCATCACTTCGCCCTGGCTCACCGCGAAGTGCACCAGTGCACCGCCCGGGAACCCCAGCAATGGCTCCGCACGCCCGCCCTTCGGCTGCGGGTGACGGTCGAATCGGTACTGGTCCACCGCATCGCCCACGGACTGGGTGAAGTCGGACTTGAGTTCCGCCGTGGCCACCGCAATGCCGTTGACGAACAGCACCAGGTCCACGCAATCCTGCGGATTGTTCAGCGAATGCCGGATCTGCCGCACCACGCGCAGGCGGTTAGCCGTGTAGTGCTGCTGGATCACCGGGTTCATCGCCAGGGCCGGCTTGAACTGCACCACCGACAGTGGCGCTTTCAGCCCCACCATTTCCACGCCACGACGCAGTACATCCAGCGTGCCGCGCTCATCCAGACTCTTGCGCAAGCGTGCGGCCACGCGCTCACCCACCTGCGGACCATGCGTCTTGGTCAGCGCCTGCCAACTCGCCGGCTGGGTCTGCTCGATCCATGCCAGCAGGTCAGGCAGGAACAACGCGTGCTCGCGGTCGTAAAGCGCGGCGTCGCCCTCTGCGTGCAACCAGCCGTTGGCGGCGAGGTGTTCGCAGATCTCGCGCTCGAAGTGGTGTTCGCGATGCAGATTCACGCCGCCATCTCCCGTAGCCGCGCTTCGACGATACCGGCCCGGTCCGCCTCAGCAATCAACCCGGGTAGCGCATTGCTGAAATCCGGATGGACCAGGAGTGCGGCGAACGCGTCACCAATGGCTTGCCGCAGCGCTGGCGGTGCCGTGGCCAACTCGAGAGGCAACTCTTCGCGCCCATCCACGATGTTCAGGACATCCTCAAGGTCATGACTCCCCAGGATGTCGCCCGCACCACGCGACTTGAACGCCTCCAGCTTCGTGGCCACGAAGCCGACCGCACTCACAACCCGGATGGTGATGCCATCGCCCAGGTCGATGGGCAACGCGGTCTCCACCGCATAGGGATACCAGCGATTGGAAAACCCCAGGACATCTGGCTGCACCGGCATCAGGTCGAACAGCACATCGGACTCACGATGCACCCATCGGCAGATCACCCCGCTTTCGACATCCCGCCTGAAGCCACGTGCGGCCACCTCGCGCTCAACCTCGTGGAACCGAGCCAAACCGGCCTCGATCACACCATCCACGTCGTATGTGGCGCGGACGCCTTCCGCGAGTGGATCCGTGAGCAGCAAGCCAGCAACTGCGCCACCCACGAACACCACCTGCTCGCGCAGAACTCCCAGGGCATTGGCAATGAGGCGAAGATTCGGCAGGTTTGGGTCGTCACGCCGCATTACCGGCCCCGAGTTCCTTCTCGAGCAGTTCGGCTGCCAACGTCCGCTCCCGTGCCCGACCCATGCGCAAGGAATCCTGCAGGGCGAGTAACCGATGCAGCGCCGGATCCGCCAGCGCCGCCTGAGGCGCAGTGCGATAAATCGGCGAAAGGCTCGGGCCCCTGGCACTGCCTTGAGGATGCGCCCATACCGGCGCCTCGCCTGAGGCAGCCATGAGGCGTCCCGCCAATGGTTCGCTGCCGAATGCCGTGGGGACGCCGCGTTTGACCGGCCCTGCTACCGCAGGCCAGACATAGCGCACACCATGCACGGCGAACTCCAGCAGGGCCGGCCGCACTGGGGACCAGTCGCCCCTTCCGCGCATGACCGCCAGCCCGGCGGCTACCGTGCGCTTCACGCTTGCATGCACCTCCGACGCGCTCATGGACAGCGCTTCACCGAGGCCAGCGTAAGTCCAGCGCTGCTGGCTGTGGGCCGCAACCTTGAACAGCACCAGTAGATCCTGTGGTCGGAGTTCCATGGCCGTATTCGGTATTCGCGAATTGCGAATATCACGGGGTTTCTCGCAGAAGGCAAGCGCCAGGACGGGAACCCCCGTTACTTCCTCAACCTTCGCGGTAGCTGCGCTCCAGCAGCGGCTTGGCCTTCACCAGGTCGGCCAGCGTGCGCACGGTCAGTTCCAGATCGCCCGTACCCCAGTGGCCGATCTCGCGCACGTCGCGACTGAAACCATCCTCCAGTACCACGGTATCGGGATCGAGCTTCAGCATCACCAGTATCTTGTTGGGATACATGACCACGCTGGCGAAGTTCTTCAGCCGACGGAAGGCGATATACAACTTCAGGCGTCGTTCGACCACGTCATCCCCCAGCGCCATCACATGAGATGCCAGCGCGTCGTAAACCGCGCGTGTCGCTGGCAGCGCGCCCGCGTACTGCTCGTCGAAGCTCTTGTCCTTGCCGCCCGACTTGGACTGGGCCGACTGTTCCGTACCCGGCTTCGCCGCAGTGACATCGGCCACGCTGACCGCATTGACCAATTCCAGCAGTAACAGGTCATCGTCAAACAGTTTGTAACGCAGCAGTTCGATGTTGCGCGGGATCTGCTGCACGGCGTGTTGGTCGTAGCGTGTGAAGTCGGCGGCGATGCAGAGCAATCGCGTGCCTGCCCAATCGATGGCCTCCGCGGTCTCCTTGCCGAATGTCTCCATCACCAGCCAACGGAACTCGGCCTGATGGTCAAGCAGCCAGTCCAGGTAGAACAGGCCCTGGTTGATGACATTCTCGTTGCTGTGGCGCTTGTATTCGACGATGACCGGGCAGTTGTTTTCGTCGATGCCCAATGAATCGATACGGCCCTTGTGGGTCTTGCCGGTGGCGTATTCGCTGGCGAGAAAACGCACGCCGAGGAAGGCGGGCATCTGCGCTTCGATCAGAGATTGCAGTTGCTTTTCGATGGCGGCTGCGCGGCCGGGAAGTTCGGTGGCCTTACCGGCGGTGAGGCGAAATAGTTGGAGGTCGCTCACAGGTTGTCCTTTGGCGTTTGTGCCAGCACTTTCATTCCGACGCCGGGCCTCCAGTCGGGTGACATTGCGAGCAGCGCTTCCTCCGCACCGTGACACGGATAGATTGGATATTCATCACGCAGGCGTGAAAGATTGAGGTACGCATAGAGATCGAACGCACCGCCCTCCGTTTTCACGTACACGCCGTAGCGGATGCCGTCCGTGACAATCACCCGGCGACACGCGGGCCGTTTCTCTGCGTAGCCTGCGGCCTGCGCTTTCGCAGACAAGCATGCGTTGTCCATCTTCTTGGCTTCGACGACGGCCTGCAGGGTTTCGTCGCTCCGCGGCAGGCTGTCGAACAGCCCCACGTCCAGATAGTTCCATTCGATCGCCATGCGCTGCGGCGTCCAGCCAAGTGCGCGGAGCAAAGGGACGACGAGATAGGCGACTGTTTCGTGCTCTGAGGGCTTCTTGCCCTGCGCCCTTCCATACCAGCGTGCAATGCGCGTCAGCTCACCGATTTCATCCATCAAGCGGGTGATCGACGCACTGGCCACGCCGTGATCAAAAAGGAACTCGGAGATCCGGGAATAGTCGATCTCCTGTCCACCTGCCAGATACGGCAATGCAGGCAGGACCGCATCGACCGGACAGTTCGGCTGCAGCGAATCCAGCCACGCGCGAACCGCGCCCTCGCCCAGCAGTTGTGTCGTGTCGCCGAGTTTCAGGGCGTAGGTCTCGAACGTTTGCGGGCCGACCCAGTACCAGCGCACACGGCGGACGTGCTGCAAGACCCAACCATCGACATCGCCGAAGGCATCGCACCATTCATAACCACCAATCAAAACACCGACGGCAGCAACAACCTTCGTGCCAAGGCGCAGCACCACGATATCGCCGTCCTGCATGTCCTGACTGAAGCGACGCAGATCACTGAGCTTCTTTGCTGACCAGCCCTCGTCGTGCAGGAGCCGGCTGCAATCCGGCCAACGACCCAGATGTCCAGGTCCGTTGAGAATCACACCCCACTTCAGGCACAGGTCGACGTAATTACGGTCGTCGTCGCCGGCGGCGTGTTGCCAGACGTTGCACCCTTCGAGTTTCATGCGGCCAGACCCCGCACGTCGATCTTGCCGGTGACGGCGGCGGCGATCAGGGCACTGCGGCGCTCCGTCAGCAAGTCAATCGCACGCCTAGCGTTTTCATGCAAAAAATCCATCCTCTCTAGCTCATGCCGCAGGTGTTCGACAATGCAGGTTTGCTCAGTCACCGGTGGAATGGCGATCACGAATGAAGTGATCTGGTCGGGACTGATATGCGGCACGCTGACACCTGTTGTCTCCGGAGAGAAGTGCGCCACGAACATAGGTGTCGACAAGTAATGCATCAAGAATGGAGCAAGTAGACCAGCGCTCGTTCGGAGCGATGCTACGCGCTGAAGCAAGAGGCAAGGAAGATCGGATTCACGGACTCGCGCCACGCGCATTCCCGCAGAGATCAATGGTCGATCCATCCCGAGAACGAGATCACCAACCTTGAGCTCATATTCGTCAAGACCATCACCTGGAGTTCGTTCCCAGTAAGCCACATCGTCCCAACGGAGAGCGCCCACTCCGACGTTCGCTCCGCGCAATAAACGCGTGCCGCTGCCGCTGTGATCAAAACCAACGGAAGGGAACGCGAATCCTGAAAGAACCGACAGAAAGCGCCCGCATTTAACAACCTCCCAATGCGCCGGCACCTCCCCGAGCCACGCAATGCCAGAGTCCTTCATCGGCACATCAGGATCAAGGCCGCGGGTGACGGCATGGGAGATGGTGGCCTGGCGCTTTTCGGCCAGCAGCGCCAGCAGCGTTTCCTGCTCTGCGATCAGGGCGTCGATCTTGGCGGTTTCGCGGTCGAGAAACGCTGCAACTTCGACTTGCTCTTCTTTGTCTGGGAACGCCATCAAATGCGCACCGAGAGCGCCCTGCGTCATGCTTGGCAGCGCAGTGTTCGTCGAGTAATACGAGAACGGAATCGAAAGCGCCGCGTAGTAGCAAAATTTCCCGCAAGCATCCGTCGCAATGTGCGTCCAATACATCGTGTCAACGGCCCAGAACTTGCCGGTGACATAGAGGGGTCGATCAATGGTGCCTTTACGGCCTAGCAATACCGACTCGCCGTCGTGCATGTATTCACTGGCATAGGCGAAAACTCCACCAGAGCCGTAAACCGGATAACCATCTTCAACTTCAATAGGCTTGTGATCGGACCCGTTTTGGAACTCGACGAGACGCTTGAAGGGCGCAACGTCCCAATGCTTAGGCACCTCACCGAGCCACGGCACTCCGCTGTCCTTGTACTCCGAATACCTCGGCAGACTCATTCCGCCAACTCCCCCAGCATCCGCATGATCCGCGCGGACACCTCCTTCAGCTCGGCATCAATCACCTCCAGCGGCCGCGGCGGCTCAAACACGTAGAAGTGTCGGTTGAACGGAATCTCGTAGCCCACCTTCGACTTTGTCTCGTCGATCCACGCATCCGGCGCATGTGGCAGCACCTCTCGCTTGAAGTAAGCGCGGATGTCCTGCTCCAGCGGCACATTCTCGGTATCGCGCAGGCTGCTGTCCGCTTGCGGCAGTCCTTTCTGCCTGCCCTTCTGTCCCAGCACGATGTTGCCCGCTTCGTCCCGCAGCGGGCGCTCCACTGTGATGGTGGTGTAACCGAAGTCCTCATTGCGGAAGATCCGCGAGATCGGCACGCGCTTGAGTCGTCCATCCTTTGGCGCGTCCGGCGCGTCTTCGGTGGAGGTGACGATGCGCTGCTCCAGTTCCTTGCCGTCTGCATCCAGCACGCTGATGCGCTCAGCCTCCACGAAGTCGCCGAAGAGGCGGGTGATGGTGGCGATGTGCGCGTCGCCCAGTTCCTTGCGCTTGCTGCCCAGCGACTTGCGCATCTTCTGCCAGAAGCTGCTGGCATCGATCAGCTGCACCCAGCCACGGCGATCGTCCGGCTTCTTGTTGGAGACGATCCAGACATAGGTGCTGATGCCGGTGTTGTAGAACATGTCGGTGGGCAGGCCGATGATGGCCTCCACTAGGTCGTTCTCCAGCAGGTAGCGGCGGATCTCGCTTTCGCCGCTGCCCGCGCCGCCGGTGAACAGCGGCGAGCCATTGAGCACGATGCCGAAGCGGCTGCCGCCCTGGCCATTCACTACCGGCGCCATCTTCGCCACCAGGTGCAGCAGGAACAGCATCGAACCGTCAGACACACGCGGCAGGCCGGGCCCGAAGCGACCATCGAAGCCCTTCTGTTCGTGCTCGGCACGCACCTGCTTCTCGACCTTCTTCCACTCCACCCCGAACGGCGGGTTGGACAGCATGTAGTCGAACTTGCGATGGGCGTGGCCATCCTCGCTCAGGGTGTTGCCGGCCACCATGTTCTCCACCGGCTGGCCGCGAATCAGCATGTCCGCCTTGCAGATGGCGTAGGACTCGTCGTTGAGTTCCTGGCCGGACAGGGTCAGGCGCGCGGCGGGGTTGTGCGCCAGCAAATGCTCGGCGGCGACGGACAGCATGCCGCCGGTGCCGGCCGTGGGGTCGTACACGGTGCGGACCACGGCGTTGCCGGGGGTCAGTACGTCATCGTCCTCGATGAAGATCAGGTTGACCATCAGACGGATCACTTCACGCGGGGTGAAGTGCTCGCCGGCGGTTTCATTGGAGAGTTCGGCGAACTTGCGGATCAGTTCCTCGAACACGTGACCCATCTGCGCGTTGTCCACGCGATCCGGGTGCAGGTCGATGTTGGCGAATTTCTCCGCGACCAGGTACAGCAGACCGTCCTTGGCCAGCCGCTCCACCTGGGTGTGGAAGTCGAAGCGGTCGAAGATGTCGCGCGCCTCCGGTGAAAAGCCGTCGAGGTAGGCGTACAGGTTCTGCTTCACGTGATCCTGGTCGCCCAGCACGGCGCGCAAGTCCATCGGACAGGTGTTGTAGAAGCCCACCTTCGAGATGCGCAGCAGGAATGGTGCGGGATTGACGCCAGCCGCCTGCTGCTTGCCGACTTCGGCCAGGACCTTTTGCTTGGTCGGTGCCAGCACGCAATCCATGCGACGCAGCACGGTGAACGGCAGAATCACCTTGCCGTAGTCGGATTGCTTGAAGTTGCCGCGCAGCAGGTCGGCGACTGACCAGATGAAGCTGGAGAGGGACGCTTGGTTCATGGATCCGGGGTTCTGAGGCGCCCAGGTCGGGCTGCTTCATCATAGTGAGATGGACTGGTTGGGGACGAGCAACCCCTCTCCCGGCGCTTCGCGCCACTCTCTCCCACGACGGCAGGCGCATCGGGGCTGAAGCCCCTCCCACAAAGCAGCCACTCTCTCGCCCGTAGGGTGCGCGCTTCTGGATGGATGGAAGAGCACCCCTCTCCCGCCCTTTGGGCACCCTCTCCCACAAGGGGAGAGGGGAAGAGGAGCTATCCTCCGCCCATCCAACGGAGCCCCGCATGTCCGGCCACAGCCAGTTCGACCTGCTCAAGCAGCGCCGCTTCCTCCCGTACTTCACGGTGCAGGCACTGGGCGCGTTCAACGACAACGTGTTCCGACAGGCGATCATCGGCCTGCTGGGAGTGATGGCGGCGGCGGGGCTGCTGGACGAGTCCACGCGCGGCACTTACACGCAGCTGGCGCCGGCGGTGTTCATCCTGCCGTACTTCCTGTTTTCCTCGATCGCCGGGCAGTTCGCCGAGCGCACCGAGAAGTCGAAGCTGATCCGCATCACCACCGCGATGGAGATCGCGATCATGTCGCTGGCGGCAGTGGGCTTCCTGCTGCAGGACATGCGCGTGCTTCTGGTCGCGCTGTTCGCCACCGGCGTGCAGAGCACGCTGTTCGGGCCGGTGAAGTATTCGATCCTGCCGAGCGTGCTGAAGCCGGAGGAACTGACCGGCGGCAATGGCCTGGTGGAGATGGGCACCAGCATCGCGGTGTTGCTGGGCATGCTGTTCGGCGGGCTGATCTTCACCGTGGCCGGCGAGCACGGCACGCAGGCCGCGGCGGTCGCGGTGATCCTGCTGGCGATCGCCGGCAACGTGTTGAGCCGGATGATCCCGGCGGTGCCGGCGTCCGCGCCGGACTTGAAGGTGCAGTGGAACCCGATCCCGGAGTCCATCGCCATCCTCAAGCTCGCGCGCAAGCAAGTGGCGGTGCGCAATTCGATCCTGGGGGTGAGCTGGTTCTGGTTCACCGGGACCGTGCTGACCGGCAACCTGCCGGTGTACGCCGAGACCCACCTGGGCGGCACGCCGACGTTGTATGTGTTCGCGCTGGCGGTGTTCTCGATCGGCGTGGGCGTGGGCTCGCTGCTGTGCGAAAAACTGTCCGCGCGCACGGTCGAAATCGGCCTGGTGCCGCTGGGCGCGATCGGCATGAGCGCGTGCATCGTGCATCTTGGTTTCGCGCCGGCCATCGCGGCGAAGGGGCTGGATGTCGCGGGGTTCCTGCAACAGGCGGGCGCGTGGCGGGTGGTGCTGGACCTGGCGGGCATCGGCCTGTTTTCCGGATTCTTCGTGGTGCCGCTGTTTGCGTTGATCCAGAGCCGCACGCCGCGCGACGAACTCTCGCGCGTGATCGCCGGCATGAACATCCAGAACGCGATCTTCATCGTCGCCGCGGCATTGGGTGGCGTGGCCCTGCAACAGCTCCTGGGCTGGAGCATCCCGCAGGTGTTCCTGGCGCTGGGCATCGCCAGCATCGTGGTCGCCGCGTGGATCTTCAGCCTCGTCCCCGAGTTCCTGATGCGCTTCCTGAGCTGGCTGCTGGTGCGCACGCTCTACCGGCTGAAACTGCACGGCATCGAGAAGAACGTACCGGACGAAGGCGCGGCCCTGCTGGTCTGCAATCACGTGAGTTACATGGACGCGTTGATCCTGGCGGCATCGATCCCGCGGCCGGTGCGCTTCGTCATGTATTACAGGATCTTCAACATCCCGGTGATGCGCTGGATCTTCAAGACCGCGAAGGCGATCCCCATCGCCGGCGCGCGCGAGAACCCGGAACTGATGCAGCGCGCGTTCGACGAGGTCGATGCGGTGCTGGCCGAGGGCGAACTGGTCTGCATCTTCCCCGAAGGCGCGTTGACCAAGGACGGCAACATCGCGCCCTTCAAGTCCGGCGTGGAGAAGATACTGGAACGTCGCGCCGTAACAGTAGTGCCGATGGCGCTGAAAAACATGTGGGGCAGCATGTGGAGCCGGCGCGCCAATGCGAAGGAAGGCAGCGCGTTCGACCGCATGCGCGTGCCGCGACGCCTGCGTGCGCATGTGGACGTGGTGGCTGGCGAGCCGGTGGAGGGCGCGACGGCGACGGCGGAATTGCTGGAAGCGAAGGTGCGCGAATTGCGCGGGGAGGCGGCTTAGGGCATCGGGGCTGAAGCCCCTCCCACAAAAGCGAAGCCTTGTAGTGCTCTCGTAGCAGGGGCTTCAGCCCCGATGCTCCAGCGAGCCTGGGAGGGAGCCTTGCGCTGCTCTTGTGGGAGGGGCTTCAGCCCCGATGCTCCTGATTCCGACCTCGTTCCCAATAGGCGCTGACAACCACATCGCATCCCAGTAGGGATAGTCGCCGACCCGCTTGACGAGGCCCGCCCGCACGGGATTCATGACGATGTACCGCGCGGCCTGTCGCAGGTGGCGCTCTCCGCGAATGATCTGATCGTGGAATCCGTCCTGCCACACGCCACCCAGATGCGGGTACTTCGCGCGAATACCGCGCGCAACCCTCCCTTTCGCTGCGCCGATGCTCTCCGCGAGATCAGCCGATGCTTCGAGCTGCAGGATTCCATGCCAGTGGTCAGGCATGAGTATCCACGCCAGGAGCTTGGCATCGCGCCACGCGGCATCCGCTGCAAGCCAACGGCAGGCGTCGAACGCAACGACCTGATTCGCAAAATGAGGGCGCCGCTGCCGGGTGGCGAAGGTCACCAGATAGGCGTGGCCAGGCATCGAGCGGCGGCCTTTGCGTAATGCGGCATAGCCAGGCGTCATGCTGCACATCGTGCTGCGTGGGGTGCTGATCAGGGAGTAGCCATCTGCTCGAACTCGGGTGGGAGATTGGAGCAAGAGGCTGTAGGACTTTGGCTAGAGCATCGGGGCTGAAGCCCCTCCCACAAGAGCGCTGAAACATGTGGAGTGGGACCGCTTGGTCCAAAGGCACCGGCGCATCGGGGCTGGAGCCCATTCCACAAGAGCCAGGCTCAAAAGAACTGGAACCGGAAAATCACCCCACCCAGCCCGCCACCACGAACAGCGCGATCACCGCCAGCCACAGCACCAGCACGCGCCAGGCCAGGTTCATCGCATCGCGCAGTTCCGGCAGTTCACCGAACACTTCGGCGAGTGCGGTCGATGCCGGAATGCCGGACTCCGTGTAGTCGGCCACTTCCTCGGCGATCTCACTGCGCACGCTGGCGCGGGCGGCATTCGCCAGCAGGCGGCTGTCGAGGCCGAATGCGTTGTCCTCGCGCCATGCCGACAGCACGCTGTCGAAATTGCCGACCAAGGCGAGCGCCAGCGCGATCAGCTGGGTCACCGGCCATTCCAGCACCGACAACCACAGCCGCGCGCCTTGCAGCGTCTCGTGCGGCAGGGCGTCGGCGTCCTGTTCGGCGGCAAGCGCGCTGAGGCGATACAGCAGCGCACCGAACGGGCCCAGCACGCAGAACCAGAACAGCACGCCGAACCAGCGACGCAGCGCGTTGCGGAACACGGCCTCGACCAGCGACGCGCCATCGAGTGGCGCATCGACACCGGGCGGATACAGGCGTGCCGCGGCGAGACGGCGCGATGCAGCATCGGGCGCGTCGAGCACCGCAGCGACATCGAGATCCAGATCGCGCGGTCCCCAGCACCAGAACAACACGACGATGTCTAACAGCAGGCCGACGAAGCCCCACAGCGGCTGGTCCAGCGCGACCTGCAGCAGACCCGCAACCAGCAACGGCACGACCAGTGCCAGCGCGATGCCCCACGGCCCGCGCCAGAGGCTGCCTTCGGGGAATTGCGCGTTGAGCCACTGCAGCCAGCTGCGATACCAGCCGAACTGGCGCAGGCCGTTGGCGACGCCCGGCGCGAGATGGCCGATGGCCAGCGCGATGATGACGGCGAGCAATGTGGCGGACATCGCCGGATTCTACGTCGTGCTCACTGCGCGCGAGCGTCGTGCTCCGCCAGCCACGCGCGGATCACGTGGCGGGCGATCGAGATCGGCGACGACAGCACGATGCCTTCGCCTTCCGCCTCCGCGCTCGCCCAATCGTTGGCCAGGCCGGCACGCACGTCTTCGGCGCTGAACCAGCGCGCGGCTTCGAGTTCTTCCTCGGCAACGGGCGCATCGGGTTCCGCATCGGCGATGAAGCCCAGCATCAGCGAACCCGGGAACGGCCACGGTTGCGAAGCGACGTAGCGCGCGGTGTGCGCATGCACGCGCACGCCGGTTTCCTCGCGCACCTCGCGGACCACGGTCTGTTCGAGTGTTTCGCCGGGTTCGACGAAGCCGGCCACGACCGACCAGCGCCGTGGTGGCCAGCTCGCCTGGCGACCCAGCAGCAGCCGCTCGCCATCGGTGACCGCGACGATCACCGCCTGGTCGGTGCGCGGGTAGTGCTCGCTGTTGCAGGCCTGGCATTGTCCCAGCCAACCCGCGCGGACGAAGCGCAAGCTGCCGCCGCAGGCGCTGCAATGGCGATGCCGCTGGTGCCAGTGCTGCAGGGCGCGCGCCTGCGCGAACAGGGTGGCCTGCCAGCCCGGCCAGTGCGCGGCGGCACGGCGCAGGTCGACGCGCTCCGGCGCGACGACATCAACTGTCGTGGCATCGGCGAAGAACCAGGCCTGGCCATCGCGCAGGCCGAGGAAGGTCATCGTGCCGGGGCCATTGCCGAGCACCGCGGCATCGAAGGCCAGGCATGTGCGGCCGCCATCGGCGAAGGCGCGGCCGTCGGCATCCAGGACGATGACCTGCGCCTGCGGCCACAGGCCGAGCAGTGCCTCGGCATCGCCACGCAGATGGTCGGCGCGATCGAGCGCGCCATCGACAAAGGAAAATGGTGTCAGGGACATATTTCGGTTGGGACCTGATGCCAGAAAAATGTCCCTGACACCATTTTTTTGCTCACACCGTGAACGACGAGCCGCAGCCGCAGGTGGTCTTCGCGTTCGGGTTGCGGATGACGAACTGCGCGCCGGTCAGCGACTCGGTGTAATCGACGGTGGCATCCATCAGGTACTGCAGGCTGAGCGGGTCGACCAGCAGGGTCACGCCATCGGTGACGATCGGCAGGTCGTCCTCGTTCTGGCCCTCGTCGAACTCGAAGCCGTACTGGAAGCCGCTGCAACCGCCACCCTGGATGTAGACGCGCAGCTTGAGCGCGGCATTGCCTTCCTCGGCGATCAATTCGCGCACCTTGGCGGCGGCCGCGGCGGTGAACTGCAAGGGCGCGGCCGGTGGCGCGAGGTCGGCGATGGTCGGCAGGGCGTGGGTCTGTTCCATCCGCTCAGGATGGGGCGCGATGGCGCGCGATTCAACCGTGGGTCAGCGCGTGGCGGGCGGGGTCGCACCTGCCGGCGCAGTCGCATCGCTCCAGGTCAGGCTCTGTTCCACCGGCGGACCCGAGGCCGGCACCAGCCGCACGATCAGCCGTACCGGCTTGACCCCGGGCGGCAACACGATGTCGCCTTCGACCTGCTGGAAGTACTTGAACGAATACGCCACGCCCGGTGCGTCCTGCTGCTGGCGCAGTTCGCTCCAGGGCAGCTTGCGCATGCGCCCGTCTTCGCTGGCCTCCACCGACAACTGCAGGCGGCCGGTGTTGACCGCACCGCGGTTCAGGTTCTGGGTGAGGGTGGCGACGAAATGCCAGAGCTGCGGATCCCGCTGCGGCTCCAGCACCAGTTCGTGCAGGCTCAGGCCATGCCGCTGCGCGGTGGCGCCGACGAAACGCTCGTAGAAGGCCACGTCCGCGCGCAGGCTGGCGATCTCCTCGTCGCGCTCGGCCAGCGTGCCCTGCAGGTCGGCATTGGCCTGCCGACTGATCTGGTCGGAGCGGGTCAGCGTGGCCACCTGCTGTTCCAGCGACTCGATCCGGTCGCCCTGGTCGCGCAGGCGCTCGCCCGCGTTGGCGGGTTGCGGGCCGAAGCTGCGCCACGCCCCCCAGCCGCCGAACGCCACCGCCGCCACGACCAGCAACAGCAGGGCCATGCGCGGATGGCCGGTGTCGCGCTGGTGGTGCGGGGCGTGCGGGGTCGACATCCACCCGGTATCGCACCGCCGCGGAGCCTGCGTCAAGCCGCAGCGCCGTATAGACTGCGGAGGAAGACGCCAGCGGGCGTCGCATGGACCGCGCGATGGAGCTGGAACAATCGCATCTGTTCGCCATCGGCGTGTTGCTGGCCTGGCTGGCGGGCGTGCGCGTGTACCTGACCGTGTTCGGCGTGGGCCTGGCCGGCGCGCTGGGCTGGCTGCAGTTGCCCGATGCGCTGCAGGCCACCCAGTCGATGTGGGTGCTGGGCACCTCCGGTGCACTGGCCGCGGCGGAATTCTTCGCCGACAAGATTCCCGGCGTGGACTCGATCTGGGACTTGCTGCATACCGTGCTGCGGGTGCCGGTTGGCGCCTTCCTGGCCGCTGCGGCGATGTCGCCGGACGGCGAACTGGGTGCCGGCATGCTCGCCACCGGTGCCGGCGTGGCGTTGACCAGCCATGTCATCAAGGCCGGATCGCGCGCCCTGCTCAACACCTCGCCGGAACCGGTCAGCAACTGGACCGCCTCGGCAACCGAGGACGCGGCGGTCGTCGGCGGCCTCGCCCTGGCCTTCACCCATCCGTGGTTAGCCTTGTTGATCGTGGTCGCGATCAGCCTGCTGTTCGCGGCGTCGGTCTGGTGGCTGTGGCGCAAGCTGTTCCGCCGCGGACCGCGGCTGCAGGCCGGTTGAGCATGCCCGGAATGGCCGCCAAACGCTGTTTTTCACGTCAGAATCGTGCAACGGATGCCGCTTGCGACGGCATTTGCAGGGGGAAACCATGACCATGTCCGCCGAACCGGCGACCGACACCGACAAGACCGATCCCTACCGGGTCGTGATCGTCGAGGATGACCGCAGCCAGGCGTTGTTCGCGGAAGCGATCCTGCGTGGCGCCGGGATGCTGGCGGAGGTCGTGTCAGCCCCCGAGCGGCTGATGGCCACGATGGAACAGTTCGCGCCCGACCTGGTGCTGATGGACCTGCACATGCCGGGCACCAGCGGCACCACCCTGACGGTGCAGATCCGCGAGCACCCGCGCTTCGAGCAGATCCCGGTGGTGTTCCTGACCGGCGACCAGGATCCGGAACGCCAGCTGGAAGTGCTCGAGCACGGTGCCGACGACTTCATCCTCAAGCCGGTGCGGCCGCGCCACCTGATCGCCGCGGTGCAGAGCCGGGTGCGCCGCGCGCGCGCCGCGCAGACCCGCCAGGTCGTGTCCGAACCCGAGCACCATCCGGTCACCGGCCTGTTCACCCGCCCGGTGCTGATGCAGAAGCTCGGTGCCAGCATCCCGTCGACCACCGGCGGCGCCTTGCTGGTCGAAATGGGCAACGCCATCGCCCTGCGCAACCGCTACGGTTACGCCGGTTTCGAGTCGCTGATGAACGATGCCGGCCGCCTGCTGGGCACCATCGCCAAGGGCCAGGCCGCAGCGCGGCTGAGCGACAACGCCTTCCTGGTGCTGGCCCCCGACCTGCCGGCCAGCCAGCTCGATGCGTATGCGCGCACCCTGCGCGACGGCATCGGTTACCACGACTTCCACGTCGACAAGGAACCGCTGCGGCTGCGTTGCGCGATCGGCTACACGGCCCTCTCGCACGGGTTCGCCGATGCTGGCGCGGTCCTGGCCGCCGCCGAGGACGCGGTGCGCAACGCGCGCGAGCAGGTGATCGGCATCGCCGCCTACGTACCGCCACCGGAACTCGCCCCGCCCACCGGCGGGATCGCCGATGCGCTGCGCGCGTCGCTGTCCGGCGAAGCCGACCTGGTCCACCTGGCCTTCCAGCCGGTGGTCGCGGTCGCCGGCGGCGAGGACGCGCAGTTCCAGGTGTTGGTGCGGATGCGCGACGCCCAGGGCGTGGAGCAGATGGCCCGCGATTTCCTGCCGGTGGCCGAAGCGTCCGGGCTGCTGCCCGCGCTGGATCGCTGGGTGATGGAGCGCGCACTGGTGCTGCTGCAGAAGCGCCGCGCCGAGAGCAAGCCGATGCGCCTGTTCGTCTCGCAGTCGCCGCGCACGCTGGCGCAGGACGCTTACTCCGGCTGGCTGGTACACGCGCTGGAGCAATCCAGTGTCGAAGGTACCTCGCTGGTGGTCGACATCCGCCTGGATGACGCGCTGGTGCATTCGATGCTGCTGCGCCAGTTCTGCGAACGCATGGTCCCGGCCGGGGTGCAGTTCTGCCTGAGCCAGTACCGCCACGGTACCGATGCCGACATGCTCCTGCAGCAACTGCCGTTGGGCTACCTGCGCCTGGCCGCGGATTTCGCCCGCCAGCCGTTGCCGCCGGAACTGCGCGACGAGATGCGCGAAGTCATCGACCGCGCGCACCGCCTGGGCCTGCAGGTGATCGGCCAGGCGGTGGAAGATCCGCAGGCGGCAGCCGCGCTGTGGATGGGCGGCATCGATTTCATCCAGGGCAATCTGGTACAACGCGCCGAGCAGGCCCTCGACTTCGACTTCCAGCACGCAACCTTGTGACTTCCGGCGACGAACGCGGTTTCAACCTCCTCACCGCCCGCTGGCTGGCGCTGGGCGCGGCAGGGGGTGCGACCTTGTCGCTGCTCGCCGCCCAGCTCGGCGTGCAGGGCCCTTGGCAGGGCACCGCCCTGGTGCTCGCCTTCCTGGCCCTGTTCGGCAGCACCGCGATGGCCTTCGCGGAACATCGGCGCGAGCGCGAGCTGCACGACCAGACCGACCTCAACCGCCGCGGCGCGGCCGAGATCAGCGCGCTCCAGCAGGAAATCAACCGCCACACCCAGCTCGAGGACGAACTGACCAAGGCCAAGCAGGCGGCGGAGTCGGCGGTGATGGCCAAGGGCGAGTTCCTGGCCACCATGAGCCACGAGATCCGCACGCCGCTCAACGGCATCGTGCCGATGCTCGACCTGCTCTCGCATTCCCGGCTGGCCCCGGACCAGCAGGAACTGCTGCGCACCGCCACCGCATCCGCCCAGCAACTGCTGCGCATCGTCGACGACATCCTCGACTACTCCAAGCTGGAAGCCGACCGTCTGGACCTGGAAACCACCGGCTTCAATCTGCGCGAACTGATGCAGAGCGTGCTGACCCTGATGGAGCGCACCGCCGAGGCCAAGGGCCTGCGCCTGGTGCTCAACATCGATCCGTCGGTGCGCCTGCCGGTGCGCGGCGACCCGGTGCGGTTGCGGCAGATCCTGAGCAACCTGATCAGCAACGCGGTCAAGTTCACCGAGCGCGGCAGCATCACCCTGCACGTCAAGCGCCTGCGCGAGACCGCCGCCCAGCACCAGCTGCGCTTCGAGGTGCAGGACAACGGCATCGGCATCGAACCCGCCGCGCAGGAAAAGCTGTTTCGCGCCTTCACCCAGGCGGATGCGTCCACGACCCGGCTGTACGGCGGCACCGGCCTGGGCCTGGCGATCTGCCGGCGCATCGTGACCCTGATGGGTGGCCGCATCGGCGTGGAATCCGAAGTCGGCCACGGCTCCACCTTCTGGTTCGAGATCCCGTTGCTCAAGGTCCAGGGCGACATGCCTTCGCAGCCGGAAGAACTGCACGGCGGCCGCGTGCTGCTGATCACCACCGACCAGCGCCTGCGCATGCGCCTGACCCTGCTGTTGCCCAACTGGGGGCTGCGGGTCACCGCGGTGGAAAACACCCACGACGCGCTGGAACGCCTGCGCCAGGCCTCGTCGCAGGGCGAGCCCTGGTCGTACTCGGTGGTCCTGGCCGACCTGGGCAGCATCCGCAGTACCGCCGTCTCGCTGTCGCGCAACATGGAGCGCAAGAACCAGTACGGCGATGCGCGCCTGGTCTACCTGCGCGGCGAGGATGCCACCTCGCTCGACCTGCCGGTCTCGGCGATCGTGATCCCGCGCAATGCGGAAGATGCCGACCTGCGTTCGGTGCTGTCGGCCTCCGGCGTGTCCTGGGCGCGCCACGACCAGCATCCGGCACCGGCAGCCAAGGCACCCGCGCCCGACCCGGAGCGCAAGGCGCGAATCCTGCTGGTCGAGGACAATCCGGTGAACCTGATGGTCGCGCAGCGCCTGCTGCAGGTCCTGGGCGCGGAATGCGACACCGCCGGCAACGGCCAGGTGGCGCTGGAGAAACTGGAAACCGGCGGCTTCGACCTGGTGCTGATGGACTGCCAGATGCCGGTGCTGGATGGCTACAGCGCGACCCGCCGCTGGCGCGAGCTGGAACAGCAGCGCAACGCCGAGCACCGGGTGCCGATCGTGGCGATGACCGCCAATGCCATGGCCGGCGATCGCCAGAAGTGCCTGGACGCCGGCATGGACGACTACCTGGCCAAGCCGGTGACCCGCAACGACCTGGAGCGCTGCATCGAACGCTGGCGCGGGGTCAGCCTGGCGGTGCCGGCTACCCTGCCGCCGATCGAACAGATCGCCGCACGATCGCCGGTGGTGATCAATGCGTCGGTCCTCGACGAGTTGCGCGAGGTACTCGGCGGCGAAGTCGACAAGATCATCGCGGTCTACCTGGAAGACGCGCCGCGGCTGATCGCCCAACTGGAGCGTGCCGCGGTCGGCAACGACCCGATCGCATTGCGGGTGGCGGCACACACCCTCAAGTCGTCCAGCGCGAACGTGGGGGCGACGACCCTCGCCGATGCCGCGCGCGACCTCGAACACGGCGCACGCGACGGCACCCTGACCCAACCGGCCACCGCGGTGGCGCGCATCGTCGGCGAATTCGCCCAGGTCCGTGCCGCGCTGCAGGCGCAGCTCGACAAGACCTGAGGTTCCGCGCGGTCAGCCCTTGTCGAGTTGCTGCGCCAGGTAATTGGGCTCGCCGATCCGTTCGATCAGCGACAACTGGGTTTCGATCCAGTCGACGTGCTCTTCCTCGGACACCAGGATGTCGGCGAACAGCTTGCGGCTGCCGTAGTCGTTGACCGTTTCGCAATGCGCGATCGCCTCGCGCAGCAACGGGATGGCCTCGAGTTCCAGGGCCAGGTCGGCACGCAGGACTTCCAGCGGGTTCTCGCCGATGCGCAGGCGGCCCAACGCCTGGAAATTGGGCAGGCCGTCGAGGAACAGGATGCGCTCGGACAGGGTGTCCGCGTGCTTCATTTCGTCGATCGACTCGTGGTACTCGTGTTCGGCCAGTTCCTTCAGGCCCCAGTTCTTCAGCATCTTGGCGTGCAGGAAGTACTGGTTGATCGCGGTCAGCTCGTTGTAGAGCGCCTTGTTGAGGAATTCGATGACCTTGGCGTCGCCCTTCATGGCTGCAATCCGTGTGCGTGGAGTGCGGGCAATCTAGCGCCTGCGGACGATCGATGACGGAACGCGAATCGTCCGCATCATGCCTCGCGTTGTTGCGGATTCCGTCCTGGTGGAGACCGTCGCGGATCGATTGCCGGCGCGGAACGCGCGGCGGGAGATACGATCAGGCGGCCTGTGCCAGCATCGGCAGCGGCAAGGCTCGCCGCGCGTGGTGCTCATCCAGCAACTCGGAGGCCAGGCCGATGCAGGAACCGCAGTTGGCCCCGGCACCCGTACGCATGGTCAGTTCGGCCACCGAGGCGCAGCCGGCCTCAGCGGCATCGCGGACCTGCTGTTCGGTGACGCCATTGCAGATGCAGACGTACATCGCACCACTCGCAAGATCAATGACGCGATTTGATCTCAAACGCGAATGATTGTCAATCGTTGAGCAGTTCGGCGCTCAGGCCGGGCCTCGATAGCGACAGCCGGACGTGCAGGTCTCGTGCACCACGACTTCCGACAGCATCGGCACCACCGGCTTCAGCCGGTCCCAGATCCACGTGGCCAGGCGTTCGCTGGTCGGGTTGGCCAGGCCGTCGATGTCGTTGAGGTAATGATGGTCAAGCTGGTCGTACAGCGGCTGGAACGCGGCCTTCAATTCGGAAAAATCCATGATCCAGCCGAAATGCGGATCCGGCTCGCCGGAGACATGCAGTTCGATGCGGAACGAATGCCCGTGCACGCGCGCGCACTTGTGGCCTTCGGGCACGTTGGGCAGCCGGTGCGCGGCCTCGATGGTGAAGACCTTGAAGATGTCCATGCCGGCATCCCGCGGGAAAGAAACGAAAAACCCCGCCGATGGCGGGGTTGCGCGCTGCGCCGTGGTGGCTATGGGTGGACTCGAACCACCGACCCCAGCATTATGAGTGCTGTGCTCTAACCGGCTGAGCTACATAGCCGGCGCAGAACCCGGAATTATTCATGTCCGGCGGGGGCGCGTCAATCCGCCCCGCATCGCTTGCCCACCGCCTGCCGCGCTGGCAGAGTCGAAGCATCAGGGCATTGCCCCGGCATCTCGGGAGTCCGATCGTGATCGATCCGGACGGCTTTCGCCCCAACGTGGGCATCGTGCTGATGCACGAGGATGGACGGCTGTTCTGGGCGCGGCGCGTGCACCGGGACGGTTGGCAGTTCCCGCAGGGCGGGATGAACACCGACGAGACCCCGCTCGAGGCGATGTATCGCGAACTGCGCGAGGAAACCGGCCTGCTTCCGCAACATGTCGACGTGCTCGGGGTGACGCCGGGCTGGCTGCGCTATCGATTGCCGGCCCGGGCGGTGCGCCGCCAGGATCGACTGGTCTGCATCGGCCAGAAGCAGGTGTGGTTCCTGCTGCGGTTTCGCGGAGGCGACGCCGACCTGCGGCTCGACCTGACCGACAAACCCGAGTTCGACAGCTGGCGCTGGGTCGATTTCTGGTACCCGATGGCGCATGTGGTGACCTTCAAGCGCAGCGTGTACGCGCGGGCACTCAACCACCTTGCGCCCTATGCACGCGCGGTGGCGGGGGTCGATGCGGTGCCGCATCCGGACTCGGAGCTTGCGCCGGTCATGACCGGTCGACCGGCGTTGCTGGGCAACAGGCGTGGCGGCACCGGCTAGGCCGCGCGCGCGGATCTTGGTTGCCACGAAGATGAACTGCAGGGAACCGTTCGTCGGCTCGATGTTGCATCGCAACATTTCCCGGGTTATGTTGCATCGCACAAACCGGCAATCCCTGCCGGCGTGACCAAGCAGGATTCCGCCATGTACCAGTTCAACGACCAGTTCACTAAGGCGACCAGCCAGTTCGCCGACGTTGCCGCCAACGCCAACCGCCTCGCCATCGACAACGCCCAGAAGGCGTTCGGCCTGCAGCTGGCCACGTTCGAAGAGAACACCACCGCCGCATTCGCGTTCTGGAACGAGCTGATCGACGTGCGTGACGTCGAGGGCTTCAAGAGCGTGATGCCGAAGGGCGTGCAGATCGCCCGCACCGCCACCGAGCGCAGCTTCGGCACCGCGCAGGAAGTGTTCGCCAACACCGTCAAGACCAACGAAGCCATCGGCGCACTGGCCAAGGGCCAGTTCGAGAAGGCGACCGCGCAGGCGACCGCCGAAGTCGAGAAGGTCACCAAGGCCGCTTCGAAGAAGTAATCGCGGCACCGCGTTACATCGCAGGGCACGCCCCCTCCCTCGGGCCCTGCGACCCCCCACCCGGCAGCTCGTCTGCCGGGTTTTTATTGCCTCGGCGAATGGCCTCGGCGGGGGATTACTTCGGTTCCTGCCGCAGCAGCGAGCCGAAGCTGAGATACCAGGAATCGGCACCGGTCTGGTTGCGGCCATAGCCCAGGAAGATCGGACCGAGCGGGGTGTCGAAGCCGGTGAACAGGCTGCCGCCGACCACCAGCGAACCGAAATCCACGTCGTCGCGACGATCCCACACGTTGCCTGCCTCCAGGCTGCCGCCGACGAACATCGGCATGGCGAAGATGCGGGTGGTGTCGCCGACCCGCCGGTACAGCACCGCGCGCGCCAGTGCGGCCTGGTTGCCGACCAGCGAGCGCTCGCCGAAGCCGGACAGGTTGAGGAAGCCGCCGAGGAAGGTCTGCGCCTGGAAGAAGCCGTCTTCCTGCAGCGCGCTGGCCAACCGCGTGCCCAGCAGCAGGTGGTAGCGATCCCTGGAATAGGCCCAGTCCAGCGACATCCGCATGACCTCTCCGTCCAGGGTAGTGCCGCCCCACGGATGCAGCGAGACCAGTTCGGCGGTGGCGCGCAGGCCCGTGGTCGGGAAGCTGACGCTGTCCAGGGTGTCCCAGGTCGCATTCACGCGCAGGCCGGCGAAGGATTCGGCGCCTCCCACGAACTGGCCTGGATCGCCCACGATCCGCCGCGCGCGGTCGCGGCCGCCGATCGCAGCCAGCCCGATCCGCCAGTGCGGCGACGGCGAATACCCCGCCTCGATGTCCAGTTGCCGGCGCACCAATCGGTATTCGGCCACCTGCTGGCCATCCACCGACAGTGGCAAGGAATCGCCGCGGATCTCCAGCGACGGCTTGATGTAGAAGGCACCGGCCTCGCCGAATGGCTGCACGAATTCGGAACGCAGCCCGGTGACACGCCCGAGTTGCAGCAGGTTGCGCCACTTGCCGCCGATGCGGTTCGCATCGTTGAAGGTCAGCTCCGCGGACAGCAGGTAGTTGTTGCGACCGTTGAAATTGTCGTCCAGTTGCAGGCCGATGCGGCCGAACGCGGTCCACGGCTTCTGCGTGGGGATCACCTCCAGCCCGGCCTGGCCGTCGCGCTCGACCAGGCGATAGCCGATCTGCTCGAAGCGACCATCGCCGTAGGCGCGGCCAACGGCGTGCTCCACCTTGTCCACATCGAACGGCTTGCCGACCAGGCCTTCGGTGGCCCAGGCCACGTGGCGCGTCGCCGACGGCGTATGCCCGGGCTCCACGTCGAGGAACGCGACCAGGCCCGGGTCGAAATCGCGCCGATGCTGGCCTGCGCGCAACGCCGCATAGCGTTCTGCCGACACCGCATAGCGCCGGAGTTGCGGCAGCATCGCCTCGGCGGCGCGCTCGCCGACCGCGACCGCTTCAGCGGTGCGATTGAACTGGCCGGAGGTGATGTCGCCCAGCTCGGGGCGGATCAGCACGTCGCCGACATCGAGCGTGGCCAGGCTGCGCTCGGTCTTCTCGGTCATCAGCGCGGTGATCATCTGGTCGAGGATGACTGCGGGATTGGTCAGGCCCTCCGCCCCCAGCAGCTTCGAGCCGACATCGACCACCACCATCCGCGGCACGCCCATCGCGCGCATCTCGTCGATCGGCACGTTCTCGGCCATGCCGCCATCGACCAGCAGTTGGTCGCCGACCTTGACCGGCGCGAACGCGCCCGGCACCGACATGCTGGCGCGGATCGCCAGGGCCAGGTCGCCATCGGCGAACACCACTTTCCTGCCGGTCACGATGTCCGCGGACACCGCGCGGAACGGGATCGGCAGCGCATCGAAATCCTCGGCGCGCCACGTCGAGAGGGTGAGCCGGCGCAGCAGCAGCATGAGCTTCTGCCCGCGCACCAGGCCGACCGGGAAGCCCAGCCGTCCATCCTTGTAGCCGATCTCGAGATCGAGCAGGTGGCGGAAATCCTCGTCCTTGCGCTCCATCGGCAAGTCCGGGCGCGGCGGGTCGTCGACGAACATCCCGGCCCAGTCGATCGCGCCGACGATCTTTTCGAGTTCCGCCGCGTCGTAGCCGGTGGCGTACAGCCCGCCGACGATCGCGCCCATGCTGGTGCCGCTGACCGCGCAGACCGGGATGCGCTCGCGCTCCAGCACTTTCAGCACGCCGATGTGGGCGATGCCGCGCGCACCGCCGCCGCCCAGCACCACGCCCACGCAGTCCGGATCCGGCTGTGCCGGCGGAGCCGCGCTGGCGGCGCACGGAATCGCGAGCATGCCGCCCAGCGCGATGATCATCGCCCACCGATTGCCCGCGTCTCGCCATGTGCGACGCCGCTGTGTCCCCATCGTGCCGCTCCTGCTCCGCGTGTGTCCGTACTTTAATCGGCGGATCGCTGTCGAAAAGAACGGCCGTCGCGCGTCATTCGTACACATGCAAGCGCCACCCTGTCGTCAGTCACGATTGCGTCCTGATCGCATTCACGGGCACAATATTGCACTGAACAGTTCAATATAGCCAAGATCCGAGGCCTCCCCATGTCCAAATCCCCCGCCAAGCGCAAACCCAACGCCACCCTTCGCTGGGTCCTGATGCTGGTCGGGGTCGCCGTGGTGTTCGGTGGCGTGTTCGCGATCAAGGCGTTCTTCGCCAAGCAGACCAACAACTTCTTCGACAACATGCCGCAGCCGGCCGTCGCGGTGAGTTCCTATGTCGCCAAGACCCAGCGCTGGACCGACAACGGCGAGGCGGTGGGCACGTTCGTGGCGATCAACGGCACCGACATCACCACCGAGGCCGGAGGCGTGGTTCGCGCGATCGAGTTCCAGCCGGGCCAGCGCGTCTCCGCCGGCACCGTGCTGTTCCGCCTCAACGCCGCCAACGAGGAAGCCACGCTCGCCGCGCTGGAAACCTCGGCCAAGCTGGCCAACGTGCAGGCGGAGCGCTGGCAGAAGCTGGGCAAGGACAAGCTGGTCTCGCTGGACGACGTGCAACAGCGCGTCGCCGCCGCGGCGAGCGCCCGCGCGCAGGTCGAGGCGCAGCGCGCGCTGATCGCGCAGAAGACCATCCGCGCGCCGTTTTCCGGCGTGCTCGGCCTGCGCAAGGTGAACCTGGGCCAGTACGTCGCGCCGGGCGCGGCGATGGTCAGCCTGCAGCAGCTGGATCCGATCTACCTGGACTTCAGCCTGCCGGAGCAGCAGATCGGCAAGATGATCGAAGGCACCGCGGTGCGCGCCAGCGTGGATGCGCTGCCGGGCCAGACCTTCGACGGCCGGGTCACCGCGGTGGAGCCTCTGGTCGATGCGAGCACGCGCAACTTCAAGGCACAGGCGACGTTCGCGAACCCGGATGGCGCCCTGCGTCCCGGCAGTTTCGCCAAGGTCAGCTTCGCCCTGGGCGGCGAGCGCGACGTGCTGGTCATCCCGCAGACCGCGGTGAGCTTCAACCCGTACGGCAACGCGGTGTTCGTGATCAGCAAGACCCCGCGCAAGCCGGGCGAGAAGGACATGCAGGGCAAGGATCTCACCGGCGACAAGCTCATCGTCACCCAGCGCTTCATCAAGACCGGCGCGACCCAGGGCGACCTGATCGTGGTCACCGACGGCCTCAAGGCCGGCGAGCAGATCGTGACCAGCGGCCTGCTCAAGCTGCGCAACGATGCCGAGGTCACCATCAACGACGCCATCCAGCCGTCGGCCGACGCCAGCCCGACGCCGGAAAACCGTTGATGCGCCCGCGCTGATCGCACCGCCTGAATCGTCGAACGCCCGGTGGATCGCCGGGCGTCCCACCGACCCTCGCCGTACGTGGCCGAGCGGGAGAACAAAACCATGAAATTCACCGATCTCTTCATCCGGAAACCGGTGCTGGCGCTGGTCGTCAGCCTGTTCATCCTGCTGTTCGGCCTGCGCGCCTTCAGCGAATTGAACGTGCGCCAGTACCCGGAAATGCGCAACGCGGTCGTCAACATCAGCACCACCTACTTCGGTGCCGACGCCGACCTGATCCAGGGCTTCATCACCACCCCGCTGGAACGCGAGATCGCCAGCGCCGAGGGCATCGACTACCTGACGTCGACCAGTGCCGCCGGCATCAGCTCGATCCAGGCCTACATCCAGCTGGACCGCGACCCGAACGAGGCGCTCACCCAGATCTCGGCCAAGGTCAACAAGATGCGCGGCCAGTTGCCGGCCGAGTCCGAAGCGCCGGTGATCGACCTGCAGCAAGGCCAGCAGATCGCGGCGATGTACGTGTCGCTGGCCAGCGAGACCCTGGACAACAATCAGATCACCGACTACATCACCCGCGTCATCCAGCCGAAGCTGGTCACCATCGACGGCGTGCAGCGCGCGGACATCCTCGGCGCCGGCACCTTCGCCATGCGCATCTGGCTGAAGCCGGACCGGATGACCGCCTACAAGGTCACCGCCAGCGACGTGTCCAACGCGCTGTCCTCGAACAACGTGCTGGCCGCGGTGGGCTCGACCAAGGGCCAGATGGTCGCGATCGACATGACTGCGCGCACCGACCTGCGCAACGCCGAGGAATTCCGCAAGCTGGTGGTGCGCGAGGAAGGCGGTGCCATCGTGCGGCTGGGCGACATCGCCGACGTGGTGCTGGGTTCGGAGAGCTACGGCACCTCGGTGCGCATCAACGGCGAATCCGCAACCTTCATGGGCATCTTCGTCGCCCCCGATGCCAACTCGCTGGACGTCATCAAGGACGTGCGCAAGGTGTGGGACGGCGAAATCGTCCCGCAGTTGCCGCAGGGCGTGAAGGCGACCATCCCGTACGACAGCACCGAGGCGATCCAGGACGCGATCAACGAGGTCATCAGCACGATCATCGAGGCGATGATCATCGTGATCGTGGTGATCTTCCTGTTCCTCGGGTCGTTCCGCAGCGTGCTGATCCCGGCGGTGACGATCCCGCTGTCGCTGATCGGCGCGCTGTTCCTGATGCTGCTGATGGGCTTCACCATCAACCTGCTGACCCTGCTGGCGATGGTGCTGGCGATCGGCATCGTGGTGGACGACGCGATCATCGTGCTGGAGAACATCCACCGGCATATCGAAGAAGGCATGACGCCGTTCGACGCCGCGATCCGCGGCGCGCGCGAACTGGCGTGGCCGGTGGTGGCGATGACGACGACGCTGATCGCGGTGTACCTGCCGATCGGCTTCCAGGGCGGCCTCACCGGCGTGCTGTTCACCGAGTTCGCGTTCACCCTGGCCGGCGCGGTGCTGCTGTCCGGCGTGATCGCGCTGACCCTGACGCCGATGATGAGCTCGCGGATCCTGATCGCCCACGATCCGGATCATCCGAAGGGCAAGCTGGAGCTGTGGCTGGACGAGAAATTCGAGAAGCTGCGCCTGGGTTACCAGCGCAAGCTGCATGGCGCGATGGACACCAAGTCCGTGGTCGCGGTGTTCGGCCTGATCGTTCTGGTGAGTTGCGCGTTCCTTTACATGGGCGCGCCCAAGGAACAGGCGCCGCTGGAAGACGAGGGCTTCATCTTCTCGGTGGCCAGCGCCGATCCCACCGCGACGCTGGATTACGTGGAGCGCTACACCGAAGAAATCGCCAAGATAGTGAATACCGTCCCCGAGCTGCAGGACTACTTCCTGTTCAACGGCGGCTTCGGCGGCAGCGGCGGTGGCGCCAGCCCCAGCGCGATGGCCGGCTTCGTGCTGAAGCCGTGGAGCGAGCGCACGCGTTCGACCAACCAGGTGCTGCAGCAGGACCTGCAACCGAAGATGTCGCAGGTCACCGGCCTCAACGTGTTCGCCCTGGTGCCGCCTTCGCTGCCCAGCGCGGGCGGTGGTGCCGGCGGCGGCGAGTTCATCATCGGCGGCGTCGGCGACCTGAGCCAGCTGGCGGAACTGGCGGACCAGATCCTGATGAAGGCGATGGAAAGCAAGCGCTTCATCTTCCTGGACAAGGACCTGAAGATCGACAAGCCGCAGATCCAGGTCAACGTGGATCGCGACAAGGCGGCGACGCTCGGCATCGACATGCGCACGCTGGCCGCGGACATGGCGGCGATGCTGTCGGGCGGCTACTCCAACCGCTTCGCGATGCAGAATCGCTCCTACCTGGTGATCCCGCAGGTGCAGCGCAGCGATCGCCTCAACGCCAGCGCGCTGGACAACTACTACACGCGCACCCGCGATGGCGAGCTGATCCCGCTGTCCACCATCGTCACCCTCACCGAAAGCACCCAGCCGCAATCGCTGAAGCGCTTCCAGCAGCTCAATGCGGTGTCGCTCACCTTCGCCCCGCGCCCCGGCGTGAGCAAGGGCGAGGCGCTGGCGATCCTCGACCAGGCCGCGAAGGAAGTGCTCCCACAGGGCTATTCGGTGGACTACGCCGGCGAGTCGCGCCAGTTCAAGCAGGAAGGCCAGGCGATGCTGCTGACCCTCGCGCTTGCATTGATCGTGATCTTCCTGGTGCTCTCCGCGCAGTTCGAAAGCTTCCGCGACGCGCTGATCATGCTGCTCACCGTGCCGATGGCGATCTGCGGCGCGCTGCTGGCGCTCAACGTGCTGGCACTGGTTGCCAACGTGCTGAGCTTCAGCGGCATCGAGGCCTTCCCGGGGATGAGCATCAACATCTACACCCAGGTCGGCCTGGTGACGCTGGTGGGCGTGATCTCCAAGCACGGCATCCTGATCGTGGAGTTCGCCAACAAGCTGCAGGAACAGGGCATGTCCAAGCGCGAGGCGATCGAGGAAGCCACCGGCATCCGCCTGCGCCCGGTGCTGATGACAACCGCAGCGCTGGTGTTCGCGATGGTGCCGCTGCTGATCGCCAAGGGCCCCGGCGCGGCCTCGCGCTTCTCGATGGGCGTGGTGATCGTGTCCGGCATGACCATCGGCACGCTGTTCACCCTGTTCGTGCTGCCGGCGTTCTACCTGTACCTGGCCCGCGACCATGCACACGACCGCAAGGTGGACGCGGAGGCGGTGGACGGCCTGCCGCCGCCGGAGCCGCAACACGGTTAATCGGATTGCCGAGAGGAAATGAAAACGCCCGGGAAACCGGGCGTTTTTTTGCGGCGAAGGTGCCGGCTATGGAAATGGGGTCAGAGTGAATTTCCCGTCGACTATCTTCACTCGTCCCTGATTCTTGGAGGGGAAACTTCACTCTGACCCCATTTCCACGGCGAGTTACTCCGCAAGCATCGGGATCCGCAGATGCCGCGCGATCGCCGCCGGATCGGCGCCGGGCGCATGTGGCAACACACCCCAGCACGGCGCCGGCATGCGCGCGCGCAGCATCGCGATGTTGTCGTCCACCCGTGCCATGGCGGGATCGACATGCGACGCAATCCAGCCGGCCAGGTGCGCACCATCCGCAGCGATCGCACGCGCGCTCAAAAGCGCATGGTTGAGACAACCCAACCGCAAACCGACCACCAGCAGCACCGGCAGGCGCAACGCACGCACCAGGTCGGCCTGCATCAGTGATGCCGACAATGGGGCAGCCCACCCCCCCACGCCTTCCACGATCAAGGCATCGGCACGCGCCGCGAGCCGCGCATGCGCGTCGAGGATCGGCGGCAATGCGACGTCGATGCCGGCATCGCGCGCAGCCAGTTCAGGCGCGAGTGGATGCTCCAGCGCGAACGGATTGATGTCCGCATAGGCGATGCCCGGTTCGCCCGCGGCCTGCAACGCCAGCGCATCGGCATTCCGCCATTCGCCATCGATGCGCTCGCAGCCGCTGGCCACCGGCTTCATCCCCGCCGCGCGCAAGCCGTGCGCGCGCAAGGCATGCAGCAACGTACAACTGGCGAGCGTCTTGCCGATGCCGGTGTCGGTGCCGGTGACGTAGACCGAGAACATCAGGCAGCCTCTCGCTGCGCCGCGAGTGCCTGGATGCGCCGTGCATAGCGGATGCCCACCACCGGCATGACGATCCCGAGCAGGCCATAGACCATGCCCGGCAACGCCTGCAACCAGCCAATGTGCGGCGGGATCAGCCACGCCGCCGCAACCGAGATGCTCGCGCAGGCGATCAGCACCAGGTTCAACGCCACCTCGGACTCCGCGGCGAGCCGTTCCGCCGCATCCAGTTGCAGGAACTCCGCCTTGCGCAGCGCGTGCAGGTTCATCCACGCGATGATCGACGCGAGCACCGCGAAGCCGACGCCGTAGATCACGAAGATCAGCCGGAATTCGAGGAAGCTGCCCACCTTGAACTCACTGGGCGCCCAGCCACCGGTGAAAAAGCCCATCGCCGCCGACATCACCATCCGCAACGGATACACGTAGAACAGGGTGGCGGCGACCAGCGCCAGGCTGGCGAACACGATGGTCGCGTCTTCGAGGCCATAGCGCCGGCTGAAACGATGGTGGGCGTGCCAGAACAGGGCAAGGATGGCGAACCCGGCGAGAAACGCAGGGAACCGGCGCAGTGCATCGTAGAGTTCGGCGAAGCTGTCCGGCATCGCATCGAACGAGACCACCAGCAGGGTCATCGCGAAGGCGAACGCGGCATCCACGAAGGTCTCCAGCCGCGTGACCTGTTCGCCACGCAGCCGCACGCCCCCTTCCACCGGCAACTTCGACAGGTCCATGAATGCATTCCCCAGTGTCCCGGCGACGATGGTAATCGCTCGCCAGCGCGTTGCTACACTGCGGCCATGAGCTTCTCCGCCATCGAATTGACCGGCAGCAAGCCGGACCAGTACGCGCAACTGCTCGAACAGGCGCGCGCCCTGCTGCACGGCGAACGCGACCGCATCGCCAATGCCGCCAACCTGTCCGCGCTGGTCTACCACGCGCTGCCCGGGCTGAACTGGGTCGGCTTCTATTTCTTCGACGGCACGGAACTGGTGGTCGGTCCGTTCCAGGGCCTGCCGGCCTGCGTGCGCATCCCGCTGGACAAGGGCGTGTGCGGCGCGGCCGCGCGCAGCCGCGAGACCCAGCGGATCGAGGACGTGCATGCGTTCCCGGGCCACATCGCCTGTGATTCGGCGAGCAATTCCGAACTGGTGGTGCCGTTGGTCAGCGCGGATGGCCAATTGATCGGCGTGTTCGACCTGGACAGTCCGCTCCACGCGCGTTTTTCCGTTGAAGACCAGCAAGGCCTGGAGGCGATCGCCCAGGCATTCCTGGAGTCGTTGCAGTGAGCACAGCCGGACCCAAACTGCGCAACATCGGCCCGAAATCCGCCGCGTGGCTGCGCCAGGTCGGCCTGCGGTCGCTGCAGGACGTGGCCGCGATCGGCGCCGTGGATGCCTTCATGAAGGTGCGCCGCGCCGGCTTCAAGCCCAGCCTCAACCTGCTGTATTCGCTGGAAGGCGCACTGCAGGACTGCCACTGGCAGGAAGTCCCCGAAGCACGCCGCAACGAACTGGTGCAGGCCGCGGAGGCCGCCATCGCGCTGTTGCCGCCGCCTCGCGGGCGGCCCGCGGCCACCCCGGTCACCACGACCCAGTACGAAGACACCAGCGTGCCCGCGCTCGCCCTGTTCGACGACGACCGCGGCGGTCCGAACGTGTCGGAGTAGCAGGCAAATGGGGTCAGAGTGAAGTTTTTCGATCCCGTCCTCTGATAGTCCGAACGGGTTCGGCAAAAAATTCACTCTGACCCCATTTCCCCCGTACACTGCGCGCGCTTCAAGGTGATCCGACGGCATCCGCCCGAGGATTGAAACGGGAAGCCGGTGACGAGCGCGCGTGGCGCTCCAGTCCGGCGCTGCCCCCGCAACGGTAAGCGAGACAAGCCCGGCATCGGCCACTGTGCACGCATCGACTCGATGCCGCATGGGAAGGCGCCAGGCGGGAATGAAGGCCCTCGCTGGGCGTGTCGTTCCGCTCGCCAGCCCGGAGACCGGCCTTGAAGTTGTTGGTTGCGATGCGGCGGGCATTGCGCGACGTCGCGCATGTCGTTTCCTGCATCGCCCGTCCCTGTTCCCGCGTGTTTCGCAGCCGCCCTTCCTGTTGGGCGCGCGGGCGTGCGCGCCGGAGAACCGTCATGCAATGTCGCAATACCCCGCTTCGCTTGAGCGCTCTCGCGCTGGCCTTGTCCTTGCCCTCGCTCGCCCTTGCGCAGAGCGATGATGCGAAGGACCTCGACAACCTGGTGGTCACCGCCACCCGCACCGCGATCACCGCCGATGCCGCATTGGCGGCGGTCGAAGTGATCGGCCGCGAGCAACTCGACGCCAGCAGCGCGCGTTCGCTGCCGGAACTGCTGCGCGGGCGCGCCGGCATCACCATCGTCAACCAGGGCGGCATGGGCAAGCTCAGCACGCTGTTCCTGCGCGGCACCGAGTCCGACCACACGTTGTTCCTGGTCGACGGCATCCGCGTGGGGTCGTCCACGTCAGGCCTGACCTCGCTGCAGGACATCCCGCTGGCGCAGATCGAGCGCATCGAGATCGTGCGCGGGCCGCGTTCGTCGCTGTACGGCGCGGACGCGATCGGCGGCGTGATCCAGGTGTTCACCCGCCGCGGCGCAGGCGGCGAAGGCGTGCACGGGCGCGGACGCATCGCCGCCGGCAGCAATGGCTTGCGTGAGGCCTCGGCCGGCGTCGACCTGCGCAGCGCGCGCGGCGGCGTGGGCGTGGACGTGGCGCACCAGTCGACGGATGGCATCAATGCTTGCCTCGGCAACTACAACCCCGACACGTGGGAAGGCGCCGGCTGCTTCATCGTGCCGGGCACGCATCTGGATCGCGACGGTTACCGCAACAACAGCGCCACGGTGCGTGCGGACTTCGCGCCGAACGAGGCCTGGCAACTCGATGCGCGCGCGTTCCGCGCCGAGGGCCACAACGACTACGACGGCGATTACCAGGACAATTCCGACATCGTCCAGCAGGTGGTCGGCGGCAGCCTGCGCTGGACGCCATCTGATACGGTCGCGCTCAAGCTCACCGCCGGCCGCAACACCGACGACTCCGACAACTACATCGGAAGCATGCTCGCCAATCGCTACACCACCACCCGCGACAGCGCGAACCTGCAGGGCGACTTCACCATCGCCAGCGGGCAGGTGCTGACCGCAGGCTTCGACTGGCTGCGCGACAGTGCGAACGTGGTCGATCCGTGGTCGCCGTTCGCGAAATCCCGCGGCAACCGCGCGGTATTCGCGCAGTACCAGGGCACGTTCGGCGCGCATGAGCTGCAACTCAGCGCGCGCCGCGACGACAACGACCAGTTCGGCGGCCACGGCACCGGCGGCATCGCCTGGGGCATGGGCTTCGGCGAAGGCTGGCGCGTGACCGCGAGCCATGCCACCGCGTTCAAGGCACCGAGCTTCAACGAGCTGTACTACCCCTACTACGGCAACCCGGCGCTGCGCCCGGAAGCCGCGCGCAGCAGCGAACTGTCGCTGCGCCACGACAACGACGGCTGGCAGTTCCAGCTCAATGCCTACCAGAACGACATCGACGACCTGATCGTGTACGACACCGCGATCTTCATGGCCAACAACATCGAGACCTCGCGCATCCGCGGCATCGAATTGACCGCCAGCACGCAGCTTGGCGAGTGGGATCTCCGCGGCCAGCTCGGCACGCTGGATGCACGCAACCTCAGCGTCGGCGCCAACCATGGCAAACGGTTGCCGCGCAGGCCGCAACGTAGCGCGCGGGTCGACCTCGACCGCGATCTCGGCGACTTCGGCTTCGGCATCAGCGGCATCGGCGAAGGCGCGCGCTGGGACGATGTGGCCAACACGCTGCGGGTGGGCGGCTACGGCACCGTCGATGCGCGCGCGACGTGGCGTTTCGCCGCTGACTGGAGCCTGCAGGCAAGCCTGGTGAACGCGTTCGACCGTCGCTACGACACCACCGCCTACTACAATCAGCCGGGCCGCGAATGGAGCCTGGGGCTGCGCTGGCAGCCGCAGTAATCCGAACGCTTTCGGAGCGGTAACGCAGGGACGTGAAAGGCTCGGTAATGCCGGGCCTTTTCGTTGCACCCCTCGCATAGCGGCCTATGCGCCGCGCAGCGTGCCACCTATCAAACTGCCATTGCGCTGCAACCGCAGGAACCATCCCGACTTGGTGCTTGGCGCATGGCGCAATACGAACGCATCTCAAGGCAGCTCGCCTTCGATTTCGAGCCGGTGTTGGACTTGCAGCAACCCGCCTGACCACTCTCCAACCGTCTCAACTCCCGAGATCGAACTGTATATGATGCGGCAGGAGGCATCCGCAGAGTCCGCAGTGCGTTCATCCACGCCCTTTGAAGACGACATCCCGCCGCTGTTCAACCGGCTGTCGCCCGAGCTGTTCGGCCCGCTCGCCGCGCCCAACAGCCGCCGCTACTGGAACCTGCTTTGCCGCCTGATCGACGAGATGTGGGGCGATGGCGGGCGCTCCCCGGGCGAGGAAACGCCCAAGCCGGTCGTAGTGCGCAAGATCGAAACACTGTTGGCTGCGGACGATCCGTGGGAGGAAGCGCTCGAAACCCCTGTCGCGAACCGCGCGCACGAGATCGTCCGCACCTTGGTCGAATCCGGCTGGCTGAGCCAGCGACGCCGCGGCGTGGCCGAAATGATCACGCTGCGCCCGATCATCGCCCAGTTCCACTCCGTGCTCTGCGAGTTTGCCCGCCACGAGCCGGAGTTTCTCGGCAGCAAGGTGCGGTCGATCCACTTCAACCTGCGCGCCGTGGCAGAGGGCGAGCTTGGTCAATACGTCGAGGCAGCCAAGCAGGCCAAGCAATGCATGGCGCACATCGCGAATACCGGCTGCCGCGTCCAGGATCTGATGGATGCGCTGATGAAGCGCACCTCGGCGCGCGAGTTCGTGCGCGGCTTCTTCGAGGAATACGTCGAAAAGGTCTTCATCGCCGATTACAGCGAACTGCGCACCAGGGATCATCCGCTGCAGCATCGCTCGCAGATCATCGCCACGACCTTGCAGTTGCAGCACGACGTATCGCGACGCGAAGCGCTGGTCGGCTGGTACCAGGAAAAGAAAGCCGGTGGCGACCGCATCCGCGCCGAGTTTCTCTACGAACGCGACACCCGCCTGCTGCTGCGCCTGAAGGACGTGGACGAGCAGTTGCAGCGACTGGACGAGGAGATCCGCGACGCCAATCAGCGCGCCATCGCCTTCATCGAATACAAGATGCGCGCGCCCAAGCGGTTGGACAAATTGCTCGCCCGCGCATTGCAGGCCACAGACCGGCTGGAGGAAGGACATGCGGCGCTGCCCGCCGCGTCCGGTTTCCGTCATGCGGGCCGGGAACTCCTCGCCAAACCGCGCATGACGACCAAGCCCATCGCCGCCACGGCGGTGGACAAGCGTCCGCCGACCTTGCAGGAACTGGCGATGGAACTGCTGCGCAAGCGCATGGCCGACAACCGCCTGGTGGACAAGGTGAAACTGGCCAACTACGTCGTGCGTCACCTTGGTACGACGCGAACCGCCATCAACTCCGATGAACTGACGATCGATTCGATCAACGACTTGTGCTGCTACCAGCGCCTGCTGCTGATCGCCGCGCACGGCGCCTGTCCGCCATCGCAACGCCGCTCCGACCCGCAACTGCAGATGCTTCGGGGCGTGCGCATCGGCTTCCTGCCCGACGCCATGACCCGCAACGCCTACTTCGAACATCCCCGATTCCACATCCTGCTGGAGCCCAGCCGATGAGCCACTGGGAACGACTGGCCGCGCTAAGCCAGACGCATGCCGAAAGCGATTACCAGAAAGCCGGCTACCGGCTGGCCATGGAGCAGGTGCTGTACGCCGGCGACCCGCGCAGCCGCATCGCCTACGAGCTGATCGTCAAGCACCGCAAGGAGTATGACGTCCTGCTCGCCCAGCTCGGCATGACCGTCATCCACAACCCGCACATGGGTTACGTGGTCGCCACGCCAAACCAGTACGTCGCCGACAAGATGCGCCTGTCGGAAACGCGTCTGGCGCTGGTGCTGCGTCGCCTGTACGACGACAAGATGCACGCCACCGAGATCGTCGCCGGCGAAGCTTTCATCGACATGATCGAACTGGAGCGCGCCTACAAGGACCTGCTCAACCGCGAACTGCCGGTCACCGCCGCGCTCAACGAGCAATTGCAGGCGATGAAACGCTACGGCATCGCCCGGCTGGAAGACACGAACGACGAGCAACGCCAGCAGGTAGTGATCCGTCCCGGCATCGTCGATGTGTTGGGCGAAACCGCGCTGTTGCAACTGGCGGCGCATGCCAACGCGCTGGAAGGGGAAGAATCCGATGAAGCAGCTTGAAGCGCTGGGGATGGTGCAGTACTTCCTCTACGAGCGGGAAGATCTGCAACTGGGCGGCAATACCGCCTTCCTCGGCCCGAACGGCACCGGCAAGACCGCCTTGCTGGATGCCTTCCAGATCGTGCTGCTGGCCGCCGACAGCAACAGAACCCACTTCAACGCCTCCGGCGAGGGCAAGAAGCGCGCCCGCACCCTGCGTGAATACTGCCTGGGCGTCTACGGCCAGAGCGAATCGGAACGCTGCCGGACCACGGCCAATACCTACATCAACCTGGTGTTTCGCGATGCGGACACCGAGGTGCCGGTTACTGCAGGCGTGTCGCTTTCTGCCAGCACCGAAGACCCGGATCACACGTTCAACAGCCTCTACATCCTGCCCGGCGTGGCGTTGACCACCCGCGACCATGTGGACCCAGATGCCGAGCGGGAAACCATCCTGCCCTGGCGGAAGTTCCAGCACGTGGCCAAGGATGCCTGCACGCTGGCCGGTACCACGCCCGTCTTCACCCAGAACCGCGAAGACTTCCTGCGTCAGCTTTTCATCGGGCACTTGGCGTCCCCCGGCGAGCGCCCGAATACCCGCGCCATCCGTTCGGCGTTCGCGCGTTCGCTCAAGCTCAACAAGGATGTGGACGATCTCGACGAGACCCTGCGCCACCACCTGATCGAGCAGCGCCTGACCAATGTGAAGGCGTTCCGCACCCGGCTTGAGCAATTCCGCGACGTGCGCGAGATGATCCGTCGCCTGAAGGATCGCATCGACCGCGCGGGCGAGGTGGCCGACAAGTACGCGCAAGTCAAGCGCGAGCGCACCACCCATGCCAATCTGGAGGCATTGCGCGCACTGTACGAAACGGAACGTGTCGGCGAGGAACTGGGGGACCAGCGAGAAAAGGCCGAGGAACTGGATCGGCAACTGGAAAAGGCCGTGCTGGATCTGGCGCGCGCGAGCACCGAGAAGGAACAGGCGCAAAAGGCGCGCGATCGCGCGTTCGAACTGCGCAGCCGCGATTCGGAATACCAGCAGCAGGCCGGCGAGTCCGGACGCCTGAAGGACAAGGAAAGCCAGCACGCGGCCACCCGCAAGGAACTCGCCAATCTGCTGAAACTGGCGCTGGAAACGGCCATCGCCGCCGGAAAATTGCCGGCGATGGGCGACCAGCAAGGCGATTTCGAGGATGCCGTGAGCCAACTGCTCGACCTGCAACGCAATGCCGATGCACTCCGCGTCCCGGAACCCATCGCCCTGCAGTCAGCCATGCAGGCGATGGCCCACATCCGCGGCCTGGTCAACAAAGCCTTGTCCGCCGCCGAACGCGAAGCGGAAAAGGCCCGCGATGCATTGCGCGACGCGCGCAGCGATCGGGAGCGCAGCCAGCGCGGGCTGGCCCAACTGCGCCAGCCAGTGATCGCGCTTCAACGCCTGCTGGCCGATGCCGGGATCGATGCGCAACCGATCTGCGATCTGGTGAAGATCGCAGACCCGCAATGGCAGCCGGCGCTGGAAGCTTATCTGGGCATCCACATCGATGCATTGCTGGTGCCGGAGGCACGCGAGCTGGATGCCATCCGGCTTTACAAGGAACACAAGGACGCGCGCGGCATTTTCCGGGTCAAGCTGGCCCTGCCATCGCGCGGTCGCGCCTGGGTCGCACGCGGCGGCGGCCGGTTCGGCGCGCAGTTGATCGAAGGCGACGACAAAGCCGCCGTGCGTTACCTGCAAGGTGAATTGGGACAGTTGTCGCTGGCCAACGGCGCCGAACAACTGCAGGCCGGCACCAAGGCGTTGTCCAGCGATGGCATGGTCAGCTCCGGTGGCGGCGTGGAGCGCATGCGCCTGTCCGCCCCCAACGAACTGCTGATCGGACGCGGCAACAGCGACGCGCAGCGCCAGGCCGCTCAAGCCGCCCACGACAATGCACAAGCCGCACTGGAAAAAGCCAATGCGCAGGTCAAGAGCATCGCGCCCGTCGAACAACGCCTCTCCCTGTTCGCGGACATCGATTCCACCTATCCAAAACTGGAAGCCCTGTTCACTGCGGCATCGGAAGGCAACCGCGAATTGCAGGACTTGCAAGACGCCTTGGTCGCCACGCAGTCGGATCGACTGGCCGGCCTGAATGCCAACTTCGAATCGGCCAGCAAGCGCCTGACCGACGCGGATGCCGACGAAAGGCGGCTGATCGAACTCAAGTCCACGCTGACCAACGAATCGAACAATGCCATGGCCCGCATCGACCGGCTTGTCGAGCGGCAAGGCGCCGCCGCGCTGGGCGAAGCCAGGACGCGACAGCACCCGCTGTACAACGCAAACGAAGTGCAGCGCCACCGCGAGCGTTACGACCAGCGTCATGGCGAGCTCTGGAACGAATTGCTGGAGGCCTTGCGCATCGCCATCCACAACACCGAAAAGGCCGCGAACACCCACGACAGCGATGCCTGGGGCAGGTTCACCCTCTACCTCCGCGATTTCCAGTTGCAGAACATCGACATCGCCAGCAATCAGTGGGAACGCGCCTACAAATTCATCCTCGACGACAAGCAGCGGCTGGAAGACCTGGAACTGGCCGACCAGGAAGCCAAGTCGCAGGAAGCCTATGAAGCGGCGGTCAAGGTGTTCCGCACAGACGTGGCGCAAACCCTGCTGGAAGGCTTCGAAGCCATCGAAGAGCAGATCAAGGGCTTGAACGATGTGTTGAAGCACGCGCCGGAGTTTAGCAACGGCGAGCGTTACCGCTTCAAGTCCACGCCCATCGAACAGCATCGCGCTTTGTACGACTTCCTCAAGCGCGTGCGCGAGTATGGCGATGCCGAGGAAGACATCTTCGGCGGCGCGGGCAAGGTGCCCGAGGAATTCAAGGCCCTGGTGGAAGGCAACGCCGATTCCGACCTGCTGCACGAGACCAGCCCGCTCAACGACCATCGCCGCTTCTTCAGCTACGACGTGGAGATCCTCGGCAGCGATGGACCCATCGGCCTGTTGAGCAAACGCCTGGGGCCGGGTTCCGGCGGCGAACACCGCACACCGTTGTACGTGATCTTCGGTGCCGCACTGGCGGCGGCCTATGGCAAGTCGCGCAATGCGCTAACCAGCGGCGGGGTCATGCTGCTGGACGAAGCCTTCGAGAAAATGGACGCCCAGAACGTACGCGCCACCGCCGACTACCTCAACAAGCTCGGACTGCAACTGGTCATGGCCGGGCCGGAAGCGGATCAGGCCAAGATGTCGTCGTTCCTCGACATCTATTACGACATGGCCCGTTATGGTTCGCGTACCGTGCAGCTGACCAAGAACACCGTGCTGGACGAAGCCCGCAAACTCTTGGAAAGCGACAACTACCTGCTGAATCCATTGCTGCTGGATCAGGCGATGGGCAAGATCGCGGAAACCGAGCATGCCGCTGGCTGACGAAGTGCTGGCCGATCTGCTGCAGCGAGGCGAACGCGCCCGGCTGCGCGGTTCCGATCGCGCTATCCAGACCCTCTTCATCGATGCCGATTCACCTTATTGGCGGCAGGATTACGAGCAGCGGCAGCATGCGCATGCCCGCTTCGCCGCAGCCGAGCGCGCCGGCGCCGTACAGCTACGTTGGGCCGGACAAGGCGGTGACGACCGCCCACTGGAGCGTGTCCGACTGCTGGATGCCGACAAACTTGCGGCGTTTCTCGGCATGGCCATGCGGTCAGAAACCGTGTGGCAGGCGCGCATCGTCTTGGATGCCTGGCTGACAAACCCCCGCATCAGCGAACTGCTGGATGCTTGGGAGCACCTGAGATCGCCGCGAGGACTCGGCACGGAAAGCGCGTCCGATTTTGCGGATGCTTTGCGAGTTCTGGACGCATTGCGACATGAACTGGGCGAGGACCAGATCGTCCGCGTCTTCAGCCGCCATCTGTTCCGTGATTCGAAACGGATTGAAGCACTGGCGCGCCATATCGACTTGCTCACCGCCGAGCAGCTTCGATCCCCAGCCCGGCCGCAGGAAGAAGTCTTCGGCTCATTGGGGCTAGTCAAGGAACCCCAGCCTTTCCTGGTCGCCGGCAGTGGCCACCTGATGCTGGAGGCGTCGCTGGGCTGCCCCATTGCCAAGCCCTTCGTGGGCGTCTCCAACCGCCATGTCATCGGGTATTCGGGAGCGCCGGCCTGGGTGTTGAGTATCGAGAACCTGACCACCTTCCACCAGGCCAGCCGCCATCCGGATGCGGGCACCGGCCTGATCCTCTACACGGGCGGCATGCCTTCTCCCAGTTGGTGCCGCGCCTATACGAGCATCCTCAAGGCGATTCCGCAGCAAACGCGCATCTATCACTGGGGCGACATCGATCAGGGCGGCTTCCGGATCGCGGCACACATCCGCAGGAAATGCATCGCCCGGCACACTTTCCATCCCTGGCTGATGGATGCTGAAGAATTGGACGGCGCCATATTCGCCGAAACCACGGAATCCGTTCGGGGCAAAATGGCACGGCACGCATACGACGCTGGCTGGGAGGCACTATCCAGCCGCATGCGGTCACGCACGGCGGAGCAGGAAGGATTCATCGTGTCCTTGCCTGCTGCGGGAATCCCACCCCCTCATCCGTAACGTCGGCGAGAGGCTACATCTGCAGGGACACCAGTGCGTTATTCGACCGAGAGGATAACTTTCGAGCGGAGGTCATTGGCAAGCCCCGTTGAAGATCATTCCACCGTGACCGACTTCGCCAGGTTGCGCGGCTTGTCGACGTCGGTGCCGCGCGCCAAGGCGGTGTGATACGCCAGCAGTTGCACCGGGATGGTGTGCACGATCGGCGACAGCACGCCGACGTGGCGCGGGGTGCGGATCACGTGCACCTGCTCGGATTCGCCGAAGTGGCTGTCGGCATCGGCGAACACGAACATCTCGCCCCCGCGCGCGCGCACTTCCTGGATGTTGGATTTCACCTTCTCCAGCAGCGCGTCGTTGGGCGCGATCACCCCCACCGGCATGTCTTCGTCCACCAGCGCCAGGGGCCCGTGCTTGAGTTCGCCGGCCGGGTAGGCCTCGGCGTGGATGTAGGAGATTTCCTTGAGCTTGAGCGCGCCTTCCAGCGCGATCGGGTAATGCATGCCGCGGCCGAGGAACAGCGCATGCTGCTTCGGCGCGAACTTCTCGGCCCAGATGGCCACCTGCGGCTCCAGGTTCAGCGCGTGCTGAACGCTGCCCGGCAGGTGGCGCAGTTCGTCGAGGAACGCGGCTTCCTGCGCCTCGTCGATGCGTCCGCGCAGCTTCGCCAGCACGCCGGTCAGCGCGAACAGCGCCACCAGCTGGGTGGTGAACGCCTTGGTCGAGGCCACGCCGATCTCGGCGCCGGCGCGGGTGTAGAACACCAGCTTGCTGGCGCGCGGGATCGCGCTTTCCGGCACGTTGCAGATCGACAGCGTGCGTTCCTGGCCCAGCGACTTCGCGTATTTCAGCGCTTCCATCGTGTCCAGGGTTTCGCCGGACTGCGAGATGGTGACGATCAGCTGCTTCGGATTGGCCACCACCTTGCGATAGCGATACTCGCTGGCGATGTCGACCGCGCACGGGATGCCGGCGATGTCCTCCAGCCAGTACCGCGCGGTGAGGCCCGCGTAATAGCTGGTGCCGCAGGCGAGGATCTGCACGGCGTCCACGTCGGCCAGCACCTCGGCCGCGTTCGCGCCGAACAGGGCCGGGTCGAAGCCGCCGGCATCGACGATGCCCTCCAGGGTGTCGCCGATCGCGCGCGGCTGCTCGTGGATTTCCTTCTGCATGAAGTGGCGGTACGGGCCCAGCTCCAACGAGGCCAGCGATACGTCGGACACATGCACGTCGCGCTCGATGAGCGCGTCATTCGCATCGAACACGCGCACGCCCGCGCGGGTCAGCTCGGCGGTGTCGCCTTCCTCGAGGAAGATCACCCGGCGGGTGGCGGAGAGGATCGCGGAGACGTCGGAGGCGATGAAGTTCTCGCCCTCGCCCAGGCCCACCAGCAGCGGGCAACCCATGCGCGCGGCCACCATCGTCGACGGATCGCGGCGGTCGATCACCGCCAGCGCATACGCGCCTTCCAGTTCCTTGACCGCCTTCTGCAACGCGGCGAGCAGGCTGTCGCCCTGCGCACGGTAGTGGTGGATCAGGTGGGCGACGACTTCGGTGTCGGTCTGCGAGGTGAACTCGTAACCCAGCGCGCGCAGGCGCTCGCGCTGGGCTTCGTGGTTCTCGATGATGCCGTTGTGCACCAGCGCCAGGTCGCCGTGGCTGATGTGCGGGTGTGCGTTGAGTTCGGTGACGCCGCCGTGGGTGGCCCAGCGCGTGTGGCCGATGCCCAGCGTGGCATCGAAGCCTTCGGCGACTGCCGCGGCTTCCATCTCGGCGACGCGGCCGGTGCGGCGCACGCGGCGGACGGATTCGCCATCGACCACCGCGATGCCGGCGGAATCGTAGCCGCGGTATTCCAGCCGCTTGAGCCCATCGACCAGCAGCGGGACCACGTCACGATTGGCGATGGCACCGACGATTCCGCACATGCAGGCAACTCCCGTTTCGATGCGGAAGTGTAACGCGGCCGGTGTCCGCGCGGACGCGGCCGGCGTCCGGACGGACACCGTGAACATGCGCGCACTCGTTTGAAATCAATGAGTTGCGGTTGGCACGCTTGTTGCGCTGTACACGGCATGGACAGCCAACAGCCGAACGACCGCATGGACACCCGCAACCGCATCCGCGATACCGCCGGCCAGGACCAGGTCCGCGCCACGCCCGCCAATCCGAAGCGCCGCCAATGGCTGATCGGCAGCATCGCCGGCGTCGCCCTGCTTGCACTGGTGGGCTGGGTGGCGTCGGGCTGGCTGGGTGGCGGTCGTTCGTTCGATGCCGCACGCCTGCGTATCGCCGAAGTGAAGCGCGGCGACCTGGTTCGCGACCTCAGCGCCGACGGTCGCGTCATCGCCGCCAACAGCCCCACGCTGTACGCGATCGCCGCCGGCACCGTGACCCTGCAGGTCGTCGCCGGCGACAAGGTCGCCAAGGGCCAGGCGCTGGCGGTGATCGACAGCCCGGAGCTGCGCAGCAAGCTGGTGCAGGAGGAATCCACCCTGGCCGGCATGGAAGCCGAGGCCAGCCGCGCCCTGCTTGATGCGCAGATCATGCGCGCCAACGCGCGCAAGGCGCTGGACCAGGCCACGGTGGAACGCACCGCGGCGATGCGCGACCTCGAGCGCTACCAGCGCGCCTTTGATGGCGGCGCGGTGCCGCAGAACGACCTGGCGCGCGCGCAGGACGACATGAAGAAGGCCGAGATCGGACTGGCCGCAGCAGGCAAGGATTTCGAATTGCAGAGCGCCGGTGCCGGCCTGGATGCGCGTAACAAGCAATTGCTGGTCGAGCGCCAGCGCGCAGTGGTGGTCGAACAGCGTCGGCAGGTCGACGCATTGACCCTGCGCGCGCCGTTCGATGGCCAGGTCGGCCAGGTGCAGGTGCCGCAGGGTACCAACGTGATCGCCAACGGCCCGGTGCTGAGCGTGGTCGACCTGAGCCGATTCGAGGTGGAAATGAAGGTGCCGGAAAGCTTCGCCCGCGACCTGGCGATCGGCATGCCGGCGCAGATCACCAGCAACGGCACGGCGTTCGCGGGCGAGATCGCCGCAGTCTCGCCGGAAGTGGTGAATGGCGAAGTGACCGCGCGCGTGCGCTTCGCCGAAGGCAAGCAGCCGCCGGGCCTGCGGCAGAACCAGCGGCTGTCGGTGCGCATCGTGATGGACACCCGTCGCGACGTGCTGATGGTCGAGCGCGGTCCCTTCCTGGAACAGGAAGGCGGCAGCACCGCGTACGTGGTCGACGGCGACAACGCCGTTCGGCAGCCGGTCCAGGTCGGCGCTTCGAGCCTGGACAACGTGGAAATCATTTCGGGACTCAAGGCCGGCGATCGCATCATCGTCTCGGGCACCGACCAGTTCGACAACGCGGACCGCGTCCGCATCTCGGGAAATTGAACCCATGAACGCATTCGTCGCCCTCCCCCACGCCTTCAACTGGACCCCGCAGCAACTCGCCGAAGCGGTGCCGCTGCGACTGTCGGAGGCAGCGCTCTTCGATGCCGCTTGCCTGCACGGCAGCCTGGCCGCCGCCAACGCGCCGCGCGAGCGCCTGCGCATCGCCCATCACTACCGTGCGGCCGCCGCGTTGCCGCCGCGCTTCCGCATCTCCTGACCCCACATCCGCCCACAAAGGACATCGCCATGCTGGACATGCGCCAAGTCACCAAGGTCTACCGCACCGAACTCGTCGAAACGCATGCGCTGCGCTCGCTCGACCTGCATGTCGGCGAAGGCGAATTCGTCGCCGTCACCGGCCCGTCGGGTTCCGGCAAGACCACCTTCCTCAACATCGCCGGCCTGCTGGAGACCTTCACCGATGGTCATTTCAGCCTGGACGGCCAGGACGTGCGCAGGCTCAACGACGATGCACGCAGCCGCCTGCGCAACCAGAAGATCGGCTTCATCTTCCAGGGCTTCAACCTGATCCCCGACCTCAACCTGTTCGACAACTGCGACGTACCGCTGCGCTATCGCGGCATGCCGGCCAGCGAACGCAAGCTGCGCATCGAGGACGCGCTGGGCATGGTCGGGCTTGGCTCGCGGATCAAGCACTATCCGGCGGAACTCTCCGGTGGCCAGCAGCAACGCGCGGCGATCGCGCGCGCGCTGGCGGGCAGCCCGCGCCTGCTGCTGGCGGACGAACCCACCGGCAACCTGGATTCGCAGATGGCGCGCAGCGTGATGGAGCTGCTGGAGGACATCAACCAGCAGGGCACCACGATCATCATGGTCACCCACGACCCGGAACTCGCCGCGCGTGCACAGCGCAACGTGCACATCGTCGACGGCATGGCCACCGACCTGTCGCTTGATGCCGGCCTGGCACGCGCACCCCATGCGCAGGCCGAACCTGTCGCCGCCGGCGCCTGACCCGGAGACCGCCATGTTCGGTTATTACCTCAACCTCGCCGTGCGCAGCTTCAGGCGCAACAAGGCGCTCACCGTGCTGATGGTGCTGGCGATCGCGCTGGGCATCGGCGCGTCGATGACCACGCTGACCGTGTTCCACGTGTTGTCCGGCGACCCGATCCCGGACAAGAGCGACCGCCTGTTCTACGTGCAGCTCGACCCCGAAACGATGCAGGGCTACCGGCCCGGCGAGGAGCCGGAGACGCAGCTCACCCGCTTCGATGCGGAGGCGCTGCTGGCGCAGAAGCGCGGCCTGCGCCAGGTGATGACCAGCGGCGGCAACGTGGTCATCAGCCCGGACAAATCGGGGGCGACGCCGGAACTCGTCGACGCGCGTTATGCGAGCGGCGATTTCTTCAGAATGTTCGACGTTCCCCTGCAGTTCGGCCGCGGCTGGACGGCGGCGGAAGACGAGGGCAAGGCGCGCGTCGCCGTGATCAGCAAGGAACTCAATGACAAGCTTTTCGGTGGTGCGGACAGCACGGGAAAGACCCTTCGCATCGTGCCCTACGATTTCCGCGTCATCGGCGTGCTCGACACCTGGCGACTGGTGCCGCGCTTCTACGATCTCTACAACGACCAGTACGACACCACCGAGGGCATGTTCCTGCCCTTCAGCACCTCGCGCGACCTGAAGATGGGCACCCAGGGCAACACCAACTGCTGGGGCGATTCCGGCGGCGACAGCCGCGCGCTCAACGTGCCCTGCGCTTGGGTGCAGTACTGGGTGGAGCTGGAATCGCCGGCGAAGGCCGCAGATTACAGGAGCTACCTGGTCAACTATTCCGACCAGCAGCGCAAGGCTGGACGCTTCGAACGCCCGACCAACGTGCGCCTGCGCAACGTGATGGAACTGATGGAGTTCAACGAAGTGGTGCCCGGCGACGTGCGCCTGCAACTGTGGCTGGCGTTCGGCTTCCTGCTGGTCTGCCTGGTCAACACGGTGGGCCTGCTGCTGGCCAAGTTCCTGCGCCGCAGCGGCGAGATCGGCGTGCGCCGCGCACTGGGCGCCTCGCGATCCGAGATCTTCAAGCAGTGCTTGGTCGAAGCCGGCACCGTCGGCGTCGCCGGTGGCGTGCTGGGCCTGCTGCTTGCCCTGCTTGGCTTGTGGGCGGTGCGTCAGCAACCGGCCAGTTATGCCTCGCTCGCCCACCTCGATGCTTCGATGCTGTTGTCGACCTTCGCACTGGCGATCCTCGCCAGTCTGCTCGCCGGCGTGCTGCCGGCTTGGCGGGCGATGCAGGTGGCGCCGGCGATCCAGCTCAAGAGCCAGTAAGGCGTTCTTTCCCTTCTCCCTCCGGGAGAAGGTGGCCCGCAGGGCCGGATGAGGGTGCGGGGGAACAACACGACCCAACCTCGCATCCTCGCCGAACCCTCACCCCCAACCCCTCTCCCGGAGGGAGAGGGGATTCAATATCCCGGAGCACCACCATGGAATTCCGCCCCATCCTCTCCACCCTGATGCGCCACAGGATCGCGGCGACGCTGATCGTGCTGGAGATCGCGCTGTCCTGCGCCATCATCTGCAATGCGCTGTTCCTGATCGGGGAACGCCTGGACCGCATGAACATGTCCAGCGGCCTCGCCGAACGCGAGCTGGTGCGCATCCAGGCCGCCAGCATGCGCCAGCTGTCCGGCGACGATGCGTTGAACGCCTCGATCACCCGCGAATACCTGGACGCGCTGCGCAAGGTCCCGGGCGTCAAGCAGGCCGGCCTGGCCAATCAGATCCCCTTCGGCGGCTCCAGCAACAACAGCGGCGTGAGGCTGAGCAACGACCAGCAACACAACACGCTCAACGCCACCGTCTACCTGGACGAAGGCAACCTGCTGGAAACCCTGGGCCTGCGTCTGCTCTCCGGCCGCGACTTCACCGCCGACGAATACCAGGACATGGCGGTGCTGGAGAAGTCCAGCGAGCAGGCGCGCATCCCCGGCGCCATCATCAATCGTTCGATGGCCGAAAAACTGTTCCCTGGCCAGAACCCGCTGGGCAAGGTCTTCTACAGCTGGGGCGAATCGCCGACCGCGGTGATCGGCGTGATCGAGGACCTGGCGCGCCCCAACAGCATCGACCAAGGGCCTTACGCCATGGTCTTCGCACTCCGCGAGTACGGCGCCGGCCGGCACTTCATCCTGCGCACCGATCCCGGCCGTCGCGCGGAGGTGCTCAAGGCCGCGGTTGCCGCACTCAAGAAAACCGACCCGAACACACTGGTGGTCAATGAAGACACCTTCGACGAAATCCGCGCGGGCTTCTTCGAGCAGGACCGCTCGATGGCGGGGATGCTGATGGTGGTGATCGCGGCGCTGATGCTGGTGACCGCGCTGGGCATCGTCGGCCTGGCAAGCTTCTGGGTGCAGCAGCGCACCAAGCAGATCGGCGTGCGCCGAGCGCTGGGTGCCACCCGTGGGCAGATCCTGCGCTACTTCCAGATCGAGAACTTCCTGCTGGCCAGCGCCGGCATCGTCCTCGGCATGCTGATGGCATACGCGATCAACCAGTTGCTGATGGCCAAGTACGAACTGCCGCGACTGCCGCTGCTGTACCTGCCGATCGGCGCCGTCGCGCTGTGGCTGCTGGGCCAGGTCGCGGTGTACTGGCCGGCACGGCGCGCGGCATCGGTGCCGCCGGCCATCGCCACGCGTTCGGTCTGATCGATGACCTCCGCCTACAATCGCGCCATGCGCATGCTCCGCACGGAATCGCCATGAAGGCCGTCTTCGGACGGTGCGGTATCGCGTTGGTCGCGACGGTGGCCATGGCCGCCTACGCGGCCAAGCCGGAACCGCCGCTGCTGCAGGCCACCATCGCCGCACTCGACACGTCGGTGTTCGATGCCTTCAACCACTGCGCCGATCCGGTGCAGTTGCAGGCCCATGCGGCGCACTTCGCGGATGACGTAGAGTTCTACCACGACACCGGCGGCGTCACCTGGACGCGCGACGCGATGATCGCCAACACCGCGAAGTACGCTTGCGGCCACTACACCCGCGAACTGGTCGCCGGCAGCCTGCAGGTGTCTCCGGTCAAGGACTTCGGCGCGATCGAACACGGCGTGCATCGGTTCTGCCAAGTCGGCACCGACCGCTGCGAGGGCGAAGCCGACTTCACCATCGTCTGGCGGTTGCGCGACGGTCAATGGACCATCACCCGCGTGCTGAGCTACGGCCACCGGCCCAGCCCGGCAACGCCCTGAACCGACGGCCGACTGGACCCCATGCCCACCATCCTGGTCATCGACGACAACCGCGCGGTCAGCACCGCGCTCGAGGTGCTGTTCTCGCTGCACGACATCGACACGCTGCATGCGGAGTCGCCGCGCGAGGGCCTGGACCTGCTCGAACGCGAGCAGGTCGACCTGGTGATCCAGGACATGAATTTCGAGGCCGACACGACCTCGGGCGACGAGGGCACCGCGCTGTTCCATGAACTGCGGACGCGCCATCCCGACCTGCCGGTGATCCTGCTGACCGCATGGACGCACTTGGAATCGGCGATCGACCTGGTCAAGGCCGGGGCCGCGGATTACCTGGCCAAGCCCTGGGACGACCGCAAGCTGCTGGTGACGGTGAACAACCTGCTGGAACTCGCCGAGGCGCGTCGCGAGCTCACGCAAACGCAGGCGGGCGAACGTCGCCGTCGTGATGCATTGCTGCGCGACTACGACCTGCGCGGCATCGTCTATGCCGACCCGGCCAGCGAGAACGCGCTTGCGCTGGCCTGCCAGGTGGCGCGCTCGGATATCCCGATGCTGGTGACTGGACCGAACGGCGCGGGCAAGGAACGTTACGCCGAGATCATCCACGCCAATTCATTGGTGCGGAACGGGCCGTTCGTCGCGCTCAACTGCGGCGCGTTGCCCAGCGAACTGATCGAAGCCGAACTGTTCGGCGCCGAGGCCGGCGCGTACACCGGCGCCAACAAGCCGCGCGAAGGCAAGTTCGAGGCAGCCGATGGCGGCACCCTGTTCCTCGACGAAATCGGTACCCTGCCGCTGGCCGGCCAGGTCAAGCTGCTGCGCGTGCTGGAGACCGGCCGCTTCCAGCGGCTCGGCAGCAATCGCGAGCGCAGCGTCAAGGTGCGCATCGTCAGCGCGACCAATGCGAACCTGCAGGCGTTGATCGCCGACGGTCGTTTCCGCGAAGACCTGTTCTACCGGCTCAACGGCATCGAACTGCGCCTGCCGCCGTTGGCGCAGCGCCCGCGCGACATCCTGCCGCTGGCCCGTCATTTCCTGCCCGCCGGCAAGCGACTCGGCGACGATGCCGAACGCGCACTGCAACGCCACGCGTGGCCTGGCAACGTGCGCGAACTGCGCAATGCGGTGCAACGCGCGGCCTTGCTCGCGCGCAGCGATGTCATCGCGGCCTCCGACCTCGCCCTGCCGCCGGGCACGCTGGATACCACCAGCAACGGTGGCGACGAGCCCGACCGCGCCAGCATCGAAGCCGCACTCGAGCGCAATGGCGGCGTGCTGGCGCAGGCCGCCGCCGACCTGGGCCTCTCGCGGCAGGCGTTGTACCGCCGGCTCGACCGGCTCGGCATCGCAAGAAGCTGATGCGCGTCCTTCGCGTGCTTCCGATCGCGGTGCGGATGATCGCGATCACGGTCGGCGGCATCGCGGCCGCCACCACGTCGACCGTGCTGCTCGCACGCTGGATGCCGTTGTGGATCGCGGCGGTCGTATCCGCGGTCGTCATCGGCGGTGTGGTCGCCGCGATCATCTGGCGCGCGCTGGTGCCGATGCGCGCCTTGTTCCGCGCGCTGGCCGGTACCGTGGCCAGCTATCGCGACGGCGATTTCAGCTTCGGCATCACCTGGGACAAGGCCAGCGACCTGATCGAACTGGTCGATGCGCACAATGCGCTGGGCAATGCATTGCGCGAGCAGCGATTGGCATTGGTTCAGCGCGAACTGCTGCTCGACACGATGGTGCAGAACACCCCCGTGGCGATGGTGCTGGTGGATGCCGCGCGCCGCATCGTGCTGGGCAACCTGGCCGCGCGACGCATGCTCGGCGAAGGCCGGCGGCTGGAAGGCCGTGCGTTCGAGGACGTCCTGGCCAACGCCGACACCGCGCTGCAGGAAGCCTTCGAACGCGGTGGCGACGGCATGTTCACCGTCGGCAGCGAGGACGACGAGGACATCTACCATCTGTCGCGGCGCGGTTTCCGCCTCAACGGTCGGCCGCATGAACTTGTATTGCTGCGCCAGCTCACCGCCGAGCTGCGCCGGCAGGAAGTGCAGACCTGGAAGAAAGTGATCCGGGTGATCAGCCACGAGCTCAACAACTCGCTGGCACCGATCGCCTCGCTGGCGCATTCCGGCGCCGAGCTGCTGCGTCGCGGCCAGCACGAACGCCTGCCTGCCGCGCTGGCGACCATCGAGGACCGCGCACGGCACCTGGAAGGCTTCATCCGCGACTACGCGCGCTTCGCCAAGCTGCCGGCACCGCGCAGCACGCCGGTGGAATGGTCGCGCTTCTTCTCGCAACTGCGCACCCAGGTGGAGTTCGTGCCAGACGTGCAGCCGGACGACGGCATCGGACGCTTCGACGTGGCGCAGATGGAACAGGCGCTGCTCAACCTGCTGAAGAACGCGCACGAATCCGGCACGCCGGCCGACGAAGTGCGCGCGTCGGTGCGACGCACGCCGGAAGGCTGGCGCATCGATGTGCTCGACCGCGGCAGCGGCATGAACGACGCGGTGCTGGCGAACGCGCTGCTGCCGTTCTATTCGACCAAGCGCCACGGCACCGGCCTGGGCCTCGCCCTTGCCCGCGAGATCGCCGAAGCGCATGGCGGGCGCATCGCCCTGCTCAACCGCGACGGCGGCGGGTTGTGCGTGTCGATGGTGCTGCCGGCCTGAGCTGCGTGTCACGCGCTCACTGAACCCGCTCTTGTAGCCCGGGTAAGCGAAGCGCACCCGGGGCTCTTCAATGGGTGGCGACCGACATCCCCGGATGCGGCCTTCGGCCTTATCCGGGCTACAGAACCCTACTTTGCCTCACACCTTCGGCTGCTTCACCGGCCGCACCCAGCCTTCCAGGGTGACCTGGCGCGCGCGCGCCACCGTCAGTTGGCCCGCGGGTGCGTTCCGGCCGATCACCGAACCCGCGCCGATCGTCGCGCCTTCGCCGATCGTGACCGGCGCGACCAGTGCGCTGTTGGAGCCGATGAAGGCCTTGTCCTCGATGGTGGTGGTGAACTTGTTCGCGCCGTCGTAATTGCAGGTGATGGTGCCGGCGCCGATGTTGACGCCCGCACCGACCACGGCGTCGCCCAGGTAGGTGAGGTGGTTGGCCTTGCTGCCCACGCCCACTGTCGCGTTCTTGGTCTCGACGAAGTTGCCGATGTGCGCGCCGTCGGCAAGCACCGTGCCGGGGCGCAGCCGCGCGTACGGGCCGATCTGCACCGCACCTTCGCTGCGCGCGCCGTCGAGGTCGCAATGCGCGCGCACCTCGGTGCCGGCGGCCAGCGTGCTGTCCTTGATCCGGCAGAACGGGCCGATGCGCACGCCATCGCCGAGTTCGACATCGCCCTCGAACACCACGTCGACATCGATCTCGACATCGCGACCGACGCGCACCGTGCCGCGGATGTCGATGCGCGCCGGATCGGCCACCCGCGCGCCGTCGGTGCACAGTGCCTGCACCTGGCGCAGCTGGAAGGCGCGCTCCAGCCGCGCAAGCTGCCAGGGATCGTTCGCGCCTTCGGTTTCCAGTGGGTCGGCGACCACGACGATCTCCGCGGCTGCGTATTCGTCCGCCGCCGCTGCGAACACATCGGTCAGGTAGTACTCGCCCTGCGCGTTGTCGTTGCCAAGATGCTCCAGCCAGCGCTTGAGCGCAGTGGAATCGGCGGCGATCACGCCGGTGTTGACCAGGCGGATGCGGCGCTGGTCCTCGTCGGCATCCTTCTGTTCGACGATCGCGGCGACGCGCCCCTCGGGATCGCGCAGGATGCGGCCATAGCCGGTGGGATCGGGCAGGTCGGCCGCGAGCACGGCCAGCCGGCCGGGTGCATCCAGCAGGCGCTGCAGCGAGTGCGCGGTGATCAACGGCACGTCGCCATAGAGCACGAGCACGCGGGCATCGTCGGGTACGCCGGGCATCGCCTGCTGCACCGCATGACCGGTGCCGAGTTGCTGCGTCTGCTCCGCCCATTGCAGGTCGGGCTGGTCCGCGAACGCGGCGCGCACCGCCTCGCCACCATGCCCGTAGACGACATGAATGCCCTGCGGCGACAGCGCGCGTGCGGCGTCGATGGCATGCGCCAGCATCGGTCGCCCGGCGATCTTCTGCAGCACCTTCGGCAATGCGGATTTCATCCGCTTGCCTTCACCGGCGGCCAGGACGACGACATGCAGGGGTGCGCTCATGGACGGGCTCGCGTGGAAATGCGCTGATTCTAACGGCTGCCCAGCGGAGGTCGCGCACGCGGCATTGACGCCCTCCCGCCAGCCCCTAGCATGGCGCCGATGCCCGACCGCACGCGCCCCTCGCCGATTTCCGCCCTCCTGCTCTGGACCGGCATTGCGTTGTGCCTGGCAGGATTGGCCGCGCATCGCCTGTGGGAAGAGCTGCCGTTCCCGCGCGCCTTCGAACACGGCCTGCTGGCCTTGCTCGCACTTGCCGCGGCATGGCCGCTGCAACGCGGGCTGCAGTGGTCGCGCGCGGCATCGCTTGGGATGGTGTGGTTGCTGGCGCTGGCGGTGTTTTCCGGGCCGATGCCGGTACTCGCCACCGCCCTGCTCGCCGCAACCGCGATCGGCCTGGGCAGCCTGCTGCTGAGCGGTGCCATCGCGCTGCCGATCGGCCTGGCGATGATCGCCGGTACGTTGGGCTGGCTGCTGTCGCTGCCGATCCATCATCGCACCGTCCATGTCATCGCCTGCATCACGGTGGTCGCGTGGCGACGCCGGGCGATCCTCGAAACCGCGCGCGCCACGTGGCAGCAATTCGATGCCGGCGTGCGTGCATCGCCCGGCGCCGCGACCGGCGCGATCTTGCTGCTCGGCCTCGCCAGCACTGCGGCCTGGCTGCCGACGATGCAGTCGGACGACGTGGCCTACCACCTCGGCCTGCCCGCGCAGCTGCAGGCCACTGCGCGTTACGCCATGGACGCGCACCTGCAGGTCTGGGCCCTGGCGCCGTGGAATGGCGACGTGCTGCAGGGCGTGGTGCAGGTCCTGGCCGGTGGCGAGGCACGCGGTGCCCTGAATGCCTTGTGGTTGCTGATCGCCGCCGGTGCGATGCACGCACTGGCCGGCGCACTCGGCGGCGATGCGACACGACGCTGGTGGGCGGTCGCGTTGATGGCCAGTCTCCCGCTGACCATGCACCTGGCCGCCGGCATGCAGACCGAACTGGTGGCAATGGCGTGGTTGCCCGCGTTGGCCTGGCTGGTGTTGCGCAACGCGGATGCGTCATCGCCACGCACCCTGCTCGCGGGCGCGCTGCTGTTCGGCGCGCTATGCGGGCTGAAGCTCATGCACGGCGTGGTCGCCCTGCCGCTGCTCGCATGGGCGGCGTGGCGGTATCGCGCGCGCCTGCCTTGGCGCGTGTTGCCCGTCGGCGCGTTGCTGGCGGCCATCGTGGGTGGTTCCAGCTATGTGCACGCATGGGCGCTCACCGGCAATCCGTTGCTGCCGCTGTTCAACGGATTTTTCCGCTCGCCATTCTTCGCGCCACGCGACTTCAGCGATCCGCGCTGGAACGGCGGCGTCGATGCCGATGTCCTGTGGGACATTACCTTCGATACGGGCCGCTACTTCGAGGCGTACCCGGGCGGCTTCGGCTTCGTGCTGGTGGCGATGCTGGGTGCCTGGTTGCTTGCGCTGCACGACCGACGCACGCGCGGCCTGGCGCTGGTCGCCGGCATCGGCCTGCTGCTCACGCTGTTGCCGCTGCAGTACGCGCGCTATCTGCAACCAACCCTGGTGCTGCTGTTGCCGGCATTGGTCGTCGCCTGGCCGCGGGTACGACACGGCGCGATCGCGTTCTGGGGGGTGTGCGTGTTGAACCTCGCCTTCGCCAGCAATGCCAACTGGATGCTGCGCACCGGCGCGCTGAAGCGCGACATCGGCCATCCGCTCGACGATGCGCCGTTGCTGCTGCGCTACGCACCGGAACGCCTGCTGGTGCGGCGGTTGCCCGACGACGACGCCCTCGTCCTGGTCATGCCGGGCAGCTACGGCGCGCTTGCCGAACTCGGCCAGCGCGGGCGCAACGTGAGCTGGTACTCGCCTCAGTGGGAAGCGGAGTTCGCGCGCGTCGATGCCGACCCGAGCGGCAAGGCCTGGGCCGCTTTGCTGCAACGCGAACGCCTCGGCCACGTGATCCTCGACACGCGCAAGACCAGTGCCGCGCTGCGAGCCGGGCTCGCCATCGCGAATGCGCGGATGGCGGACCAGGCCGGCGACTCGCAGCGCTGGTCGCTGCCGGTGGAGGCGACGCCATGACCCTGCGCCGGCACCTGAGCGGTTATGCGGTCATCGGCCTGCTGCAATGGCTGGTCGAATACGGACTCATGCTGGCGCTCAGCGAGTGGGTGATGCCGGTGGAACCGGCGAACGTGATCGGCCGCCTGTGCGGCGCCGTGCTCGGATTCTGGCTCAACGGCAAATTGACCTTCGCCGCCGACGACACCCACGTCGGTCGCCATGCGGCGATGCGTTTCCTCGTCATGTGGATCGCCCTGACCGTGCTGAACACGTGGATCGTGGCGCACCTGGACGATGCCTTCGGCCTGCGCATGGCACAGCTGCTCAAGCCCGGCGCGGACCTGCTGTCCGGCGGCATCGGCTTTTTGCTGTCGCGGCACTGGGTCTACAACAAGTATTGATCCCGCTGGCGTAGCCCGGGTAAGCGCAGCGCACCCGGGGCACCCGAACCAACCGTGCACCACCACAGCCCGGGTGCGGCCTTCGGCCTTACCCGGGCTACATGTACAACCCGGGCCACATGGAAATGCAAAAACGAAAACGCCGGCACGAGGCCGGCGTTTCGATGAAGCGATGTCGCGAAGACCTCAGTGCTTGAGGTTCTTGCGCAGGCGCTCCAGCGCCTGCAGCTGCGCGGTGACTTCGGCCAGCTTCTGCTGCGCCTCGGCGATGTCCATCTTCTCGCCGCGGTGGGCGATGATGCGCTCGGCTTCTTCCTTGGCCGCGCGCACGGCCGCCTCGTCGATGTCCTGCGCGCGCACCGCGGTGTCGGCCAGCACGGTGACCACGGTCGGCTGCACCTCGAGGATGCCGCCGGAAATGGCGAAGTCGTGCTTCTCGCCGCCCGGCAGGGTCACCACGACCTTGCCCGGCTTCAGGCGGGTGATCAGCGGCGCGTGCTTGGGCGCGATGCCCAGCTCGCCGAGTTCGCCGGTGGCCACGACCAGCTCGACCTCGCCGTGGAAAATCTCGGCTTCGGCGCTGACGATGTCGCAACGGATTGTGGATGCCATGTCTGTCCTTTCAACCGGGACGGGCACGGGGGCCCATCCCTACGATGTTACGCGGCGAGCTTCTTGGCCTTCTCGACGGCTTCGTCGATCGAGCCGACCATGTAGAACGCCTGCTCCGGCAGGTGGTCGTACTCGCCGTCCACGATGCCCTTGAAGCCGCGGATGGTGTCCTTCAGCGGCACGTACTTGCCCTTCGAACCGGTGAACACTTCCGCCACGGTGAACGGCTGGCTGAAGAAGCGCTCGATCTTGCGCGCGCGGGCCACGGCCTGCTTGTCTTCTTCCGACAGCTCGTCCATGCCCAGGATCGCGATGATGTCCTTCAGTTCCTTGTACTTCTGCAGGGTGCCCTGCACGCGGCGCGCGGTCTCGTAGTGCTCGTTGCCGATCACGTTCGGATCCATCATGCGGCTGGTCGAGTCCAGCGGGTCCACCGCCGGGTAGATGCCGAGCGACGCGATGCTGCGCGACAGCGCCACGGTCGAGTCCAGGTGGGCGAAGGTGGTGGCCGGCGACGGGTCGGTGTAATCGTCGGCGGGCACGTACACGGCCTGGATCGAGGTGATCGAGCCGGTCTTGGTAGAGGTGATGCGTTCCTGCAGCACGCCCATTTCCTCGGCCAGCGTCGGCTGGTAACCCACCGCCGACGGCATGCGGCCGAGCAGCGCCGACACTTCGGTACCGGCCAGGGTGTAGCGGTAGATGTTGTCGACGAACAGCAGCACGTCGCGGCCTTCGTCGCGGAAGTACTCGGCCATGGTCAGGCCGGTCAGCGCGACGCGCAGGCGGTTGCCCGGCGGCTCGTTCATCTGGCCGTACACCATCGCCACCTTCGACTTCTCCGGCTCGGCCACGTTGACGACGCCGGATTCCTGCATCTCGTGGTAGAAGTCGTTGCCTTCGCGGGTGCGCTCACCCACGCCGGCGAACACCGACAGACCGCTGTGCTCGGTCGCGATGTTGTTGATCAGTTCCATCATGTTGACGGTCTTGCCCACGCCGGCGCCGCCGAACAGGCCGACCTTGCCGCCCTTGGCGAACGGGCACATCAGGTCGATCACCTTGATGCCGGTTTCCAGCAGTTCGGTGGTCGCGGCCTGGTCCTCGTAGGACGGCGCTGCACGGTGGATTTCCCAGGTGGTGTCGGCCTTGACCGCACCGGCCTCGTCGATCGGGTTGCCCAGCACGTCCATGATGCGGCCCAGCGTGCCGATGCCGACCGGCACCGAGATCGCGCGGCCGGTGTTATCGGCCAGCAGGTTGCGCTTCAGGCCGTCGGTCGAGCCCAGCGCGATGCAGCGGACCACGCCGTCGCCCAGCTGCTGCTGCACTTCCAGCGTGATCGCGGTGTTCTGCACCTTCAGCGCGTCGTACACCTTCGGCACGCTCTCGCGCGGGAATTCGACGTCGACGACGGCGCCGATGATCTGGACGATCTTGCCCTGGTTGCTCATGGATGATTCCTCGGGAACTCTTGAATGCTGCTTGTGTGAATGCTTGGCTTGAAGCTGGTCGTGCCGCTCAGACCGCCGCGGCGCCGCCGACGATTTCGGAGATTTCTTGCGTGATCGCCGCCTGGCGCGCCTTGTTGTAGACGAGGTTCAGCGTGCCGATCAGCTTGGTGGCGTTGTCGCTCGCGGCCTTCATCGCGACCATGCGCGCGGCATGCTCGGAGGCCACGTTCTCCATCACCGCCTGGTAGACCAGCGACTCGATGTAGCGGGTCAGCACGTGGGCCAGCACGGACTCGGCATCCGGCTCGTACAGGTAGTCCCAGTCGTGGCGGGCGACCTGTGTCTCCGCCGCGGGCAGCGGCAGCAACTGGTCGAAGGTCGCCTTCTGGGTCATGGTGTTGACGAAGTCGTTGTACGACAGGAACACCTTGTCCACGCCGCCGGCGGTGTACGCGTCCAGCATCACCTTGATCACGCCGACCAGTTGCTCGACCTTGGGAATGTCGCCCAGGTGGGTGACCGAGGCGAGCATGCCGACCTTCAGCCGGCGGAAGAACACCGAGGCCTTCTGGCCGATGGTGACGACGTCGATCTCGACGCCCTTCTCCTGCCAGCCGCGGAACTCGACCAGCAGCTTGCGGAACATGTTGTTGTTCAGGCCGCCGGCCAGGCCGCGGTCCGACGACACGATGATGTAGCCGACGCGCTTGATGTCCTTGCGCTCGACCAGGTACGGGTGGCGGTACTCGGAATTCGCCTGCGCCAAGTGGCCGATCAGCTGCTTCATCGCCCGCGCGTACGGGCGCGAGGCCTTCATCCGGTCCTGCGCCTTGCGGATCTTGGAGGCCGAGACCATTTCGAGCGCGCGCGTCACCTTGCGGGTGTTCTGCACGCTCTTGATCTTGGTTTTGATTTCCCTGCCGCCTGCCATGCTCTTTCTCGCTGCTGTTGTGGGAGCGGCTTACAGCCGCGATCGAATCGCGCCTACAAGGCGCTCCTACAATTGCTTACCAGGAACCTGTCGCCTTGAAGTCCTCGATGCCCTTCTTGAACGCGGCTTCGATGTCGTCGTTCCAGTCGCCGCTGGCGGCCACCGAATCCATCAGGCTGCCGGCGGTGTTCTTGAAGTGCGCGTGCAGCGCGTCTTCGAAGGCACCGATCTTGTTCACCGGCACGTCGTCCATGTAGCCCTTGTCGACCGCGTAGATCGACAGCGACTGCTCGGCCACCGACATCGGCGCGTACTGGCGCTGCTTCATCAGCTCGGTGACGCGCTGGCCGCGCTCCAGCTGCTTGCGGGTCGCGTCGTCCAGGTCCGAGGCGAACTGCGCGAACGCCGCGAGCTCGCGGTACTGCGCCAGCGCGATGCGGATGCCGCCCGACAGCTTCTTCATGATCTTGGTCTGCGCCGCGCCACCCACGCGCGACACCGAGATGCCGGCGTTCACGGCCGGGCGGATGCCGGCGTTGAACAGGTCGGTCTCGAGGAAGATCTGGCCGTCGGTGATCGAGATCACGTTGGTCGGCACGAACGCCGACACGTCGCCGGCCTGGGTCTCGATGATCGGCAGCGCGGTCAGCGAACCGGTCTTGCCCTTCACCGCACCGTTGGTGAACTTCTCCACGTACTCCTCGGACACGCGCGCGGCGCGCTCCAGCAGGCGGGAGTGCAGGTAGAACACGTCGCCCGGATACGCTTCGCGACCCGGCGGGCGGCGCAGCAGCAGGGAGATCTGGCGGTAGGCCACGGCCTGCTTGGACAGATCGTCGTAGATGATCAGCGCGTCTTCGCCGCGGTCGCGGAAGTACTCGCCCATGGTGCAACCGGCGTACGGCGCGATGTACTGCATCGCGGCCGATTCGGAGGCCGACGCGGCGACCACCGTGGTGTACGCCAGCGCGCCGTTCTCTTCGAGCTTGCGCACGATGTTGGCGATGGTCGAGTTCTTCTGGCCGATCGCCACGTAGATGCACTTAATGCCGCTGTGCTTCTGGTTGATGATCGCGTCGATCGCCAGCGCGGTCTTGCCGGTCTGGCGGTCGCCGATGACCAGCTCGCGCTGGCCGCGGCCGATCGGGATCATGCTGTCGACCGACTTGTAGCCGGTCTGCACCGGCTGGCTGACCGACTTGCGCCAGATCACGCCCGGGGCGATGGTTTCCACCGGCGCGCTGACCTTGGCCTCGATCGGGCCCTTGCCGTCGATCGCCTCGCCCAGCGCGTTGACCACGCGGCCCAGGAGTTCCGGACCGGTCGGCACCGAGAGGATCTGGCCGGTGGTCTTGGCGGTGTCGCCTTCGCGCAGGTGCTTGTAGTCGCCCAGCACCACCGCACCCACCGAATCGCGCTCCAGGTTCAGCGCCAGCGCGAAGGTGCTGTTCGGCAGCTCGATCATTTCGCCCTGCATCACGTCGGCCAGGCCGTGGACGCGCACGATGCCGTCGGACACCGAGGTGACGGTGCCCTCGTTGCGCGCTTCCGCGGAAAGCTTGACCTTCTCGATGCGGGTCTTGATCAGTTCGCTGATTTCGGACGGGTTGAGCGTGGTGGTGGCCATCTTGGTTATTCCTTGGTGCCGCGTTGCCGCTGGCAAGATTCAGAAGGTTTCAGAAATACGTCAGTGCGCCAGCGCCGCCTGCAGGCGGCCCAGCTTGCCCTTCAGCGAACCGTCGATGACGACGTCGCCGGCATCGATCACCGCGCCGCCGATCAGGCTTTCGTCGACCGAGGCCTCGACTTCGACTTCGCGGCCGAAGCGCTTCGCCAGCGCCGCCTTGATCGTGTCGAGTTCGCTGGCCGGCAGGGCGACCGCGGAGGTCACCTTCGCCTTCACGACGCGCTCGGCCTCGAAGCGCAGCTCATCGAACTGGCCGGTGATTTCCGGCAGCAGCGACAGGCGGCGGTTCTCGAACAGCAGGCCGAGGAAGTTGCCGAACAACGCGTCCGCGCCGTCAGGCGCGAGCAGCGTGGTGGCATCGGCCTGGGTCAGGCCCGGGTTGCCGAGCAACGCGGCGACCGACGGATCGGCGGCCACGCGGGCGGCGAACGCCAGCGCGTCCGACCATGCGGGCAGCGCATTCGCGTCGCGCGCGATCGCGAAGGCGGCGCGGGCGTAGGGACGGGCGAGGGTCAGGGCCTGGCTCATCGGTCGTGCCTCAGAGCTGCGCGGCCAGATCGTCGATCAGCGCCTTGTGGGCGTTGGCGTCGATCTCGCGCTTCAGCAGCTTCTCGGCACCGGACACGGCCAGCACGGACACCTGCTTGCGCAGGTCTTCCTTGGCGCGGTTGGCGGCGGACACGATCTCCGCCTCGGCCAACGCCTTCTGGCGATTGCCCTCGGCGATCGCATCGGCCTTGGCCGCATCGATCAGCTGGTTGGCGCGCTGGTGGGCCTGGTCGATGATCTCGTTGGCCTTGGTGCGCGCGGCCTTGAGTTCCTCGTTGACCTTGTCCTGCGCCTGCGCCAGGTTCTTCTGCGCATTGTCGGCGGCAGCGAGGCCTTCGGCGATCTTCTGCTGGCGTTCCTCGATCGCCGACATCAGCGGCGGCCAGATGAACTTGACGGTGAACCAGATGAGGATCGCGAACGTGATCATCTGGCCCAGCAATGTCATGAAGGTCGGATTCATGTCGTACCTTGCGTGTCGAACGGGCGGCGCGATGCGCGCCCGTCAGGGGCAACGCCACGGCGGCATGCCGCGGCGCTTGAATCGCCGATGCGCGCGACGACTGCCGCGCGCACCGTGACGCGTCGTCGCTTAGGCGCCGGTGGCGGCCTGCACGGCAGCCAGCAGCGGGTTCGCGAACGCGAACATCATCGCCACGCCGACGCCGATCAGGAACGCCGCGTCGATCAGGCCGGCGAGCAGGAACATGCGGCCCTGCAGCATCGGGACCAGTTCCGGCTGGCGGGCAGCGGATTCGAGGAACTTCGAGCCCATGATGCCGATGCCGAGGGCGGCGCCGAGCGCACCCAGGCCGACGATGATGCCGATGGCGACGGCGGTGAAGGCCTGGACGTTGGCAAGTGCTTCCATGGTGGATCTCCGGTTTTCAGTGCTGAGCGGTGGAAAATGAAAGGGGATGGAACGAGTTGAAGCGGAACGCGTGGGTCTGCAGCGTGCGGATCAGTGATGCTCGTGGGCCATCGCCAGGTAGACGACAGTCAGCACCATGAAGATGAAGGCCTGCAGCAGGATGATCAGGATGTGGAAGATCGCCCACACCGAGTTGGCCACCAGGCCGAACGGGAAGGTGATCCACGACATGAACAGGCCGGCGATGAGCATGAAGACCAGCTCGCCCGCGTACATGTTGCCGAACAACCGCATGCCCAGGCTGACCGGCTTGGACAGGTATTCGACCAGGTTGAGGAACAGGTTCGGGCCCGCCAGCACGATCTTGGCGAAGGTGCCGTGCGCGTGGAACGGCGCGGTGAACAGCTCCTTGGTGAAGCCCCAGCCGCCCTTGGCCTTGATCGAGTAGAAGATGATCAGGAAGAACACGGTGATCGACATCGCGAACGTGGTGTTCACGTCGGCGGTCGGCACCCAGCGCAGGTAGGTGTGGTGCGCGGCTTCCTCACCGGCGACTGCGGTAACCACGCCCGCGGGCAGGTCGAGCGGCAGCAGGTCCATGGCGTTCATGAAGAACACCCAGACGAAGATGGTCAGGGCCAGCGGCGCGATGAAGCGACGGTCGCCGTGGAAGGTGTCCTTGACCTGGGAGTCGACGAACTCGACCACCAGCTCGACGAAGGCCTGCGGCTTGGACGGCACGCCGGCAGTCGCCTTGCGCGCCTGGGTCCACAGCAGGAAGCAGCCCAGCAGGCCAAGCAGCAGCGCCACGACCCACGAGTCGAAGTGGAGCTTCTGGCCAGCCACGTAGACCACGTTGTGGGTCAGGTGGTGGACGATGTAACCGGTCAGGCCACCGCCGCCGGATTCGCCGCCGCTCGGTTCCAGGGCCATGCTGTTCAGGATCGCGCCTTCCAGGATCACGTACTCGCCCTCGTCGTGCTCGGCCTTGCCGCCGCGTACTTCATCGAAACCACGAATGCCGCCGCGGCCATCGCCGCACCGGCCAATGCCGGCACCGCCGGCAACCGCCATAACGCCATCGCCAGGTACAAGCCCCCGGCAACCACCAACCACTTGAGCGCGGTGCCGAGCAGCAAGCGCCCCAGCGCCGTGCCTGCTCCTGCCACCCCACCCCCGAACGCCCCCCAGGCCGCCAGCAGGCTGCCCAGCGCCATCGACCCGCCCCCGACCAGCGCCGCCAAGGCGGCACGCGGCCCGAGGAGGAAGCAGGCTGCGGCAGTCAGCAGCGCGGCGACGGCCTGGAAGGCCACCACCCGCAGCGCCTGCCGCCAGCCCTCGGCAGCGGAGTTCAGCACGCGGACATTTCCCGAGGAATCACCCAGCCATCGGTACGGTGCCGCAGTCAGGTTGGCCGAAACGCACCAAAACCGTCCTGCGGAGCCGCAAAAGTATAGCAGGCGTGAAAATCCCGGGGCAACCGCCAAAGGCCCTTGCAAACGGCTGGAACCTTTCACGCAGGGCACCAGTCAGAACCCGTGCGCCGCCCCTCCTCGTCAGCTCCTGGCGCGGCGTCCTGAAGCCCCGGCCCGCGCCGGGGCTTCTTTTTTTGACCGGAAACACCGAGGGCCCGTCGACCGACGGGCCCTCCACACACTCCATCCGGATCAGCCAGCCTTGCGCCGGCGGTCGCCCTGACTACTTCTTTTTCGGGATGTACAGGTCGGTGATCGTGCCGTCGTAGACCTCGGCGGCCATGCCGACCGACTCGCTCAGGGTCGGGTGCGGGTGGATGGTGTGGCCGATGTCCTCGACCTCGCAGCCCATCTCGATCGCCAGCGCGATCTCGGCGATCAGTTCGCCGGCATGCACGCCGACGATGCCGCCGCCGATGATGCGGTGGCTGGCCTCGTCGAACACCAGCTTGGTGAAGCCCTCGGTGCGCGACAGGCCGATCGCACGTCCCGATGCCGCCCACGGGAACTTACCGATGCCGATTTTCAGGCCCTTGGCCTTCGCCTCGGTTTCGGTGACGCCGACCCAGGCGATTTCCGGATCGGTGTAGGCGACGCTCGGGATCACCCGCGCCACCCATTCCTTCTTCTCGCCGGCCGCGACTTCGGCGGCCAGCTTGCCCTCGTGCGTGGCCTTGTGCGCCAGCATCGGCTGCCCGACCAGGTCGCCGATCGCGAAGATGTGCGGCACGTTGGTACGCATCTGCCGGTCGACCTCGATGAAGCCGCGCTCGGTCACCGCCACGCCGGCCTTGCCCGCATCGAGCTTGCCGCCGTTCGGCGCGCGGCCCACGGACACCAGCACGCGGTCGTACAGCGTGCCCGCAGGGATGCTCTCGCCCTCGAAGGCGACCTCGATACCCTTCTTGCCGGCCTTGGCCTCGACCACCTTGGTCTTGAGATGCACGGCGACACCCTGCTTCTTCAGTCGATCCGCCAACGGCTTGACCAGGTCGAGGTCCGCGCCCGGCATCAGCTGCGGCATGAATTCGACGACGGTGACTTCGCTGCCCAGCGCGCGATACACCGTCGCCATCTCCAGGCCGATGATGCCGCCGCCGACGACCAACAGCTTCTTCGGCACGTCGGCCAAGTTCAACGCATCGGTGGAATCCATCACCCGCGCGTCGTCCCACGGGAACGACGGCAGCTTCACCGGCTGCGAGCCGGCGGCGATGATGCAGTTCGCGAAGCGCAGCACCTGCGCCTTGCCGTCATCGCCGACGATCTCGAGTTCGTTCGCGGACAGGAATTTCGCAGTGCCCTGGACCACGCGCACCTTGCGCTGCTTCGCCATGCCGGACAGGCCCTTGGTGAGCTGGCCGACCACTTTTTCCTTGTAGCCGCGCAAGGTGTCGATGTTGATCTTCGGCGCGCCGAAATCGACGCCGTAATCGCTGGCATGCGCCGCCTGGTCGATCACGTCGGCCGCGTGGAGCAGGGCCTTCGACGGGATGCAGCCGACGTTGAGGCAGACGCCGCCCAGGCTGGCGTAGCGTTCGATCAGCACGGTGTCGATGCCCAGGTCGGCGCTGCGGAACGCGGCGGTGTACCCGCCAGGACCGGCGCCCAGCACGACCGTGGCGCACACGATGTCGGCCACACGACCGGACGAGGACGCTGCCTGTGATGCGGGCGGCGCGGGCGGTGCCGGCGCAGGCGCTGCCACCGAAGCCACCGCAGGCGGCGCTGCAGCGGCCTTCGCAGGCGCAGCCGCTTCGGAAGCGGTGCCCACACCCTCGATCACCGCGATCACCGCGCCTTCCGACACCGCATCGCCCAGCTTCACCTTCAGCGCCTTGATCACGCCATCGGCGATGGCCGGCACTTCCATGGTGGCCTTGTCGGATTCCAGGGTGACCAGGCCCTGGTCCTTTTTCACGGTGTCGCCGACCGCGACCAGGATCTCGATGACCGGGACGTCGCCGTGGCTGCCGATGTCCGGGACTTTGCTTTCGATGTCTGCCATGACCAGCCCCTTACAGCACGGCCCGACGGAGGTCGGCCAGCAGTTGTGCGAGATAGGCGGTGAAGCGCGCGGCGGCGGCGCCGTCGATCACCCGGTGGTCGTAGCTCAGCGACAACGGCACGATCAGGCGCGGCTGGAACGCCTTGCCGTCCCAGACCGGCTTCGTCTCCGATTTCGACACGCCCAGGATCGCGGCTTCCGGCGCATTGATGATCGGGGTGAACGACGTGCCGCCGATCCCGCCCAGCGAACTGATGGTGAAGCAGCCGCCCTGCATCTGCTCCGGCTTGAGCTTGCCGTCGCGCGCGGCGGCGGCCAGTTCGCCCATCTCGGCGGCGATCTGCATCACGCCCTTCTTGTCGGCGTCGCGCAGCACCGGCACCACCAGTCCGTTCGGCGTATCCGCCGCGAAGCCGATGTTGTAGTACTGCTTCAGCACCAGGTTGTCGCCATCCAGCGACGCGTTGAAGGTCGGGTACTTCTTCAGCGCGGCCACGCTGGCCTTGATCATGAAGGCCAGCATGGTGACCTTGCCGGCCTTGCCCGCGGCGATCGCCTTGGCGTTCTCGTTGTTGAGCGCGACGCGCAGGTCTTCCAGGTCGGTGATGTCGGCATCGTCGAACTGGGTGACGTGCGGGATCATCGCCCAGTTGCGCGCCAGGTTGGCGCCGGAAATCTTCTGGATGCGCGACAGCGGCTTGCTTTCGATCGCGCCGAATTTGGCGAAGTCGACCTTCGGCCACGGGATCAGGTTCAGCCCGCCTCCACCGCCAGCGGACACCGCCGACGGTGCAGCTGCGACACCACCGGCCAGCGCCGACTTCACGAAATTCTGTACATCCAGCTTGCCGATGCGGCCGCCGCGCTCGCTGCCGGTCACCTGCATCAGGTCGACACCGAGTTCACGGGCGAACAACCGCACCGCCGGGCTGGCGTAGGGCACCTTGTCCGGCAACACCGCGTCGGCCTCGAAGCGGACTGGCGGCAAGCCGGCGCCCATCGGCGCGGCGGCAGGCGTCGGTGCGGGCGCAGGAGGCATGACCACGACCGGCTCGACCTTGGCACCGGTTTCGGATGCGGTGGCCGTTGCCACGGCGGCGATCGGCTGGGCGGGCGGAGGCGTCGGCGCGGAGACAGGAGCAGGCGCCTCGGCGGCAGCGCCGGCGGCGACTTCGATGATCGCGACCAGCGCGCCTTCGGACAGGTTGTCGCCCAGCTTGACCTTGAGTTCCCTGATCACGCCGGCGAACGGCGACGGCACTTCCATCGTCGCCTTGTCGGACTCCAACGTGACCAGGCCCTGGTCGACGGCGACGGTGTCGCCCACCTTCACCAGCACTTCGATGATCGGCACGTCGTCGTGACCGCCGATGTCGGGGACGCGCGCTTCCTTGAGGTCGGCCATGCCGGTCTCCGGTTTCGAGTTGGGACCGTATTGTTGGCACATCCCGGCGGCATCGACAAACCGCACTGCGGCAATTTTCCTGATTTACCCGGTTAATTCATTTTCTTGTCTCGAAATGTCCCGAATGTTGCGGTTACCAGAGCAATTTCGAGGGTATTCACCGGGGTGCAATCAGGGGTGTTCGGCCTCGGCGTGGACCTTTTCGCGCCGGATCAGGTACAAGCCGCTGGCGATGATGATGGCCGCACCGAGCCAGGTGATCGCATCCGGCAGCACGCCCCACAGGGCCAGGTCGAGGGCAACGCCCCACACCAGTGCGGTGTACTCGAGTGGCGCGATCAGCGAGGCCTCGCCGAGGCGGAACGCTTCGGTGATGGCGTACTGTCCGATCGCCCCGGCGATGCCGATGCCGCCGACGATCCACGCATGTTCGGCGCGCAGCGGCACCCAGTCCGGCCAGGCCAGCGCGCCCGCACCCAGCGCCATCAACGCCAGCAGCCAGAACGTGATCGCCTGGGTGCTGTCGGTACGCGCCAGCACGCGCACGGTGATGGCCGACACTGCGTAGCCCAGCGCGGCGACCAGCACGGCAAAGCCGGCAGTCGTGAGCACGCCTTCGCCGGTCGGACGCAGCACCACCAGCACCCCGACCAGGCCGATGCCGATCGCGGCCCAGCGCCGCGGGCCGACGCGTTCGCGCAGGATCGGCACCGACAGCGCGGTGATCAGCAGCGGGGCAACGAAGAAGATCGAATACGCGGTGGACAGCGGCAATCGCTTCAGCGCGTACACGAAACTGGCCATCATCATGATGCCCAGCACGCCGCGCAGCAGGTGCAAGGGCCACCGCACCTTCAGCAGCGGACGCCAGCCCACGGTCGACAACGCCCACGCCAGCACCAGCGGCAACGATGAGGCACCACGCAATGCCGCGACCTGGAACGGCGGGTAGTGCGCCGACAAGGTCTTCAGCCCGGCGTCCATCAGCGAGAACAGCAGGATCGAGACCAGCATCAGCAGCATGCCGCGGCGGGCGTGGTCGTGGGCAGTGGACGAAGCGTGCATCCGCCCAGCATGCGGTAACCTGCGCGCCCCGTCACCCGCAGCCGCCGCCATGCCGTCCTTCGACATCGTTTCCGAAGTGGATACCCACGAACTCACCAACGCCGTGGACCAGGCCAACCGCGAGCTGTCCACGCGCTTCGACTTCAAGGGCGTGGAGGCGACGTTCGTCCTCGACGACAAGGTCATCTCGCAGTCCGCGCCCAGCGAATTCCAGCTGCAGCAGATGACCGACATCCTGCGCGCACGCCTGATCGCGCGGAAGATCGACGCGCGCTGCCTGGAGTTCGGCGACATCGAGACCAACCTCGCCGGCGCACGCCAGAAGGTCACCGTGAAGCAGGGCATCGAGCGCGAACTGGCCAAGAAGCTGCAGGGCGCGATGAAGGACGCCAAGCTCAAGGTCGACACCCAGATCAACGGCGACAAGCTGCGCGTCACCGGCAAGAAGCGCGACGACCTGCAGGCCGCGATGGCGCTGCTGCGCGCCGGCAATTTCGAGCAGCCGCTGCAGTTCGACAACTTCCGTGACTGACCCGATCGATCCCGCGGGGATCGAAGCCGGCGTCCGTCGCTGGCTGGAACGCGCGGTGATCGGCCTGAACCTGTGCCCGTTCGCGAAGGCGGTGGTCGTGAAGCAGCAGGTGCGGCTCGTGGTCAGCGATGCCAGCACCGAACGCGCATTGCTGGAAGAACTGGGTGAGGAACTGGCGCTGCTGCGCGACACGCCCGCCGATGAGATCGACACCACCCTGCTCGTGCACCCGCAGGTGCTGGGCGACTTCCTGGACTACAACGATTTCCTCGGCGACGCCGACGCGCTGGTCGAGGCGATGGACCTCGACGGCGTGCTGCAGGTCGCCAGCTTCCATCCGCAGTACCAGTTCGCCGGCAGCGAACCCAACGATGCCGACAACCTGACCAACCGCGCGCCGTATCCGATCCTGCACCTGCTGCGCGAAGCCAGTATCGACCGCGCGGTGGCGGCGTATCCGGACCCGGACGCGATCATCGAGCGCAACATCGCCACGGTGCGAGAACTCGGTTTCGCCGGCTGGGACAAGCTGCTGAAAAGCCCGCCGCTCGGCGACTGAAGCTCAGGCTTCGGCCAGGCGCGCTTCCAGCAGGCGCTGCGCATCGCCCAGCGACGCCACGATGCGATGGCCCAGCGCACGCGCGGCATCATCCGGCACCAGCATGTCCGGCACCTGCACCGGGGTCATCCCCGCAGCCAATGCGGCACGCACGCCGGTCGGCGAATCCTCCAGCACCAGGCAACGCGCCGGGGCGACACCGAGCTTCGATGCCGCCAGCAGACACACATCCGGCGCAGGCTTGGGCGCAGCGACGTCGCTGCTGGTGGCCACCGCGGCGAAATACGGCAGCAGGCCAGCTGCGGCGAGTTTGCGCATCGCCAGCGGGCGTCGGGTCGAGGTCGCGACGGCGCGCGGGATCCCGCGTGCGACCAGCCAGTCGAGCAGGTCGACGATACCCGGCCGATGGTCAATGCCGGCATCGGCGACCGCGTCGTACATCGCTTCGGCGCGCGCCAGCAGTTCCACGGTGGCATCGGCGCCGATGCGGTCGGCCAGCAGGCGCCGGCACAGCCCATCGCCACCGCCGATCATCTGCAGCCACAGGCTGGCCGGCAGATCGTGGCCGAGGTCGCTCGCCGCGCGCGCCATGCAGTCGTTGATCGCACGTTCGCTGTCCAGCATCAGGCCATCCATGTCGAACACGACCGCCTCCGGCAGGAACGGCAGCGGCGGTATCGCGACAGGGGTCACGCGGACTCCCCGGCAAACAGTTGGTCGCGATCGTCCGTATCGAGTGCGCGCCACTGCCCTTCCGGCAAATCGCCCAAGGTCAGTCCGCCGATGCGTTCGCGATGCAGTGCCTGCACGTGATGGCCGATCGCCGCGAACATGCGCCGCACCTGGTGGTAGCGGCCTTCGTGCAGGACCAGCCGTGCGCGACGCGCGTCGAGCGGTTCGAGCTCGGCCGGCAGCAACGGGGTCTTCTCGTTGTCGAGCATCAGCGTGCCGCTCGCGAACAGCGCGGCTTCATTGCCGCGCAGGTCATCCGCCAGCGTCGCCAGGTAGACCTTCGGCAGCTTCGATTTCGGCGCGATGATCCGGTGCAGCAACTGGCCGTCGTCGGTGAACAGCAGCACGCCGGAGGTGTCCCGATCCAGTCGGCCGACCGTCGACAACGTCGGATTCCGCTCGCGGAACCGCGGCGGCAACAGGTCGAACACGATCCGCCCCGGATCCTTCATCGAACAGGTGTAGCCGATCGGCTTGTGCAACATCAGCAACAGGCCCGGCGGCAGGTCCAGCGGCTCGCCGTCGACGCGGACGTTGTCGTGGTCGAGCGGATCGTCGGCATACAGCACCTCGCCGGCGGCATCGGTGATGCGGCCCTCGCGGAACATCCGCTGCACGTCCTTGCGGCTGCCGTAGCCCAGGTTGGCGATGTGCTTGACCAGCTTCATCGCATCGCCTTCGTCGCTTGCACGATCTTGAAGCCCGCGTTCTGCGCCAATGTGCTGACTTGTGCGAAACCCTCGCCCAACGCGTGTTCGTAAGGCAGGTGCCGATTGGCGACCAGCCACAACCGACCACCGGGCTTCAATGCACTCGCTGCGGTGGCGATAAAGGCACGGCCGATGTCGGGGCGGTCGCCGCGCCCCAGCGCATGGAACGGCGGATTGCAGACGATGGCGTCGAAGCGCTCGGCCACGCCGGCAGCGACGTCGTGCCAATGGCATGTCACCGGGACAGGCGCATCGGCGAGATTCGCTTCGGCCAAGGCCAGGGCGCGCGCATCGGCTTCGTACAGGTCCAGCGAGGCAACCTTCGGGCAGCGCGCCAGCACCTGCATCGACAGATAGCCCCAGCCCGCGCCGAAATCGGCGACGCGGCCACCCAGGTCATTCGGCAACGCCTCGGCCAGCATCGCCGAGGCCGCATCCACGCGATCCCAGGCGAACACGCCGGGCCGGCTCAGGAAGCTGCCGGCGGGCACGTTCGGGCTGATCACCCTGCGCGGCGCATCGGCCTTCGCCCATGGCGCAAGGATTGCGGAATCGAACACCGCATCCGGCCGCGTCCAGAACACCCGGCAATGGTGCTTGCTGATGACGCTGAGACCGCCGGCGAGCTGCTTGAGGTCGGCCTCGCGCGACTTCGCGCCCTCGTCGTTGGCGACCGAGGCGATCACGATGCCGCCCGGCGCCACCGCAGCACAGGCCTTGGCCAGCAGCGCGCGGGCTTCCTCGCGCTGGCGCGGCGGCAGCACCAGCACCAGCGGATAGCGCGCCGTGGGCAGTGCGTCTTCGTCGATGAGTCCTGCGCCGATGCGCTGCAATCGGTCGGCTTCCGGCTTGAATGGCTGGCTGCAGGCCAGCGCCTGCAGCCCGCCGCGCGCATGCAGGGCCGCGCCTTCGCGCGCGCGCAGGAACAGGGCGTCGCCCGCCGGCGGCCAGCGCAGCGCGCCTTCGGCGAGGGGATGCAGGAGGGCGTCGAGGGCGATGTCGCGATGCGGGGAAGCCATGCGACAAGTGTAACGAGCCGAGGCCGAGGATCAGGCGGCGTGCGCCCCGCGTTCGATCCGGTCGCGCAAGAGGCCGAAGCCCCAGTTGCCCAGCACGCACAGCGCGGCGATGCCGCTCCAGGCCACCGCGTCCTGGCCACCCGGCAGGACAGTCCCGAGTTCGGCCACCCAGCCATGGCCGAACCAGGCCACCACCACCGCGGCCGACAGCGCGAACACGAGTACCAGGCCGCGCAGCAGGCGTTGCTCCAGCACCGCACTGAAGATCGCCTGCGTGCGCGCCAGTACGGCGACCTGCGCCGCGAAATCGGGCGGCAAGTCCATCGATGGCGCAAGGCGGAGCGCCCTGGCGATGCGCAGGTCGGTGGGATCGGCGTCGGGATCGCCACGGCGCGCGTTCTCCTGCGCTTGCCAGGCCTGGTCGTCGACGGGAATTTCGCGGTCGTGGATGTTCATGCGGCGACTCCGATGCGCGGCGCGAGGATCTCGCGCAGTTTGTTGCGGCTGCGGAACAGATGGCTCTTGATGGTGCCTTCGGCCAGGCCGGTAATGGTGGCGATCTCGCCGATCGGCAGTCCTTCCAGATGGTAGAGCGTGAGGATCGTGCGTTGCAGCGGCGGCAGCTGTTCGATGGCGGCGTGCAGCTCGCGCTCCTCGCCGGCCTGCGCGTGCGCGTCCTGCAGGTCGGTGCCATCGCCGAGGTTGTCGAGCAGGGATGGGCCGTCGTCCTCGTCCATGCCGCCGCCGACATGCACGTCCGCCAGCGCGATCCGCTTGCGCTCCAGGTGGCGCTTGGCCACCGAATACGCGACCTGGCCGATCCACGACTTCAGCGGGCTGTCGAAGCGGTACTGGTGCAGGTAGCGGTGCACGCGCAGGAAGGCTTCCTGGCACAGCTCGCGAGTATCCTCGGGATGCCGGACCATGCGCTGGACCACGTGCCAGCACAGCCCCTGGTACTCGCGCACCAATTGCTCGAATGCGCCCGCGCGGTTCGCGAGCACGGCTTCGACGAGGGCGCGGTCGGCATCCATGGGGCATGGGATACGCCCGGCGGGCCGGCGGTTGCAAGGAATTTTTCGCCGGCATCCGGGATGCGAGTGCAACCGGTCCGCTGACCGCCGTATCTCTTTGCCCGAACGGCCCGTGCGGCCGCAGCCCATCCAACGGAGACAACACCATGGAAGCCGGATTGCTCGTCCCCATCACCCTGTTCGCCGCCATCGCCTATTCGATCAAGGCGGTGGTCGATGCCCGCGTGCGCAAGCAACTGGTCGCCAGCAACGGCGCGCCCGACCTGGTCCGCAGCATCCTGGAGGGCGACGAAGCCAACCGCCGCCTGTCCTCGCTGCGCTGGGGCATCACCCTGGTCGCGCTGTCGATCGGCTTCGCCATCGTCGAAGCCGCCGGCTGGCGCGAGATCACCCCCGGCGTGATCGCGGTGCTGGTCGGCGCGGTCGGCATCGGCAACCTCGGTTCGTTCGCGGCGTCGCGCAAGCTCGGCTGATCCACGCCTGGCGGGTATGCTGTCGACCCCCGAGGCCGGCAGCATGCCCATGACCGACGCAACCCCGAACACCGATACCCCGCCCGACCACCTGTCCAACGACCCGCGCAGCAAGTTCCACGATGCCGCGGTGCTGGAGCGCGGCATCGGCATCCGCTTCAACGGCGTGGAGCGCAACAACGTCGAGGAATACTGCATCAGCGAAGGCTGGGTGCGGATGGCCGCGGGTCGTTCCCTGGATCGCCTCGGGCAGCCGATGACGATGAAGTTCAAGGGCGCGGTCGAGGCCTGGTTCCTGGACAACGCCGCCGGCAACGAAACGCCGGCTGACTGAACGCCGCCGAAGCCTCGCCCGTGGCGGCATGGCGGGCGCAGACTGGCCGCGTCCCCTACCGGAGTCCTGCCATGAACCGCTTGCGCACCCTGCCCCTGCTGCTCGCCACGGTCCTTGCGCTCGGGGCCTGCGCGTCCACCGGCAGCACCAGCATGCTCGCCCCCGACGCACCGCGCGCCCTGCCTGCGGCCGGCCCGGTCAGCGTGGCCTGGGAAGACCCGGCCGGCTTCACCGAAATGCGCCACAGCGGCAACCGCTGGGCGGCCGCCGAAGGCAACTGGCTGAACAACCTCGCCACCTACATGCGCAAGGAAGCCGAGGAGACCCTGCCGACCGGTCATCGGCTGGAATTGACCATCGTCGACATCCAGCGCGCCGGCCGGTACGAACCGTGGCTGGGCCCGCAGATGCAGGACACCCGCATCATCCGCGACATGTATCCACCGCGCATGACCCTGCGCTTCCGCGAGCTGGATGCCGACGGCACCGTGTTGGCCGAAGGTGAGCGCAAGCTGTCCGACCCGGCGTTCCTGATGAATGCCTCGCGCTTCAACGACAGCGATCCGCTGCGTTACGAGAAGCGCATGGTCGACAGTTGGCTTCGCAGCGACTGGCGCACCGCCTCGCGCTGATCCATTCGATGCGATCCAATCGAAGCCGCCGCAAGGCGGCTTCGTCGTTTCAGGCGCCGTCGCAGGCCGCCGCGCGCGCCAACAGCACGGCGCTCTCGCGGGCATTGCCGGTCAGCGATGCCGCGCGTTCGAATTCGACGCGGGCCTCATCCAGGCGACCAAGGTGTTGCAGCAGGTCGCCGCGCACCGCCGGCAGCGGGGCATAGCCGCGCAGTTTCGGTTCGCCGGCCAGGCCATCCACGATCGCCAAGGCGGCCAGCGCCCCCTGCGCCTTGCTAACGGCAACCGCGCGGTTGAGTTCGACCACCGGCGATGGCGCGACCTGCATCAGGCGTGCGTAGAGTGCGGCGATCGCACTCCAGTCGGTGTCCTCGAAGCGCCGCGCGCGCGCATGGCAGGCCGCCAAGGCGGCCTGCAAGGCATAGGGACCATCGGCACCGCCCAGGCGGATCGCGCGCGCCAGCGCCTGCAATCCGCGCTGGATCTGCAGGCGATCCCAGCGCGCGCGGTTCTGCTCCGGCAGGAGGACCGGACTGCCATCGCCGCGGGTGCGCGCCGGCATGCGCGAGGCCTGCAATTCCATCAATGCGAGCAGGCCCAGCGCTTCGGTCTCGTTCGGCAGCAGGCCGACCAACACCCGCCCCAGCCGCAGGGCTTCCTCGCACAACGCGGGCCGCATCCAGTCGTCGCCGCTGGTCGCGGCATAGCCTTCGTTGAAGACCAGGTAAAGCACTTCCAGCACGGCATCCAGGCGTTCCGGCAACTCCGCCTTGCGCGGCACTTCGAACGGCACCTGCTTCTCGGCCAGGGTGCGCTTGGCGCGCACGATGCGCTGCGCCACGGTGGGCTCCGGCTGCAGGAACGCGCGGGCGATCTCCGGCGTGCTCAGGCCGCCGAGCATGCGCAGGGTCAGCGCGACCCGCGACTCCATCGGCAACACCGGATGGCAACTGGTGAACAACAGGCGCAACAGGTCGTCGCCGATGTCGTCGTCCGCCCGTCGTTGCGCATCGTCGCCCTGCATGTCGGCTCCGTGCAGCTCCAGTTCAATGCCGAACTCGGCTTGCTTGCGTGCGTGCAGCTGGCGCTGGCGCACGTGGTCGATGCCGCGGTGCTTGGCCGCGGTCATCAGCCACGCCGCCGGGTTGTCCGGCACGCCCTCGCGCGGCCAGCGCTCCAGCGCGCCGACCAGCACGTCCTGCGCCAGTTCCTCGGCGGTGTCGATGTTGCCGGTGATGCGCGCCAGCCGGGCGAGCAGCTTCGGCGATTCCATCCGCCACAGGGCGTCGAGGCGGCGATGGATGGCGGCGTCATTCACGCCGCCGATCACAGCATCGCCCGACGCCACGCGCAAGCAGCATTCAACCCATCGAATGCAGGCCGAACATGTTGCCCTCGGTGTCGAAAGCCAGCGCGATGTTGCCGTAGTCGCCGATCGACATCTTGGCCTGGTGCAGCTTGCCGCCTGCCGCTTCGACCCGGCCGGCTTCCACCGCGCAATCGGTGCAATTGAAGTACACCAGGGTGCCGCCCATGCCGGGCGAGACGCCTTCCATCTTGCACAACGTGCCGCCTGCGCCAGGGTTTTCCATGTTCGCGGGGAAGGCCAGCATCTGGAACCCATCCGTGCCGTCCGGCAACGGCAGGGGTTCCAGGGTCACGTCCAGCACGGCCTCGTAGAAGACGCGCGCGCGGGCCAGATCATCGGTGTAGATCTCGAACCAGACCACCGGATTGGATGCACTCATCGGATTGCTCCTTGTGGATGGCGCGGCAGCGCTTGCCGCGCCATAGGATGCGCCTCGCTCAGGCGCCGGGGAACTGCGATTCGTCCATGAAGAAGACTTCCCACTGGTGTCCGTCCAGGTCGGCGATGCCGCGCTGGTACATGAAGCCGAGATCCTTCGGCTCCGCATACTCGACGGCACCCTTGGCGAGGGCCTTCGCGATGAAGTCGTCGACCTCGGCGCGGCTGTCCAGCGAGAGCGCGAGCAGTGTTTCGGTGACCGCATGCGCATCGGCGAGTGGCTTCTTCGTGAAGGTCGCGAAGTACGATTCGACCAGCAGCATCACGCTGGTGCCGTCGTTGACGATCATGCAGGTGGCGTTCTCGTCGGTGAACATCGGATTGAACGCGAAGCCGAGCGCGGTGAAGAAGTCGACGGTGCGTTCGAGATCCTTCACCGGAAGGTTGACGTAGAGGTTGCGGGGCATCGTTTTGTCCTTCGTTGGGCGCGTGCGGGTTACGGCGCAGGCTTCATGAGGTTGATCATCCACGGCTGGCCGTAGCGGTCATCGAACATGCCGAAGCGCAGCGCCCACTGGCTCTCGGCCAGCGGCATCCGCACCTCGCCGCCTTCCGACATGGCGGCGAAGATGCGCTCGGCGTCCTCGATGCTGTCGACTTCGATATTCACCGAGGTCGTCGCCTGGCCATCGGGGTTCTCCATGGCGTCCGCGCCCATGATCACCGCGCCACCGGCGAGCAACTGGATGTTGGCGATGAACGGCCGCATCGGCTCGGGAATCTCCGGCCCCATGTCGCCATAGGTCGCGGTCGAGACGATCTCGCCGCCCAGCGCCTGCGCGTAGAACGCAAAGGCCTCGCGGCACTTGCCTTCGCGGAACATCAGGTACGGGATCAGTTTCATGGTGTGCTCCTGTCGGTTGTCGTGTCAGTTGCCGAGGCGCTCGCGCAGGCGGTCTTCCTGCTCGCGCAACTCGGGGGTGAATTCGGCGCCGAAGTCCTCGGCTTCGTAAAGCGGGCGGATTTCCAGCTCGGACGGGCCGGGCATCGGGTTGGGGCAACGCTTGGCCCACTCGATCGCTTCGTCCATCGAGCGCACCTGCCACAGCCAGAACCCGGCGACCAGCTCCCGAGTTTCCGCGAACGGCCCGTCGATCACCCGCCGCGACGGGCCATCGAACGCGATCCGCGCACCGCTGGAACTGGGCTTCAGGCCCTCGCCGGCCAGCATCACCCCGGCATTCACCAGTTCCTCGTTGAACTTGCCCATCGCCTCGAACAATTCGGTGGTCGGCATGACGCCGGCTTCGGAATCGGCCGTGGCCTTGACCAATACCATCACTTTCATCTCGCACTCCCTGGTTGGATCGGGTGGAGGTTCCGCCCTTCATGCAACACGACGGATGGTGACGGCTGCAATCGACACATCGTCCAAAAAAATTTCCGGCATCCCGAGTGAAGCGGGCAGACGGACGGGCGTTCGCATCCAGGTTGTCGCCCGCCGCCATGCCCTGCATCATCCGCCCACCGCGCCACCACCGGAACCCGCGATGCAATTCCTCACCCTGATCTACATCGACCCGGAACGCATGGCCGAACTGCCGGCGGAGGACTACGACCGGCTGATGCTTGGCTGCTTCGAAAAAGCCGATGCATTGCGTGATGCCGGTTGCCTGCACGCCTCGCAGCAGCTGCAGGATCCGGGCAGCGCGCGCACCCTGCGCGTGCGCGATGGCGTGGCGCGGATCACCGATGGGCCGTTCGCGGAAACCCGCGAGTTCCTCGCCGGCTTCAACCTGATCGAAGCGGTCGACCTCGACGCAGCGATGCAGATCGCCCACGCGTTCCCGTGGTCGCAGTTCGGCAGCATCGAAGTGCGCCCGGTGCGCGACATGCAGGCGGTGCGGGACCGGGTCGGCGCCGACTGACGACGCGGAAAACCCTGACTCGCGCGCGGGGGCGCGACGGACGGTGATGCGAACTTGATCGCGGGATTCTGGCGCTGTTCCCGATCGCCGGACCCGCCATGGATCTCCACCCTGCCCTGCTCGCCGTGCTGCTGCTCGCCCCGCAGCAAACCCTGCATGCCAGTGCCCAGCTGCACGCAGCGCCCGCGCCGATGCTGGCCAGCCGCGTCGCCGGCGACATCGACATCGCCAGTTACCTGGTCAGCGAGAAACTCGATGGGGTGCGCGCCCGTTGGGATGGCCGCGCGCTGTGGACGCGCAGCGGCAACCGCATCGATGCGCCGCCGGCCTTCACCCGCGGCTGGCCCGCGCAGCCGATGGACGGGGAACTATGGCTCGGTCGTGGTCGCTTCCAGGCCATCAGCGACCTGGTCCGCGCCCTGCAACGCGACGACCGCGCATGGCGAGCGGTCCGTTTCATGGCATTCGACCTGCCCGGCGACGGCAGCCACTTCGCCCGCCGCACCCTGCGCCTGCAAGCCGTGGTGGCGGCCGCCGACTCGATCCACCTGGAGTACATCCCCCAGCGCCACTTCACCAATCGGGCATTGCTCGACGCACAGTTGGACGCCGTCATGGCCGGCGGCGGCGAAGGCCTGATGCTGCACCACGCACTGGCGCACTACCGCGCCGGGCGCAGCGACACCCTCCTCAAGCACAAGCGCGGCCGCGATGCGGAAGCCCGGGTAGTCGGCTACCGGCCCGGCAAGGGCAAGTACGAAGGCATGGTCGGCGCGCTGCTGGTGGAGGATGCGCATGGCCGCCGCTTCGCCCTGGGCAGCGGCCTGCGCGATGCCGACCGCGCCGCGCCGCCGGCGATCGGCAGCACCGTCACCTTCCGCTACGACGGCCTCACCGAACAGGGCAACCCGCGCTTCGCCCGCTACTTGCGGGTGCGCCGCGATTGAAGATCGACACGCATGCCATCCCGGCAATTCAACCCACGTACTTGGCGACCACGCAGTTGCGGCCGCGCGCCTTGGCCGCGTACATCGCCCGGTCCGCGGCCAGCAGCAGGCCATCCGGTTCGCCGCCCTCGGAGGGCCAGGTCGACGCGGCGCCGATGCTGACGGTCACATGGGGCGCGATCGGCGAGGCCGGATGCGCCAGCCGCTCACGGGCCACGGCCTTGCGCAGGGCCTCGCCCACGGCCACCGCCGCCTCCAGGTCGCGACCCGGCAGCAGCAGCACGAATTCCTCGCCCCCGAAGCGTGCGACCAGGTCGTCCTCGTCGCGCAGCTGCGCCGCGCACAGGCGGGCGAGCGCGCGCAGGCACTCGTCGCCATGCAGGTGGCCGGCGGTGTCGTTGAGTGCCTTGAACCAGTCGGCATCCACCATCAGCAGGGCCAGCGGCACGCTGCCCTTGACCAGCCGCGCCCACAGCTGTTGCAAGGCGACATCGAACTGGCGGCGGTTGGCGATGCCGGTCAGGCCGTCCTGCATCGACAAGGCCTGCAGCTTGCGATTGGCCAGTTCCAGTTCGCGCACCACCCGCGCCAGGTGGATGGTCCCGGCGACCTGCGCGGCGATCGCGTCGAACACCTCGCAGGCTTCCGCGGTGAAGAAATCCGACTGCGTGCTCTCGATATTGAGCACGCCGTGCAGGCGGCCGCGATGGCGGATCGGCACCAGGTATTCGGAACGCACTTCACTGTTGCCGGCCAGGTAATCCGGGTCGAGGTCGACGTTCGTAATCAGCTGGGCCACGCCGCTGCGCGCGCAGCGCCCCGCCGCGCCCTTGCTCACCGGCCAGTCGTCGGCGGGCTGCAGCACGTTGAGGGTCAGTTCGCCGGCCCAGACCTCGTGGACGAAGTGGGTGCAGGCTTCGTTGAGCAGGACGATGCTGGCGATCGCCACCGGCATGCGCTCGACCAGGCAGTCCACGATCCGCCGCAGCACCGCTTCCAGGTTCTCGCCCTCGGCGGCCTCGCGCGAGACCCGCGCCAGCAGTTCGGTCAGGCGTGCACGGCGGTCGCGCGCATCCTGTTCGGCCCAGGGCAGGCCGGGTGCGTCGCTGCGCAGGTTGTCGATCGCCGGCTGTGGCATGCCACCCCCTGCGGGCAGTCTAGCGCGCGGTTCACTTGGCAGTAGTGCTCGCATCCACGCGCGATGCGGCATTCCGGCGTTCGCGCACCGCCAGCGCATAGACCAGCAGGCCGGCAATGGCCGTGGCCGCACCGACCGGGCCGGTGATCGTCCAGCCGTATCCCGCGGTGATCGCCATCCCGCCCAGCCACGGACCCAGCGCGTTGGCGAAATTGAACGCGGCATGGTGCGAGGCCGCCGCCAGGGTCTGCGCGTCGCGCGCCACGTCCATCAGGTGCGACTGCAGGATCGGCCCCAGCGCACCCATGCAGGCCGTCGCGGCGACCACAGGCAGGATCGTCCACGGCGACTGCGCCGCAAGCGGGTACAGCAGCAAGACGACCACCGCCCCACCCAGCACGAGTGCCGCGGCGCGGAAGCCGAAGCGGTCGAACAGCCAGCCGCCGAGCAATGTGCCGATGACGCTGCCCACGCCGAATGCGAGCAAGGCGACCGGCACGAAGCCTTGCCCGGTGCCGGTCACGTGCTGCAGGGTCGGCGCGAGATAGCTGAAAACGCTGAACATCCCGGCGAATCCGATCCCGCCGATGCACAGGGTCAGCCAGACCGGCGCGCGGTTGAAGTCGCGGAGTTCGCGGACGGCGTCGGTGCGCGGCGCGCCCAGGCCCGCGGGCAGTACCCGCGCGGTCATCGCCACCGTGGCCAGCGCCACCAGTACCACCACGCCGAAGGCATAGCGCCAGCCCATGACCTGGCCCAGCCAGGTCGCCAGCGGATTGCCGATCAGCAACGCGACCGAAAGACCCAGCATCACCCGGCCCACCGCGGTGCCGCGCTGCGCGGACGGGCTGATGTGGGCGGCGACCAAAGCCGCCACGCCGAAATACGCGCCATGCGGCAGGCCGGCGATGAACCGCGACAGCATCAGCGTCGGGTAGTCGGGTGCCATTGCACTGCCGAGGTTGCCGACCGCATAGAACGCCATGAACCACAGCAGCAGGCGACGCCGCGGCTGCTTCGCGCCCAGGATCGCAAGCAACGGCGCGCCGACCACCACGCCCAGGGCGTAACTGCTGACCACATGACCGACCTGCGGCTCGGTCACGCCCAGGTCGCGGGCGATCTCGCTGATCAGGCCCATCACCACGAATTCGCTGGTGCCGATGGCGAAGCCGCCCATCGCCAGCGCGAACAGGATCAATGCGACGTGGCGTGGCGTCAGGTGCGGCGGGATGACATGGGGCATCCGCGTATTGTGCAACGCAGCATCGTGCGCGGCGGATGGAAACGATGGCACGGGCTGTTGCAGCCATGCGGTCGATGACGCCGCGTCGCGGTTTCATCGCCATCGACCCGGGTTCCGTCGCAGGCCGGCTGCCATCCACGGGATGCCCCACTATCCTCGCGGCACGCCATCAACGACCCGCCGCCCATGTTCAAGAAACTGTTCTTCGTCCTCCGCATCGCCATCGCCTGGGGCATGGTGGTGTTCGTGGTGGTGGCGCTGTATTCCAGCGTGCCTTTGCTGGGCCGCTTCGAGCTGCCGGCGATCCTCTTCACCATGTTCACCATGGGCCTGGTGGTCGCCGGCGCGTTCTCGCACCTGCATCGGGTGAAGCTGATCGCCGGCCGGGTCACCAGCGACACCCTGGACAACCGGCAGAAGCGCATCGTCGAGATCCCGTTCGAAGCAGGCGAGGCCTTCGACCTGGTCGATGCCGCGATCCGCGAACTGCCGGGCGTGGAGCAGGTGGAGTCGGCGCGCGACAGCCTGCAGGTGAAAGCCAAGGTGGTGCGCCCCAGGATCTACGGCGAGCACCCGCTGCGGCGCTGGAACCCGCTGCTTGTCCTGGGGCAGACGCGCAACCAGTTGCTGGCCACGGTCACGCCGTCCGGCGAGAGCGGCAGCGTGACCCTGATTTGCGAACCGGAAAATCCCGCGTGGAGCGACTGGTTCCTGGTCGACGACGGCACCAACTACGAGAACGCCGAGGCGATCCTGCGCGCGATCACCCGCCGCATCGGCGAGCGCCGCCGCGGCGAGCAGGCCAGCGCCGCGCAGACCGCGACCGAAAAGGAACTCACCGAGGCCAAGCTCAACCTGCTGCATGCGCAGGTCGAACCGCACTTCCTCTACAACACGCTGGCCAGCGCGCAGCTGCTGACCCGCAGCGATCCGGTGCGTGCCGAGGCGATGCTCGGTCACCTGATCCAGTACCTGCGCCGTTCGTTGCCGAATGCGGAAGGCGAGATGTCCACGCTCGGTGCGGAGCTCGAACGCGCGCTGGCCTACCTGGAGATCCTCAAGGTGCGGATGGGCGACCGGCTCGACGTGCAGACCGACGTGGCCGAGTCGCTGCGCGGTACGCCGATGCCGGCGATGATGCTGCAGACGCTGGTGGAGAACGCGATCAAGCACGGCCTGGAGCCGCGTACCGGCGGCGGCACCGTGTGGATCCGCGCGCGTCGCGACGACAACACCGTGGCGGTCACCGTCGCCGACAACGGCGAAGGCTTCAACACCAAGACCAGCGGCACCGGCATCGGCCTGAAGAACGTGCGTGAGCGCCTGCGCCTGCGCTACGCCGGTGAAGCCAACCTCGCCGTTGTCGCCAACTTCCCCGCCGGCGTCGCCGCCACCCTGACCGTGCCGGCCAATGGACACAAGACTCATGTCTGACATCCGCACCTGCATCGTGGCCGAGGACGAAGCGCTGCTGCGCCACGCCCTGGTCGCCGAACTCAAGCGCGCGTGGCCGGCGCTGCGCATCGTCGCCGAGTGCGAAGATGGGGCGAGCGCGGTCGAAGCCCTGGCCGAACACCAGCCGGATGTCGCCTTCCTCGACATCCGCATGCCCGGCCTGACCGGGCTGGAAGTGGCGACCACGGCCGCCGATGCCAGCCCGCGCACGCGCATCGTCTTCGTCACCGCCTACGACCAGTACGCGATCGATGCCTTCGACCGCGGCGCCATCGACTACCTGCTCAAGCCGGTCAAGCCGGAACGGCTGGATGCCACGGTGGCGCGGCTGCAGGCGCAGGACACCTTGCCCGATGCCGCAACCCTGGCCGCACTGCTCGACAAGCTCGGCGCGATGCCGGATCCGGCCGGTTCGCCGGAACCGCTGACCTGGCTGACCGCCAGCGCCGGCCGCGAAACCCGGCTGGTGCTGGTCGATGAAGTCATCTATTTCCACGCCGACCAGAAGTACACCACCGTGGTCACCGCGGACGGCGAAGCGCTGCTGCGCACGCCGCTGCGCGAGCTGCTGCCGCGTCTCGACCCGGCCACGTTCAAGCAGATCCACCGCTCGACCATCGTCAATTTGAAAGCGGTCGCGGGGATCCTGCGCGACGACAGCGGCCGCGGCACGCTGCGGCTGAAGCATCGCCCGGAAACGCTGGCGGTGAGCCAGCCGTTCATGGCCCTGTTCAAGCAGATGTAAACCACCCACTCGACGTCCGTTGCGGTCATATCCCGCGCATCGCGCGCGCAAGAAACGAGGCATCCCCATGTCCAGGTTCATCGCCTTGCTGCAGTTCCTGCTGGCCCTGTGTGGTTGTTCTGTCGGCGGCACTACCTACAGCAATCGGATCGACAGCGATCAGGAACAACTGCACAGCAAGGTGCGGGTGCAGGATGGCGTGGCGCGCTTCGATTGCGTGGAGAGCAGCAGCGGCGCCTGTCACTACACGCTCTATCCCGAGGCCTGCTCCGGCAAGGCCGACTGCCAGCTGGCGCCGCTGCAACGCTTCACCGTGGCCAGCGGCGAAAGCCACCAGGTCGCCGGCTTGATCGACTTCCGCCCCTGCGTTGCGACAACGGCGGCGGCACTCGCTGCGGACTGCCAACCCGCGGCTGCGACCAAGGCACGCTGATGGCGTTGCGGCGCTTCCTGCGCTGGGCACCGAAGGTGATGCTGGGCTTGGTGCTGCTTGCCGCCATCGGCGTTGCCGTGTTGCTCGGACCGTATGCGTGGCGGGTCCAGCACGTCAGCGCGGATCCACGCATCGGTTTCCGTTCCGATTACTACCTGTATGTGCCGGAGACGCTGCATCGCGACGCCAACGGCAACGCGATCCTGCTGGTGCAGCCCAACAATTCCGGGCGGACCTCCGACGACATCGGCCTGCACCGCCGCGATGCGTGGATGACCGGCTTCGAGCGCAAGCGCATCGCCGATGAACTCGGCGTGGCCTTGCTGGTACCCGCCTTCCCACGCACTGCCAGCGACTGGAAGGTCTACACGCATGCGCTCGACCGCGACGTGCTGACCACCCGCGACCCGTTGCTGGCACGCCTCGACCTGCAACTGATCGCGATGATCGACGATGCCCGCGCGCGCCTGCAGAAAACCGGCACGCCGGTCGATGGAAAAGTGCTGCTGCAGGGCTTCTCCGCCAGCGCGCTGTTCGCCAACCGCTTCACCGCGCTGCATCCGGATCGCGTGCGTGCGGCGAGCATCGGCTCGCCCGGCGGCTGGCCGATCGCGCCGGTGGCGACGGTCGGCGCGGATGCCTTGCCGTATCCGGCCGGGATCGCCGACCTGTCCGCACTGACAGGGACGCCGTTCGATGCCGCCGCGTTCGCCCGCGTGCCGCAGTACGTCTACATGGGCGATGCCGACGACAACGACTCGCTGGATCTCGGCGACGGCTGGGACAAGCCGATGTCCGCGGAAGTGGATCGCCTGTTCGGCGATACGCCGCTCGCCCGCTGGACGCATGCGGAAACGCTGTACGCACGCGCCGGCGCGCATGCGCGGTTCGAGCTGGCGCCCGGTATCGGCCACGACCGCAAGGCATTGCAGGATCGCTCCACCGCGTTCTTCAGGCGGGAGCTAGCTGCACCGCGGTAAGGCGTTCCACCCATCCGGATCGACATGCCTGCGCGGGGCCACGGCCACGCGCAACGGCACAGCATTCCCCGAGAGGCACGACATGAAGAACACCATGCGGATCCGTTGCCTGCTTTCGCTGGTGTTCGTTGCCGCTGCGAGCTGGCTGGCCACCGCCTACTGGTTCGGTCGCGAGATTCCAGACCCATCCATCCAGGAGAGGACCTTCGCATCGTCGCTGCTGGGCGAGTCGCGCACGTATTTCGTGCATTTGCCGGACAGCTACGTGCGCTCGCCGACGCAGCGCTATCCCGTGCTCTACGTGCTCGACGGCACCTCGCAGAGCACGCACACCGCGGCCAGCGCCGAAGTGATGGCGCGGATCGGCGCGATGCCCGAGGCCATCGTCATCGGCATCCCCAGCGGCGACAAACGCAATCGCGACTACACGCCCGCGGGCATGCGCCAGGACAGCGACGACGCGAACAGTCCCGATGGCGAGGCCGCTCGCTTCCTCGGCTTCCTGCAGCGTGAACTGATCCCGCACGTCGAACGCGAATTCCGCGCCAGCGACATGCGCGTGCTGGCCGGCAACTCGCGCGGTGGCCTGTTCGTGGTGCATGCGTTGACCACGCAGCCGGCGCTGTTCGATGCCTGGATCGCCAATAGTCCCGCGCTCTGGCGCGACGACGGCGAGATGGTGAAGCGGCTGCAACGTTTCCTGCGCGATACGCCCGATGCACGCACCCGCCTGTTCCTGAGCCTGGGCGGCGCTGAGAACGCGAAGATGACGCAGGCCTATCGACAGGCGCTCGCCGTGTTGCGCGATGAAGCCCCACGCGGCCTGCAATGGCGCGCGCTGACAACGCCCGGCGCGGTGCACGACGACAACGCGCGAAAGGCCACGCCACTCGCACTGCAATGGATCTGGCGCGACGGCGACGCCCCACCGTTACCATCGGGGGCGTGAACTACCTCGCCCACGCCTGGCTGGCCCGCCATTCGGACGACGCCATCCTCGGCGCGATCCTCGGCGACTTCGTGTTCGGGCAATCGGGACTGCAGGATTGGCCGCCGGCCGTGCGCGCCGAGATCGTCCGCCATCGCCGCATCGACCTGTACACCGATGCGCACCCGGCGGTCGTCGTGGCACGCGGCCTGTTCGACGATGCCGGCCTGCGCCGCTATGCCGGCATCGTGCTGGACGTGCACTTCGACCATTGCCTGGCGCGCCACTGGTCGCGCTGGAACGACACACCGCTCGGCGACTTCACCGCCCGTGTCTATCGCGTCCTGCTTGCGCGTCGCGATGCATTGCCGCCGCGCCTGCACGCCATCGCCCCGCGCATGGCCGCGCACGACCGGCTGGGCTCGTACGTGCAACGCGGCAACGTGGATCACGCGGTGCGCGGCATCGCCACCCGGCTGTCGCGCAATGGCGACAAGCTGGTCGCTTGCCTGGACGTGCTGCGCGTCGAGGAAGCGCGCATCGATGCCGCCTTCGAGGCGTTCTTCCCGGACTTGGTGGACGCCGCGGCGGCGATGCGCGATTAGACTTCCGGCTTTCCCGCCGTGGCCGCAAGGATTGCAGATGCCAAGAATCGCGCGTGCGTTGTTCGTCGTCCTGTGGCTGCTGCTGGCGCTGGCCCCCGCGCATGCGCAGGTATCGCTGGATCGCTACCTCAAGCAGGATGGCTACGGCCGCATCAAGATCTCGCCGGACGGCGAGTACTACGCGGCCACCGTGCAGCTCGAGGACAGCGTGGGTCTGGCCCTCCTGCGGCGCTCGGACAAGAAACTCGTCAACGGCGCCGCCGGGATCAAGGACTCGGTGGTCGCCGATTTCTGGTGGGTCAACGACCACCAGGTGGTGATCGCCATGGCCGAGCGCTTCGGCAGCCGCGACCAACCCTACCGCACCGGGCAACTGTTCTCGATCGGGGTGGACGGCAAGCGCGGCAGGCAACTGGTCGGGCCGAAGCAGGAACCCGGACTGGTCACCGTGATCGGCCACGCCGGCCCATGGGAAATGACCGACCTGATCGATCCGTTGCCCAATGATCCGGAGAACGTGCTGATCTCGGCCTGGAAGCTCGGCCCCAATCCGCTGACCACGGTCGACCTGATGGACGTGAACAACGGCCGGCGCAAGCGCATCGCTACGGCACCGGTGAACCGCGCCGTGTTCCTGACCGATGCCAAGGGCCAGGTCCGCTTTGCGCGTGGCGCGCAGAACGACAATTACAGCAAGCTCTACTACCGCGACGACAACCAGTCCGAATGGCGGCTGGTGAACGACGAAAGCAGCAGCGGGCGCGTCGACATCCCGGTCGGGTTTTCCGCCGATGGGCGCGTCGCCTACTTCAATTCCTCGACGGAGGATGGCCCGGATGCGCTGGTGGCCTGGTACATCGCCACCGATCAACGCAAGCAGGTCCTGCGCGACGACACCGTGGATCCCTACGCCATCATCCACGACCGCGACGGGCACACCGTGCTGGGCGTGCAGTTCATGTCGGGGGGCGTGAAGACCCGCATGCTGGATGACAGTGCGCCCGCGTCGCGGGTGCATCGCGCGCTGGCAAAGGCCTTCCCCGACCACGCCGTGAACGTCACCTCGTATACCCGCGACGGCGTGGCGCTGGTGCAGGCCTGGAACGACCGCACCCCGGGCGACACCTACATCTTCGACCCCGCGGCGATGTCGGCCAAGGATGTGTTCATCCAGCGCGAGTGGTTCGATCCGGCCAAGCTGCCCAAGGCACGCGCGATCACGGTCAAGGCCCGCGACGGCCTGGTCCTGCATGGTTACCTGACGCTGCCGTTCGGCGCGAGGGAGACCATCCCGTTGCCGATGGTGGTGATGCCGCATGGCGGGCCGTTCGGCCTCTTCGACGAATGGGAATTCGACGACGACACCCATCTGCTGGCCGAGGCCGGCTATGCGGTGCTGCGGATCAACTTCCGCGGCTCCGGCAATTACGGCCGGGCGTTCCACCAGGCCGGTGCGCGCGAATGGGGTGGCGCGATGCAGGACGACCTGACCGACGCCACCCGCTGGGCGATCGCCGAACGCATCGCCGATCCCGCGCGCATCTGCATCTACGGTGCCAGCTACGGCGGCTATGCCGCGCTGATGGGCGTGGCCAAGGAACCCGACCTGTATCGCTGCGCGGTGGGCTACGTCGGCGTGTACGACCTGGAGGCCAAGCATCGCGAGGATTCGCGCGACGCCAAGTGGGTACGCAACTGGATGGACGACTGGGTCGGCGAACGCGGCACGCTGGCGGCGCGATCACCCACCGAACTGGCCTCGCGGATCAAGGTACCGGTGCTGCTCGCCGCGGGCGGTGCCGACTTCATCGCACCGATCTCGCACAGCAAGGCGATGGCGCGCGCCCTGCGGAACGCCGGCAAGCCGGTGGACACGCTCTACTTCGACAGCGAAGGCCACGGCTTCTACACAGAGGAACACCGGCGCGCCTTCTACACGAAGTTGCTGGACTTCCTGGCCGATAACGTCGGGGGAGCACGTGCCGTCAAGAACGCCGCGGGCGGCAAGTGACGATCCATCTCCGAGCCTGGTCGAAAGTGCCGGACGGATGCGGACCGGAGGGGAGGCCGGCCCGCATCCGCGCGACGAGGAACCATGATCGGATGGCTTGACCGGCCGAGCCGCGCGGGGAGTCGCGACCCGGCCGGTGGCCTGAAACTCAGCGGCAGCGGAAGTAGTTGGTCTGCGGGGTGGAATAGCTGCGATTGCTGGCGTAGCCGCTGCTGTTGCCGTAGCCCACGCCGAAGTCGCGCTCACGATGGATGCGGGCCGGCTCTGCTCCGCCGTCCCCGCGGCGCGGGGTCAGGCGACGCTCGACATAGGCGGCCGGGATGGGGGACTGGGTGCGGAACATGAACGTCTCCTGTACTGGTTTGTTAGTGTGTTGGTAATGTAAAACACCAAAACAATAAAGCGCATGGGCAGGAAGTCATGCGTGTCGCAATCGATGGGATTCGTTCAGCTAACCTGCCTGCATCCCACAGGAGACAGAGATGCCGAAAGCGGCCGCCGCGTTGCAACGCTGTTTCTGGAGCGATGGCTCCGATCTGTATGACGGCTACCACGACCACGAATGGGGCCGGCCGGTCACCGACGACGTGCGCCTGTTCGAGAAGATCAGCCTGGAAGGGTTCCAGGCCGGGCTGAGCTGGATCACGATCCTCAAGAAGCGCGAACACTTCCGCGCCGGCTTCGACGGCTTCGATTTCCACAAGGTCGCGCGCTACACCGAACGCGACGTCGAGCGCCTGCTGGGCGATGCCGGCATCGTCCGCCACCGCGGCAAGATCGAGGCGGCGATCCACAACGCGGGCCGCGCGATCGAGCTGCAGCGAGAATTCGGTTCATTGGCGCGCTACTTCTGGCAATACGAAGTCGACACCCGCAAGCGCCCGAAGAAACTCACCGTCGATGTCCTGCGTACCTTTACCACCGCGCCCGAAGCCATCGCGCTGTCGAAGGACCTGAAGAAGCGCGGCTGGAAGTTCGTCGGCCCGACCACGATGTACGCCTTCATGCAGGCGATGGGACTGGTCAACGACCACCAGCACGATTGCCATGTGCGCCCGATCGCCCGCGACGCACGCAAATCAACAATCATTCCTTGAAACGGCAGAGTTTTGCCTTTTGATAGATTAAATTGTATTAATAGGCAATTTTTTGCCTTTTATCGAAAAATGAAATAAAAGGCATTTATCCGCCTTTTATTTGACTTGAAGCCGATAACAGGCGGAAAATCGCTGCATCATGCAAGTCAACGACAAGGCGATCCAGAACCCCGATGAGCTCGCTGCGGAACTGGGCGAGCGACTGCGCGCATTGCGCCTGTCGCAGGCGTGGACCCAGGCCACGGTGGCGGACAAGGCGGGAGTATCGTTGCGCGCGTTGCGCGACCTGGAAGCCGGGCGTGGCTCCACCGTACTGACCCTGATCCGCACGTTGAAGGCACTGGGCGCCGAGCACGACCTGCAGGCGCTGGCGCCGCACCCCACGATCAGCCCGATGGCGATGCTGCAACAACCGAAGGGACGCGCGCGGGGCAATCGCTGATGGCCACGTTCCGCCACGTCGAGGTCATCGAGGCCTGGATCTGGGGCCAGCGCGTCGGCGCGGTGGCGTGGGACCCGAACCGGCGCACGCACGTCTTCGAATACGACCCGGACTGGTGGCGCAGCGGCGTGCAACTCGCGCCGATCATGATGCCGGTCGATCCGGGCAACCCCGCACCTGCCAGCCGCCGCTTCCTGTTCCCGGGGCTGGACGAAACCACGTTTCGGCAGTTGCCGGGATTGCTCTCGGATGCCCTGCCGGACCATTTCGGCAACCAGTTGATCGACGCATGGATGGCCACCCACGGCTACAGTGCGGCGCAGGTCACCACGCTCGACCGGCTGGCGTACATGAACAAGCGCGGCATGGGCGCGCTGGAATTCCGCCCGGCGCGCGGCGGCCAGACCACCTCCAGCACCCCGATCCAGCTGGCGCGGCTGGTCGAACAGGCACGTCGCGCATTCCAGGGCCAGCTGGAGGAGAGCGATGAAGATGCCAGGGCGCTCAACCAGCTGATTTCGGTCGGGACCTCTGCCGGCGGCGCGCGGGCGAAGGCGGTGCTGGGATGGAATCCACGGACCAACGAACTGGTGGCCGGCCAGTTCGACCTGCCCGAGGGTTTCGAGCACTGGCTGCTGAAGTTCGACGGCATGGGCCACGACCAGCAACTTGGCCCCAGCCAGCACTACGGCCGCATCGAATACGCCTACCACCGCATGGCCGTGCGCGCCGGCATCGACATGCAGCCCTGCCGCCTGCACCACGAGGGCGGGCGCGCGCATTTCATGACCCGCCGCTTCGACCGCGATGGCAACCGCAAGCACCATGTGCAGTCGCTGTGCGCGCTGCAGCACATGAGCTACAACTTCACCCGTACCCACGCCTACGAAAGCCTGTTCCTGACCGCGCGCATGCTGGGCCTGGACGATGCCGCGATGACCCGGTTGTTCGCGCGCATGGCCTTCAACGTGGCGGCGCGCAACCAGGACGACCACACCCGCAACTTCGCCTTCCTGCTGCGCGAGGGCGGGACGTGGGAACTGGCACCCGCCTTCGACATCACCTTCGCGATGGATCCTGGCAACAAGTGGTTGTCCGCCCACCAGATGAGCGTGGCCGGCAAATTCGAGGGCATCGGCCGCAGCGAACTGCTGCAGGTCGCGGATCGCTTCTCGATCGGCGGCACGGCGAATGCATTCGCCCAGGTCAACGCGTCGCTGGCCGAGTGGCCGGCCTTCGCCGCAGAGGCCGGCCTGGGCGAGGCGGAGACCGCCCGCATCGCCGGGCTGCACCAATCGCTGTAAACGCCTGCAGCGCCGGCGATGCATCCACCCCGGCATCACGCGCGCATGTCCAGAGTCGCCACCCATCGACCGACCAAGGAGCCTTTGCCATGCGCGCGCTCGTGCTGCTCTTCGCCATCGCCATGCCCGTGGTGGCGTGGCTCACCAACACCGGCACCTTCGGCCCCGACAACGGGACGATGTCGGACCGCTACCCCACCCTGCTGGTCGCCGCCGGCTATGCATTCGCGATCTGGGGCCTGATCTTCCTCCTGGACCTCATCTACGCAGGCTGGCAACTGACCGGCACGCGCAAGACCGACGACACCCTGGCCCGCATCGCGCCATGGGCTGCGGCCGGTTTCGCACTGACCACGCTGTGGATGCCGCTGTTCGCGATGTCGCAGTTCTGGCTGTGCCTGATCGTGATCTTCGGCGCGACGTTCTGCCTGATCCGCTGCGCGATGATCCTCTCGCACGACAGCACGCCGCAGGAAGGCCAGTGGATGTGGGCGTGGCTGCCGCTCTCGCTGCATGCCGGCTGGCTGTCACTGGCCGCGTTCCTCAACCTGGCGCAGGTGGTGGTGGCTTATGAGCTCGCGTCGACCACCCAGCAATTGCCATGGAGCCTGGCGATCTTCGGCCTGGCCGCGCTGATGCTGCTGATGGTCAACCTGCGCATGCGCGGCAACATCGACTACGTGGTCGCCGCGTTGTGGGCGCTGGCGGCGGTGTACGTGAAGCAGTCCGGCAGCGATATGGCCGGCGCGCAGACCGCCGCTTGGGTGGCGGTCGGCATCGCGGTGGTGCTGGCGCTGCAGACCGTGATGCTGCGCCGCAAGTACCCGGGCGGGCTGTTGCCCAATCCGGCGCGCGCGCCGGGCTGAGGTACCGCCAGACCGCATGACCGCGAGGCCGGCGTTTGCCGGTCTCGCCTTGTGCGACGCATCGGTGTACAAATGTACACCATGGACGCCATCGAGCACCTTTCTCCGCAACGCGCCGCCGTCCTCGCCTTCCTGCAGCGGGAGCTGGCAGCCGGCCGCGCGCCCAGCCTGGCGGAGATCGCCCTGGCCTTCGGTTTTGCCTCGCGCAATGCCGCGCAGAAGCATGTGCAGGCATTGGTCGCCGACGGTCTGCTGGAGCAGGCCACGGGACGCTCGCGCGGATTGCGATTGCCCGGTGGCCCGGTGGACCTGCTGCCCTTGCCGGTGCTGGGCCGCGTCGCCGCGGGCCAGCCGATCGGTGCCGACATCGGCCTGGACAACGGCCTGGAAGATCGGCTCTGGCTGGATCGCAGGCTGTTCTCGCCCACGCCCGACTACCTGCTGAAGGTACAGGGCGATTCGATGATCGACGACGGCATCCTCGACGGCGACCTGGTCGGCGTGCAGCGCAGCGCCGACGCGCGCGACGGCCAGACCGTGATCGCGCGCATCGATGGCGAACTGACCATCAAGCGCCTGCAGCGCAACGCCCGGCGGCTGCGCCTGTTGCCGCGCAATCCCGCGCATGCGCCGATCGAGATCGCGCGCGGGCAGGACTTCGCGATCGAAGGCGTGTACTGCGGCTTGGTCCGGCAGGGCTGAGATGCAGGCGGTCGCGACCCTCGATTCACTGCTGGCCGCGCAGACGCTCTGGCATGCCGGGCGCCATCCGGCGACCGCCAACGAGGGTGAGCCGACCGGGCATGCCGCGCTCGATGCCCTGCTGCCGCAACGCGGCTGGCCGCGACGCGCCTTGACCGAACTGCTGCTGCCCGCGGATGGCGTGGGCGAACTGGCCTTGCTGATGCCCACGCTGGCGCGGCTCAGCCGAGACGGCGGCACGCTGGCGCTGGTCGCGCCGCCCTACCTGCCGTATGCGCCTGCGTGGCAGGCGGCCGGCATCGACCTCGGGGTGCTGCAGGTCATCGAAGCGTCTACGCGCGATGCGTTGTGGGCGTTCGAGCAATGCCTGCGCAGCGGCGCATGCGTGGCCGTCGTGGGTTGGCCGCGGCAGGCGGATGCACAGGCCTTGCGCCGCCTGCAGGTTGCGGCGGACAGTGGCGACTGCCTGGGCTTCGTCCTGCGCGACCGCAAGCACGCGGCGAATCCGTCGCCTGCCGCGCTGCGCCTGGAGTATCACGGTGATACTGGCGATGGCGATGGCGATGGCGATGGCGATGGCGATGGCTGGCGCGTGCGCAAATGCCGCGGCGGTCCGGCACCCACGCGCGCGTTCGCGCCGGGCCTGCATTGAGCCGCGCGCATGTTGTGGGCCTGCATCGTGCTGCCGCAGCTGGCGCTGGACGCCGTCCTCCGGCGTTTGCCTGATCCCGCTGCGCCGCTGGCGCTGGCCAGCGGACCCGCGCAACTGCGCACCCTGCATGCGGTGAATGCCGGCGCGGCGCATGCCGGGCTGCGCGCCGGCATGCGCCTGGCCGCGGCGCATGCGCTGTTGCCCACGCTGGCGACGGTCGAGCATGACCCGCGGGCGGAATCGCGCTGGCAACGTTTCCTTGCCGCGTGGGCGTATCGCCACAGTTCGCTGGTCAGCGCGCAGTGGGCCGGCTGCATCGTGCTGGAAGTGCGCGCCAGCTTCCGCCTGCTCGGGCCGTGGCCGCGCATCGAAGCGCGCCTGCGCGAGGAACTGGCCGCGCTCGGCTTCGCCCACCGCATCGCGATGGCACCAACGCCGCGCGCCGCGCGCGTACTCGCCGGCTTGCAGGACGGCCTAGCGGTGTCCAACCCGGCGGCGATGCACGCCCTGCTGGATCGCGTGCCGGTGCGTCGTGCGGTGCTGCCCGGCGACAGCGGCGAACGCCTGCAGCGCATGGGCATCCGCGACCTGCGCACGCTGCGCGGCTTGCCGCGTGACAGCCTGCGCCGGCGCTTCGGTGCGGAACTGCTGCCGCACCTCGATCGCCTGTATGGCGACGCCGACGATGCGCTGGCGTACTACACGCCGCCGGACCATTTCGATGCCAAGGTGGAACTGGGCTTCGAGGTCGAAAGCCACACCGCCCTGCTGTTCCCGCTGCGCCGGCTGATCGGCGACCTCTGCACCTGCCTGTCGATCCGCGACGGCGGCGTGCAGCGCTTCGTCCTGCGCCTCGAACACGACGTGCACAGGCACGACACGCGCGCGCATACCGATGTCGAGGTCGGCCTGCTCGCCGCCGAACGCGAACCGGCGATGCTGTTCGAGGTCACCCGCAACCGGCTTGAACGCACGTCTATCCCGAAACCGGTGGTCGCCGTGCGCCTGCTGGCGCGCGAACTTCCCGCATTCGTGCCGGCCAGCCGCGACCTGTTCGACGTGCGCGCGCAACAGGCCCTGCCCTGGCCGCAACTGCGCGAACGCCTGCGCGCACGCCTCGGCGACGATGCCGTGCATCGCATCGCGCCGACCGGCGACCCGCGCCCGGAACGCGCCTGGCGACGCATCGATGGCGACGAGGCCCGCATCGGCATCGCACCGACGCGCCCGCCACGACCGACGTGGCTGTTGCCGAAGCCGGTGCCCCTGCGCGACCCGCGCCTGCGCATCGTGTCCGGCCCCGAGCGGCTGGAAAGCGGCTGGTGGGATGGCGAGGACGCACGCCGCGATTACTACGTGCTGGAAACCGCGCAGGGGCAGCGCGCGTGGGCATTCACGCCAGCCGGGGAACGCGACGGCTGGATGCTGCATGGCTGGTTTGCATGAGCGACGGCGCGTGAGCTGGGACGATGCCGTCGATGGCGTGGACCGGGAAACCCCGGGCGGCCGCATGCCACGCGCTTGGTAAGGCGCGCCGCGCCGCGGCCTGCGCGCCGCCAACGACGATGCCCCCACGCACGACGATCTGCCCGCCTATGCGGAATTGCATTGCCTCTCGGACTTCTCGTTCCTGCGCGGCGCGGCCAGCGCGGAGGAATTGTTCGAACGCGCACGACGTTGCGGCTACGAAGCGCTGGCGATCACCGACGAATGCTCGCTGGCCGGCATCGTGCGCGGGCTGGAGGCGTCGCGCGCGACCGGACTCAAGCTGATCGTCGGCAGCGAATTCGTCCTCGCCTGTGGGCTGAAATGCGTGTTGCTGGTCGAGCATGCCGCCGGCTACACACAGCTGTGCAGACTCATCACCCATGCGCGCCGCGCAGCGCCGAAGGGCGGCTACCTGCTCACGCGCGGGGATGTCGAAACCGTGCTGGCCGATGCCGACCTCGGGTTGTTCGCGTTGTGGTGCCCGGCGACAAAACCGGATCGCGATGAAGGCCACTGGTTGCGCGCGGTGTTCGGCGAGCGCGCGCACCTGGCCATCGAACTGCATCGCGAACAGGACGACGACGCCCGCCTGCACGCATTGCTCGACCTCGCGCAATCGCTGCAACTGGTGCCGCTGGCCGCCGGCGACGTGCATATGGACGTGCGCCGCCAGCGCGTGCTGCAGGACACGATGACCGCGATCCGTCATGGGCTGACGCTCGCCGACTGCGGCGAGCACCTGTTCCGCAACGGCGAACGCCACCTGCGCACGCGGCGTGCGCTCGGCAACATCCATCCACATGCGTTGCTCGACAACGCCGTGCAACTGGCGCGGCGCTGCATCTTCGACCTGAAGGAGGACATCGAGTACGCCTATCCGGCGGAACTGGTGCCACCCGGGCATACGCCCACCAGCTGGCTGCGCGCACGCGCCGAACAGGGCATGCGCGAACGCTGGCCAGGAGGCGTGCCGGACAGGATCGTGGCGCAGATCGATGAAGAACTCGCGCTGATCGAAGACCTCAAGTACGAAGCGTTCTTCCTGACGGTGGACGACATCGTCCGCTTCGCGAAATCGCGCGACATCCTCTGCCAGGGCCGCGGTTCGGCGGCGAATTCGGCGGTGTGCTTCGCGCTGGGCATCACCGTGGTGAATCCGGCCGAGAGCCGCCTGCTGATGGCGCGATTTTTATCGAAGGAACGCAACGAGCCGCCGGACATCGACGTCGACTTCGAGCACGAGCGGCGCGAGGAAGTGCTGCAGTACGTGTACGCGAAGTACGGCCGCGAACGCGCCGCGCTGGCGGCCACGGTGATCCGCTATCGCGGCAAGAGCGCGGTGCGCGACGTGGCCAAGGTCTTCGGCCTGCCGCCGGATCAACTGGCGCTGCTGGCCGAGTGCTACGGCTGGGGCAATGGCGACGCGCCGATGCAGCAACGCCTGTTCGAGGCCGGCTTCGATCCCGACAATCCGTTGATCGCGCGCGTGCTGGCGGTGACCGAACAGTTGCAGGGCCACCCGCGCCATCTGTCGCAGCACGTCGGCGGCTTCGTGATCAGCGATGCGCCGCTGCACACGGTGGTGCCGGTGGAGAACGCGGCCATGGCGGACCGCACCATCATCCAGTGGGACAAGGACGACCTGGAGACGATGAAGCTGCTCAAGGTCGATTGCCTGGCGCTGGGCATGCTGACCTGCATCCGCAAGGCGGTCGAGCTGATCACCCGGCATCGCGGCTACACGATCGACCTTGCGCGCCTGCCGGCCGGCGACCAACCCACCTACGACATGATCCAGGCCGCCGATACCGTGGGCGTGTTCCAGATCGAATCGCGCGCGCAGATGAGCATGCTGCCGCGGCTCAAGCCGAACTGCTTCCACGACCTGGTGGTGGAAGTGGCGATCGTGCGCCCCGGGCCGATCCAGGGCGGCATGGTGCATCCCTACCTGCGCCGCCGGCAGGGGCTGGATCCGGTGGTCTATCCATCGGAAGGCATCAAGGACATCCTCGAAAAAACCCTGGGCATCCCGCTGTTCCAGGAGCAGGTGATGGAACTGGTGATCCATGCCGGTTATCTGCCGCACGAGGCCGACAACCTGCGCCGCTCGATGGCCGCGTGGCGACAGGGTGGCGACATGCAGCCGCACCGCGAGCGCATCCGCACGCTGATGGAAGCCAAGGGTTATGCATCGGAGTTCATTGACCAGATCTTCGAGCAGATCAAGGGCTTCGGCTCGTACGGATTCCCGCAAAGCCACGCGGCGTCGTTCGCCAAGCTGGTCTACATCAGCTGCTGGCTGAAACGCCACGAGCCGGCCGCGTTCGCCTGCGCCCTGCTCAACGCGCAACCAATGGGCTTCTACTCGGCCAGCCAGATCGTGCAGGACGCGCGCCGCGGGAATCTCGCGCGAGTGGGCGTCGACGTGCATCCGGTCGACATCACCGTCAGCGACTGGGACAACACGCTGGAAGGCGGGTATGCCCGATGCGGCATCGACGATGGTGGGCAGGCCGCGATCCGGCTGGGGCTACGGCAAGTCGCGGGTTTGTCCGAAGTGGTGGGCAAGCGCATCGTCGCCGCGCGCCAGCAACGCGCGTTCGCCGATGTGCGCGATCTCTCGCTGCGCGCTGCGCTCGACGAAAAATCGCGCAGTGCCCTGGCCGAAGCCGGCGCGCTGCTGCCACTCGCGGGCCATCGCCATGCCGCGCGCTGGGCGGTGGCCGGCATCGAACGCCAGCGCCCGTTGCTGCCGGGCAGTCCCGAGGAAGACGCGATCGCCCTGCCCGCGCCCAGGGCCGGCGAAGACGTGCTCTCCGACTATCGCGCCACCGGCCTGACCCTGCGCGAACATCCGCTAGCCCTGCTGCGCGCGCGCCTGCAACGCGAGCGCGTGCTCGACTCCAGCCAGCTGCGCGAGGTCAAGCACGGCCGCGGCGTGCATGCCGCCGGCTTGGTCACCCAGCGCCAACGCCCGGCCACCGCGGGCGGCACCATCTTCGTCACCCTCGAGGACGAGCACGGCATGGTCAACGTGGTGGTCTGGCGCGACGTCGCCCTGCGCGCGCGCAAGGCCCTGCTCGGCGCGCGCCTGCTGGCGGTGCGCGGGCGCTGGGAACAGGTGGACGGCGTGCAGCACCTGATCGCGCGCGACCTGCGCGACATCAGCCACCTGCTGGGCGATCTGCAGACCGCGTCACGCGATTTCCACTGAAGCCGCCCGGCGCGCCTGCCATAAAACCGGAATCGCCATCACCGGACCTGACATGCGCCTGCGAGCGAATGGATTGGCAGCATCGTTTGCATTAGTCCCAAAACGGGACTATGATCACCGCCAATGAAGGTCATCGCCATCAGCACGCTCCGCAACTTCTGGGGTCGCCACCCGGATGCGGAGCAACCCTTGAAGGCATGGCATGACGAGGCCCGCCATGCGAACTGGAAAACGCCCCAGGACATCAAGCGTCATTACGCCAGCGCGAGCTTCGTGGGCCGCAACCGCGTCGTCTTCAACATCAAGGGCAACGACTACCGCCTCATCGTCGCCGTGGCGTACAAGTTCCAGGCGATCTACATCAAGTTCGTGGGCACGCACGCGCAATACGACCGCATCGATGCCGCCACCGTGGAGGACGCATGAAAATCCATCCCATCCGCACCAAGGCCGACTACAAGCGCGCGCTCCGCGAGGTCTCCGCGTATTTCGACAATGAACCGGAGCCGGGCAGCGAGGACGGCGACCGCTTCGAGATCCTGGCCACGCTGGTGGAAGCCTACGAGTCGAAGCATTTCCCGATCGAAGCGCCCGACCCCATCGAAGCGATTCGCTTCCGCATGGAACAAGGTGGCCTGACCGTGAAAGATCTCGTGCCGTCCATCGGCCAGCCCAATCGCGTCTACGAAGTGCTCAACCGCAAGCGTGGATTGACGCTGGAGATGATCCGCAACCTGCACCGCAACCTTGGCATCCCCGCGGAAAGCCTGATTGGTGTCTGACCCCATGCGCATGCCCACCCTGCTGGTTGCCCTCATCCTCGCCTTGTCTTGCGGACTCGCCCCCGCCGCGGAACCGCAGGCGGCTTCACCGACGGCCCGTGTGCGCGTGGCCTTCGACCGCGACGGCATCACCTCCACGCGCACCGAGGGCTATGCCGATCCCGCCACCAAGCGCGCGATCAGCATCGATGATCCGGTGCGCATCGCCTCGATCAGCAAGCTGGTGCTATCGATCGGCGTGATGCGGCTGGTCGAGGACGGCAAGCTCGACCTCGATGCCGATGTCTCCAAGGCGCTGGGCTGGACCCTCCGCAACCCCAGCTTCCCGAAAAAGAAAATCACCCTGCGCCTGCTGCTCTCGCACACCGCCAGCCTGACCGACGGCGCCGGCTACTGGCAGGTGCCGCTGGACGGCGAATTCCGCAAGCTGCTCGATGATCCGAAGGCATGGGATCCGCAGCACGCGCCCGGCAAGTACTGGCGCTACGCGAACGTCGGCTTCCCGCTGATCGGCGCGGTGATGGAACGTGCCACCGGTGAACGCCTCGACCTGTTGATGCAACGACTGGTGCTGCAACCGCTCGGCCTGCACGCGTGCTACGGCTGGCCGAGTTGCGCCGACGCCACTGCCGCGCGCGCCGTGGTGCTCTACCAGAACGGCAAGCCCGCGGTGGACGACAACCAGGGCAAGAAGCCCGCCTGCGGCATCACCAAGGCCAGCGACGGCAGTTGCGATCTCTCGACATGGCAAGCCGGCAAGTCGACCAACGTGTTCGGCCCGCAAGGCGGCCTGCGCATTTCCGCGAATGACCTGTCGAAGATCGGCCGCTTGTTGCTGGGCGATGGCAAAGTCGACGGCGTGCGCCTGCTCACGCCCGGATCGGTGCAGGCGATGATCGGCCCGCAATGGCAACTCAAGGACGGCAACGGCCTGACCATTGAGGAAGACGACCCGATCCGCGCCACCAAGGGCTTCACCTGTCGCTATGGCCTGGCCGTGCACACCCTGGCCAGCGGCCTGCCCGACTGCGGCGACGACCCCGTCGGCGACGGCGTGCAACGCATCGGCCACAGCGGCAATGCGTATGGCCTGCTCGCCGGGTTGTGGGTGGATCGCAAGGCAGGGACGGGCCTGGTGTATTTCAGTACCGGCAACGACACGCCGGAGGCGGGGGAGCGGTCGGCGTTTAGTCGGGTGGAGGAACAAAGCGCGCTGGGGTGGTGATAATTCTCGTCTCAGCGCGTGGGACGACTTGCTAACACCATCGATGCATGGAGTCGCTGCCCGCGTATCTGATGCATGACCAACCAATGTGCTGCCCCATCTGTGGGTTGCGAACCGATTGGGTTGGCGAGGAACCTCAACTCCATCAATGCGCCTGCGGATATCGATTCTTCTTGTATGAGGACGAAGACTTCGGCTTTGTCGAACTAGAAGATGGTTGGATAGCCGAGTGTGATTTTCTCTAGGTCAGCTGCTGTACCCTGGATATGCACTCGGGGCGCATGGAAGGGTTGGCATGGAAGACCACCAAACGAAAACTTCAATTCGTCGTTGGCTATACAGCGCGCATTTCAAAGACTTTGTCGAACAAAGTGCCGACGAAATTCTTGGTGAGATGACGCGCCGCGCAGGCGGAGATCTCGACCTCACGCAGAACAACGCCTGGCAAGAACAAATCGAAGTCCTTAAGACACTGCAACTTGCGGATTCAGAACACTCGTCCGCAAAAATCTACTTCGAATACACCATTCCTCGTTTGGGTCGACGGGCCGATGTGATTCTTATCGTTGGGCATGTGCTTTTCGTTCTCGAGTTCAAAGCTGGCGAGTCTCAGTTCAATATTTCTGCACTTGACCAAGTCTGGGACTACGCGCTCGATCTGAAAAACTTTCACGATGCGAGCCACGGCATCTGCATCGCGCCTGTGCTGGTGGCCACCAAGGCAAAACCCCAGACGATTGAATTGCAGCGAACTCTGCATGACGACGACCTAGTTCGTCCGATCCGCGCCAATGCGGATGACCTGCAGGAAGTCATTGCGCAGACGATGGACTTCCTCAAAGCACCTCGCATCGATATTTCAAACTGGGAGAGTGGCCGCTATTTGCCCACGCCCACGATCATCGAAGCGGCGCGCGCGCTGTATGCGGGCCATTCTGTGGAAAGCATTTCACGAAGTGATGCGAGCGCCCAAAACCTTACTGTTACTTCAAAAGCCATCGATCAGATCATCGAGAACGCGCGCGCGACTGGAAAAAAAGCTATTTGCTTTGTGACCGGCGTGCCTGGCGCAGGAAAAACTCTTGTTGGACTCGATGTTGCCAATCGACATCTCGATAAGGATAGCGACACATATAGCGTCTATCTTTCAGGCAATGCACCGCTCGTTGCCGTGCTAACGGAGGCACTTGCTCGTGACAAGGTCCGTCGGAGCAGCTATTCCCAAACGCCCGTCCGCATAGGGGTCGCGAGAAGCGCAGTTAAGGCATTCATCCAGATCGTCCATCACTTTAGGGATGCATGCCTGGTCGACGATAGACCACCCACAGGTCATGTCGTGATTTTCGATGAGTCGCAGCGCGCTTGGACGCACGCGAAGACGGCAGACTTCATGCGAAGGAAAAAAGGCATACCGGACTTCGAGCATTCAGAGCCCGAATTCTTGATCTCATGCATGGATCGCCATGAAGACTGGGCAGTTGTTGTTTGTTTGGTCGGCGGCGGCCAAGAAATAAACACGGGTGAAGCCGGAATTAGTGAATGGCTTGAAGCCGTTCTCAATAGGTTTAAAGGCTGGGAAGTACACCTTTCGCCAAGTCTTGTGGAATCCGAATATCGCAGCGCCTCCTCGCTTGCCAAGATTTTGCCGCTTCAAACAACGCGGCAAAACCAAGACCTTCATCTGGCAACATCCATGCGTTCCTTCCGCGCCGAATCGCTCAGTAAATTCGTTCGCGAAGTCTTGGACATGGAGGAAGATGCTGCGAAGACTCTTGCAGAAGTTAGTGCCCGCTACCCCATCAAGATCACCCGCAATCTGGATAGCGCAAAGCAATGGCTCCGCGATCAGGCCCGCGGCTCGGAACGATACGGCGTCGTTGTGTCGTCACAGGCGCAACGACTCAAGCCGCACGCTATCGATGTTCGCGTGAAGACCGACCCCGTGAAATGGTTCCTTGATGGCAAGGAAGACACTCGCTCTTCCTATTACCTCGAAGACGTCGCCACCGAATTTCAAGTGCAGGGGCTCGAACTCGACTGGGCATGCGTCGTATGGGACGGCGACCTGCGCTTTAACGGCAGCGGCTGGTCCCACCACGAGTTCAAGGGCACACGCTGGAATCGAATCAACAAACTCGAACGTCAGATTTACTTGAAGAATGCATATCGAGTCCTACTGACTCGCGCCCGTCAAGGCATGGTGCTTGTGGTGCCTGAAGGCAGCGAAACCGACCCTACTCGCGCGGCGGATTTCTACGACCCCACCTACAACTATTTCAGAGCACTCGGTCTTCCCGAGCTGACCTAAAGAAAAAGCGGCCTCTCGGCCGCTTTCTCGTTCCTACCTTCAGATATCAAACCCCAATCGGATTCGGCTTCTCCGCATCTAGCTTGTAGAGCTTGATCGCTGCCTCAATCTCTCGCTCATGCCTTCGCGCGAACACTGACAACGCGCTTGCCACTTGCAGTCTTCTTAGCCGGAGCTGGCTTGGCCGAACGAGAGGAAGCCTTCTTTGGCTTGCTGACCAACGCAAACCGGTACCCCATCGCATCTGCCACCTTCAACACCGTCCCGAAGCTCGGATTCCCCTCCGCCGACAGCGCCTTGTAGAGACCTTCACGCGTGAGCCCGGAATCACGCGCCAGCTGGCTCATGTTGCGCGCACGCGCGGCAACACCAAGCGCATGGGTCAGGAACGCCGGATCGTCGCCCGCCTCTTCGAAGCAGGCGTCGAGGTAGGCGGTGATGTCCGCCTCCGACTTCAGGTACTCGGCGGAATCCCAAGGCGTTGTCTTCAGTGCCATCTCAGTTCTCCAGTTCCTTCACCAATGCCTGCGCGGCCTTGATGTCCGCTCGTTGCGAAGCCTTGTCGCCCCCGCACAGCAGGAGCACCCAGGCATCGCCATGCTTCGTGTAGTACACGCGGTAGCCGGGGCCGTGGTCGATCTTCATTTCGCAGACGCCACCAGTGAGCACGCGGTGCTGGCCCGGATTGCTTAATGCCAGCCGATCGATTCGCACTTGCACCCGCAGCCTTGCCTGTTGGTCCCGCAGGCCAACAAACCAGTCCTCGAACAGCCGCGTCTTCCTGACTTCGATCATGCCGGCGCGATCCTTGCCTCATGGCCATGCACGAACTGTGAACCACAGTTCACATGATGTCAATTCGTCTGGCAATGAAAAAGGCGGCCAGTGGCCGCCTTTTCCTTACCCCTCTCCCGCCCTTCGGGCACCCTCCCCCGCAAGGGGGGAGGCAAGAGCAATCACACCCCAATCGGATTCGGCTTCTCCGCATCCAGCTTGTAGAGCTTGATCGCGCGGGCCACGTCCTTGGCGGTGAGCTTGCCGTCGGCGGCGAGCGCGGCCACGGCGGCGTGGGCCACGTGGAAGCGGTCGACCTCGAAGTGGCGGCGCAGGTTGGCGCGGGTGTCGCTGCGGCCGTAGCCGTCGGTTCCGAGCACGCTGTAGCGCATCGGCACGTATTCGCGGATCTGGCTGGCGAAGATGCGGATGTAGTCGGTGGCGGCAATGGCCGGGCCCTGGCGGCCTTCCAGTTGCTGGGTCACCCACGCCTTGCGCGGGGCCTTGGCTTCGGGATGGAACCGGTTCCAGCGTTCGGCGTCCACGCCGTCGCGGGCGAGTTCGTTGAAGCTGGGGCAGGACCAGATGTCGGACTTGATGCCGAAGTCGGCATCCAGCAGATCGGCCGCCGCGATCACCTCGCGCAGGATGGTGCCGCTGCCGAGCAACTGCACGCGCAGCTCGCCCTTCTTCGCCTTGCCGGCGTCCTTCAGCAGGTACATGCCCTTGATGATTCCCTCCGCGCTGCCTTCCGGCATTTCGGGATGGGTGTAGTTCTCGTTCATCAGGGTGAGGTACCAGTACTCGTCGCGCTGCTCGGCCAGCATCCGCTGCATGCCGTGCTGGACGATGGTCACCACTTCGTAGGCAAAGGTCGGGTCGTAGCTGCGCACGTTGGGGATCAGGCCGGCCTGGGTCTGGCTCTGGCCGTCCTCGTGCTGCAGGCCTTCGCCATTGAGCGTGGTGCGGCCGGCGGTGCCGCCCAGCATGAAGCCGCGCGCGCGCATGTCGCCGGCCTGCCAGGCGGCGTCGCCGACGCGCTGGAAGCCGAACATCGAGTAGTAGATGTAGAACGGCAACATCTGCAGGTCGTTGGTGCTGTAGCTGGTGGCCAACGCCATCCAGCTGGCGAACGCGCCGGCCTCGGTGATGCCTTCCTCGAGCACCTGGCCGGCGGAATCCTCGCGATAGAACATCAGCTGGTCGGCATCCACCGGCTTGTACTTCTGGCCCTGCGGCGCATAGATGCCGAGCTGGCGGAACAGGCCCTCCATGCCGAAGGTGCGCGCCTCGTCGGCGACGATCGGCACGCAGCGCGGGCCGACCTGCTTGTCGCGCAGGATGATGTTGAACATCTGCACGAAGGCCATGGTGGTGCTGATCTCGCGCTCGCCGGTCGCCTTGAGCAGGCGCTCGAAGGTCTGCAGCGGCGGCACTTCCAGCGACTGCGTGGCCTTCTGCCGGCGCTGCGGCAGGTAGCCGCCCATCTTGGCGCGGCGCTCGCGCATGTACTCGAGTTCGGGCGATTTCTCGTCCGGGCGGAAGAACGGCACGTTGCCGTCCTTGAACTGGTCGTCGTCGATCGGCAGCTTGAAGCGGTCGCGGAACGCGCGCACCGCGCTGTCGTCGAGCTTCTTGGTCTGGTGGGTGGGGTTCAGCGCTTCGCCGGCCGCGCCCATGCCGTAGCCCTTCACGGTCTTGGCCAGGATCACGGTGGGCTGGCCCACGGTCTTCATCGCGTTGTCGTAGGCGGCGAAGACCTTGTGCGGATCGTGGCCGCCGCGGTTGAGGCGCCAGATGTCGTCGTCGGACATGTTGGCCACCATCGCGGCGGTCTCCGCGTATTTGCCGAAGAAGTGCTCGCGCGTGTACGCGCCGCCGAAGGCCTTGCAGTTCTGGTATTCGCCGTCGACGGTTTCCATCATCAGTTTCTTGAGGATGCCCTGGCTGTCCTTGGCCAGCAGCGGATCCCAGTAGCTGCCCCAGATCGCCTTGACCACGTTCCAGCCGGCGCCGCGGAACTGACCCTCCAGTTCCTGGATGATCTTGCCGTTGCCGCGCACCGGGCCGTCCAGGCGCTGCAGGTTGCAGTTGATGACGAAGACCAGGTTGTCCAGGCCCTCGCGGCCGGCCACGCCGATCGCGCCGAGGGATTCCGGCTCATCGGTTTCGCCGTCGCCGAGGAAGCACCAGACCTTGCGGTCGGTCTTCGGCATCAGCCCGCGCGCTTCCAGGTACTTCCAGCTGCGCGCCTGGTAGATCGCGGCGATCGGGCCCAGGCCCATGCTCACCGTCGGGGTCTGCCAAAAGTCCGGCATCAGCCACGGATGCGGGTAGCTGCTGATGCCGCGGCCATCCACTTCCATGCGGAAGTTGTCCATCTGCGACTCGCTGATGCGGCCTTCCAGGAAGGCGCGCGCGTAGATGCCCGGCGAGCTGTGGCCCTGGATGTACAGCAAATCACCCGGGTGGTCGGCGCTGGGTGCGCGCCAGAAATGATTGAAGCCGACGTCGTACAGGGTCGCCGAGGACGCGAAGCTGGCGATGTGGCCGCCCAGTTCGCCCGGCTTGCGGTTGGCGCGCACCACCATCGCCATCGCGTTCCAGCGGATCATCGAGCGGATCCGCCACTCCATGGTGGCGTCGCCGGGCATGGCCGGTTCCATGTGGGTGGGGATGGTATTGATGTAGCTGGTGGTGGGGTCGAACGGCAGGTAGGCGCCGGCGCGACGGGTCAGTTCGACCATGCCCTCCAGCAACTGGTGCGCGCGGCCCGCGCCGTCGTGGTCGATGACCGCCTTCAGCGATTCGACCCACTCCCGCGATTCCTGCGGATCGGGGTCGTTCTGGAGCATTTCGTTGAGCCAGTTCATCGGTGTTCCACCCACGGCGCGATCGGTCGGAGCCCGAGTCTAGCAAGCGTTCCAGGCGATTCGATGCTGCATTGCACCCAAAATCCTGATTTACCCGGACAATTCATTTCCAGCGACCTTCGTATTTGTGATGATGGCGTGAATCCTCTTTCACAGGTTGGCTGGCTATCCTGCACGGGCGTGCCGTTCCGTGGCGACGCCGGCGGTCCGGGGACCCGCCGGTCGCGGCCTAGCTGCCAGCTGCCGTCCTCTCCACACCAGAATCTGTTCGCATGCCGCAAACGCCCGCCCCTGCCCGCCAGTCCTTCGGCCTGGTCGCCCTGATCGGGGCGCTGGTGTTGCTGATCGTGGTCGGCCCGTTCTGGGTGTTGCGCGAGGCGAACCGCAGGAGCGTGGATGCGGCAGCGATCGTCAACCACACGCACGAGATTGACGCGACGGTGCACGGGTTGATGTACGACCTGCGCAACCGCGAGTCCGCCACCGTGGCCTATGCCTATGGCCATGATTCCCCGGCGATCCGCGAGCGCCTGGCCGAGAGCCAGAAAGAGATCCCCATCAACCTGGCGCGGCTGACCCAGCTCACCCGCGACAATCCCGAGCAACAAGTCAGGATCGGCAAGCTGGGTTCGATCATCGAACAGCGCGGCATGATCATGGAGACCATCCTGGCCAAGCCGGCCGGCCAGGCGGATGCGCGCGACATCGAGTGGCTGCTGGATCGCAACCCGCTGCGCTTCATCGGCGCGGAGATCCTGGAACACGAGCAGGCGCTGCTGAAGGAACGCACGAGCGAAGCGACGCGCCTGTCCGAGCGCAGCGCCGTGCTGACCTGGCTCGCCATGCTGCTGCAGCTGCTGCTACTGGGCGCGGTCGCCGTCCTGCTGCGCCTGCAATGGCGCAACCGGCGCGTGGCCGAGGCCGCGGCGGCGCGATCCAGCGCGCGCGCCCTGTCGGTGCTGCAGACCGTGCGCGAGCCGATGGCGGTGGTCGACAAGGACTTGCGCGTGGTCCTGCACAACCCGGCGTTCCGCGAAGTGTTCGCGGCGACGGATGCGGAGCCGGGCACGCCCATCAGCGCCTTCGGCGGCGGCACCTGGGACGCACCGGAAACCCGCCAGCGCCTGGCCGACGTCCTCGCCCGCAACCGCGAACTGTGGGACCACGAGATCACCCATCGTGGCGAAGACGGCCGCGAGCGCACCTTGCTGGTCAATGCACGGCGCATGGCCCTGCCCGACCGTGTCGATGAGGTCGCCCTGGTCACTGCCAACGACGTCACCGCGCAGAAGGCCGCGGAACTGCAGGTACGCGAACTCAACCGCCAGCTGATGGGCAAGGTCGACCAGGTCTCCGAGGTCAACCGCGAACTGGAAGCCTTCAGTTATTCGGTGTCGCACGACCTGCGCGCGCCGCTGCGCCACATCGGCGGTTTCGCCGACAAGCTGGGCCGCCACCTGGGCGAGCGCAACGACGAGAAGACCTTCCACTACCTCAACACCATCACCACCTCGGCGCGGCGGATGTCGCAGCTGATCGACGACCTGCTGGTGTACTCGCGCCTTGGCCGCAGCGCCTTGCGCCTGCAGCCGGTCGACATGCAGTCGGCGGTCGAGGAAATCCGCGCGATGCTCGATGCCACCAATGCGCACGACCGCCCCGGCCATCGCATCGAATGGAGGATCGCGCCGCTGCCGATCATGGTCGGCGACGAGAACATGCTGCGCCAAGTGTGGCAGAACCTGCTTTCGAATGCGGTGAAATACAGCACCGGTTCAGAGCCGGCGGTCATCGAGGTGGGCTATGGCCGCGATTCCAGTGGCGACCATCGTTTCGAGGTCAAGGACAACGGTGTCGGCTTCGACATGGCCTATGCCAGCAAGCTGTTCGGCGTCTTCCAACGCCTCCATTCAGTCGCCGAATTCGAAGGTACCGGCATCGGACTCGCCAGCGTCCGCCGGGTACTCGCCCGCCACGGCGGCCAGATCCATGCCGAATCCGAGCCCGGAAAAGGCGCACGCTTCATCTTCACTCTTCCCGCGTCGCCCGACGCACCGCAACCGGACACCAAGGCATGACCCCGACCATCCGTTCCATCCTGCTCGCCGAAGACAGCCCCGCCGACGCCGAAATGGCGATCGATGCGCTGCGCGAGGCCCACCTCGCCAATCCCATCGTCCACGTCATGGACGGCCTGGAGGCGATGGACTACCTGCATCGCCGCGGCAAGTTCGCCGACCGTCCCGAAGGCCTGCCCGCCGTGCTGCTGCTGGACATCAAGATGCCGCGCATGGACGGCCTGGAAGTGCTGCGCCAGCTGCGCGCGGACGAACAGCTCAAGCGCCTGCCGGTGGTCGTGCTGACCTCCTCGCGCGAAGAGAGCGACCTGGCGCGGAGCTGGGACCTGGGCGTCAACGCCTACGTGGTGAAGCCGGTCGATTCCGAGCAGTTCTTCACCGCGGTGAAGACCCTGGGCCGCTTCTGGGCGGTCCTCAACGAGACGCCGTCCGAGTAAGCCGATGCCGGCACTGCGCATCCTGCTGGTGGAAGACTGCACGGACGATGCGGACCTGCTGCGCTTCCAGTTGGAGGATGCCGGCCTGTCGTTCGAGCTGCGCTGCGCCAGCAACGAACGGATGCTGCGCGACACCCTGGACGCGTTCCAGCCGACGGTCGCGGTGAGCGATCTCAACCTGCCCGGTTATTCGGGCCTCGCTGCATTGGCGCTGTTGCACGAACGCCAACCCGAGCTGCCGCTGGTCCTGCTCAGCGGCGCCGACGAAGCGCCATCGCCCGGGGTGCCGGCGGTGGTGCTGGGCAAGTCGGAACTGCATCGCCTGCCGGCCTTGCTGGCGGACTTGCACGCTGCCCGCTAGACCCCGTCCGGCGCCGACGCGCCGGCCTGCTGGTCACTTCACCGTCATCGCCGCGCGGATCTGCGCTTCCACCGCCACGATCGCGCTCATGTTGACCACGCGACGCGACGACGACGCCGGCGTGAGGATGTGCGCCGGCTGGTCCAGGCCCATCAGGATCGGGCCGATCGCAACGCCGCCGGTGGCGACGCGGATCAGGTTATAGCCGATGTTGGCGGCGTCGAGGTTCGGCATCACCAGCAGGTTGGCGCGGCCGGACAGCGTGGTATTGGGCATGATCCGCTGGCGCAGCGCCTCGTCCCACGCGGTGTCCGCCATCATCTCGCCATCGATCTCCAGCTTCGGCGCGCGCGCGCGGACGATCTCGTAGGCGCGGCGCATCTTGGTGGCGCTGGCGTCCTGGTGGCTGCCGAAGTTGGAATGCGACAGCAGGGCGACCTTCGGCTCGATGCCGAACAGCTTGAGCCGGTACGCCGCCTGCATGGTCGCCTCGGCGATCTGCTCGGCGGACGGATCCATCTGCACATGGGTGTCGACGAAGAACCACGCACCCTTGTCGTTGATCACCCCGGTCATCGCCGCGGTGCCCTGCACGCCGGCGTCGAAGTCGAAAATGCTGCGCAGGTAGCCCAGCTTCTTGTGGTAGCGGCCGACGATGCCGGTGATCAGGCCATCGGCCTCGCCGCGCTCGACCATCAGCGCGGCGATGATCGTGGGCCGCGAGCGGATCAGGTTCTTGGAGGCATCGGGGGTCACGCCGCGACGCTCGGTCAGCGCGTGGTACTGCCGCCAGTAGTCCTCGAAACGCGGATCGTCGTTGATGTTGGTCAGCTCGAAGTCGACCCCCGCGCGCATGCGCAGGCCGAGCTTGGCGATGCGGTTCTCGATCACTTCCGGCCGGCCGATCAGGATCGGGAAGGCCAGGCCCTCGTCGATCACCGTCTGCACCGCCTGCAGCACCACGTATTCCTCGCCCTCGGCATAGGCCACGCGCTTCGTTTCGCTGCGCGCGCGCTCGTACACCGGCTTCATCATCAGGCTGGTGCGATGGATGAACTGGCCGAGTTTTTCCTTGTACGCAGCGATGTCGGCGATCGGCCGCTCGGCGATGCCGCTGTCCATCGCGGCCTGCGCCACGCAGGGCGCCAGCATGGTCAGCAGGCGCGGGTCGAACGGGCGCGGGATCAGGTATTCGCGGCCGAACTTCGGCACTTCGCCGCCGTAGGCGCTGCCCAGGTCCGAGGCTTCCTTGCGCGCCAGCGCAGCGATCGCGCGCACGCAGGCCAGCTTCATGGCCTCGTTGATCTCCTGCGCGCCCACGTCCAGCGCGCCGCGGAAGATGTACGGGAAGCACAGCGCGTTGTTGACCTGGTTCGGATAGTCGCTGCGGCCGGTGGCGATGATCGCGTCCGGGCGCACCGCCCGGGCATCTTCCGGCAGGATCTCCGGATACGGATTGGCCAGCGCCAGGATGATCGGGTTGGGCGCCATCGTCGCCACCATCGCAGGCGCAAGCACGCCGCCGGCGGACAGGCCCAGGAAGATGTCGGCGCCGTCGACGATCTCGGCCAGCGTGCGCTTGGGCGTGTCGCGTGCGTAACGTTCCTTGTCCGGGTCCATGTGGCCGCGGCCGGTGTAGAGCACGCCTTCGCGATCGATGGCCAGGATGTTCTCCGGCTTCAGCCCCAGTGCGACCAACATGTCCAGGCAGGCGATGCCGGCCGCGCCGGCACCTGCGGTCGCAAGCCGCACGTCCTCGATGTTCTTGCCCGCCACTTCCAACGCGTTCAACACGGCCGCGCCGACGATGATCGCGGTGCCGTGCTGGTCGTCGTGGAACACCGGGATGTTCATCCGCTCGCGCAACTTGCGCTCCACGATGAAGCACTCCGGCGCCTTGATGTCTTCCAGGTTGATGCCGCCGAAGGTCGGTTCCATCGCCGCGATGATCTCGACCAGCTTGTCCGGGTCGCGCTCGTTGAGTTCGATGTCGAAGACGTCGATGCCGGCGAATTTCTGGAACAGCACGCCCTTGCCTTCCATCACCGGCTTGCCGGCCAACGGGCCGATGTCGCCGAGGCCGAGCACCGCGGTGCCGTTGGTGATCACCGCCACCAGGTTGCCGCGCGCGGTGTACTCGCTGGCCATCCGCGGGTCCGCGGCGATCGCCTCGCAGGCGAAGGCCACGCCCGGCGAATACGCAAGGGCCAGGTCGCGCTGGGTCACCATCGGCTTGGTCGCCGTGACCTTGATCTTGCCCTTCGGTTCCAGCGCGTGATAGTCGAGCGCGGCCCGCTTCAGGTCATCTTTTTGCAGGTCGTCGTTGCCGGGGGTATCGGACATCGCATGCAGCCACCTTGACGGGCTGTCCATTCTACGCGCCCGCATGCGCCACGACCCGCCGTGGCCCCGCCGGGCCCACCTGTGAGACAGTCCTGCGATTCCGTCCCGAGGCCCCCGCATGATCCAGCTGGATGTCGTCCAGACCGTCGCCTTCGCCGGATTGGCGCTGTTCGCCGGCTATGCGCTGTGCCGCGCGATCCCGGTGCTGCGCCGCTACAACCTGCCGGAACCGGTGGTCGGCGGCCTGCTGGTGGCGCTGGTGGTGTGGTGGGCGCATGCCCGCGGAACCCAGTTGTTCGAGCTCGACACCACCCTGCAGTCGCCGTTGATGATCGCGTTCTTCGCCACGGTCGGCATCAACGCCAGCTTCCGCCTGCTCAAGGCCAGTGGCTGGCCGGTGGTGCTGTTCCTGCTGCTGGCCACGTTCTTCGCGGTGGTGCAGAACCTGGTGGGCATCGCGGTCGCGTGGCTGTTCGACCTGCATCCGATGTTCGGCGTGCTCGCCGGCTCGGCGACGCTGACCGGTGGACCGGCGACCGGCCTCGCCTTCGCACCCGCGTTCGAAGCCGCGGGATTGCGCGGGGCGGAGTCGATCGCGGTGACCGCGGCGATGGCCGGCATCGTCTGCGGCGGGGTGATCGGCGGACCGGCGATCACCGTGCTGATGCGCCGTTACGGCATCACCGGTTCGCAATCCCCGGACGCCACCCCGACACCGGTCGCAGACGACATCGAAGGTCGCGTGGCCACCATGGAAACTGACGCGGCCCGCGAGTTCAACGCGCTCAAGGCGATCGTCGTGCTGCTGCTCGCGGTGTGGGCCGGCGGCTGGGTGATCAAGGGCTTCGCCGCGATCGGCCTGACCATGCCAGCCACCATCGGCGGCATGCTGGTCGGCGCGCTGATCCGCAACGTGGACGATGCCACCGACTGGCTGCGCCTGCCCGTGCACACACTCGACCTGATCGGCAATGTCTGCCTGGCCCTGTTCCTGGCGATGGCGCTGATGAACCTCAAGCTCTGGGAGCTGGCCGGCATGGGCCTGCCGCTGCTGGTCAACCTGGCCCAGCAGGTGGCGCTGGTGGTGCTGTTCACGGTGGCGGTGTTCAAGCTGATGGGCCGCGACTACGACGCCGCGGTGATGGGCGGCGGCTTTATCGGCTTCATGCTGGGCACCACCGCGAATGCGATGGCGGTGATGCGCGCACTCGCCCGCCGCTACGGCGCGGCACCGCGCGCCTTCCTGGTCGCACCGCTGGTGGGCGCGTTCTTCATCGATTTCAACAACGCGCTGATCATCACCGGCTTCCTCAACTTCTGGCCGCAATGACCCGCGCATGACGCAATCCACGCATGCCGCGGCGGAGGCCGATGTCGCGGTGATCGGCGCGGGCGTGGTCGGCCTGGCCACCGCATATGCGCTTGCGCGTCGCGGCAGGCAGGTGATCGTGGTCGATCGCGCGCCCGGACCGGCGATGGAAACCTCGTTCGCGAACGGCGCGCAGCTGAGCTATGCCTATACCGATGCGATGGCCGGGCCCGCCTTGTGGAAACAGTTGCCGGGCATGCTCGCAGGCCGCGACCGCGCGTTCCGCACGCGCCTCTCCGCGGATCCCGATTTCTGGCGATGGGGGCTCACCTTCCTGCGCAACGCGACGTTGCCGCGGCTGCACGAAAACACGATCACGACGCTGAAGCTCGCCCTCGAATCGCGCGCGGCGATGGGCGAGCTGTTGGCGCGCCATCCGATCGAGTTCGACCAGCGCATCGCCGGCAAGCTGCATGTCTACTACAACGCCGCATCGCTGCCGTCGGCGCAGGCGATGGTCGAATGCAAGCGGCCGTTCGGCGTGCAGCAGCGACTGGTCGATGCCGCCGAAGCCATCGCCATCGAACCGGCGCTTGCAGGTGCACAAGGCATCGCTGGCGTGGTGCATTCGCCGGAGGAAGAAGTCGGCGATCCGTGGCGCTTCGCGACGGGCCTGCTGGATGTGTTGCGCACGCAGTACGACATCGACGCGCGTTTCGGCATCGACCTGCACTGCATAAAACGCGATGGATCTCTTTGGCGTTTGCATGCAAGCAACGGCGACCACATCCGCGTGCCGCAGGTCGTAGTGTGCGCTGGCATCGCCAGCAAGTCGCTGCTGCGACCCTTGGGCATGCGCGTGCCGCTGATGGCGGTGAAGGGCTATTCGTTCACCGCGCCCTGCGGTGCGAACGCGCCCTCGGCCAGCATCACCGACACCGCGCGCAAACTGGTGTTCTGCCGGGTCGGCGACAGGATCCGCGTGGCCGGGCTTGCCGACCTCAACCACTGGGACGCTGCGCCGGATCGTGCGCGCGTCGCCGACCTGGTGGCGATGGCGCGCGAGTCGCTGCCGCACGCCGCCGACTACGACAACATCGAAAGCGACTGGGCTGGCCTGCGCCCGATGACGCCGTGGTCCGGCCCGATCATCCGCCACGCGGGCGACGGGCTGGTGCTCAACATCGGCCACGGCATGCTCGGCTGGACGCTGGCCATGGGCAGCGGCGAGCGTGCCGCGAATCTTGTGGTGACCCGCTGATGCAGCAGAACCCGGTGCGCCGCGACATCGTCATCGCCCTGCAGGTATTCGTACTGGCCTGCCTGCTGCAGCTTCCGCTCGCCCTCAATCCCGGCTACTACAGCCACGACGAACTGCAATGGGCGGTGCATGCGGCGGACGGCGTGCAGGTGCCCTGGCTGGACCTGTCCGCATTCCAGTACCGGCCGCTGACCTTCAACGTCTGGATGCTGTTGTCGCGCGCGCTGTTCAATACGCCGATGCTGTTCCATGCGGTTCTGGTCGTCGCGGGCGCGCTCAATGCGACATTGCTGTTCGTGGTGGGGCGCAGCTTCGGCGTGATGCCACGACACGCCACCATCGGCGCATTGTTTTTCGTGCTGTCGCCGTACGCGGTGTACACGCATGGCTGGGTCGGCTGCATCGCCGACCTGCTGTGGGTCGGTTGCGCGCTGTTGCTCGCGTTGTGCGTGCAACGTGTGCAGCACGTCTTGCTGGCAGCGTTGGCCAGCGCGCTGCTGACCGGCATTGCGTTGCTGGCGAAGGAAGCGGCCTTCGCGATCCCGCCGATGCTCGCGCTTGCATGGTGGTTCGATGGTCGCAAAGCGAAATGGCTCGCCGCGGCACTGACGTCCGGCGCAGTCGCCGCGCTTTACCTCGGCCTGCGCATCGACGTCTTGCTGCACGCGCCGCGCGAAGGCACGCAATACGTGTTGAGCGTGTGGCATGCACCACTGCGCTGGCTGGAGTACCAGCTGTTCCCGCCGATCCTGCCGCTGCAGGAAGCGATCACGACCCTGCAGCGCCCGTTGCCTTTGCTCGTGGCGGGCGTGCTGTGGCTGGGACTGTTCGCGGCGCTCTGGCAGGCAGGCCGGCGCTATGCCGCTCTGTTCCTGCTGGGCGGCATCGCGGCCCTGCTGCCGGTGCTGCCGTTGGCCAGCGCGTGGAACCACTACGCCTACGGTTTTGCCGCTGTCGCGGCAATGATCATTGCCGCGGCATGGCCACGGGCGTCGCGCAATGGCCGCATCGCGATCGGCGTGTTCGCCTTGCTCACGGTGTTGCACGGCGGCGCAGTGATGTGGCGCATGCAGCAGGTCGGGCGCATCCAGTCGGTGTTCTCCCCGGCGCTTGCCGGAGCGGTGCGTACGCATGCGGACACTTCGACGGTAGTGCTGCGCACCGGCCCCGGCATCAAGCCGTGGATCGTGCAACGCCTGACCCACGACATCCCGCGCTACGACGGCATCGACATCGGCGACCGCGTGCACATCGCGGCGGATGGCGAAGCGGCGGATTACCTCGTCCAGCCCGACGGCAGTTTGAAACCGGTACGCTGACGCGTCAGTGACCCATCGGTCGCGTCGGATGCGGTGGTGCGACCGGATCGACCACATGGCCATCGAGGACCGCGGCGAGCCGCGCGCGATCCAGCGCGTTGTCCCAGCGCGCCACCACCACCGTCGCCACCGCGTTGCCGATGAAATTGGTCAGCGACCGGCATTCGCTCATGAACCGGTCCACGCCCAGGATCAGCGCCATGCCGGCCACCGGCACGTCCGGCACCACCGACAGCGTCGCCGCCAGGGTGATGAACCCGGCCCCGGTCACGCCGGCCGCGCCCTTGGAACTCAACATCGCCACCAGCAACAGGGTGACCTGCTGGCCCAGCGAGAGCTCGATGTTGGTGGCCTGGGCGATGAACAGCGCGGCCAGGGTCATGTAGATGTTGGTACCGTCGAGGTTGAACGAATAGCCGGTAGGCACCACCAGCCCGACCACCTGTTTGCCGCAACCGGCGTGCTCCATCTTCTCCATCAGCGCCGGCAACGCCGACTCCGACGACGAGGTGCCCAGCACCAGCAGCAGTTCGGCCTTGAGGTAGCGGATCAGCTTGAGCACCGAGAACCCGCACAGCCGGCACATCGCGCCCAGGATCACCAGCACGAACAGCAGCGAGGTGAGATAGAAACTGCCGACCAGCCAGCCGAGCTGCACCAGCACGCCCAGCCCGTACTTGCCGATGGTGAAGGCGATCGCGCCGAACGCGCCGATCGGCGCGGCCTGCATCAGGATGCGCACCAGCCGGAACACCGGGATGGTCAGCGATTCGAGGAAGTCGGCGACCGGCCGGCCGCGGTCGCCGGACAGCGCCAGCGCGATCCCGAACAGCACGGACACCAGCAACACCTGCAGGATGTTGCCGCCGGTGAACGCGCTGACCAGCGTGTCCGGGATCATGTCCAGCACGAAGCCGACCAGGGTGAGGTCGTGCGACTTGCTGACATAGCCATCGACCACCGAGTGATCGAGGTCGGCGACGTTGACGTTCATGCCGGCGCCGGGCTGTACCACGTTCGCCACCACCAGGCCGACCACCAGCGCAAGGGTGGAGAAGAACAGGAAATACGCCATCGCCTTGCCGAACACCCGGCCGACCGCGCGCAGGTGGGTCATGCCGGCGATGCCGGTGACGATGGTCAGGAAGATCACCGGGCCGATGATCATCTTCACCAGCTTGATGAAGGCATCGCCCAGCGGCTTCATCGCCTCGCCGGTGCCCGGCGCGAAATGACCGAGCAATGCGCCCAACGTGATCGCGATCAGCACCTGCACGTACAGATGCCGATACCACGGCAGCACGACGGGAGGTTCGGCGACGACGGTCGGCTGCATCGGGGTTAGAGGTCGACCACGGTTTCGGCATCCATGATCTGTTCGAGGCGGATGCGGTTGGCGAACAGCGAGAACGCCAGCATCCCGGCCAGCCCGTTCGCGCGCGCCACCCATTCCGGCAACCAGCGCGGCGCGACGAGATCGCCGCTGTCGAACAGCGGCTCGAAGCGCTGCACGTCGGCCAGGGTCATCTTGCCGGCGAACAGCATCCGGCACAGGCGCAACTTGTCGTGCTTGAGCGCCCAGCGGAAGAAGGTATGCACGCCGATCAGGCCGCGCAGGTACACCGTGTCCTTGGTGAACGCGCAACCGCCTGTAGTCGGCACGCCGCGGAACACCCGCTGCGCCGAAGTGAAGCTCTCCACCGCATCCTGCCCCGCCGCCTGGAAATAGCGGAACACCTGCAGGAAGTCGGCGCCTTCCAGCGCCATCGCCACCGCCTCGATGCGCAGGCTGACCCGCTTCATCCGTTCGATGTCGATGCTGCCGGTGATCTGTTCGGCGAACACCGCCAGTCCTTCCTGCGTCGCGGTGGTGCGCGGCGAGGACAGCGACAGACTGGGCAACACGGTTTGCTGCTGGCCGTTCAATGCCGTCAGCGAATGCACGAAGGCTTCGTGCTGCAGCAACTGGTGGCGGTCGTAGTCGGAGAACGCCGCGCCCGCGCGCAGGCGGATCCGGTTCGGGCCGGCCGCGGCCTTGGCGATCAGGTCGGGATCCAGCACCACGGTGATCACCCGCGCGTCGAAATAATCGTCCAGCGCCGCCTGCAGCTGCAGCGCCAGCGAGGTCGCCGAGATCGCCACCTGTTCCGACGGCGCCAGCAACTCGCGATCGAGTTCGTTGGCGATGGCGATGAAGTGGTTGGCGGCCTCGCGCGTGGTCGCGCCGCCCGGCAGGCTGTGCTCCGGCTTGCCGAACAGCGCCACCGACAAATCGGTGACCCGCGGCGTTCCGAGGTGTTCGAGCAGCTCCGCGGCGAGCCCCCAACTGTGCGCGGACTCGACCAGGTAGATGCCGAGCGGATGCGACGGGTCGGCATCCGCCGCGATCGCGTCGAACTCGCGCCGCGCGTCGGAGAAATCGTGGTGCGGATACTGGTGTGCGGGCAGCCGAGCATTGCCACGCGCCAGCTCGGCCAGGAAGGTCTGCTGTTCGCTGGCCGGCCAGCTCACCAGGCTGAGCAGGCGGATCCCGCGCGCGGCCTTCGCCATCCGCGCATCGAGCGCGGCGTGGTGGGCGATGGCGTCAGTGCCGCCCATATTTTTCGTCCACGCGCTTGTACAGGGCCTTGTTCTGCACCTTGGCATCGGCCTTCTGCGCAAGCCGCGTGGCCAGCTGGTTGGCGGCGCCGGCGACTTCGGCGCTGAGCTTGAGGAAGTTGGCCACGCGCTGCGCATCCACCTCACCCGCCTCGATCGCCGCGCGCACCGCGCAGCCGGGTTCCTTCAGGTGCCGGCAGTCGTTGAACTTGCACGCTGCGGCGAGCGCTTCGATGTCGGCGAAGCTTTCGGCCACCACTTCCTCGCCGGTCGGCTTGAGCTCGCGCATGCCCGGCGTGTCGATCATGCAGGCGCCGGACGGCAGCGCGATCAGCGCGCGATGGGTGGTGGTGTGGCGGCCGCGCGCATCGCTCTCGCGCACCGCGCCGGTCTTCATCCGCTCGGTGCCGAGCAATGTGTTGGTCAAGGTCGACTTGCCCGCGCCCGAACTGCCCACGAGCACGATGCTCTGGCCCTCGCCCAGCCATGGTTCGAGCGAGGCCACGCTGTCGCGGTCCTTCGCATTCACCGCCAGCACCGGCACGCCGAGTGCGCGCAACTCGTGCAGCGCGGCCTCGATATCGGCACCGTCCTTGTCGGACTTGGTCAGCACGATCACCGGGTGTACGCCACTGCCGCCGACCAGCAGCAGGTAGCGTTCGATCCGGCGCGGATTGAAATCCGCATCCAGCCCGCAGACCACGAACACGGTGTCGATGTTGGCCGCGATGACCTGCTGCTTGTAGTGCTCGCCGGCCGCGCCGCGCTTGATCGCCGAGAAGCGCGGCAGCAGGGCGACGATACGCAGCGCATTCGGCGCCTCGCCTTCGACCAGTACCCAGTCGCCCACCGCCGGCCGCGACTCCGGGTTGATCTCGCCCTTGCGGTAACTGCCCGCGCGCTGCCATTCCGGCAGCGACTCGGCGCGATGCGAGGCCTCGATCGTCTCGGACACCGCATACCCGCTGCGGTGCTGTTCAGTGATCCGCGCCGGGCGGGCGTCGGGGTGGGCGGCCAGCAGGGTGGCCCAGGCCGGATCGAGGGTCTGCGGCGTCCAGCGCCAGCCGATGGCCTGCAGGGGGGTCATGCGCGTCGGGATGCCGTCATGCGGGGATTCTAGGCTGTCCCTTCTCCCTCCGGGAGAAGGTGCCCGAAGGGCGGATGAGGGTTCGGGGCGCTTGTTGGGACATCGCTCGAACGAACCCTCACCCCAACCCCTCTCCCGGGGGGAGAGGGGCTCAAAGCGCCTCACGCCTGTTTCCGCTAGGCTTGCAGCCTCGTTTTCCAGCCCACAGCCGCGATGTCGTCGTACAACCCCCGCCACAAGATCGCCACCCGCACCCGCCTCAGCGAAGTCCGCTACGAGATCCGCGGGGAGCTCGCCCGCCGCGCCCGCGAACTCGAAGGCCAGGGCCGCAGCCTGATCAAGCTCAACATCGGCAACCCCGGCGCCTTCGGGTTCCGTGCGCCGAACCACCTGCAGCGCGCGATCGCCGACCACATCGCCAATACCGATCCCTACACCCACCAGCAGGGCCTGCCGGAAGCGCGCGAGGCCATCGCCGCCTTCCACAAGGCCCGCGGTACGCCGAATGCGTCGCCGGAGCGCGTGTTCGTCGGCAACGGCGTCAGCGAACTGATCGATATCTCGCTGCGCGCCCTGCTCAACCCCGGCGAGGAAGTGCTGCTGCCGTCGCCGGACTACCCGCTGTGGAGCGCGGCCACCATCCTCAACGATGGTCGCCCGGTCTATTACCGCTGCGACGAGGCCAACGGCTTCCTGCCCGATCCCGACCAGATGGAAGCGCTGGTGTCTTCGCGCACGCGCGCCATCGTCCTGATCAACCCGAACAACCCGACCGGCGCCAACTACCCGCGCGCGCTGCTGGAGCGGATCGTCGCCATCGCCCAGAAGCATCGCCTGCTGCTGCTGGTCGACGAGATCTACGACGGGATCCTGTACGACGACCACGTGTTCCAGCCGGTTGCGCCGCTGGCCGGCGACCTGCCCTGCGTGACCTTCAGCGGTTTGTCGAAGGTGCATCGCGCCTGCGGCTGGCGGGTGGGCTGGGCGGTGCTGAGCGGCGACCCGATGGCCTGCGGCGATTTCCACCACGCGATGGACCTGCTCGGCGCGCTGCGCCTGTGCGCCAACGTGCCGGGGCAGTTCGCGATCGAGCAGGCCCTGCACGGCACCGACACCATCACCCCGCTGTGCCAGCCGGGCGGCCGCCTGTACGAAACCCGCCGCGCGCTGATCGAGAGCTGCGCCGCCAGCCCGCACCTGTCGCTGGTCGCCCCGGCCGGCGCGCTGTACGGCTTCCCGGCCGTGGTGGGCGACGCCGCCCGCGGCTTCGACGACCATGCCTTCGCGCTGGAGATGCTGGAAACCGAAGACGTGCTGCTGGTGCCAGGCTCCAGCTTCAACGTCCCCTACCGCAACCACTTCCGCGTCACCCTGCTGCCGGAAGCGTCGGTGCTGCGCGAAGTGTTCGCGCGCATCGACCGCGTGCTGGAACGGCGTGCGGTGACCGCGACCGGGCAGCGCGCCGCAGTGGCGTGAGCGCCGAAATCGAAATGGTGTCAGGGACAGTTTCCCAGAACCCGACCTGGCAGCACGATGGAAACTGTCCCTGACACCATTTCCTACCTCGCCCTCGGCGACAGCTACACCATCGGCGAAGGCGTCGACGAGGCCGGCCGTTGGCCCGTGCAACTCGCTGCCAGGTTGCGCGCCTCCGGCATCGCCATCGCCGATCCCCGCATCATCGCCACCACCGGCTGGACCACCGACGAACTGTCGGCGGCGATGGATGCGCAGGAACCGCTCGGCGACTGGGATTTCGTGTCCCTGCTGATCGGCGTCAACAACCAGTACCGCGGACGCCCGGTGGACGACTACCTGGGCGAATTCACCCGCCTGCTGCAACGTGCGATCGCGTTGGCCGGCGACCGTGCCGGCCGCGTGCTGGTGCTGTCGATCCCGGACTGGGGCGTAACCCCGTTCGCCTTCGCCGGCGGCCGCGATGCACGGGCGATCGCCGACGACCTCGATGCCTACAACGCCGCGGCGCGCGAGGCCTGCGAGGCGCATGGCGTGGCCTTCGTCGACATCACCGCGATCAGTCGCGACGACGGCGATGCCACGGCCATGCTGGCCGATGACGGGTTGCATCCTTCGGCGGCGCAGTACGCGCGCTGGACGGATGCAGCGTTGCCGGTGGCGATCGGGTTGCTTGGCGACGAAATGGGGTCAGCGTGAAGTTTTGCGGCGGCCGTCTTCGCACACGCCGGACAGAATCGGCGCAAAATTCACTCTGACCCCATTTCTCCCCGGATAATCCCCATGCCCCTCGACCCCGCCGTCCGCGCCCGCATCGAATCGCTGCTGGCCGCCAATCCCGTCGTGCTGTTCATGAAGGGCAAGCCGAACGCGCCGCAATGCGGGTTCTCGTCCAAGGCGGTCGGCGCGCTCGACGCAGCCGGCGCCGACTACGCGCACGTCGACGTGCTGTCGGATCCCGAGATCCGCGAAGGCATCAAGGCCTACGGTGACTGGCCGACGATCCCGCAGCTGTACATCGGCGGCGAACTGGTCGGCGGCTCGGACATCATCCTGCAGATGGCCGGCAGCGGCGAACTGCATGCCGCGCTGGGCCTGCCGGCGCCGGATCGTACCCCGCCCTCGATCACCATCACGCCCGCCGCTGCCGATTTGCTGCGCAAGGCGATCGACGATGCCGGCGAGGGCTACGCGCTGCAGATCGACATCGACAAGGGCTTCAACGCACGCCTGCAACTGGCGCCGCGCGACGAAGCCGCCATCGCCGCTGAGTCGGCCGGCATCCGCGCGCAGTTCGACCTGGCCAGCGCCCCGCGCGCGCGCGGCCTGGTGATCGACTGGGCCGACGACGAACGCGGCAAGGGCCTGGTGATCGACAACCCGAATGCACCGCCGAAGGTGCGCAACCTCACGCCCGCGCAGGCCAGCGAACAGGCACGGGCCGGCACGCTGACCATCGTCGACGTGCGCCCGGCGGAAGAACGCGCGCTGGCGTCCGTCAACGTCCCCTACGCGACGTTCGACGACGGCCCGGACGAGATCGAAGGCTGGCCGAAGGACACGCCGCTTGCCTTCCTCTGCCACCACGGCGGCCGCAGCGGCCAGGCGGCCGAGCACTTCCGTGCGCTGGGCTTCAGCAAGGTGCACAACATCGCCGGCGGCATCGATGCCTGGGCGCAGTTGGACCCGGCGATTCCGCGCTACTGATCGCAGCAAGGGGCGGGCCACGGCCCGCCCTGCTTCAGAACCCGCCGCCTGCCTCCAGCCACGCCTGTTCCTCCGGCGTGCTGTCGCGACCGAGTGCGCGGTTGCGGTGCGGGAAGCGACCGAAGCGCACGATCACGTCGCGATGCGCATTCGCGTAGCCGAGCAGGTCGGTGTTGCCGAGTGCGGTGAACAGTTCCACCGCGCGATCCTGGTCGGCGATCGCCTCGGAATGCTCGAACGGCATGTAGAAGAAGAAGCGCAGCGACGCGTCGGTCCTGGCGTCGTGGCCCGCATCAATGGCACGACGCGCATGGTGCAAGGCCAGCGAATCGGTGGCGAAGGCATGGCCGCTGTTGCGGAACACGTTGCGCGGGATCTGGTCCAGCAGCAGGACCAGGGCCAGCGCGCCGTCGGCATCGTCCATCCATGCTTCGAACTCGCGACGTCCGGCGGCGAAATGCGCGTCCAGCCAGCGCGCGCGGCATTCGGCGTCGAAGGCCTCGCCGCCGCGGAACCATTTGCCCATGCCGGCGTCGCGCCAGAACGCGAGCAGCGCACCTGCGATATCGCGGCTCACTCGTCGAACCTCAGGTGGCGCACCGACTTGCCGTGGCGACGGATCAGCCGCAGCGCCTCGATGCCGACCTTGATGTGGTTGCGCACGTAGTCGGCCGAGACCTTGGCGTCGCTGGCTTCGGTCTTGACGCCTTCCGGGATCATCGGCTGGTCGCTGACCAGCAGCAGCGCGCCGCAGGGAATGCGGTTGGCGAAGCCGGCGGCGAACACGGTGGCGGTTTCCATGTCGATCGCCATGCAGCGCATCGCGCGCAGCTTTTCCTTGAACTCGTCGTCGTGTTCCCAGACCCGGCGGTTGGTGGTGTAGACGGTGCCGGTCCAGTAATCGAGCTCGAGGTCGCGGATCATCGTCGACACCGCGCGCTGCAGGGCGAACGCGGGGAGCGCCGGCACCTGCGGCGGCAGGTAGTCGTTGCTGGTGCCCTCGCCGCGGATCGCCGCTATCGGCAACACCAGGTCGCCGAGCTGGTTCTTGCGCTTCAGGCCGCCGCACTTGCCGAGGAACAGCACCGCCTTCGGCGAGATCGCGGAGAGCAGGTCCATCACCGTCGCCGCGTTCGGGCTGCCCATGCCGAAGTTGATCATGGTGATGCCGTCGGCGGTCGCGCTGGGCATTGGCCGGTCGACGCCGACCACCGGCGCGCCGGTCATTTCGGAGAAATGACCGAGATAGCCGCCGAAGTTGGTCAGCAGGATGTGTTCGCCGAAGCCGTCCAGCGGCACCCCGGTGTAGCGCGGCAGCCAGTTGTCGACGATGTCCTGCTTGCTCTTCATGCGCGCTCCTTTGTCGTTGTTCACCGGGGATGTTCCCACGTCACCATGACCTCGGTCATGTGGCGCAGTGGCCCCGGCCGGGTTAGGGTTCGGCATCGCCTTCCGCGCGATGGGGAAACCACATGTCGAAACCGAAGATCGCCGCGCTTGCCGCGGTGCTGCTGGCCGGCTGCGCCACCGCGCCCGCCACCAAGCCCGCCACTGGCGAAGCCAAGCCCGACCTCGGCTTCGCCGCCGACCCGTACCCGAGCACCTATGCGCGTGTCGCGGGGCCGGCGGTGCTGCTGCAGCGAGCCACCGTGCTGACCGGCACCGGCACCCGCCTGGACAATGCGGACGTGCTGATGCGCGACGGGAAGATCGTCGCGGTCGGCAACGCCATCGACGCGCCGGCAGATGCGGTGCGCATCGACGCCACCGGCAAATGGGTCACTCCCGGCATCATCGACATCCATTCGCACCTGGGCGTGTATCCCAGCCCGGGGATGAGCGCGCACAGCGACGGCAACGAAGCGACCTCGCCGGTGACATCGCAGGTCTGGGCCGAGCATTCGATCTGGCCGCAGGATCCGGGCTTCCACACCGCGCTCGCGGGCGGCGTGACCAGCCTGCAGATCCTGCCGGGCAGCGCCAACCTGATCGGCGGGCGCGGGGCGACGGTGAAGAACATTTCCTCGGTCACCTACCAGGGCATGAAATTCCCCGGCGCGCCGTGGGGCCTGAAGATGGCCTGCGGCGAGAACCCGAAGCGCGTGTACGGCGGCAAGGGCGGGCCGTCGACGCGGATGGGCAACATCGCCGGCTACCGCGCCGCGTTCGCCGACGCCGCCGAGTACATGAAGAAGCGGAAAGAAGCCGCCGACAAGCCGGAGGGAGCGGGCAAGCGCGACCTCAAGCTGGACACGCTGGCCGGCGCGATCAACGGCGACATCCGGGTCAACATCCACTGCTACCGCGCCGACGAGATGGCGATCATGCTCGACCTGGCCAAGGAGTTCGGCTTCAAGATCGCCGCCTTCCACCACGGCGTGGAGGCCTACAAGCTGGCCGACCGGCTGGCCGCGGAAGGCGTCTGCGGCGCGCTGTGGGCCGACTGGTGGGGCTTCAAGATGGAAAGCTTCGACGGCATCCAGGAGAACATCGCCATCGTCGACCGCGCGCCGGGCGGCTGCGCGATCGTGCATTCGGATTCGGAGGAAGGCATCCAGCGCCTCAACCAGGAGGCGGCGAAGGTGATGGCGAATGCGCAGCGCGTCGGCATCAGCATCGCGCCCGAGCACGCGATCCGCTGGATCACCCAGAACCCGGCGAAGGCGATGGGCATCCTGGAACAGACCGGCACGCTGGAGGCCGGCAAGATGGCCGACGTGGTGCTGTGGAACGGCAATCCCTTCAGCAGCTACGCGCAGGCCGAACAGGTGTACGTCGACGGCGCGCGGATGTACGACCGCCGCGATCGCACGCGGCAACCGACTTCGGACTTCCTGCTCGGGCAGTCTCAGTCGCGTGGGGGTGTGCAATGAGCAGCTCGCCGATGAAGCGCCTCGCGTTGGTCGCCGCCCTGCTCGCCGCGAGCGGCCTCGCCTCCGCACAGGACTTGTTGATCCGCAATGCCACCGTGCACACCGCCAGCGCGCAAGGCACGCTGCGTGCGACCGACGTACTGGTCCGCAACGGTCGCATCGCCGCGATCGGCAGCGGGCTGGCCGCGGGCAATGCGACGGTGGTCGATGCGCAGGGCCAGCCGCTGACCCCGGCACTGTTCGCCGGCATCACCGACATCGGCGTGGAAGAGGTCTCCGGCGAATCGTCCACGGTCGACGCCACGCTCGCCTTGGGTAGCGGCGCCAGCGACATGCAGGTGCGTCCGGAATTCGACGTCACCCTGGCCTACAACCCGGAGTCGATCCTCGTCCCGGTGACCCGCGTGGAAGGCTTCGGCTGGACGTTGTTGTCTGCAGGCAGTCGCCCCGGCGGCTCGCTGGTCGCGGGCCAGGGCGGCGTGGTCCGGCTGGACGGCAACCTGGATGCGGTCGGTCCGCGCGCGCTGTTCGTCACCCTGGGCGGAGACGGTGCCAACCTCAGCGGCAGTTCGCGTGCCGCGCAGTGGATGCTGCTGGACCAGTTGATCGACGAGGTGCGCGGGCGCATTCCCGCGGACTCGCAGTTCGCCCTGCTCACTCCGGCCGGCCGCAGCACGTTGGCGAAGTACTTCGGTGGCGGCGGACGCGTCATGGTGCGCATCCAGCGTGCCTCCGACATCGTCCGCCTGCTGCGCTGGGCGAAGGCGCGCGACGTGCGCATCGCCCTGGTCGGCGCGACCGAAGCCTGGAAGGTGGCACCGCAACTCGCCGCCGCCAACGTGCCGGTGTTCGTGGATGCGCTGGCCAACCTGCCTGCGGACTTCGATGAACTGGGCGCGACCCTGGAGAACGCGGCGCGCCTGCATGCCGCGGGCGTGAAGGTGAGTTTCTTCCAGACCGGCGATGCCTCGCACAATGCGCGCAAGGTGCGCCAATTGGCCGGCAATGCAGTGGCCAATGGCCTGCCGTGGGAAGCCGGGCTGGCCGGGCTGACCACGGTGCCGGCGGGTGCGCTCGGGGTCGGCGGCGAGGTCGGCAATACCATCGCAGTCGGCCAACGCGCCGACCTGGTGCTGTGGAGCGGCGATCCGTTGGATGTCGCCCACGTCGCCCGCCAGGTCTGGCTGGACGGCCGCGCCATCCCGATGCGTTCGCGCCAGACCGAACTGCGCGACCGCTACCTCCGCAACGACACCGGCTTGCCGCGCGCGTATCCCGCCGACGCACGCTGACGCCTCGCGCAGGAACCAGGGAGGCACCATCACCGATGATGCTCGAGGGAATCAACTGGCTGGCCGTGCTCGCCGCGGCCGTCTCCGCCTTCCTGCTCGGCGGCCTCTGGTACGGCCCATTGTTCAAGCGTGCGTGGTGCCACGAGAACGGCACCGATCCCGATACGCCATCGACGGGGCATCCGGGCAAGGTGTTCGGTACCGCCTTCATTGCCGCACTGGTTGCCGCGGCCGCATTCGCGGTGCTGCTGCGGCCCGACCCGCCGCTGATGATCGCCGTGCATGCCGGCTTCCTCACCGGCCTGGCCTACGTGGCGATGAGTTTCGGCATCAACTATGCCTTCGCCAGCCGCAGCTTCAAGCTGTGGCTGATCGATGGCGGCTACCATACCCTGCAGTTCACCCTGTATGGACTGATCCTCGGGCTGTGGCACTGAACACGCCGATCACGCGACCATTCCGCTCACGCAACTGAATCGCAGCCATCCCGATGTTGCAGGACAACATGCTTTCCACCTAAGTACAGATGCAAGCGTCGCGCAGTTGCGGTACGTTCGGCGCAACAGTCGGGGGACGGGAGCAGGCAATGCGCATCGGCATCGTGGTGGACTCGGCATGCGATGTGCCGGCGGACTTCATCGAACAGGAAGACATCACCATCCTGCCGGTGACCGTGCAGATCGGCAATGCGGTGCTGGCCGACATGCGCAACGAGCAGGCGACCCTCAACTTCCTCACCGGCGACACTGCGGCACAGGCCTACAACGCCGAGACCACGCCCTACACCGTGCAGCAGGTGCATGACCTGTTCCTCGGCCGGCTGGTGCTCGATTACGACTACGTGTTCTGCATCTGCACCACGCGCACGCGCAGCGGGATCTTCGACAACGCGCAGCAGGCCAGCTACACCATCCTCAACGACTACAAGCCGGTGCGCGCGGCATCCGGCAACACCACGCCGTTCTCGTTGCGGGTGATCGACAGCCAGAACGTGTTCGCCGGGGTCGGCGTGCTCGCGATCGAGGCGGCACGGATGCGCGCCGCCGGGGAGACCCCGCCGAAGATCCGCGCGCATCTGGAGAACCTGGCGAACAGCACCCACGGCTACATGGTGCCGCCCGACCTGCACTACCTGCGCAACCGGATCAAGAAACGCGGCGACAAGAGTGTGAGTTTCTTCAGCGCGGCGCTGGGCACGGCACTCGACATCAAGCCGATCCTCACCTGCTATCGCGGCGAGACCAGCCCGGTGGGCAAGGTCAAGGGCTTCAACGCGGCGGTCGAGAAGATGTTCGATTTCGCCGGCAAGCGCGTGCGCGCCGGCCTGCTGACCCCTACGATGAACCTCAGCTACGGCGGCGAGATGGAGGAGATGCGCAAGCTGCCCGGCTACGATCGCCTGCGCGAAACCTGCGCCGAGCACAACGTGGAAGTGTTCGAGTCCTTCATGGGCCTGTCGGGCCTGGTCAACGTCGGCAAGGGCGCGATGGTGCTCGGGTTCGCCAGCGAGCCGCACAAGTTCGAGTGAGTCGCGCGGCGACGACGCCGCACTAACGGCCAACCACTACGCTGTGTGCATTCCCCTTCGATGGACTGCACATGGCCACGCGTTACTACATCAGCCTGCCCGATCCCGCGCGCGCGCGCGGCAACGACCCCGAGCTCGCCTTCCGCGCCCAGGGTGCCGAGGCCTTCGCCAGCGAACTGCAGGATGCCTTGCGTGGCGATGCCCTGTTCGAACGCTGGCGCGCCAGGCAGGAGGACCCGGACGCCGTCGATCCCGCGCTCGGTGCCACCGATGCCGGCGCGACCGTCAGCGGCACGCAGGACGACCTGCAGGTCGCCCTGGTGGTGACCACGGCGCTCCCATCCTCCGTGCTGCGCCAGCGCCTGGGCCTGCTGGCCGGTGGCGGCTGGCAATTGCGCGACGTGACCTCGGCCTGACGCGCAACGCATTGCCGATGACACCCGTGCTGTTGTCGTGGAGCGGCGGCAAGGATGCCGCCTGGGCCTTGCACGTCCTGCGCCAGCGCGGCGAACTCGACGTGGTCGGCTTGGTGACCACGGTGACCGAAGGCTTCGAGAGAATCTCGATGCAGGGCATCCGCGTCGACGTGATGGAGTTGCAGGCGCAAGCCACCGGCCTTCCGGTGCTGCAGGCACGCATCCCGCAGGCCTGCGACAACCCGACCTACGAAGCCGCCTTCGCATCCGCGCTGGCCAGCGCACGCGAGCGCTGGCCCGGCATCTGCGACATCGCCTTCGGCGACCTGTTCCTGGCCGACATCAAGGCCTGGCGCGATGCGTTCTGCGCACGGCTCGACTGGCAGCCGCACTGCCCGCTGTTCGGCAGCAACACCGCATCGCTGGCACGCACGATGCTGGATGGCGGCCTGCGTGCGCGGCTGTGTTGCGTGGATACGACGCAACTCGATGCGCGCTTCGCCGGGCGCGACTTCGACGAATCACTGCTCGCCGACCTGCCCGCCGGCGTGGATCCCTGCGGCGAAAACGGCGAGTTCCACACCTGCGTGCATGCCGGGCCGATGTTCGCCGCGCCGATCGCGATCGAACGCGGCGAGACGGTGCTGCGCGACGGTCGCTTCGCCTACACGGACTTCGAGCTGGCGGCAGCCGCGAGCGGCAACCGCGTCCACGATTCCCCCGACCCAATTCCAGACTGATGCAAATGGATCCCTACATCGGCTTCCTGTTCGGCCTCGGCGCCATGGTGCTACTCGCGTCGTGGGCGCCTTTGGGGCTGAAGCGGCTGCCGTTCCCGATGACACTGCCCATCGTGTGCGTGGCACTGGGCTTCTTCCTGTTCGCCAGCAATGTGTTCACCGCAGATCCCAGCCCGCGCACCTGGGACACCCTGACCGAGCGCATGACCGAACTGGTGGTCATCGTCAGCCTGATGGGTGCCGGCCTCAAGCTGGACCGCGCGGTCGGCTGGCGGCGCTGGGGCACGACCTGGCGCCTGCTGGCGATCGCGATGCCACTCACCATCGCGACCACCGCGTGGCTGGGCATGGTCGGCCTGGGATTCCCGCTGGCGATGGCCCTGCTGTTCGGTGCCTCGATGGCGCCGACCGACCCGGTGCTCGCCTCCGACGTGCAGGTAGGCCCGCCGGGCAAGGGCGATGGCGACGAGGTGCGCTTCGGCCTGACCTCGGAAGCGGGCTTGAACGATGCGCTCGCATTCCCCTTCGTCCACCTCGCGATCCTGGTGGCTGCGGGTGGCTTCACCGGCGCCACGGCGATCGGCGAATGGTTCAGCCTGTATGTGGTCTGGAAGCTGCTCGCAGGACTCGGCATGGGCGTGCTGGTGGGGCGCGCCATGGGGTTCCTGATCTTCAGCAGCCGTCGCGGCGGGCTCTCACGGCATGGCGATGGCCTGGTGGCGCTGGCGGCGACACTGATCGCCTACGCGGCCACCGAACTTGTCCACGGCTACGGTTTCCTGGCGGTGTTCGTGTGTGCGCTGACCATCCGCGCACGGGAACGACACCACGAGTTCCACGAAGAGCTCCACCACTTTGCGGACCAGGTCGAGCGCCTGCTGATGCTGCTCCTGCTGGTGCTGTTCGGTGGCGCGCTGGCCAAGGGCATGCTGGACGCGTTGACGTGGCATGACGCACTGGTCTGCCTGGCCATCCTGCTGCTGGTGCGCCCGCTGGCGGGCATGCTCGCGATGGCGGGCTCGCCGCATCCGCCGCTCGAACGCTGGCTGCTGGCTTTCCTCGGCATCCGCGGGATCGGCTCGATGTACTACGTGGCGTACGGCATCAACCACGGCGCGTTCGGCGACAGCGAACGGTTGTGGGCCGCGGTGGGCTTCATGATCCTGGCCTCCATCGTGATCCACGGCTTGAGTTCGGATGCGTTGCTCCGCCACCTCGCGCGGCGGCGCGCACAGACGCGGGGTCCGGCCTAGTTCCCCGCCGTGGTGCCGCGCCGCAACGCCGCCGCATGGTGGGCGACATGCTCGCCGATGAAGCTGGCGATGAAGTAATAGCTGTGGTCGTGGCCGGGCCGCATGCGCAGGAGCAACGGATGTCCCGCCGCGGCGCAGGCGGCCTGCAGCAACTCCGGCTTCAGTTGTGCATTCAGGAATTCATCGGCATCGCCCTGGTCGACCAGCAACGGCAGCCGTTCGGATGCGGACGCGACCAGCGCGGTGGCGTCGTACGAATGCCAGGCCGCGCGATCATCGCCCAGGTAGGCACCGAACGCCTTCTGGCCCCACGGCACCTGCGACGGCGCCACGATCGGCGAGAACGCCGACACGCTGCGATAGCGCCCGGGGTTGCGTAGCGCGATCACCAGCGCGCCGTGCCCGCCCATCGAATGCCCGCTGATCGCGCGTGACGTGGTGACCGGGAAATTCGCCTCGAGCAGCGCCGGCAATTCGTCGACCACGTAGTCGTGCATGCGGTAATGCGCGGCCCACGGTGCCTGCGTCGCATTGACGTAGAAGCCCGCACCCTTGCCGAGGTCGTAGCCCTCGGCATCGGCCACGTCGTCGCCGCGCGGACTGGTGTCGGGGCAGACGATGGCGATGCCGTGCTCCGCCGCGTAACGCTGCGCGCCGGCCTTGGTGATGAAGTTCTGCTCGTTGCAGGTCAGGCCGGAGAGCCAGTACAGCACCGGCACCGGGGCTTGTCCGGCCTGCGGAGGCAAATAGATCGCGAAGCGCATCGTGCAACCAAGCGTGCTGGATGCGTGTTCGTAGACGTCCTGCCAGCCACCGAAGCAGGCGCGATGTTCGATGCGTTGCATCAGAAGTGCACCACCGAGCGGATCGACTTGCCCTCGTGCATCAGGTCGAAGGCGTGGTTGATGCCGTCCAGGCCCATCGTGTGGGTGACGAAGGGCGCGAGCTGGATGTCGCCACGCATCGCGTCTTCCACCATGCCCGGCAACTGGCTGCGGCCTTTCACGCCACCGAAGGCAGTGCCCATCCACTTGCGCCCGGTCACCAGCTGGAACGGCCGCGTGCTGATTTCCTGCCCCGCTCCGGCCACGCCGATGATCACCGACTGGCCCCAGCCGCGGTGCGCGCATTCCAGCGCCGCACGCATCACGTTGACGTTGCCGATGCACTCGAACGAGTGGTCAACGCCCCAGCCGGTCATCTCGACCACCACCTGCTGGATCGGCTTGTCATGATCCTTCGGATTGATGCAATCGGTCGCGCCGAACTGTTGCGCCATCTCGAATTTCGACGGGTTGGTGTCGATCGCGATGATCCGCCCTGCCTTCGCCTGGCGCGCGCCCTGGATCACCGCCAGGCCGATGCCGCCCAGCCCGAACACCGCGACCGAATCGCCGGCCTGCACTTTCGCCGTGTTGTGCACGGCACCGATGCCGGTGGTCACGCCGCAACCGAGCAGGCAGACATGCTCCGGGTTGGCATCGGGATTCACCTTGGCCAGCGAGACCTCGGGGACCACGGTGTATTCGCTGAAGGTCGAGCAGCCCATGTAGTGGTACAGCGGCTGGCCCTCGTAGCTGAAGCGCGAGGTGCCGTCCGGCATCACGCCCTTGCCCTGGGTCGCGCGCACCGACGTGCACAGGTTGGTCTTGCCTGACTTGCAGAACAGGCATTCGCCGCATTCGGCGGTGTACAGCGGGATCACGTGATCGCCCGGCGCCACGCTGGTCACACCTTCGCCCACCTCGACCACGATGCCCGCGCCCTCGTGGCCCAGCACCACCGGAAACAGGCCTTCCGGATCGTCGCCACTGAGCGTGAACGCATCGGTGTGGCAGACGCCGGTGTGGGTGATCCGCACCAGCACTTCGCCTTTCTGCGGCGGGGCGACGTCGATCTCGACGATCTTCAGCGGTTCGCCTGCAGCGAAGGCGACGGCGGCGCGTGATTTCATGGGAATGCTTCCTTTACTTGAGATAGGAACGCACCAGCGCGACGACCTCGTCGATGCTGCGTGCATGTTGCTTGCGGATCTTCGGATCGGTCGCGACCTGGGTGAATTCCTCGCGCAGGTGGCTGTCGAGGATCTCCGCCATCAGCCCGTTCACCGCGCCGCGCAATGCAGCCAGTTGCTGCAGCACCGGCGCGCATTCGCTGCCCGCCTCGACCGCGCGCTCCAACCCGTCCACCTGCCCGCGGATGCGGCGCAGGCGGGTGATCGCACGCTTCTTTTCTTCGGGCGAATGCGGCATCGACCAGCCACCCTGATACTGGCGGGGAGTATAAGCCGACGATGCCCTTGTCACACGTTGCGATGCAACGGGACGATCAATCGGCGCGCGCCGTCATGATCCGCGACAGGTTGAGCTCGATCCAGTCGGCCAACCCACGTACGCGCTCGGCGGCCTCCACGCCCAATGGAGTCAGGGTGTATTCGACGTGCGGCGGCACCACCGGGAATTCGCGGCGGTCGACCAGGCCATCGCCTTCCAGCCATTGCAGGGTCTGCGCCAGCATCTTCTCGCTGACCCCGCCGATCCGCCGGCGCAGGCCACTGAAACGCTGGGTGCCTTCGGCCAGCACCAGCAGCACCAGCACGCCCCAGCGGCTGGTGACATGCCGCAACACGTCGCGCGACGGGCAAGCGGCGGAAAGCAGTTCCCCACGGCGGACACGATCGGAGAGCGGGACAACGGTCGTCGGGGCGGACATGACACTTACCTCCGGGTACGTACTTACGAAAAGTAAGTATAGGGTCTAGCCTGCGCTGCACGCATCGATCGGATCGATGCGCCCATCCCCACATCGAGGCACACCATGACCACCACCCCCCTCATCGCCGTCACCGGCGCCAGCGGCCAACTCGGCCGGCTCGTCATCCAATCCCTGCTAGCCCGTGGCACTCCCGGGGATCGCATCGTCGCCATCGTCCGCGATCCGGCCAAGGTGGCGAACCTCGTTGCTGCCGGTGTGCAAGTGCGCGAGGGCGACTACGACCGCCCCGACACCCTCGATGCCGCGCTGATCGGTGTAGAGCGGTTGCTGTTGATCTCGTCGAGCAAAGTCGGCAAGCGCGCACCGCAACACCAGGCGGTGATCGATGCCGCTGCCCGCGCTGGCGTCTGCCTCATCGCTTACACCAGTCTGCTGCATGCCGACACGTCGCCGCTGGGCCTGGCGCTCGGACACGTGCAGACCGAGCAGGCCTTGCAGGCGTCCGGCCTGCCGCACGTGCTGCTGCGCAATGGCTGGTATGCGGAGAACTATGCGGCCGGCATCCCCGGCATCCTCGAGCACGGCGCGATGTTCGGCAGCGCCGGCGATGGCCGCCTGTCGCTGGCGGCACGTGCCGACTATGCCGAAGCCGCCGCCGCTGTCATCGCCAGCGATGAACCGCAGGCCGGCAAGATCCACGAACTGGCTGGCGACGATGCGATCACGCTCGCCGATTTCGCTGCAGAACTCGCACGGCAGACCGGCAAGCCGCTCATCTACCAGGATCTGCCGCAGCAGGACTATCGCGATGCACTGCTTGCGGCCGGCTTGCCCGCAGGATTTGCCGAGCTGCTGTCGGACTCCGACGCCGGTGCGGCGAAGGATGGCTTGTTCGATGACAGCGGCACGCTGGGCCGGTTGATCGGCCGCGCGACCACGCCCATCGCGGACGTCATCGGCAAGGCGCTCGCGAACTGAGTGTCGACGCAATTCCCGCCGCTCGATGGCGGCGGGATCAGCCCGTGTTCTGGATGCCCGCGGCGATGCCGTTGACGGTCGCGATCAAGGCACGCAACAGCGCTTCGTCCTCGCGGCCGGTTGCCCGCCAGCGCCGCAGCAGGTCGACTTGCAGCAGGCTGATCGGATCGACATAGGGATTGCGCAGGCGGATCGACAGGCGCAAGCGGTAGTCGTCTGCGAGCAACGTGTCGCGGCCCTTGATCGCTAGGATCGCGTCGCGCGTGCGTTCGAACTCCTCCCCGATCTGCGGGAAGAAGGCGTCGTGGGCGTCGCCGGCGAGCAGCGAATAGCGCTCGAAGATATCGATGTCGGATTTCGCCATCAGCATCTCGACATCGTCGATCGCGGCCGCCATGAACGGCCAGTGGCGCGCCATCACGGCCATCGCATCGAGGCCGTGGGTGTCGATGCCGCGCTGCAGGGCAGTGCCCACGCCGTACCAGCCGGTCAGTCCGGAGCGGTTCTGCGACCACGCGAACACCCACGGGATCGCGCGCAGGTTGGCGATGCCGCCATCGCGACGCCGCGACGGACGCGAGCCGATCCGCAACTGCTCGATCACGTCGATCGGGGTGGCGGCGCGGAAATACGCGGGGAAGTCGTCGCGCTCATGCACCAGCGCTCGGTAGTGCGCACGCGAGGTCTGCGCGAGTTCGGAGGCGATCGCACGCCAGGCGCCTTCGCGTGGTTCCGGCGGGCGCGGTCGCAGGCTGGCGCGCAGCACCGCGCCAGTCGTTTGCTCGAGGTTGCGCAATGCCAGCGCACGGATGCCGTACTTGCGGTGGATCACCTCGCCCTGCTCGGTGACGCGCATGCGCCCGTCCACCGACCCACGCGGCGCGGCGATGATCGCGCGCTCGGTCTTGCCGCCGCCGCGGCTCACCGAACCGCCGCGGCCATGGAAGAACACGATGCCGACGCCGGCCTCGCGGGCCAGCTCCAGCAGGTCCACCTGCGCGCGTTGCAGCGCCCAGCGCGAGGCCAGCAGGCCGCCGTCCTTCGCGCTGTCGCTGTAGCCCAGCATCACCGTCTGCCGGTTGCCGCGCGCGGCCAGGTGGCGGCGATAGACCGGATCGGCGAACAACGCGCGCATCACCTCGGGCGCGGCCTGCAGGTCGTCGACGGTCTCGAACAGCGGCGCGACGTCGAGCGGCACCGCGTCGTCGTCCACGCAGCCGGCGATCCGCGCCAGCGCGAGCACGGCCAGCGCATCGGCTTCGCTGCGGCTCATGCTGATGATGTACGGGCCGAACGCATGCTCACCCAGCGTCCGACGCAATTCGTGCACGGTGCGGAACACCGCCAGCGTCGAAACCGCCGAAGGCGCATTCGGTGCCGGCACCGCCGCGCCTTCGATCACCGCATGCAGGCGATCCACGCGCGCGGCCACCGATTGCGACACCCAGTCCGCACGATCATCGAGTGCAGCCAGTGCGTCGTCGTGCGCGGCGGAATCCTGGCGCAGGTCCAGCGCCGCCATGTGCAGGCCGAAGGTGCGCGCGCGCCACAGCACGCGCTGCAGGGCGAAGCGGCCGGCCTGGTCGCCGCGATGGCGGGCCAGGCTGGCATCGACCAGCTCGAGGTCAGCGATGAAGGCATCGGCATCCGGATAGGCACCGGTGCTGCCGGCCAACGTCGCGGCCAGGCGGCCGCGCATCTGCCCCAGCAACTGCCGGTACGGCATGTCGGCCAGGCGCGGTCGTGCGCGCACCGCGCCATCCGGCAACAGCGTCTTGTATGCCTCCGTGCGCGCTTTGATCCCGGCATCGAAGCCGATGCGCTCCTCACTCTGGGTGAGGATGTCGCCGAGTGCGCGCAGGTCGGACTGGTAGCAGGCCAGCGCCTGCGCACGCTGCGCGGCCAGCGCATCGCGCACGGTGGTCGCGCCGACGTTCGGATTGCCGTCCATGTCGCCGCCGACCCAGGTGCCGAAGCGCAGCAGCGGCGGCAATGCGATGCGTTCGCCGTACACCGCTTCGATGGCATCGGCGAAGGCTTCGTAGAACACCGGCAGCACGCGATACAGCACGCTGGAAAGATAGAAACCGATGTGTTCGACCTCGTCGGCGACGGTCGGCTTGTGCGGCGGTACCTCGGTGGTCTGCCAGGTGGTGGTCAGCGACTGGCGGATCCGCGCATCGTCGGCACCGCGTTCCGGCGGCGTGCGGGTGCGGTCGATGTCGGCGACCAGGCGCTCGACGATGGTGCGTTCCTTCAGTAGCAGCGCGCGGCGCACCGCTTCGGTCGGATGGGCAGTGAACACCGGCTCGATGCACATCCGCGGCAGCAGCGCCTGCAGCTCCGCCAGGCCGACGCCGTCATTGCGCAACTCCAGCAGCACCGCTTCCAGGCTGCCCGGCTGCGGCGCGCTGCCCGTGCGCTGGTAGTCGCGACGCCGACGGATGCGATGCACGCGTTCGGCCACGTTGGTCGCACCGAAGTACGCCGCGAATGCGCGCACCAGCGCTTCGGCATCCTCCAACGCGACATCGGACAGCCGCTGCGCCAAGGCATCGACCGGCTCGCCCTGCTCGCGCCGGGCGATGGCGATGCGCCGCACCGCCTCGACTTGCTGCAGGAACGCCTCCGACACCTGCTCGGCCAGCATGTCGCCGACCATCGTGCCCAACCGGCGCACGTCGTCGCGCAACAGCGTGTCGGACTCGGCGAAAGCGAGGGGTTCGCGCAGCGGGCGGGCAATCGGTGTCATCGCCGCAGGCTAGCGCGTTTCATGACGCGCTGCAGCATCGGTTTCCGGCGTGACCATTGCTGTCCCGGGACGGGACAGACCGCACTCAGTAGGCGAACTCGCGGAACACCGGATCGACCGAGCCGTTCCATTCGCCATGGAACAGCGCGAGCTTGCGCTCGGCCGGGGTTTCGTTGGCGTCCGCGATGTCCAGCAGCGGTTCGAGGAAGCCGGATTCGTCGGTGCCGCAGCTGTCCGCCTTGGCCCGGCGACGCAGGCCGGCATGGGCGATCTTCAGGGCCTCGATGGCGATGTCGCGCAGGGTGCCGTTACGGAACGGCGTCTTCAGCGCCAGCTTCGGCACGTTGTCGCGCAACGCGTTGCGCTCGACCATCGAGAAATCCTTGACCAGGTCCCACGCCGCATCCAGCGCGGCATCGTCGTAGAGCAGGCCGACCCAGAACGCCGGCAGCGCGCACAGGCGATTCCACGGCCCACCATCGGCGCCGCGCATCTCCAGGAACTTCTTCAACCGCACTTCCGGGAAGGCGGTGGTCATATGGTCGTTCCAGTCGCGGATCGTCGGCAACGCGCCGGGCAGCACGTCGAGTTCGCCGCGCAGGAACTTGCGGAACGACTTGCCGCTGGCGTCGATGTATTCGCCATTCCGGTACGAGAAGTACATCGGCACGTCGAGCAGGTAGTCGACGTAGCGTTCGTACCCGAAGCCGTCTTCGAACACGAAGTCGAGCATGCCGGTGCGGTCGCGGTCGGTGTCGGTCCAGATGTGCGAGCGATAGCTGAGCTGGCCGTTCGGCTTGCCGTCGGTGAACGGCGAATCGGCGAACAGCGCGGTGGCGATCGGCTGCAGCGCCAGCGACACCCGGAACTTCTTCACCATGTCCGCTTCGCTGGCGTAGTCCAGGTTGACCTGCACCGTGCATGTGCGGGTCATCATGTCCAGACCCAGGTTGCCGACCTTCGGCATGTAGGCGCGCATGATCCGGTAGCGGCCTTTCGGCATCCACGGCATGTCGTCGCGCCGCCACTTCGGCTGGAAGCCCATGCCGAGGAAGCCGAGCTGCAGTTCATCGGCGACCGCGCGCACTTCGCGCAGGTGGCTGCCGACTTCCTTGCAGGTGTCGTGGATCGTCTCGACAGGCGCACCGGACAGTTCGAGCTGCCCGGCCGGCTCCAGCGTCACCGAGGCCATGTCCCTGGTCAGCGCGATGACCCGCGCCGGCTGCCCGTCCACGCTTTCCTCGTACGGCGTCCAGCCAAACCGGGTCAGCCCCTTCAGCAGGGCCTCGATGCCGCGCTCGCCATCGAACGTCGGCGGCCGCAGGTCGTCGAGGCGGAAGCCGAACTTCTCGTGCTCGGTGCCGATGCGCCATGCCTCGATCGGCTTCTCGCCGGATGCCAGAACCTCCACCAGTTGCCGGTGATCGGTGATCGGGGTGTCGTTGGCGTTGCTGGGTCCGGACATGCGTGGCTTCCCCTGTGGACGCGCAGCATAGCCCGCACCGATGACGCGGGGCAGTGCGCCTCCCGGCTTTCAGTGTTGCGGCTGCATACGTATTCCCGGCCGATTGCGTTGTCCGCGCACAGTTGCGCTTGTAGCCTCCGGCCATGTCGCTGCCTTGGGAGGGGCTGATGCGCACGATCCTCTGCATGCTCGCGTTGCTGCTCGGCCTGTCGCTGCCGGCGCGCGCCACCGACATCGAACGCATCGAACCCGCCAACTGGTGGGTCGGCATGCGCCACAGCCAGGTCGAGTTGCTGGTGCATGGCAAGGGCATCTCGGCGTCGACGCCAAAGCTGTCGCGCGCGGGCGTGGCCATCGTCGCCGTGCAGAAGACCGACAACCCGAACTACCTCTTCGTCACCGTCAAGATCGCGGGCGATGCGATGCCGGGCGCATTCGACATCGAATTCGTCGAAAGCGGGAAGGTCGTTGCCACGCATCCGTGGCGGCTTGATGCGCGCGAGCCCGGCTCCGCGCAACGCCGCGGCTTCGACGCACGCGATGCGATCTACCTGGTCACGCCGGATCGCTTCGCCAATGGCGATCCGTCGAACGACAGCGTGGCGGGAATGACCGAGACCGCCAACCGCGCAAATCCCAACGGCCGCCACGGCGGCGACATCGCCGGCATCCGCCAGCACCTGGACTACATCGCCGGCATGGGCTTCACCCAGCTGTGGCCGACGCCGATGCTGGAGAACAACCAGCCGCAGTATTCCTATCACGGCTACGCGATCACCGATCTCTACCGCACCGATCCGCGGATGGGCAGCAACGAGGACTTCCAAGCGTTGTCGCGCGAGGCGAAGGCGAAGGGCATCGGCATCGTCATGGACATCGTGCTCAACCACATCGGCTCGAAGCACTGGTGGATGCGCGACCTGCCGGCGAAGGACTGGATCAATAACGATGCGACGTTCACGCCGACCAACCATCGCCGTACCGCCATCCAGGACCCGCACGCGGCGCCGGCGGACCGCGCGGCATTCACCGATGGCTGGTTCGTGGACGCGATGCCCGACCTCAACCAGCGCAACCCGCACCTGGCGCGCTACCTGATCCAGAACACGCTGTGGTGGATCGAATACGCGGGGCTGTCCGGCATTCGCGAGGACACCTTCGGCTACGCCGATACCCAGTTCCTCAGCGACTGGGCGAAGGCGGTGCTGACCGAATACCCGGACTTCGCCATGGTCGGCGAGGAATGGAGCATCAATCCGGCGGTGGTCGCGCACTGGCAGCGCGGCAAGCAGAACGCCAGCGGCCATGTGCCGCACATGCCCAGCATGATGGATTTCCCCATCCACATCGCGCTGCGCAATGCGCTGGTGCAGCCGGAAGGCTGGGAAACCGGCTGGATGGGCCTGTACGAAATGCTCGCCAACGATTTCGTCTATCCCGATCCCGATGCGCTGGTGGTGTTCGCCGAGAACCACGACACCCCGCGCCTGCTGGCGCATGTGGATGGCAACCTGGCGCGGTGGCAGCTCGGCATGGCCTACCTGGCGACAGTGCGCGGCACGCCGCAGTTCTACTACGGCTCGGAGGTCCTGCTGCGCGGGCCGAAGGAGCGCGACGACGGCCAGCTGCGCGCGGACATGCCCGGCGGCTGGGCGGGCGATCCGGCGAATGCATTCAGCGGGAACGGGCTCGGCGACGCACAGCAAAGTGCACAGCGCTACATCCGTGCATTGTTCAACTGGCGCAAGCGCACGCCGGTGCTGCATGACGGTGCCCTGACCCATTTCGCGCCGATCGATGGCGTGTACGTCTACGTACGCCACCGGGGCGACTCCGCGGTGATGGTCATGCTGAACAAGCAGGATGCGCCGAGGACGGTGGCACTGGATCGGTTCGACGCCTTCCTGAAAGGGCGCCGCGCACGCCTGGCACTGACCGGCAAGCCGCTCGCGCTGGGCAGTACGCTGGAGATACCGGCGATGTCGGCGACGTTGCTGGAAATCGAGTGAAGACGTTGGCGACGGCGAGACCGTCGGCTGAATCGCGCAGCGGCATTTCGAGCCGCGTAGCGATCAGACGGCGGTAGGCGCCGGCGCTGCGACGAAGCCGCCCTAGATCTCCAGCCAGCCCGCAACGATCGAACGCAACTCCTCCACGCCCTGCCGGGTCTCGCCGGAGAAGGCCTGCACGCTGACGCTGTCGCCATAAGTTGCCGACAGGTCCTTGCGCACCGCCTGCACGGTGTTCATCGCCGCCCCGCGCGAAAGCTTGTCCGCCTTGGTCAGCAGCGCATGCGCAGGCAGGCCGCGACGCATGGCATAGCCGATCATCGAGCGGTCGTAGTCCTTGAGCGGATGGCGGATGTCCATCACCACCACCAGCCCGGCCAGCGCCATCCGGCTGCCGAAGTAGCCGTCGAGGAAGGCCTGCCAGTGCGCCTGCAGGTCCTGCGGCACCTTGGCATAGCCGTAACCCGGCAGGTCGACCAGGTACTTGGACTCGTGCGGCGGCAGGCCGAAGTACACCAGCTGCTGGGTGCGCCCGGGGGTCTTGGAGACTCGCGCCAGCGCATTCCGGCCGCACAGCGCATTGAGGGCCGAGGACTTGCCGGCGTTCGAGCGGCCGGCGAAGGCGACCTCGCGACCGCCATCCGGCGGCAGCTGGCGGTGGGTATGCGCGGCCAGCAGGTAGTCGGCGCGGTTGAACGGATTGGGCGTGGCCATGCGCATAGGATCGCACGCCCGGCGTCGCAGCCCGGCCGGGCAGCCCGTTGCGGCGGGAACCGAGGACCTGGGGATCGACGGCAAGGGCCACCGCGCGTGGTTTGACCGTCATGCGCCGCCCGACGATAATTCGCCGGTTCAGCGGTTTCGGCCGCACCCGCATTGGTATTGGAGTTCCGCATGCGTCTTGCCCGCGTCCATGGTCTTGTCGGCGTTGCCTGCCTGGTGCTGGCCGCGGCCGCGTATGCCCAGAGCACCGCCGTTGCCGTTCCCGACAACGCCCCGGTCCAGGCCGCACCGCTGGACGAGAAGCCCGCCACCTGGGGCGATGCCAAGGCCGGCCAGTCCAAGGCCGGTGCCTGCGCCGCCTGCCACGGCGTGGACGGCAACGCGATGCAGCAGAACGCACCGCGCATCGCCGGCATGCCGGAGCGCTACATCGCCGAGCAACTTGCCCTGTTCAAGCATGGCGAACGCGTCGGCGGCCTGGCGGGCCTGATGGCCCCGTACGCCGCCCCGCTGTCGAACCAGGACATGCGCGACCTCGGCGCCTGGTTCGCCACCCAGAAGGCCGGCTCCGGCGTGGCCGACGACACCGTCATCGCCGCCGGCCCCAGCAAGGGCCTGAAGTTCTACCAGGTCGGCGAGCGGCTGTACCGGGGTGGCGACGCCGCCCGCGGCATTCCCGCCTGCATGGCCTGCCACGGCCCCTCCGGCGCCGGCAACCCGGGCCCGTCCTATCCGTCGCTGCACGGGCAGGAAACCGCCTACGTGGTGCGCCGCCTGGAGGAATACCGCGCCGGCACCAGCACCTACAAGAACGCCGCGCCCTTCAAGCTGATGGCCAGCGTCGCCAAGCCGCTGAGCGACGAGGAAATCCGCGCGCTGGGCAGCTACGTGCAGGGCCTGCACGCCCGCGCGGCCGCCAGCCAGGCGCCTGCCGCCCACTGATCGGCGGCGGCGCGGCTTCACCATGCGTTCCGCCGGGCCTGCGCAAGCTGGCCTGGCCCACCTGATCGCCGGAGTCGAGTCGATGCGCGCACTGCTGTTGTCCTTCACCCTGCTGCTGTCCGCACTGGCCTTCCCGGCCCACGCGCAAAAGCAGTTGCCCGGGCTGACCGAGGGCACCGAATACCGCTACATCGAGGACGGCAAGCCGTACCGCCCTTCGCCCGGCAAGGTCGAGGTCGCCGAGGTGTTCGGCTACTGGTGCCCGCATTGCGCGCACTTCGCGCCGATGCTGGAGAAGTGGAAGGCGACCATGCCGGCGAACGCGCAACTGGTGCTGGTGCCGGCGCTGTTCGATCCCAACGACGCCTACGCGCGCCTGTTCTTCATCGCCGAAGGCGCCAACGCGGTCAACGCCACCCACGCGAGCATCTTCCGCGCCGTCCACGAGACCGGCGAACTGCCGCGCAAGGCGACCATCCCGCAACTGACCGCCTACTACGCCCGCCTGCCGGGCGTGAATGCCAAGGCCTTCGCCGCCGCGCAGGCCGACGAAGCCACCCTGCAGGCCAAGGCCGCGAATGCCCGCGAATTCCAGGTGCGCAGCGACATCCCGGGCACGCCCTCGCTGGTCATCGCCGGCAAGTACCTGGTGCTGGGCAACAGCTTCGAAAGCATGCTCGACAACGCCCGTCGCGTGATCCTGGCCGTAGCCCCGGCCGCCAAGGCCAAGCCGAAGCCCGTGTCGGCCAGGCCCGCCGCCAAGTCCCGCACCTGACCCCATCGACCGGAACCGCCATGACCGCATCGCGCTACGCCCTGCTGCTCCTCGCCCTGCTCCCCCTGGCCGCCTGCAAGAACGACGCGCCTGCGCCGGTCGCCGATCCATCGGCCGCTGCCGCGCCTGCCGCCAGCGCACAGCAAGCCAGCGCCGAGGATCCGGCGCAGAAGGCCGCCGCCGAAGCTGCGCTCAAGGCCGCCGAGGAGGCCGCTGCCAAGGCGCCACCGCTGGTTGCCGGCGTGGACTACGCCGACATCCCCAATGGCCAGCCGTTCGAAACCACCGATGGCCGCATCGAGGTGGTGGAAGTGTTCGGCTACGTCTGCCCGTTCTGTGCGGCAGTGCAGCCCACGGTCAGCGCGATGAAGTCCAAGTTCCCGGCCGACGTGCACATGGTCTACGTGCCGGCGGCGTTCGGCGGTCCGTGGGACAACTACGCCAAGGCCTTCTACACCGCCGAGACGATGAACCTGGTCGACAAGACCCATGACGCGATGTTCCGCGCGATCCACATCGACAAGACCCTGAAGGGCGAGCGCGGCATGGACACGCCGGAGCAGATCGCCGCGTTCTACGCGAACTACGGCGCCGATCCGAAGCAGTTCACCAGCAGCATGCAGAGCTTCGCGGTGGCGACCAAGATCAACCGCGGCAAGCAGTACATCCTCAATGCCTTCAGCAACGGCGACCAGCCCAGCACCCCGGCCTTCATCGTCAACGGCAAGTACCGGGTCAAGGGCAAGTCGGTGGACGACGTGTTCCGCGTGCTCAACCAGCTGATCGTGGCCGAGCGCGCGAAGAAGGCGTCTGCCGCGCCCGCGGCAGCACCGGCGGCGGCGGATGCCACGGCCCCGGCGGCTCCCACGGAAGCGCCGGCCGCCGCTGCGCCGCAGGCCTGACCACGCCCGAACCCGCCGCATGATGGAAACCCGCCGGCTGCGCCTGCTGAGCGCCAATATCCAGGCGGGGTCGAGCACCCGCGGCTACCAGGACTACGTGACCCGCAGCTGGTCGCACGTATTGCCGGCCGGCAACAAGCGCGGAGCGCTGGACCTGATCGCCGAACTCGCGGGCCGCCACGACATCGTCGGCCTGCAGGAGTCGGACCCCGGGAGCCTGCGCTCCGGCTTCACCAACCAGACCCACTACCTGGCGCAACGCGCCGGCTTCGCCTACTGGAGCCACCAGCCCAACCGCAGGATGGGCGGCGTCGCCTCCAGCGCCAACGGCTTGCTGAGCAAGCTGGAACCCAAACGGGTCGAAGAGCATTCGCTGCCCGGCCGGGTCAAGGGTCGCGGCGTGCTGATCGGCACCTTCGGCAATGGCGACGATGCGCTGACCGTGGCGGTGGCCCACCTGTCGCTGGGAAGCGGGTCGCGCAGGGCGCAGATCGACTTCATCGCCGAACTGCTTGGCGACCATCCGCATGCGGTGCTGATGGGCGACTTCAACTGCGACCCGAATCAGCCGGAAATGCAGGGGCTGTATCGCAGCACCCGCCTGCAGCCACCGGCGGATTGCGTCCCCACCTTCCCCTCGTGGCGGCCGCAGCGCGCGATCGACCATGTGCTGGTCACCCCGGCGCTCGCCATCGCCACCATGCAGGCGATGCCGGCGGCGCATTCCGACCACTTGGCGTTGTCGGTGGAACTGGACGTGCCGGAGCACGCCCTGGGCTGACACGTCCCGCGATCAGGGGCGCAGCAGGATCTTGCCCTTGCTGGCCCGACCCGGCACCAGAGAATCGCGGATCGCATCGCCGATGGCATCGAAGCCGTAGGTCGCGGCGACCGGCAATTGCAGTTCGCCGTTGGCCGCACGCTGCAGCAGTTCGCCCATCAGCCTGCGGCGATCCTGCGACGACAGGGCCTTGCTGGCCGGCGTGCCCCAGAAGCCCTTGACCGTGATCTGCTTGAAGATCAGTTCGCCCGAGGGAATCTGCATCGATTCCCCGGTCATGCTGCCGAACGAGACCAGCAGGCCGTTTTCGCCGAGCAGGCTGCACAGCACGCCGCTGGCGGGTCCACCCACCGAATCCACCGCGGCCTTCGGCCGCGCCCCGCCCATCAGGTCGCGCGCGGTCGACTTCCAGCCCTCGTGCATGGTGCAGACGGTATTGCCGATGCCTTGCGCGGCCATCTCTTCCACGCCTTCCTCGCGACGCACCAGGTTGAGCACGTGGATGCCGCGCGCGCGCGCCAGCATCGCCAGCGCCTTGCCGACCGCGCCGTTGGCGGCGTTCTGCACGACCCAGTCGCCTTCGGCCACGCCCAGCGTCTCCAGCAGCATCAGCGCGCTCAGCGGCATCGCCACCAGTTGCGCCGCGGTGGCATCGTCGATGTTGTCCGGGACGGGCACCAGCGAATTGGCCGGCACGGTGAAATATTCGGCCCAAGCACCACGCGCACCCGCCGTGGTCACGCGCTGGCCGATGGTCACGTTGTCGACGCCCTCGCCCAGTGCATCGACCACGCCCATCGCCTCGCTACCGGCGATCGCCGGCAAGGTCGGCTTGTAGCCGTATTGCCCGCGTACCGTCCAGACATCGTGGTTGTGGATCGGCGACAGCAGCATGCGCACGCGCGCCTGTCCGGGACCGGGTTCCGGCGTCGGGCTGTCGGCCGCGGTCAGGACATCGGCCGGCTCGCCGAAGGTCGCATGCAGGACACTGCGCATCGCGTACTCCACTGTATGGTTCAGGTCAGCGCACTGTACGCTAAGGCAGCGCCGACCAGCAGCAGGAACACCGCGAACACCCGTTTCAGCGCCGGCCCGCTCAGCGCATGGGCGAGCCGGGTGCCGTAGGGCGCGGCGAACACCGAAGCCAGCGCCACGCCGAGCGCCGCCGGCAGGTAGACGTAACCGAATGCACCCGGCAATTCCACCGCACCCGGCGGTGCCTGCAGCGCATAGCCCAGCGCGCTGCCGATGCCGATGAAGATCCCGCAGGCCGACGACGTGCCGACCGCTCGCACCGGCGTCACCCCGCGCCAGACCAGCAGCGGCACGGTCAGGCTGCCACCGCCGATGCCGACGATCGCCGAGACGATGCCGATGCCGCTGCCTGCCAGCGTGTAGCCGGGCCCGCGTGGCGCAACCACCCTGCCGGTGTCTGCCGGCGTCTTCGACCACAGCATCTGCGCCGCGATCAGGAAGCAGTAACCCGACACGCACCAGCGCAGCACCTGGTCATCCAGCGCGATCGCGAAGCGGCTGCCCAGCCAGCCACCCAGCAACACGCCCGGCACCATCCACGCCACCGTCGGCCACAGCACACTGTCGCGACGGTGATGCGCACGCGCGGATGCCGCCGCGGTCAGCACGATGCTGGCCAATGAGCTCGCCAATGCGACATGCATCGCCGCATCCGCCGGCACGCCCTGCATCGGCAGCAGCCACGCCAGCGCGCCCACCAGCACCAGCCCGCCGCCGATGCCGAGCAACCCCGCTAGCACGCCCGCGCACGCGCCGAGCAACAGATAGATCAACAACGCGGACATGCAATGCCACCGGAAAAGTGATTCATCGATGCTCGGGTATAGTCCAGCGATGCACAAGCGCGCCTCGTTCCTGCTGGCCGCACTGGCGTGCGGCACCAGCCTGCTGCCCGCCATCGCCATCGCCAACGCCCAAGCCGCCTCGCCGCCCCCGCGCAGCGCCAATCCGCCGATCCTGGTCGCCACGCCGAGCAGGTCCGTGCGCGAGGCCTTCGAGGCCGCCAATCGCGGGACCCTGGACGATGCGTTGCTCGATTCGTATGCGCGGCATCCACTCGGCGGCTGGCTGGAATACACCGCGCTGCGCAAACGCATGGATACCTTGCCGATACCGCGCGGCAATGCATTCCTGGCCCGCCATCGCGGCCAACCGGTGGCGCGTGCGTTCCGCAGCGACTGGCTGGCGGCACTCGCCGCACGCAGCGAATGGACGGCGCTGCTGGCGAATTGGGACACCGGCATCGACGACCCCGGCCTGCGTTGCCTGCGCTTGCGGGCGTTGCAGGAAACGGGTCGCGCGGATGCCGCATGGACCGCCGACGGGCAAGCGCTGTGGCGTGGCGCCGGCAGGTCGCTGCCGTCGTCCTGCGACGCGCCGTTCGCGCAACTGGCGACGCAGGGCGCGCTGGACGACGGGCTGCGCTGGGAACGCTTCGACAAGGCCGTGGCCGAGGGCCAATCCGGGGTGATGCGCGCGATCGCGCGCGGCATGGCGCCCGACGCGGCGACGCAGGCGAATGCCTATGCCGCCTACATCGACAAGGCCAGCGCCGATGTGGGGGCCTGGCCGAAGAACGCGCGCAGCAGGCTGGTCGCTTCGTGGGGACTGGCGCGCCTTGCAAAGGCATCGCCGGACCAGGCCGAGGCGCTGCTGCCCGGCGTGGCGCAGGCGCTCGGCTTCAATGCCGATGAACGCGCCCGGGTGCTCTACCCGATCGCGTTGTGGACGGTGGCCTCGTACGGGCCGGACTCCGCGCGCCGGCTCGCGGCGGTGCCCGATGCCGCCTACGACGCCAACCTGCACGAATGGCGCGTGCGCGAAGCACTGGCGCGCAGCGACTGGCGCAGTGCATTGGCCGCGATCCGCAAGATGGACGAGGCGCAGCGCAACGATTCGCGCTGGACCTACCTGGCGGCGCGCAGCAGCGAACTGACCGGCGATGCCGCGGGCGCGAAGGCGCTGTATCGGCAGGCGGCGAAGAAATCCGATTTCCACGGCTTCCTGGCCGCGGACAGGCTCGACCAGCCGTACGCGCTGTGCCCGTGGCAACCGGTGGTGGCGCAGCCCGCGAAGCAGGCGATCGCGCGCGATCCGTCGATCATCCGCGCGTTGCAGTTGTTCGCGCTGGATCGCAAGGGCTGGGCACAACGCGAGTGGGACGATGCGCTCTCGCGTTATTCCGACGAACAGCGCCGCATCGCGGTGGAAGTGGCGCAGGACAACGGCTGGTTCGACCGCGGCGTGTTCGGCCTGGTCAACGTGGGCGGCAAGCGTTACCCAGAGGAACAGCGCCTGTACCTGCTGCGCTTCCCGCTGCACCACGACGCCACGATCCGCCGCGAGGCCGCGAAGCACCGGCTCGACCCCGCCTGGATCGCCGCCGAGATCCGCGCGGAGTCGGTGTTCGATCCGAACGCGCGATCGTCCGCGGATGCGCGCGGTCTGATGCAGGTGTTGCCGGCCACCGGTGCCGGCGTGGCGGCGAAGATCGGCCTGCCGTGGACCGGCGGCGACAGCCTGTTTGATCCCGACACCAACATCGCCCTCGGCACCGCCTACCTGCGCCAGTTGATGGACCGCTACGGTGGCAAGCCCTACCAGGTGATCGCCGGCTACAACGCCGGCCCGGCACCGCTGGGCCGCTGGATCTCGCAGCGGCCGACGATGGATCCGGACTTCTGGATCGAGACCATCAGCTACAAGGAAACGCGCGAATACGTGGCCCGCGTGCTCAGCTTCAGCACGCTGTACGACTGGCGGCTCAATGGCGATGCGGTGCGCCTGAGCGACCGCATGCAGGGCGTGCCGAACGGCCCGCGCAAGGGCTTTGCCTGCACCACCCCGGAGGCGCCGAAACCCGCGCAAAAGCCAGCGCCGGCGGCGCCGAGGAAGCCGACACTCAAGGATCGACGCCGCCACTGACACCGGCGCATCGCCGCCCGTCCGCTTGTCCGCCGGACAGCGCACGCCGCGCTTGCCGTGCGCTTGGCGATAGGCGTACCTTCGTTGGCGTATGGCCACGAGCGCCCATTTCAGGGGAGGGCGCGATACGGGCGGAGCCGGCTCCGGAACTGGGCCTGGCAGTGATTTCGTATCGGCGCTGTTCGCCAGCGATCGCCTCGAACACATCGAGGCCATTGCCGCGCAGGAAGCGGAATCGCGCTTCGGCCTGCGCCATCTGCGGATCGAAGCAGCACCTGCTCCCGCCCGCGATACAGACCTGCAGGGCGCCACGCCCATCTCGCTGCTGGCGGCCAAGGCCGGGCGCCTGCGTTCGCAAGCCGGCCCTGCATTGACGTTCGCGCTTGGCGACGTGCCGCACGCAATGCTGCTGTCGGTGGATCGCCCGACCGATGGCCGCGACTTCGATGCCGCTGGGCCCGACTGGTGCGGCTTCCTCGCCCTGCTCACGGCACGCATGGCCACCGCACTGGAATTGCAGGACCAACGGCAGGCCTCGGAGCGGCTGGAAAAGACCGCACGCCTGCAGACCGCGCTGTACACGGTGGCCAACCTCGCGTCGGCGGGGCTGGACATGCAGGACACCCTGCGGCGCATCCACGACGTCGTCGGTGCGCTGATGTACGCGCGCAATTTCCTGATCGCGCTGTACGACGGCACGCGCGACAGCCTGCGCTTCATCTACTACGCCGACGAACAGGACCTGCGCTCGGTCGACCCGGAGCAGGAATACCCGGCGGCGCGGATCGGCGACAGCCTGACCCTCGGCGTGATCCACACGGGACGCGCGGCGATGGGACCCTCGCGACAGCTGCGCCGCGCATTCGGCTTCGACGAGAACGCGCAGGGCTACGGGCCCAGCAGCGCCGACTGGCTCGGCGTGCCGATGGTCGCCGATGGCGTGGTCCGCGGCGCGGTGGTGGTGCAGAGCTACGACCAGCCCGACCGTTTCAGCGAGGAAGACCGCGCCCTGCTGGAGTTCGTCGCCCACCACATCCTGATCGCGCTGACCCGACGCCAGGCGCACGACGAACTCGAACGCCGGGTGGAGGAACGCACCCTCGCCCTCACCGAGCAGATCCGCGAACGCCAGCGCGGCGAAACGCTGCAGGCGGCGCTGTACCGCATCGCCGACCTCGCCAGCAGCGGCCTGGGCATGGAGGAGATGCTGCGGCGCATCCACCTGGTGGTGGGTGAGCTCATGTACGCGCGCAATTTCTTCATCGCCCTGTACGACGGCGAACGCGACAGCGTGAGGTTCATCTATTTCGCCGATGCCAAGGACGTCAACATCTACGAAACCGATCGCGAGGTCCCGGCCGCCGACCTGCGCGACAGCCTGACCCTGGGGCTGATCCGGCATGGCAAGCCGGTTCGCGGCCCCGCACGCGAGGTAGCGAAGACGTTGCACATCAGCGGCATCGGCCTGGGCACGCCCGCGCTGGACTTCCTCGGGGTGCCGATCAGCGGCGACGGCGGCGCGCGCGGCGCGGTGGTCGTGCAGACCTATGAACCCGGCGTGCACTACAGCGCGGAGGACAGCACCCTGCTCGCCTACGTGGCGCAGCACATCATGACCGCGCTCGAGCGCAAGAAACTGCAGGCCGAGCTGGAACGCCGGGTCGAAGACCGCACCCGCGAACTCGCCAGTGCGGTCGGCGAACTGCGCGACCAGATCAAGGTACGCGAACACGCCGAACAGCAGCTGATCCACGATGCCCTGCACGATGCGCTGACCGGCTTGCCGAACCGGACCTGCTTCCATGCCGCGCTGGAACAGGCGCTCACGCGGCTGCACCGCGACGAGGGCCGTCGCTTCGCCGTGCTGTTCCTCGACCTGGATCGCTTCAAGGTGATCAACGACAGCGTCGGCCACCTGTTCGGCGACATGATGCTGAAGGAAGCCGGCACGCGACTGACCGGCTGCGTGCGCGGCAACGACATGGTGGCGCGGCTTGGCGGCGACGAATTCGCCGTGCTGATGGAGGACATCGCCAGCCCCGAGGACGCCTGCCACACCGCGCGCAGGGTGATCGAGGCATTGGCCGAGCCGATCCACGTGCAGGGCAAGGCGCTGTTCACCTCGGCCAGCATCGGCATCACCCTGGGCGAACGCCGCTATCGCAAGGCCGAGGAATTGCTGCGCGATGCCGACGTGGCGATGTACCGCGCCAAGGCGCACGGGCGGCAGCGCTTCGAGATCTTCGACGAACGCCTGCACCAGGAGGCGTTGCAGTTGCTGGAACTGGAAAGCGACCTGCGGCACGCGATCCAGCGCAAGGAATTCGAACCGCATTTCCAGCCGATCGTGGACCTGCGCAACGGCGACGTGCTGGGCTACGAATCGCTGCTGCGCTGGAACCAGCCGCGTCGCGGCGTGGTGCCGCCGGGCGAGTTCCTGAAGGCGGCGGAAGACAGCGGCAGCATCGAGCAGATCGACTGGCAGATGCTGGCCAACACCTGCCGCGACATCCTCGACCTGCAGCTCGACGGCCGCTACGTGACCCTGAACGTGTCGCCGCGGCGGTTCCGCTCACCGACCCTGGCCCAGCAACTGCTCGACCAGTTGCAGGCGCACGGCATCGAACCCGGCTGCATCCGCATCGAGGTCACCGAGGACGCGCTGCTGGAAAATCCCGACCAGGTCTTCACCACCCTCGGCACCTTGCGCCAGGCCGGCGTGCTGGCGGCGCTGGACGATTTCGGCACCGGCTATTCCTCGCTGAGCTACCTGCATCGCTTCCCGCTGCACGCGCTGAAGATCGATCGCTCGTTCGTGCGCGAACTCGAACCGATGCGCGAGGACGGCAGCACCGCGGTGGTGCGCGCGGTGCTGGCGCTGGCCGGGACGCTGGGCCTGGAAGTGATCGCCGAAGGCATCGAGACCGAACAACAGCGCGCCTGCCTGCTCGACCTGGGCTGCACGCGTGGCCAGGGCTTCCTGTTCTCGCATGCGCGGCCGGCGATGGAGTGGCGCGCCGCGGCCGCCTGAAAGCAACACACCCGGACGCTGCGGTTGCAGGCACGCGCAGCGGATCAGGCATCATCGGCGGATGACGACGAGACCACTCCTCCACGACGCGAAGGTCTACCTGGTCGGCGGCGCGGTGCGCGACGCCCTGCTCGGCCTGCCCGCGGGCGACCATGACTACGTGGTGGTCGGGGCCAGCACCCAGCAGATGCTCGACGCCGGTTTCAAACAGGTCGGCCGCGACTTCCCGGTGTTCCTGCACCCGCAGTCCGGCGAGGAGTTCGCGCTGGCGCGCACCGAACGCAAGTCGGCGCGCGGGCATACCGGCTTCGTGGTGCATGCCGATCCGTCGGTGACCCTGGAAGACGACCTGCGCCGTCGCGACTTCACCCTCAACGCGATCGCGCGCGATGCCGATGGAGCATTGGTCGATCCGTTCGGCGGCGTGCGCGACATCGAAACGCGCGTGCTGCGGCATGTCGGCGAGGCCTTCGTCGAGGATCCGCTGCGCGTGCTGCGCGCGGCACGCTTCATGGCCCGCTTCGCGCCGCTCGGCTTCACGGTGGCACCGGAGACACGGGCGCTGATGCGCGAGATGGCCGCCAGCGGCGAACTGGCCGAGCTGGTGCCCGAGCGCGTCTGGCAGGAACTGGCGAAAGCGTTGCGCAGCGCCTCGCCCGCCGCATTCCTGCGCACCCTGCGCGATGCCGATGCCTTGCGCGCAGTGCTGCCGGAAGTGGATGCGCTGTACGGCGTGCCGCAGCGCGCGGAATACCATCCCGAAGTCGATACCGGCGTCCACGTCGAACTGGTCTGCGACATGGCAGCAAGGCTGGCGGCGGGCGACGACCTGATCGGCTATGCCGCGCTCTGCCACGACCTCGGCAAGGCGCTCACGCCGGTCGACACCCTGCCCGCGCACGCCATGCATGAGCAACGCGGCGTCGCGCCGGTGATCGCGATGAGCGAGCGCCTGAAGGTGCCGGCCGAGCATCGCGACGTCGCCGTGCTGTGCTGCCGCGAGCACCTCAACGTGCATCGCCTCGACGAACTCAAGCCGGCGACCGTGCACGAAGTGATCGCGCGTTGCGACGGCTTCCGCAAACCGCAGCGGATCGACCAGCTCGCCACCGTCTGCGAAGCCGACAAGCGCGGCCGCACCGGCCTGTCGGAGACGCCGTACCCACAAGCCGACACGTTGCGCCGCCTGCACGCAGCCGCAATGGCGGTGCGCAGCGGCGACATCGCTGCACAGGGCATCACCGGCCCGGCCTTCGGCGACGCGCTGCGCAAGGCGCGCATCGCCGCGATCGCCGCAGCACGTGGCTAGACACTGATCCGGATCCCGCGCTTCGCCATCGCCCACATCAGCAGCGACCAGAACGCGACGAAGGCGAAGGCGAAGGCGAGCGATGCGGCCTTGTCGCCGAGCAGCGGGCCGATCGCCGGTTGCAGCACGCCGCGATACAACGCGCCGAACACGCCGAAGCGCTCCAGCAGGCACGCCATGACCCATGAGCCGGCATAGGCGGTGATCGCGTTGATGCCCATGCTGCGACCGAACGGACGCCAGCCGCGCACGTCGAACAACCAGTGGCACAAGGCCAGCAGCAGCGTCGCCCAACCTGCGGTCCACACCGCGTAGGACGGCGTCCACAGATTCTTGTTCCACGGCAACAGCAATGACCACGCGCCGCCCACCGCCAAGGCCGCCACGCCGAACAGCAGCAGTCCGCGCGTACCGCGTTCGCGCAGCACCACGCCGGCGCGCACGCCAAGCAAGGTCGTGGCGAGCGCAGGCAGCGTGCTCAGCACGCCTTCCGGCTCATGGCCCAGGCCGGTCGCGGCGTCGAACTTGTACGCATGCGCGCCGAGCATCCACGCATCCACCCGGCTGGCGATGTTGTGCCACGGCTCCAGGCTGCCGCCGGCGACGAGTAGCGCCCAGTAGCCCAGCAGCAACGCCACGATGCACCGCCATTGTCCGCGTGTGCGCAGATACAGCACCGCCGTGGCGGCCGCGCCGAAACACAGGCCGATCCGCTGCAGCACGCCCCACGGACGGAACGCGGCGATGTCGTAGGCCCACATCGCCACCAGGTTCAGCAACATGCCAATCGCGAGCAGGCGCAGCGCGCGCATCCACGCCTTGCCGAGCAGCGCACGGCGCTCCGCCTGCGATGGTGTGGCGCGCGACAGGCGCAGCGCGATCGACACGCCGACCACGAACAGGAAGGTCGGGAAGATCAGGTCGGTGAGCGTGCAGCCATGCCACGCCGCGTGCTCGAGCGGTGCGTAGATCGAACCCCAGTCGCCGGGATAGTTGACCAGCAGCATCGCCGCCACCGCCCAGCCACGCAACACATCGACCGAGGTGAAGCGTTGCGGACGCTCCCCCGCATTCACCAGCGCCGATCCAGCCACAGCAGTGCATCGCGCAAGGGAGTGAACGCAGTCGCCAGGCCGATCAGTACGCCGATGGTGTTGGCCAGCGCATCGTTGCGATCGAGCATGCGCCCCAGCCCCATCTGCGCTTGCAGGACTTCCAGGCCAATGCCCATCAGCACCAGCAGCACGCAGACGAAGCCCCAAGACAGTCGGCGCACGAACAACTGCACCGCGCCCGCGGACAGCACCGCGTAGCCGACGAAGTGCTGCAACTTGTCGTCAACGCCCACCGCGGGCAGGTCCTGCGATGGCAACAACGATCCGATCACCACGGCGGCAATGGCCAGAATCCACAGGCCCGACCACAGCCATGGCCGCTTGAACGGCTTCAGCGAACGCCCCATCCGTCGCGGCTTGATCGCATTCACAGGCGATGGCTCAGGTCGCCGACCAGGAAGGCCGCGCCCAGCTCGACGCCGCGCTGGAAGCCGATGGCCTGGAAGCGTTCGCCCATCTCGCTGGGCAGGGTCAGGTGCTTCACCTGGCTGCGCAACGCGTGCCGGGCGACATCATCCGCAGCGCGCGATTCCGCCAGCGCCAAGTTCTCCTGCAGGCGGTTGCCGATCAGGAAACTCGCCTGCGAACAGTAGCCGGCGAAGTCGAAGCCGGCGGCGGTGCCGGCCTCGGCCAGCGCGGTGAAATCCACCGACGCGGTGATGTCCTGCAGGCCCGGCCAGGCGAACACGTCGTCGGTGACATGGTGCTGGCGGAACGCGCGCAGGGTGCCGTCCCGGCGTTGCGGCTGGTAGTACTCGCCGCGCGCGTAGCCGTAGTCGACGAACAGCATCGCGCCGTCCCGCATCGCGCCCATCACCGCCTGGATCCAGTACGGCAACTGCGCCAGCACCTCGCTGCGATAACCCTCCGCGAACGGCTCGGGCAACTGGCGCTCGACGTGGCGCACTGCGGCAGCCAGCATCGGCTCGGCGGGCCTGTCGGTGCGCAGGAAACGGCCCTCGCCATCCAGCGCCACGTGTTCCTCGAAGACTTCGCCATCGCGGATCGTGAAGCGCGGCGTGGGCAGCGCGTCGATCACCTCGTTGGCGAACAGCACGCCGCTCCACGGCTCCTGGATCGGTCCGTCCAGCCACTCCACCAGCTCGAACAGCAAGGGCGGCAAACGTGCCTGCAGGCGTTCGCGCTGGCGTTCACGCAGGTCGGCGCTGGGCTCGAGGATCGCGTAGCGCGCCGGCAGGGCATCGTTGGCGAGCAACTTCGCCAGGCAGGTTTCGGCGAAGGCGCCGCTGCCGCCGCCGATCTCCATGAACACCGCATCGGGACCGAGTTGCTGCAGCACCGGCGTCAACACATCGGCCACGCAGGCCGAGAACAACGGCGAGCGTTCCGGCGCGGTGGTGAAGTCGCCGCCGGGGCCGAACTTGCGTGCGCCGGCGCTGTAATAGCCCAGGCCCGGCGCATACAGCGCCAGCTCCATGAATTTCCAGAACGGCAGGTGGCCGCCGGCGGCGATGACCTGCTCCTGGATGACCTCGCGCAGGTGCGCGCTGTGCGACTGCGCGTCGACGTCGGGCGGCGGCAAGGTCGACGCCATCACTCGAACCTGGCGCGGCGACCCGCGCTCTGGCCGGGACCGGAGAACACCCGCACTTCGATCGCGTCGATCCGATGCGCGCGCAACGCCTCGCGATCCCCGCCGAGCCGGGCGAGGAACCAGGCCGCGAATTCCTCCAGCGTCGCGTTCTCGATCGGCAGCAGGAGCACGTCGGCGCGCAGGAACGGGATGCGGATGCCGTCGAACACCGCGAACACGTGCGCGCCGTCTTCCTCGATGCGCAGGTGCGCGGATTGCGTGGGCAGGATCGTCCACTCGTTGAGCTCGCGGCACAGCGCGACCACGCGATCCTTGTAGATGCCGTAGTCGAAGCACATGCCGTTGCCGAGCATGCGCGCCTCGATGTCGACTTCCACGCGGAAGTTGTGGCCGTGCAGGCGCTCGCGCTCGCTGGCGTTGAAGATCGTGAAGTGGGCTGCGGAGAACTTCATGTTCTCCTTGGCCAAGCGAATCGTCACCGTGTCGCTCATGCCGGGACATCCCCAAAATCCGCCTCGGAAATGTCGCCGCGTTGCGGCCGCATCACGATGTCCTCGACCACGGTGCGCGCCGACATCGTCCACGCACACCACGCCATCTCGGCCACGTCTTCCGCGGGCATCAAGCGTTCCGGCGGCAGCGGCACGCCGTCCCACGAGGCGGTCAGCGTGGCGCCCGGCAGCAGCGCGACCACGCGCACGCCATGCGGCTTCATTTCCTCGCGCAGGTTGCGCGAGAACCCGTGCAATGCGTGCTTGGCGATGCTGTACGAACCACCATTCGGATACGCGGCGATCGACGCCGTGCTGCACACGTTCAGCACCATGCCGCTGCGCCGCGCCATCATCGCCGGCAGCACGCGCCGGGTCAGCCGATAGGCACCGAACAGGTTGGCCTGCAGCATGTCGAGCAGCGCATCGTCGTCTTCGCTCGCGATCTGCCCCGGGCGGTACGCGCCGGCGTTGTTGACCAGCAGGTCGACCGCACCATGCCGCGCCTGCACCTCGCACGCCAACGCATCCACCGCGGCACCGTCGCGCATGTCGCACGCAATGCCGTCGACATTCGGGAAATCGGCCTTCAGTTCTGCGAGACCAGCTTCTCCGCGCGCGCAGGCGATCACGTTGCAACCCTCGCGCACGAAGCGCGCCACGATCGCGCGACCGATCCCGCGCGACGCACCGGTGACCAGCACCACGCTCACGCGAAATGTCCGCGTTCGATGACCACGCCCACGGTGTCCGCCCCTTCGAACGCGCCGGGCTTGGCCAGCTTCAAACGCACGCCGGTCGCACCGAATTCGGTGATCAATAGCGCCGCGCATCGCTCGGCCAGGGTCTCAACGAGCTGGAAGTCGCTGTCGCCGGCGAATTCCACCAGGCGCATCGACACCGCGTGGTAGTCGAGTGCATCGGAGAGCTGGTCGCTGAGCGCGGCGATGCGGGTGTCAAAGCGCATCTCGATGTCGAACACCAACGGCCGGCGCGCCACGCGCTCGTGCGTGTAGACGCCGATCAGGGCGTCGACGCGCAACCCTTCGATGAAGACGATGTCGGTCATCGCGGAAGGATACCTGCAGGCACCGCATCGCGAGGTTGCCATCGCTCGACACGCTTCATCGCGGTGTCCATGGGTGGGCAGGGGCTTGCGTGCTGCCGCTCCGTCCAGTCGTCCAGGACTGAGTCGCGGACGCGGGCCATCCATGGCCCGCTCATCCCGCAAGCCCCTGCCCACCCACGGACACGCCACCTGCGACGTGGCTCACACCGCCGGCAGCGTCGCCATATCCCAGCGTGGGGTCACGTGCACCGCGGCGTCCTCGCGCTGGCCGGCCTCCAGGCGCAGCGCGCCGGCGAACGCGATCATCGCGCCGTTGTCCGTGCACAACGCCGGGCGCGGGAAACAGGCGCGGCCGCCACGCTTGGCGCACATGTCGGTGAGCTTCGCGCGCAGGCGCTTGTTCGCGCCCACGCCGCCCGCGATCACCAGCGTGTCGCAGCCGGCCGCATCCAGCGCGCGTTCGCACTTGATCGCCAGCGTGTCCACAACGGCGTCCTCGAACCCGCGGGCGAGGTCGGCCCTGGTGGCATCGGACTGGTCGCTGTTGCGCCAGGCCAGCAGGACCTGGGTCTTCAGGCCGCTGAAACTGAAATCCAGGCCGGGGCGGTCGGTCATCGGCCGGGCAAACCTGAATACGCCAGGCGTGCCGCCTTCGGCCAGCTTCGCCAATTGCGGCCCGCCCGGATAGGGCAGGCCCATCATCTTGGCGGTCTTGTCGAAGGCCTCGCCGGCCGCATCGTCCAGGGTTTCCCCCAGCAACCGGTAACTGCCGATGGCGTCCACCGCGACCAGCTGGGTATGCCCGCCGGAGACCAGCAAGGCCACGAACGGCGCAGCAGGCGGGTCGTCTTCCATCAGCGGGGCCAGCAGGTGGCCCTCCATGTGATGGACGGCGACCGCCGGCACGTCCAGCGCCCAGGCGAGCGAGCGCGCCACCCCGGCGCCGACCAGCAAGGCCCCGACCAGGCCGGGACCGGCGGTGTAGGCCACCCCGTCGAGATCGGCGACCGACAGGTCGGCCTCCGCCAGGGTCTGCCGGATCAGCGGCAACAGCTTGCGCACGTGGTCACGACTGGCCAGTTCCGGCACCACCCCGCCGTATTCAGCATGCAGGGCGATCTGGCTGTAGACCGCATGGGCGCGCAGCCCGGCCGCGCCAGGCAGGGCGGTGTCGTAGACGGCCACGCCGGTTTCGTCGCAGGAAGATTCGATGCCGAGGACTTTCATGCCGCCTATCTTGCACCGGCCGGAGGCCCGCTGCTATCATGCGCGGCTCGCCCGGACTGCCCCGGCGTGTGCGGGTCCCTCCGCAAGAGCCTGGCCACCTGGCCCGACTTTCCAAAGATTCCGAGATTCCAAAGATGCCGAGCGTCAAAGTCCGCGAAAACGAGCCCTTCGAGTTTGCCCTGCGCCGCTTCAAGCGCACCTGCGAGAAGGCCGGCGTGCTGGCCGAAACCCGCAAGCGCGAGTTCTACGAGAAGCCGACCCAGGAGCGCAAGCGCAAGGCCGCGGCCGCCGTCAAGCGCCAGGCCCGCCGCAGCTCGCGCGACGTTACCAAGCGCCAGCGCCTGTACTGAGCGCGCGTTTGTTGCGCCTGAAGCCGGCCGCGCGCATGCGCCGCCGGCTTTTCGCGTTTCTGCAATCCTGAAATTCACCCGATGGAGAAGGCGATGAGCCTCAAGCAGCAGCTCACCGACGACATGAAGACCGCGATGAAGTCCGGCGAGAAGGATCGCCTGGGCGTGATCCGCCTGGTCCTGGCCGCGATCAAGCAGAAGGAAGTCGACGAGCGCATCGAGATGACCGACCCGCTGGTGCTGGCCGTGCTGGAGAAGATGGTCAAGCAGCGCAAGGATTCGATCAGCCAGTACGAGGCCGCCGCGCGCGAGGACCTGGCCGCGATCGAGCGCTACGAGCTGGGCATCATCGAGGCCTACCTGCCGGCCAAGATGGACGAAGCCGCGATCCTCGCTGAAATCGACAAGGCCATCGCCGCGACCGGCGCGGCCTCGGGCGCCGACATCGGCAAGCTGATGGGCGTGCTCAAGCCGGCGCTGGCCGGACAGGCCGACATGGGCCTGGTCAGCAAGCTGGTGAAGCAGAAGCTGAGCTGAGCCATGGCTGCGCGTCCGCTGCTGTCGATCCGCCCCGCCACCGCCGACGACGTGCCGCTGATCCGGCAGTTGATCGCCGAGCTGGCCGAGTACGAACGGCTGGCGGATGCCGCAGTGGCGACCGACGACGGCCTGCGCGCGCAGCTGTTCGGTGCGCAGCCGGCCGCCGAAGTGTTGATCGGCGAAGTCGATGGCGAGGCCGCCGGCTTCGCCCTGTTCTTCCACAACTTCAGCACGTTCCTGGGCAAGCGCGGCCTGTACCTGGAAGACCTGTTCGTGCGTCCGGCGTTTCGCGGCTCCGGCCTCGGCAGGCACTTGATGGCGTCGCTGGCGCGGATCGCCGTGCAGCGCGATTGCGGGCGCTTCGAATGGAGCGTGCTGGACTGGAACGCGCCGGCGATCGGCTTCTATCGCACGCTGGGCGCGGTGGGCATGGACGAATGGACCGTGCAGCGGCTGGAAGGCGATGCCCTGCACGCGCTGGCATTGCACGACGCGCTCTGACAGCGCGCGTGGCAAGCTAATCCGATGGCCCGCATCCCCGACGCGTTCATCGATGACCTGCTCGCGCGGACGGACATCGTCGAGATCATCGGCGCACGCGTTCCGCTGAAGCGACAGGGCAAGGAATACGCGGCGCGTTGCCCGTTCCATGACGAGCGCTCGGCCTCGTTCACCGTCTCGCAGACCAAGCAGTTCTATCACTGCTTCGGTTGCGGCGCGCACGGCACCGCGATCAGTTTCATGATGAATTTCGACCGCCTCGAATTCCTCGACGCGGTGGACGAGCTGGCCAAGCGCGTGGGCATGGAAATCCCGCGCGACACCCAGCAGCGCAACGCCAATCCGGAAACCCGCGACCTCTACGGCGCGATGGAAGCGGCCTCCACGTTCTTCCGCGGCCAGCTCGCCAACAGCGAGAAGGCACGCGCTTATGTCGAGCGGCGCGGGATCGCGGCGGAGATCGTCGAGCGCTACGCGATCGGCTATGCGCCGGATGGATTTTCCGCACTGCGCGACGCGCTCGGCACCGATCCGGGGCGCATGCAGTTGATGGAACGCGGCGGCCTGTTCTCGAAGAACGATCGCGGCAACGTCTACGACAAGTTCCGCGATCGCCTGATGTTCCCGATCCACGATCGCCGCGGCCGCACCATCGCGTTCGGCGGGCGCGTCATCGATCCCGAGGATTCGCCGAAGTACCTCAATTCGCCGGAGACCGCGCTGTTCCACAAGGGCCGCGAGCTGTACGGCCTGTGGCAGGCGAAACAGGCCAACGCCAAGCTCGAGCGGCTGATCGTGGTCGAGGGCTACATGGACGTGGTCGCGCTGGCGCAGTACGGGGTCTCGCAGGCCGTCGCCACGCTCGGCACCGCGACCACGCCGGACCACGCCGAACTGCTGTTCCGCAATGCACCCGACGTGTACTTCTGCTTCGATGGCGACCGTGCCGGCCGCAGTGCGGCGTGGAAGGCGCTGGAATCGGTGCTGCCGCGGATGAAGGATGGCCGCCAGGCGTTCTTCTTGTTCCTCCCCGATGGCGAGGATCCGGATTCGATCGTGCGCCAGGAAGGTGTGGAGGGTTTCGATGCACGCCTGCGCGACGCCACGCCGCTGTCGGAGTTTTTCTATGCGTCGCTGTCGAGCGACGTGAACCTGTCCAGCCTGGACGGCAAGGCGCGCCTGGCGGAACGCTGCAAGCCGCTGCTGGCGCAGATCCCGGATGGCGCCTTCGGCGACCTGATGCAGCAGCGCCTGACCGAACTCACCGGCGTCGGGGCGCGTGCCAGCAGCCCGCAGACCCACGTCCCGACCAAGCGTGTGGCGCAATCGTCGCGAGGTGTGACCACGCAAAAACTGAGCTTGGTTCGCAACGCGATTACGCACCTTCTTCATCGTCCGGCATTAGCGCTGGAACTGCGCCCACCATATCGCTTTGCGGCGTTGCGCCAGCCCGGCATTGAACTGCTTTCGGAATTGGTATTGCTGGTGCGCGAGCGGCCCGAGATCAGCACAGGTGCCTTGCTCGAGCACTTCGCCGAGCGTGAGGAAAGCGGCCCACTGCAAAAACTAGCCAGCCAAGATTTGCCGGGCGAGGAAGACGAACTTCGTACTAACTTGCTCAAGGCGATTGCTTCGCTCGAGAAGCAAGTAGTGCAGCAACGGGTCGCAGAACTGCAGCAGTTGAAACAAGAAGGAACCGCGTCAGAAGCCGATAATCAAGAACTTCGCGAAGCGTTGACTACGCTTCTCGGGTTCGCGCGCATGACTTCCGACGCAGGCAGCGAAACCCCAACGCGCTAAGCTCGGGGTTCCTTCAGGCTTGGGGAAGCCGCCATGTCCCGCTTCGACACGCGTACCCGCACCGTCCTGTTCGCCGCCCTGCTCGCGGCCCTGCCCGCCTTCGCACAGACCACCGCCAAGCCCGCCGAGGTCAAGCGCGAGGTCGTCGGCAATCGCACCAGCGAGAACATCCCGGCGATTCCCGCCGAGTTGCTGGAGCAACTGAATCGCTACCAGAACACCCGCGGCGCAGGACTCGCGGGCTGGACCAAGGACGGCTGCCTGCTGGTCAGCACGCGCTTCGCCGAGACCGCGCAGGCGCATCGGGTCTGCCAACCACTGGGCATGCGCGAGCAGCTCACCTTCTATCCGGAGCCGGTCGGCGGCATCACGCCCGCGCCGGCGAACGCGTGGCGCGACGGCTTCGTGTTCGCCAAGGACAAGGGTGGCGACGAATTCAGCCAGTTGTACTGGTTCGACGGCCCGACCCGCAGCGTGCACCTGTTGACCGACGGCAAGCGCAGCCAGAACGGCGGCACCACGCTCAGCCCCGATGGCGGGCTGATGGCGTACAGCAGCACCTCGCGCAACGGCACCGACCGCGATGTCTGGCTGCGCAACACCCGCAACGGCGAGACCAAGCTGCTGGTCGATGCGGGCGGCAACTGGTCGCCGATGGATTTCTCGCCGGACGGGTCGCGCCTGCTGGTGATGAAGTACGTCTCCGCCGCGGAGTCGTATCCGGGCGTGGTCGATGTCGCCAGCGGCAAGCTGGAATTGTTCCCGGTCGATGGCGGCAAGGCGTCGTTCGGCGGCTTCGCCTTCGCACCCGATGGCAAGGCGGTGTACTTCATTTCCGACGAGCCGCTGCAGGGCAAGGCGCAGGAGTTCAAGACCCTGCGCTATCACAATCCCGCGACGGGCAAGTTCGAGGTGCTCAGCGCGACCATCCCCTGGGATGTCGGTGGCTTCACGATTGCAGACGACGGCAGGCACCTGGCGTTCGTAAGCAACGAGGACGGCATCAGCAAGCTGCGCGTGCTGTCCCTGCCCGACCACAAGGAAGTGCGCCTGCCCGCGCTGCCGATCGGCGTGATCGGCGGCCTGTCGTTCTCCCCGGACGGCAAGCGCCTGGCGCTGACCCTCAACAGCGCCACATCGCCAAGCGACGTGCATGTGATCGACCTCGCGGCGGCCTCGCTGACGCGCTGGACGCAGAGCGAAGTCGGCGGACTGGATGCAGCGAAGTTCGTCGCGCCGACGCTGGTGCGTTACCCCACCTTCGACAAGGTTGCGGGCAAGCAACGCACCATCCCCGCGTTCTACTACAAGCCGTCCAAGCCCTCGAAGACCGGCAAGTATCCGGTGGTGATCAACATCCACGGCGGGCCGGAAGGGCAGTCGCTGCCGACCTTCAGTTCCAACGCACAGTACCTGGCCAACGAACTCGGCGTGGCGTTGCTGGTGCCGAACGTCCGCGGCTCGACCGGTTACGGCAAGACCTACCTCTCGCTGGACAACGCCGAGAAGCGGGAGGACTCGGTCAAGGACATCGGCGCGCTGCTGGATTGGATCGCGAAGCAGCCCGAGCTCGATGCGTCGCGCGTCGGCGTGATGGGCGGCAGCTACGGCGGCTACATGGTGCTGTCATCGCTGATGCATTACAGCGACCGCATCCGCGCCGGCGTGGACGTGGTCGGCATCTCGCACTTCGGCACGTTCCTGAAGAACACCGAGAGCTACCGTCGCGACCTGCGCCGCGTCGAGTACGGCGACGAACGCGACCCCGCGATGGCCAAGGTGTTCGAGCGCATCTCGCCACTCAACCATGCCGGCAAGATCACCTCGCCGCTGTTCGTGGCGCAGGGCCGCAACGATCCCCGCGTGCCGTGGACCGAGGCCGAGCAGATCGTCAAGGCGGTGCGCGGCAACGGCCAGCCGGTCTGGTACCTGCTGTATGCCGACGAGGGCCATGGCTTCGCCAAGAAGGCCAACAGCGACTGGTTCGGCGCGGCCACGATCCTGTTCTGGCAGCAGAACCTGCTGAACGACTGATCTCTCGCCGTCCTCGCCAATCTGCCGTCATCCCGGCGGACGCTGGGATGACGAGCTGAGGGATTCGTTCTCACGCAACAGCAACTCCCGCTTGCGCTCCACGCCCCAGCGATACCCCGACAGCGCGCCGTCGCTGCGCACCACGCGATGGCAGGGAATCGCCACCGCCAGCGTGTTCGACGCGCAGGCTTGCGCCACCGCACGCACCGACGTCGGCGAGCCGATGCGTTGCGCGATCTGCGCGTAGCTCGCGGTCTGGCCGGGCGGGATCTGCCCCAGCGCCTGCCAGACGCGTTGCTGGAACGCGGTGCCACGCACGTCGAGCGGCAGGTCGATGCCGAGGTTCGGTTGTTCGATCATGCCCACGACCTGCGCAACCAGTCGTTCGAAGCCGGTGTCGCCGCCGACCAGTTCCGCGCGCGGGAAGCGATCCTGCAATTCGCGTAGCAGGAGATCGGCATCGTCTCCCAGCGAAATCGCACAGACGCCACGCTGGCTGCGGGCGACCAGGATCGCGCCCATGGACGATTCGCCGATCGCGAATTCGATCCGCGCATCCACGCCGCCGGCGCGATATTGCGTCGGCTTCATGCCCAGCATCGCATCGGCATATTCGTAGAAGCGGCTGTTGGCGTTGAAGCCGGCATCGAAAATCGCCTCGGTCACGCTGCTGCTGCCGCGCGCGAGCGACGTGCGCACCGCATTCGCGCGATGCGCATCGGCATAGGCTTTCGGGGTAAGTCCCGTCGCCGCCTTGAACACGCGGTGGAAATGGAACGGACTCAGGCCGGCCTGCCGGGCCAGGTCGTCGAGCGACGGCGGCTGTTCCGCGGCCTCGATGCGGCGACAGGCCTGCGCCACCAGCGCGGCATGCTTGTTCGGCGTCGATGGCAGAGCGCGTTTGGTCATGGCGTGCATGGTGATGTTGCCCGATGGCGTGCCGCCACTCTAGGGCGAGGCCCCGGCCCCGACACTCCGGTTCTTGCGATGCCGACGACCGCGCTCACTTCACCTTGCGGAACGTCAGGTTGATCCGCTGCTCGCCAACGACATCGTGGCGACCCGGCTTGACCGGCAGCACGCCGTGGAAGCGCATCCGATCCTCGCCGCCCCAGACCACCACATCGCCATGCTGCAGCGGCACGCGCACGGCCTTGTCGGCACGGGCGAAGCCGCCGAACAGGAAGGTCGCCGGCAGGCCCAGCGAGACCGACACGATCGGCGCGATGCGGTCGTCCTCGTCGCGATCCTGGTGCAGCGACAACCGCGTGCCGGGCGCATAACGATTGACCAGGCAGGCATCCGGCACGTAAGCGTCGAAGCCTGCTTCGCGCGCGGCATCGGCGGCAAGCTGCAGGAACGCCGGCGACATCGCAGGCCACGGCTCGCCGCCTTGCGGGTCGTGGCGGTCGTAGCGATAGCCGCGACGATCGCTGCACCAGCCGTACGTCCCGCTGTTCGTCATCGCGACCTGCATCACATGACCACCGGGCGTGACCAGGTGGCGGAACGGTGCGAAGGCTTCGATGGCGGCGACATCGGCGAGCAACGCACCGGCCACATCCAGCGCGAAGCCGTGCAAGACGCAGGCCTGCGGCGCGAGTTGCGTGCGCGTGCTGTGGAGTTGCGTGGCGAACAGGTCGCTCATCGCTTGGCCATCACGCCGACGGCACGAACTCCACGCCTGCCGCGGGTTGCAGGAACGGCAGCAGCCAATGGTCGAGCAGCAAGAAGGCGAACAGCGCCATCAGGTAGACGATGGAGTACTTGAACGCGCGCATCGCGAAGAATTCGTCGGGCGGATCCAGCAGCTTCCACGCGTACCAGAGGAACACTGCGCCCAGCACCAGCGCGCCGCCGAGGTAGAACACGCCGCTCATGTGCGTGGCCCACGGCAGGATGGTGGCGACCACCAGCAACACGGTGTACAGCAGGATCTGCCAGCGGGTGTATTCCACGCCATGCGTGACCGGCAGCATCGGCACCAGCGCGCGCGCGTAGTCCTCGCGGCGGAAGATCGCCAGCGCCCAGAAATGCGGCGGCGTCCACACGAAGATGATCAGCACCAGCAGCAGCGCGTATTCCCAGTCGCGCGCGCCCTGCATGCCGGTGACCGCGGCCCAACCCAGCAGCGGCGGCGCAGCGCCGGCAATGCCGCCGATCACGATGTTCTGCGGCGTGGCGCGCTTGAGGAAGCCGGTATAGACGAAGGCGTAGCCGATCAGCGACGCGAACGTCAGCCACGCGGTGATCGCATTGACCAGCAGGAGCAGGATCGCCATCGACGAAACGCCCAGCGCGACTGCGAACGCGAGCACCTGCATCGGGCGCAGCGTGCCGGTCGCCAACGGGCGATCCGCGGTGCGCGCCATCACCTTGTCGATGCGCTGGTCGAGCAGGTGGTTGATCGCCGCCGCGCTGGCCGCAGCCAGCCAGATGCCGACACCACCCGCCAGCATGCGCAGCCAGGGCCATTCGTCGCCGGGCTGGATCGCCAGCAGCATGCCGATGATCGCGGTGAACACGATCAACGCGACCACGCGCGGCTTGGTCAGCGCCCAGTACTGCGATGCCGGCGATGGCGCGGCCTTGCTCATGCGTCCGGTGCGCGCACCCGCGCCAGCAGGGTCACCAGCACGAACAGCAGGGCGGTGGCACCGGCGTTGTGCAGCACGGCCAGGTGCAAGGGCAGCGACATCACCACGTTGGCGATGCCCAGGCCCACCTGCGCGAACAGCAGGAGGCCCAGCAGGCTGCCCCAGCCACGCAGCCCGGGATTGCGCAGCAGGCGGATCGCCAGCATCAGCAGGTGGCCGGTGACCAGCAGCGCCATGATCCGGTGCGCCAGCTGGATCGCGATGCGCGCCTGGTTGTCGAGGATGCCGCCCTCGTAATCCACGCCAATCCCGCGCCACAACACGAAGCCTTCGCGGAAATCGTGCGGCGGCCACCACTGGCCCGCGCATTTCGGGAAATCGGTGCCGCAGGCCAGCGCCGCATAGTTCGCACTGGTCCAGCCGCCCAAAGCGATCTGCACGCCCAGCAACACCAGCCCGATGATCAGCAGGCGCCGCAGCTTCGCGGCATCGGCGATGCGGATCGGGATGTCGGTCGACCGCCACGCCATCCAGACCAGCAACGAGAACGTCAGCAAGCCGCCAAGCAGGTGCGCCATCACCACGACCGGCTTCAGCAGCCAGGTCACCGTCCACATGCCCAGCATGGCCTGGAAGATGATCACCGCCAGGGTCAGCACCGCGGTGCGCGCGAGGTCGACGTTGCTCCAGCGCAGTGCGGCCCAGAGCAATGCGGCCTCGGCGATGGCGACCAGCACCGAGGACGCCACGTGCTGGCCCTGCATGTACAGCGGGATCGCGATGGCGACGAGTGCAGCCGCGCCGAGTACCTGGGCGATGCCGAACCGCCGACGGCGCGCGGCCAGCAGCGCCAGCGCGAACACCAGCAGGCCCAGGCCTGCGGCGATGTGGCGATGGAACTGCTCGCGCCAGGCCTTGCTCGGCTCGACCGGGCGGATCTCGGTGGCGGCGTGGTCGACGATCTGCTCCGCATGCGTCGGCCATGCGGCCTTGCCGTAACAGGTCGGCCAGTCGGGGCAGCTCAGGCCGGCGTTGGACAGGCGCACGAACGCACCGAACACGATCACGCAGGTGGCAAGCGCGACCGCCAGCCAGGCGATGCGGTGGAAGTGTCGATACAGAAGGGGCTTGTTGAGGGTGGTCATCGCGATCAATTGATCTTCAACAGACGCGCCAGGTCGCTGCGCAGGTCGCCGGGGTCGAAGCCGGGAGCGTAGCGCAACACCACGAAGCCGTTCGGGTCGACCAACCAGGCGGCATCGCCGCGGCGGCTTTCGTCGGGCGTGATGTCCCAACGCGCCAGGCCGGCGCGCAGTCCGTCATCCGCGCGCACCAGGCGCACTTCGTCCGGCACCTTGGCACCGGGCGGCATCGCGCCTGCCCACAGCACGTGTACGCGGTCGGCATCCTTGGTCATCAGCCGCCAGACCTTGTCGAAATCCGCCAGCAAGCGCGTGCATTCGAGCACGCGCGTGGTGTCGCAATCGCGCGGCATCGCCACGATCCGCCAGATGCGCGGTTCGTCCTTCCAGCCGTAGGCACCGCCGTTCGCCAGCGTCGGCGTGTAGCCGCGCAGGTCGCCGTAGGGCTGGAGCATCTCGCCCTTGTTGCGGGTGCCCTCCGGCCGCCAGCCGGAGAAGCGCAGCAGGCCGGCGACCAGCATGCCGCCGAAGAACAGCACGAACAGCGCCACCAGCATGTTGCGGTTGCGGCGGCGGATCCCCAGCTGTTCGGGAGTCAATCCGGTCATTTCGTCTTCCTCAACGTGAGTACCAGCGCGACCACCAACACTGAGATCGCCAGGCCGAACCACTGCACCGCATAACCGAGGTGGCGATCCGGCGTCAGCGTGTTGGCCAGGATGTCGAGGTCGCGCTCGCCGGGGGCCAGCATCACCCCGGCATCCGCGGGTGCGCGCTGCGGATCCAGCCGCAGCACGCGCGGCGCCAGGCCCGTCGACAGCTTCAGGGCAGCCTCGATGGCGGGCAGGTCCAGCCGTGCGGCCAGCCAGCGCGCATCGCCATTCGGCGCCAGCGGTTCGCCATGGGCGATGCCGGTCGACGGCGGTGGCGCCAGCAAGCCGCGCACCGTTTGCGCATCGCCGGCGGGACAACCAAACACCGGCAAGGTGCGCCTGCCGTCCAGTGGCCACCAGCCGGCATCGACCAGCATCGGTTGCACGCCCTCGTCGGGGAACAGCACGCAATACATGCGCACCCCGCTGCGCCCGCCACGCATCTGGCTGTCCAGCCACACCGTGGCGTTGGCGATCCGCCCGGTGCCCCGGGCACGGTCGTAGGCGGAGCTGCGGCCGGGATCGGAGGCCAGCAGCAAGGGCTGCGGCTCGCCCTGGGCCAGTGCCGCGTCGGCCGCGGCCAGCATCGCTTCCTTCTCGTGCATGCGGCCCAGCTGCCAACGGCCGGCAGCCGCGAACGCGACCATCGCCACCACCGCCAGCAGCCAACCGACCCGCAGGTTGCGCGCGCGCAGGTTCATCGCGCCTGCAACTGCGATAATGCGCGGAGCATGCGGACGGTCCGCATCGCGGAGACATGCATGAGCGATTCGCTGAAGACCCTGGTCATCGTTGGCGTGCTGATCCTCATCCTCTGGAACCTCGGCGCCGGCCTGTACTACATGCTGGTGGACAAGGGCCAGACCAAGCGCACCGTCAATTCGCTGACGAAGCGCATCGGCCTGAGCGTGGCCCTGATCCTGTTCGTGGTGCTGGCGATCAAGATGGGCTGGATCACGCCGCACGGGGTGGGCGCAAACCCGAACTGACATCCTTGCTTCAAAGACACAAAGGCCGGCATCGCCGGCCTTTGTCTTGCGTGGAGTCGTCGTTCGTTACAACACGTACACGAACAGGAACAGGCCCAGCCACACCACGTCGACGAAGTGCCAGTACCAGGCCACCGCCTCGAACGCGAAGTGGTTGTCCTTGCTGAAATGGCCCTTGGCGCAGCGCAGCCACATGATCGCGAGCATCAGCGTGCCCAGGGTCACGTGCGCGCCGTGGAAGCCGGTGAGCATGAAGAAGGTGGAGCCGTAGATGCCCGAGCCCATGGTCAGGTTGAGCTCGTGGTAGGCGTGGATGTATTCCTCCGCCTGGTAGAACAGGAACACGCAGCCCAGCAGCACGGTCAGGCCGAGGAACAGCAGCAGGATGCCGCGCTTGCCTTCCTTGAGCGCGTGGTGGGCGATGGTGATGGTCACGCCCGAGGTCAGCAGGATCAGGGTGTTGAGCAGCGGCAAGCCCCACGCCGGGATGGTCTGGTAGACGCCGCCGATCGCCGCCGGGCCATTGCTCGGCCAGCCGCCGCTGAAGCCCGCCCACAGCAGGCTGTGGGTCGCCGCGCCATCGCCCTCGCCGTTGAGCCACGGCAGCGCGAACTGGCGCGCGTAGAACAGCGCACCGAAGAACGCGGCGAAGAACATCACTTCGGAGAAGATGAACCACACCATGCCCATGCGGAAGCTGGTGTCGACCTGCTTGTTGTAGTGCCCGGCCAGCGACTCGCGGATCACGTCGCCGAACCACTTGAACAGAATCGCCAGCAGGCCCGCCAGGCCGACGAAGAATGTCGTCTTGCCCCAGCTGACCTCATTCAACCAGGTCGCAAAGCCGACCATGGTGATGAACAGCGCGACCGACGCATACAACGGCCACTTGCTGCCGTGCGGCACGAAATACACCTCCTGGCCATTGCCGGCGTGGTGGGCATCGTCGTGATGGATGTCTGCTTGGGCGTTCGCCATGGCGGTTCCGGTCGTTCGTGAGTCGTGGTGATCAGGGCGCCGCGTGGGCGGCGCCAGCATGACCCTGACCTGCGACGAGCGCAGCGGTCTGGGTGTCGTTCTTGAAGAAGGTGTAGGACAAGGTGATGGTCTTCACCCCGGCCGGCAAGCCGGGATCGACGATGAAGCGCACCGGCATCTCGCGCGACTCGCCGGCAGCCAGCGTCTGCGCGGTGAAGCAGAAGCATTCGGTCTTGCTGAAATAGCCGGAGGCCTTGGCCGGGGCCACCGAAGGCACCGCGTTGCCGACGATCGCGCGGTCGGACGTATTGCGCGCGGAATACTGCGCCTCGTACTGGCGGCCCACCTGCACGCGCATGGTCTGCTGCGAGGGCGCGAACTGCCACGGCAGCTTGGAATTCACGCCACCGTCGAACTGCACCGTCACCCAGCGCTCCTTCGGCACGACCGCGGTGGCGCTGGCCGACGCCGGGCCCTGTTCCAGGCGTACCCCGAAGACCTTCTCGCAGGCGATCCGGTACAGCGGCACCAGCGAGAACGCGAAGCCGAACGCGGCCAGCGACACGCCCACCAGCTTCAGCACGCCGACGCTGTTCGCGCTGGCCTGGCTCACCGGCCCACCACGCCCGACAGCAGGAACGCCAGGTACACCGCCACCGCGATCCCGCCGAACAGCATCGCCGTCCTGCGCGCACGGCGGCGGCGCAGGTCGAGCGTCTTGCTGTCGAAGTCGTGCCCGGCGGTCATCGCATCAGGCTCAGTGGCTGATGTCGCCGTGGGCGAGGTCGCCCGGCTTGATCACCGGCGGCACGGTGAAGGTGTGGTGCGGGGCCGGCGACGGCACCGTCCACTCCAGGCCCTTCGCGCCTTCCCACGAACGCGCCTCGGCCTTGGCACCATGCTTCAGCGAGTGCCAGAGGACGAAGAACATGATGAACGGGGTCGCGAACATGCCGAACGCGCCGATCGAACTGATCAGGTTCCAGTCCGCGAACACCACGTTGTAGTCCGGGATGCGGCGCGGCATGCCGGCCAGGCCCAGGAAGTGCTGCGGGAAGAACAGCAGGTTGACGAACACGATCGACCACCAGAAGTGGATCTTGGCGAAGGTCTCGTTGTACATGCGGCCGGTCCACTTCGGCCACCAGTAGTAGACGGCGGCGATGATCGCGAACAGCGCGCCGGTCACCAGCACATAGTGGAAGTGGGCGACCACGAAGTAGGTGTCGTGGTACTGGAAGTCCGCGGGGACGATGGCCAGCATCAGGCCGGAGAAGCCGCCGATGGTAAACAGGATCACGAAGGCCACCGCCCACAGCATCGGCGACTCGAAGCTGATCGAGCCGCGCCACATGGTGGTGACCCAGTTGAACACCTTCACGCCGGTCGGGATCGAGATCAGCATCGTCGCGAACATGAAGTAGATCTCGCCACCCAGCGGCATGCCCACCGTGAACATGTGGTGCGCCCACACGATGAACGACAGGAACGCGATCGCCGCGGTGGCGTAGACCATCGCCTGGTAACCGAACAGCGGCTTGCGGCTGAAGGTCGGGATGATCTCGCTGGCGATGCCGAACGCCGGCAGGATCATGATGTAGACCTCCGGGTGCCCGAAGAACCAGAAGATGTGCTGGAACATCACCGGGTCGCCACCACCGGCCGCGTTGAAGAAACTGGTGGCGAAGAACTTGTCGGTGAGCAGCATGGTCACCGCGCCGGCCAGCACCGGCATCACCGCGATCAGCAGGAACGCGGTGATCAGCCAGGTCCAGCAGAAGATCGGCATCTTCAGCAGATCCACTCCCGGGGCGCGCATGTTGAGGATGGTGGCGATGATGTTGATCGCGCCCATGATCGAGCTGATGCCCATCATGTGGATGGCGAAGATCACGAAGGCCACGTTGTTGCCGCCCTGCAGCGACAGCGGCGGGTACAGCGTCCAGCCACCGGCGGGACCGCCGCCAGGCAGGAACAACGTCACCAGCAGCAGGCTGAAGGCGAACGGCATGATCCAGAACGACCAGTTGTTCATGCGCGGCAGCGCCATGTCCGGCGCGCCGATCTGCAGCGGCACCATCCAGTTGGCCAGGCCCACGAAGGCAGGCATCACGCCGCCGAAGATCATCACCAGCGCGTGCATGGTGGTCATCTGGTTGAAGAACTCGGGGCTGACGTGCTGCAGGCCCGGGGTCGCCAGTTCGGTGCGGATCACCACGCTCATCGCGGCGCCGATGATGAACATGATGAAGCTGAAGACCAGGTACAGGGTGCCGATGTCCTTGTGGTTCGTGGAGAAGAACCAGCGGTCGATGAAACCCTGCTTGTGCTCGTGGTGGTCGGCGTGCGCCATGGCCTGAACCTCTGTAATCGTTGCTTGGATCAACCGGCGGCCGCGACGGTGGCCGCGGGCTGCTCGGTTTGCGGGGCGGCATCGGCCGCGGCGGGGGCGGCGTCGGACGCGGCAGGTTCGGCGGCCGCAGGCGCGGCTTCGACCGCCGGCGCAGGTGCCGGTTCGGCGGGTGCGCGCTTGGCCTTCTCGGCCGCCAGCCAGGACGCGTATTCCTCCTTGCTCACCGCGCGGACCACGATCGGCATGAAGCCGTGGTCCTTGCCGCACAACTCGGCGCACTGGCCGCGGTAGATGCCCGGCTCCTGGATCTCGGCCCAGGCTTCGTTGACGATGCCCGGGATGGCGTCCTGCTTCCAGCCCAGCGCCGGCACCCACCAGGCGTGGATCACGTCGTCGGCGGTCAGCACGAAGCGGATCTTGGTGTTGACCGGCAACACCAGCTGGTTGTCGACGTCGAGCAGGTAGTGCGGGTGGTTGGCGGTGCGCGCATCCACCTTGCTCTGGCGGATCTCGTCGCTCTTGCGATCCAGGCGACTGGTGAATTCCACGCCCTCGCCCAGGTAGTCGTACTTCCACATCCACTGGAAGCCGGTGACCTTCACGGTCATCGCCGCGTCGCGGGTGTCGTACATGCGCATCAGGCCGCTGGTGGCCGGGAACGCCAGACCGACCAGGATCAGGATCGGCAGCGCCGTCCACAGGACTTCCAGCTTGGTGCTGTGGGTGAACTCGGTGTCCGCCACTGCGCCCTTGGACTTGCGGAACTTGAACATGGCGATGGCCATCGCGCCGAACACGATCACGCCGATCACCACGCAGATCCACAGCGTGATCATGTGCGCGTCGTAGGCGGCATGCGAGGTCGGGGTCACGCCCCGGGCCATGTTGAGCTGCCAGCGATGCGGATCCGCCGACTGCGCCTGCGCGACCAGCGGCAACGCCATCGCGGCGGCCAGCGCCCATTGTTTGATACGACCGGGTGTCATCACATCGAGCCCCACTGCCTGGTTCTGCCTGGATCGGCCCCGTCGCCCGGGGTATCCGTGCGCCGCGCCGAGGTCTTGGATTCCATACCTGTCCCGCGCGCCGCGAACGGCCAAAAGGTCGGGAACAACCGTGAAATGGTACCGGCGAGGCCCTGATGCGGCAACCCGCGCGGGTGCCGCGCCCGGCGCCGGGGACTACACTACGCACCCTCGATCCACCGCCAGCAGGCGCGATGAGCAGCGATCCGACCCTCGTTACGGCGCCCGCGCCGATCCTCTCCGCCGAGCTGAACCCGGTTGCCGATGCGCCGCGCGCGGCGATCACCGCCGGCTGGATCCGCGACGAAAGCGCCCATGTGCGCGAACTGCTGGCGCTGGCCGCCCTGCCGGACGCCGAGCGCAACGCCGCCCAGGCCACCGCCGCCGACCTCGTCCGGCGCGTGCCCCGCGCCCGCGACCAGGGCGCGGTCGAAGCCTTCATGCGCCAGTACGACCTGGGCAGCGACGAGGGCGTGTTGCTGATGTGCGTGGCCGAAGCCCTGCTGCGCATCCCCGACCAGGCCACCGCCGACGCGCTGATCCGCGACAAGCTGGGCGATGCCAACTGGAAGAAGCACCTCGGCCAGTCCGATTCGGTGCTGGTCAACGCCTCGACCTGGGGCCTGATGCTCACCGGCAAGCTGGTCGACCTGGCCGACGACACCAAGCGCGACGTGCACGGCGCGTTCCAGCGCCTGGTCGGGCGCGCCGGCGAGCCGGTCATCCGCCTCGCCGTGCGCCAGGCGATGAAAATCATGGGCCACCAGTTCGTGCTCGGCCGCACGATCGATGAGGCCCTGTCGCGCAGTCGCAAGGGCGACAACGCGAACTACCGTTATTCGTTCGACATGCTCGGCGAGGGCGCGCTGACCACCAGGGACGCGCAGCGCTACCTCGATGCCTACCGCCAGGCGATCCACGCGATCGGCAGCACCGGGCCGTTCGATGACGTGTTCGCCGCGCCATCGATCTCGGTGAAGCTGTCCGCGCTGCATCCGCGCTACGAACACGCCAAGCGCGCCCGCGTGCTCACCGAACTCGGCGCCGGCCTGCTCGAACTGGCGCAACTGGCCCGGCGCTACGGCATCGGCCTGACCATCGACGCCGAGGAAACCGATCGACTGGAATTGTCGCTGGACCTGATCTTCCAGGTGCTGGGCGACGACGCGTTGCGCGACTGGAACGGCTTCGGCATCGTGGTGCAGGCCTACCAGAAGCGCGCGCCGTTCGTGATCGACTACATCGCGCACATGGCGGGCCGACTTGGCCGGCGCATCCCGGTGCGCCTGGTCAAGGGCGCGTACTGGGATGCCGAGGTCAAGCGCGCGCAGGTCGAAGGCCAGGCCGGCTATCCGCTGTTCACCCGCAAGCAGAACACGGATGTGTCGTACCTCGCGAATGCGCGCCGATTGCTCGATGCCGGCGACGCGATCTACCCGATGTTCGCCACCCACAACGCGCAGACCATCGCGACGGTGCACCGGATGGCGCGCGCGATGCGCAAGCGCCGCGACTTCGAGTTCCAGAAGCTGCACGGCATGGGCGACGACCTGTATGCCGAAGTGATCCCGGCGGATCGCCTCGACGTGCCCTGCCGCGTGTACGCGCCGGTCGGTTCGCACGAGGACTTGCTCCCCTACCTGGTGCGCCGCCTGCTGGAAAACGGTGCGAACTCCAGCTTCGTCAACCGCATCACCGACGAGTCGATCTCCATCGACGAACTGATCCGCGACCCGGTCGACGCCGTTTCCGGCTTCGATCCGATTCCGCATCCACGCATTCCGCTGCCGGTCGACCTGTACCGCGGCCAGAACGAACATCGGGACAATTCCATGGGCCTCAACCTCGCCAACGACGACCAGCTGCGCGAACTCGCCGCGGCCATCAACAACGCCGGTGCCGGCAGCTGGAGCGCGGCGTCGCTGGTGCCGGGCGCAAACCCGACCGGCGAAAAAATCGCGGTGACCAATCCGGCCGACCGCCGCGAAGTCGTCGGCCACTGGCAGCCCGCGGACAGCGCAACCGTCGAACGCGCGTTGCAGAACGCGGTCGCCGCGCATGCGGGCTGGGATGCAACGCCGGCCGCCTCGCGCGCCGCGATCCTGGAACACGCCGCCACCCTGCTGGAAGCGCGCATGCCGGCCTACATGGCGATGTGCACCAAGGAGGCCGGCAAGACCCTGCCCGACGGCATCGCCGAAGTGCGCGAGGCGGTCGATTTCCTGCGCTACTACGCCCTGCAGGCGCGCGAGCATTTCGCGCCGATCGCATTGCCCGGCCCGACCGGGGAATCCAACCAGCTGCAACTCGGCGGGCGCGGCGTGTTCGTGTGTATCTCACCGTGGAATTTCCCGCTGGCGATCTTCCTCGGCCAGATCGCCGCGGCACTGGCCGCCGGCAATACCGTCATCGCCAAGCCGGCGGAACAAACCAACCTCATCGGCTTCGCCGCGGTGCAATTGCTGCACGAGGCCGGCATTCCGCAGGACGTGCTGCAATACCTGCCGGGCGATGGCGCCACCGTCGGCGCAGCGCTGACCCGCGATGCGCGGGTCGCCGGCGTCTGCTTCACCGGCTCCACCGACACGGCGCGCCTGATCAACCGCGCGCTGGCGGCACGCGAGAGTGGCGCCATCGCCACCCTGATCGCCGAGACCGGCGGCCAGAACGCGATGATCGCGGACAGCTCCTCGCTGCCGGAACAGGTGGTGAAGGACGTGCTGGGCTCCGCGTTCACCTCCGCCGGCCAGCGCTGCTCCGCAGCGCGCGTGCTGCTGGTGCAGGACGACATCGCCGACAAGGTCGTCGGCATGCTCGCCGGCGCGATGGCGGAACTCGCCATCGGCGATCCCGGCCTGCCCTCCACCGACGTCGGCCCGGTGATCGACGAGGACGCCAAGGGCATCCTCGTCGCCCATGCCGCGCGGATGCAGTCCGTTGCCACGTTCATCGCCGAAGCAAAGCTCGGCGCCGATACCGAACATGGCACGTTCTTCGCGCCGATCGCCTGGGAACTGCCCTCGCTTGCCGCACTCGACAGCGAGAAGTTCGGCCCGGCCCTGCACGTGGTGCGCTGGAAGGCCGATCAACTCGATGCCGTCGTCGATGCCATCAACGCCACCGGCTACGGCCTGACCCTCGGCATCCATTCGCGCATCGACGCCACCATCGACCGCATCGTGTCGCGGGCGAAGGTCGGCAACATCTACGTGAACCGCAACCAGATCGGCGCAGTCGTCGGCGTGCAGCCGTTCGGCGGCCAGGGCCTGTCCGGCACCGGTCCGAAGGCCGGCGGCCCGCACTACCTGCCGCGCTTCGCCACCGAAAAGACCGTCACCATCAACACCACCGCCGCGGGCGGCAATGCGAGCCTGCTGACATTGGGGGATTGATCCCGTAGGGGCCGCGACACGCCTTGCCCAACCTCATGGTTGGCTGCGCCAACAGCGCCGGATGGAACAAAAAAAAGGTTCATCTCCCAACTGAGGGAAGAGGCACACGGCCGACCCGGTTAGTTTGTCGTTGTCGAGACAACAAACCGGGGGTCGGCCGTGGCCGACGGCGATTGTATTGCCAGCTCGCTGGGTGGGTGG
>NZ_JAYRTQ010000008.1:0-160372 GCF_041919455.1 Thermomonas sp.
CCTACGCAGATCGATGGGTGCAGCACAGCCCACGAAGTGCATTCGCCCACGCGGCACGGGGGGCCAGCCTGCTGGCGAAAGCGAGCAGCACGCGCGGGGGCGCGTATGCGCGCGAGACCGAACCGGCAGACCTGGATACCGCCGCGGAACAAGCGCAGGCGGCCGCCGATGAATTGCGCCAGGCCTACGAGCTGGAGCCTCGCCTGTCCGCCGCATGCGCATTGCGCACGACAGCGTTGATGCTGTCAGGTGGAAGCGCTTCCGCGTTCGACCAGGGACGCGAATGTGCACGTGCGCATCCGGAATCGTATTTCGCGTCCTCGGCATGGAGCGGCGCCGCCGAGCCACGCTGGGGCGGCAGCCAGGCGGAGCTTGATGAGGTGTTGCGCTTCCTCGATGCCAGTAGCGCCAAGAATCCACTGCACGGCACCGTCGTGGGCAAGATCAAGGCGTACGACCTGCTCGTCGCATCGGACCTGACACGGGAAGACGTCAGGCAGCTTGAACAGTTCGCGTCTTACGGCCCCAGCTCCTACATGTTGAACGTCATTTCCGATGCATGGAACAAACTGGGGCAGCACGAGTTGTGGATGGCCTACCTGTCGTCTGCCGTCCGCTTCGATTTCGACCCGGGCGACCGCTACCGCTTCATGCGTGCGGACTTCAACATCGTGACCCGGCCCGATTGGGCTGTCATTGACTATCGGATCCTCAAAGATCGCTACAAGGGCAATCCGGCCCTCGAGGGCTATCTGTCGCAGGCCGAGCAGAATGTGCGCGATGGAACAGGACTCGCTTACGCAAAAAGCGGCGGCGTCAGGTACAAGGGCGACCACCAGTACAAGGCCATCCTCATGTCGGAATGCTTGAACTTCGGCATCAGCGACAGGAAGCTGGACACGGTGATGGAGACCTGCAGCGATCGTCTTGTCGCGGAATGGCCGGATGACCCCGGCGCCTGGTTCGTGCGGACCCGGATCCTGCAGCATCGAGGAATTCCAGGCTGGCAGGAAGCCGCGCAACGTTATCTTGCGATGGCCGACACGCGCGTTGCGGGAGAAGCCGACAGGATCGGGCTGGTCAAATCGTTGCTGGAGCGGTCGGGCGGCAACCAATCACCACGCCCGGGGACACCGTGATGTCGAAAACACTGCTTTTGGTCATTCTGGCAGGCGCAACCGCGGGCTGCATGCATGCCATCCCCGCCTCCGCCCCACGCGTGCTGTTGCTCGGCGAGGTCCACGACAGCGCCGCCGGGCACGCGAAACGCGCGGCATGGCTGGCCGACGACGTGGCCGCTGGCTGGCGCCCGGTCATCGCGATGGAGCAGTTCGATACCGACCAGCAGGCTGCGCTGGACGCTGCCATGCGTGACTGCGCGGATGCCGACTGCGTGGTCGCCAGGGTGGTGCCCGCGAGGACCGGCTGGACCTGGGAGTACTACAAGCCGCTGATCACATTGGCCCTGCAGTACGGGCTGCCGATCCGCGCCGCCAACCTGTCGCGCAGCGAGGCATCGAAGGTGATCAAGGGCGGGTTCGCCGCGGCGTTGTCGCCCGACCTGATCGCGCGCTATCAACTGGATGCCGTGCCCGCCTCGCTGCTGGCCGCACAGGAAACCGAAGTGCGCGACAGCCATTGCGGGGCGCTGCCGGAGGCGATGGTCCCCCCGATGGCGAACGCGCAGATCGCCCGTGACGTGGTGATGGCGCAAACGATGCGCACGCATGCGTCGACCGGCGTGGTGTTGATTGCCGGCAACGGGCACGTGCGCAAGGACATCGCGGTACCGTTCTGGCTGCGCCGCGACGGCCTGGCGCCGCATACGGTCGGGTTCCTGGAACCGGCATCGGACGCATCCGCCTTCGATGAGACGCGACGCATCCCGGTCACCGAGCGCCCGGATCCGTGCGAAGGCTTCAAGGCGCCGAACGCCGGCTGAGCCACCCCGCCGCCGAAGCGGCGAGGCGACCCAAAGTCACTTCACTTCGTCGAAGACGTATTCGTGCTGGCCATCGCGGGCGATGAGCCTGCGCACGCCATCCTTGTCGGCGCGAATGAGCGGGAAGCCCGCCGACTGCGGGTCGATCATGACGAATACCAGGGTGCCGTCGGGTTGCAGCTGGGTGACCACGTCGGACGAGAACGCGCCGACGTCGAAACGCGTGGTGCCGTCCTTGCGCGTGACCACGATGTCGCCCAGCGCGTCGTTGCGGTAGCGCGGGGCCAGGCCCGCGAGCGCGGCCGCATCGCCCGGGATCTGCAGCAGCTTGCGGAACGCATCGAACCCTGCGCGGTTCGCCTTGGCATTGGCGGCAGCGGTGGCCTGCGCCTGTGCTTCGCCATCGAACATCAGCTCCATCAGCCGGCGCTTCAGCGGCCCGCGCAGCATCACGCCTTCGTCGGCATTGGTCAGGATCACCGCGCCGACCTTCTGCTCCGGCCACCACATCATGTTGGAGTGGAAGCCGCCCATGTCGCCGCCGTGGTCGATCACCGTCGTGCCATCGCTCTTGTCGACCATCAGCGCCATCGCGTAATGGCGGTCCACGCCCAGCGAGATCTGCGGCTCACGGCGTTGCAGGAGCGCCGCCTCGCCGATGTAGCGCTCACCGTTCGGCAGCACGCCGCGATCGAGTTCCATCTGCACGTACTTGAGCAGGTCGTTGACCGTGCCCCACGCGGCGCCCGCCGGACGCGAGGCCACGATGGTGTCGTTCAGGCCCATGTCCATGATCACGACCTTGTGGTCCATGTCGTAGCCATGCGGCGTGGCGTAGTTGCCGGTCTGCGCCTTGGCGTAGTCGAAGGTGGTGTTGGCCATGCCGAGCGGATCGAACACCAGCGACTGCATGGCGTTGTCGTAGCTCGCACCCAGCTCGCCGCCCGGATACGCGACCTGTCCGCCGATGTAACCCGCAGCCGCGGCCATCGGGTTGGAATACTGGAACAGTTCGCCGAAGCCGCTGGTCGGTTGCATCGTGCCCAGGGTGGTCATCACGGTTTCGGGGGTCTGCTTCTCGCCCTCGAACAGCCATTCCATGTCCTGCCGTGGCAGGCCGGTGCAGGCGCAGATCAGGTGCTTCACCAGCACCTTGTCGGTGGTCGCGGCATCGCCCAGCTTGAAGGCGGGATAGACGTCCTCCGCGCGCGCATTCCAGTCCAGCTTGCCGGCATCCACCAGCTTGGCCAGCATCAGGGTGGTGAGCGCCTTGGTGTTGGAGGCAATCATGAAGCGGGTGTCGCCATCGACCGGTGCCGGCTTGCCCAGCTCGCGCACGCCGAAGCCCTTCGACATCACCACCTTGCCATCCTGGACGATGCCGACGGCCACGCCGGGCACGTCGTATTCCTTGCGCATCTGCTCGATGAAATCGCTGACCTGCTGCAGGCGGGCGGCGTCGAGCTTGTGCGCGGCGCGGCCGGCGAAGGTCTCCCGCGAGTACCCGGCCGGCTGGAAGCGCTGGGCGATCTTGCCGTACTGCGAGCCGCGCTTCTCGGCGATGGCCTGGTCCACGTCCGCCACCACCACCGTCCAGGCCTTGCCCTTGCGGAAGGCGCTGGCGTTGATCACCCGCTTGGCATTGGCCGGGATGTCGTAGTCGTAGAAGCGGCGCTGGTCCCAGCCATCGCGCGGCGCGGCATCAGTGGCCAGCAGGAACTTGGGCGACAGGCCGAGCACCTTCCACGCTTCGGCGACGGCGGCGTCCACGTCGGTCGCGACCACGTCCACGAAGGCGGAGCGCGAGCCATCCGCTTCCGGGGGCGTGACGATCACCGCATTGCCTTCCACCCGCGATGCCCAGCCTTGCGGCAGCAGGAAGGTGGCGCGGCCGCCGGGCGTGGTGATGGTGGTTTCGGCCGCGGCCGGCGCCGTCTGTGGCTCGGCAGCGAAGGCTGTCCCCGGCGGGATCAGGCAAGCAAGCGCGAGGGCGAGGGCGAGGACAGTGGGCTTGAACGGGATCGGCATTGGGGTCTCCATGCGGGCAATGCATTCGGGCGGGTTTGCCCATTCCTGCGTCCACGCGAACCACCGCCGGCAACGGCCAGCGTTCGACCGCTGCAAACCGCCGCCTGTCGTCCTGCACACCGTATGGCATGGAGTTTGCTTATGGATTCTTGGAGAATCCGGAGGCCCATGCGCCGCACCCTTGCCGCTGCGTTCCTGCTGACCTGCCTGGCGCCTGCGTCGGCAGGCGCGCCGGCGACGTCATCGGCGGCGAACGCAGACCTGCACGGGATGGGCTGGCTGCCATCCGATGTCTACGACACCGGCGAAGGCCTGCCCGACCCCACCGTCAATGCGATCGCCACGCTGCGCAGCGGCCACGCCTGGCTGGGGACGATGCGCGGGCTTGCCCGCCTGAACGGCGCGCGCGTGGTCGCCGAACCGGGTCCCGGCGGGGTGCTGGGCAAACCGATCCTGAGCCTGGCCAGCACCCGCGATGGCGACCTGCTGGCCTCGGTCGACGGAGCCGGCGTCTATCGCCGCCACGATGGCGAGTGGCGCTCGCTCGGTTCGCCCTTCGGCGCCAATCGCACCCAACGCCTGCGGGTGTTCGGCACGGCCGGCGACACCCGGGTGTTCGCCACCGGCAGCGGCATCGCCGAATGGACCGGCACGCGCTGGGAGCCGCGGATCCTGCCCGCCACCCTCGCCGGCCGCGAGGTCTTCGATGTCGCCCTGCAACCGACCAGCGACGGCATCGCCGAAACGCTGTGGGTCGCCAGCTTCGGCGGTGGCCTGCATCGCTGCGTCGGCAAGGCGGCGTGCGTGCGCGTGGCGATCGAGGGCAGCGGCCCGCGCACGGACGAGATCCGCACCCTGCAACTGCAACCGCGCACCGGCCAGTCGCCGGTGTTGTGGCTGGCCCTGCAGGGCGGCGGCGTGGCCCGCTTGGCCGATGGCGGCTGGACGCGCTGGCACGTCGGCAACAGCGCCCTGCCCAGCGATTTCGTCTCCGACCTGGTCCTGGTCGAGGTGCCGGGCGCGGGCCTGGATGTCTGGGCCGGCACCCGTAGCGGGCTGGCGATCCTGCGCGACGGCCGCGAGTGGGTCGGTGCCGATCCGCGCGTCCCGCAATTGCGCGAGCGCGTGCGCACGCTGGCATTGACGAAGAACAGCCAGGGCGTGCCGGTGATGTGGGCAGGCTCCGATACGGGTGCGGTGCGTACCCCGCTGGATGGCCCCTGGCGGTTGGTGAGCCGGATGGGCAGCAGCGGCAACGGGATCTGGGACGTCTGGGTGGAACCCGCTGCCGATGGTGGCGACCGGGTCTGGCTGGCCAGCGATGGCGAAGGATTGGGGCGTTACGAACACGGCCACTGGCGGCGCTACGGCCGCGCCGATGGCATGCCCAGCGACAGCGCGCGCAGCATCCGCCGCGTGCCCGACGGCAGCCGCGAGGGCAGCTTGTGGATCGGCACCTGGGGCGGGCATATCGCCCGCCTGCAGGGCGACCGCTTCGTCGAATTGCCCACGCCCTGGAAGAAACTGCCCGGCGATGCGGTCAGCCTGCTGCTGGCCGACGACGACGGGGTCTGGGTCGGCACCCGCGAACAGGGCATGGCGCACTGGGATGGCCAGCGCTGGGACTGGTTCCCGCCCGGTCGCGACATGCCCGGCTGGGTCTACGCCGCGGTGCGGGTAGGCGACACCCTGTGGTTCAGCAGCGCCGGCAAGGGCCTGGTGCGTCGCCGCGGCGGCCAGTGGCGCTTCTTCGGCAGGGACATCGGCCTGCCGGTCGACCGCTTCTACGACCTGCGCCTGATCCCCGATGCCGACGGCCGGCCGGTGTTGTGGATGGGCAGCAGTGGCCACGGCCTGGTCCGCGTGGACGTTGGCAATCCCGAGAGGCCGCGCATCGTCAGCGAACCCGCGCTACCCATCCTGCCGATCCCGAAAGCCTACGGCGCAGTGCGCGACGGTCGCGGCGACATCATGGTCTGCACGGACTACGGCGTGTTCAGTTGGCGACCGGCCGGCGAACGCTACATCGCCACCGCCTACCACCGCGAAGACGGCGTGCCGCACGACGAGTGCAACGGCAAGGCGCTGCAGGTCGATGCGCGCGGCCGGGTGTGGATCGGCACCGTCGGCGGCGCGGCGGTGTACACCCCGCCCGAGGCCACCCCGCGGCGGCCATCGCCACTGGAATTGACCGGCCTGCGCGTGGACGGCAAGCCGGCGCGCCCGGTGGATGGCGTGCTGGTCCTGCCGCGCGCCGACAGTGCGCTGGAATTGCATTACGACCTGCTCACCGGCGAGAAGGAGGCGGCCTCGCGCTATCGGGTCAGCCTGCTCGGCGGCGACGGTGCGGAAGGCACTTGGGAGCACCTGGAAAACCATGCCTTCGCGCGCCTGCCCGCAGGCCGCCAGCGGGTGCGGATCGAGGCACGGGATTTCGCGGGGGTACCGGCGGAGCCGCTGGAACTGGTGGTCGATGTCCCGCAGGTCTGGTGGCAGACGCCGCTGGCGCGCGCCCTGCAGGTGCTGGCCGCACTCGCCCTGTTCTGGTGCGTGCTGAAGCTGCGCGAGCGCCAGTTGCGCCTGCGCGAACTGCAACTGCGCGAGATGGTCCGCGACCGCACCAACCAGTTGGAGGCCAGCGACACCGAACTGCGCCGCGCCAACGACGAACTGCGCAGGTTGTCCTACACCGACCCGTTGACCGGGCTGGGCAACCGCCGGCGCCTGTTCGAGGCGCTGGAACAGCACTGCCGCCACGGCCACGAGCAGCAGCGCCCACTGGGCCTGCTGCTGATGGACCTGGATCATTTCAAGGCGATCAACGATCTGCATGGCCATATCGCCGGCGACCTCTGCCTGCAGTCGGTCGCCCGCGCGATGCTGGCCACCCTGCCCGGCGGCTCGATCGCCGCGCGCTACGGCGGCGAGGAATTCTGCGTGGTCCTGCCGGGGCTGGACCTGGCCGCGACGATGGCCGTGGCCGAGGACCTGCGCCTGGCCGTGCAGGCGATCCCGCCGCTGGACGGCCAGCCCGATGGCCCGGCGGTGACGGCGAGCGTCGGCGCGGTGTCCCGCGTGCCCAACGGCACGGCCTGCGCCGACCTGCTGCTCACCCTGGCCGATGGCGCGCTGTACCGGGCCAAGGCCAACGGGCGCAACCGGGTGGAGCCGGCCACGCCCTGATCCACCCGTCGCGGCGCGGCATTGGCGCGCCGCACCGAATCAATCGTTGACGATTTCGCGATGCATCGGTGCCAGCACGGCAAGCAGCTTGTTCTGCGCGCGGAACGGGATGCCGCGCTTGTCCATCGCCACCTGCAGCACTTCTACCAGGGCATTGAAGTGCGCGCGCTCGATCTTGAACGCCGCGTGCGCCTCCACCATGTCGCGCCCGCTGTAAGCACAGCCACCACCGAGCACCGCACAGAACTGCTCGGTCAACTGGCGGGTCACGCGCGGGCGGTCGACGTTGCGGAAATACGGTTCCAGACGCGGGTCGGCCAGCATCAGGGCCATGAACTCTTCGTTGAGCGCGGTCAGCCCGGCGATCCCGCCGAATTGTTCGAACACGCCTGCAAGCTCCGGATGCACGGGCGCAGGGTTGGGGGCGGTGCTCGCCGCGGCTTGCGGCGGTGTTCCAGCCGTCGACTGGGCGAAGGCGGGCGTGGCGAACTGGGCCGCGCCCAGCAGGCCGGCAAGCACGACGTGGATGGACCGGATGCGCATGAGGTTCTCCATGTTCAGAAGCCGACTTGCAGCGAGGCGTACCAGCCGCGCTGGTGGTCACGGATGACGATATTGCCGAGGTCCACGTAGGCCACGGTCAGCGAGACGTGCTTGTTCGGTGCCCATGCCACGAAGGCGTCCCACACGTTGTCTTCCCTGGCGATGCCGAGGTTGTCGGGCTTGCTGCGGAACTCCGCGCCCACTGCCACGTGGCGGTTGAGCAGGAATGCGGCGGAGCCTTCGAACTGCGGCTTGTAGCTGCTGTTGCGGTCGCCGCCGAAACCAAGGATGCCGAACTGGTTGGCCTTGGTGAAACGCACGGTGGTGTTGAGCAACAGGCTCTGGTCGAGGTAGAGCTTGGTCGCGCTGAGGTAGACATCGGTGCCGCTGTCGTCCTTCGCGCCGATCGCCGACAACAACGCACCGCGGTTGTTGCGCTTGTGCTGCAGGCCGATCGCCAGTTGTGGCATCCATCGGTCCTGTTCCAGCACCGCATCGCCCGCCAGTTTCACCTTCAAGCCGATGATGTCCTGGCGGATCACGTAGCCCTGCCCAAGGCCCAGCGCGGCGCCGACCGCGCGCGTGTCGAAGTCCTGCCGCGCCACGCTCAGTTCGACCCGGTCGCGGATGCCGAGCAGCGCCCCATAGCTGTCCAGCGCGTAGTCGCCTACGTCGACCCGGGTGTAGTACGCACTGCCGCCGATCTGGTCGCGCGTGCCATTGCCGCCGATCACGGCCCAGGGCGCCAGGCCGCCACCGGCGGCACCTTCGACTTGGGTCACGCCGCCGGTCAACAGCAGCTTGCCGCTGGACGCGGGCGGTGGATCCTGCAAGGAAGGTTCTTCGGCGGGAGCATCCAGCGCGGCGGCATCCTGTGCCGAGGCAATGCCGCTGCCAAGCAGCAGGAACGTGGCGCAGGCGAGCGGAACCGCGGTCCGGCGACGGTGCGGTCGCGCGGCTTGGCAGGCAGGGGTCATCGGGATCTCCAAATGAATGGGTTGGGTGACGAATTTCAGGTCAGTCATGGCGATCCGCCCGCTGGCCCTTGGCCATGAGCCGGTTGAACGCCGCGGCCACGCGGGTCACCTCCGCGCTGCCGGCTTCGTTCATGTGCAGGTTGCGATCCGCCGTGGTCGCGGCCCGCTCCAGCAGGCGTTCGAGCGCCTGCAACGGGCTTGCCACGCGGCGGCCGTACCAGACGATCGCCGCGAGCAATCCCGCCAGCGACAGCGCCGCAAGCAGCACGCTGGGAACATGCGCCGCCAGCGTGGCCGACAACGGCATGCGCCGTGCGATCTGCACCACGCGCACCTCCTAGTTGCCGAACAATGGCACAAACCGCGCCTGCGACGATCCCGCGGCCAGGCGCAGATGACCTGCCGATGAGGCATCGTGCGCAGCCCATTGCGCGATCGACTGCGACAAGGCTTCTGCATCCGTCGCCGGCAGGGTCGAGGCCAACACGACCGGAGCGGACGCGGACGACGCGACCAGCGCGACATCCGCCGCCGCGATCCCGGCAATCGTCTTCACGTAGTCCTGGTCGATCTCCTCGGCGACCAGCAGGTAGGCATCGCCGGCGTTGTAGCGGGCCAGCGGCAGCATCGCCACGTGCAGCAGGCGCTCGCCGTCGCGCCACAGGCCGGTGCCCACCGACTGGGTCTTGCGCGCCTCCAGGAAGACCGGATCGCGGGCGAAGTCGTGGCCTTCGGCGTAGGCGTCGGTCACCGCCAGCGCGCGGCCATCGGCGGCGACGACAGCGGCCAGGTCGAGGTCGAGTTGCGAGCGGCGCTCTTCCAGCAGGTCGACGATCGAGGAGTAATCCACCGCCTCGCCCGGCAGCAAGCTGCCCAGCGCCTGGGTCATGTAGGCCACCACGGCCTGGTTGCCGGCGATCAGCTCGCCACGGATGGTGAGGTTGCGGTTGGACTGGTCCTCCACCAACTGTTGGGTCATGGCCAGGGTCGACAGCGTGCGCGATGCCTCGCGCGCATCGTCGCGGGCGAATTGCAGGGCCAGTAGCGCGAGCAGCGCTGGCAGCACGACCGCCAGTGCCAGGAGGATGCGGATGCGGGTTCCGTGGAAGCCACCCATGACTCAATGCTCCTGCCGCGCGGGACGGGTCGCGGTCATGCGCCGCGTCACCGGCGCGGCAGTCGGCAGGGTCACCGCCACCGACTGCGCCTGCGCCCGTGGATGCCAGAACACGAGGGTGTCCGGCCCCGCCGGCAGGCCAGTCAGGCTGTAACGCCCGTTGCGATCCGGCCGCGTGTAATACGGCGTGGCCAGCACCACCACGTCGGCGCGCATGTTGTGGTGGACATTGCAGTTGACGATCACCAGGCCGGGCTTGTTGAACACGACCTGCTTGCTCTCGCCGGGCCCGTAGTGACCGAAGTCGAAGCTGCTGCCCGGCGTGCGCGAGAACACGTTGTGCAGGATCGTGTCGCGGTTCGGGAAGCGCACCGTGCTGCCCTGCGGCACCACCAGCAGCGATGGGGAAAAGCCCTTGCTGCGGGTGTCGATGGTGAACGTGCCGGGCTTGGGCTTCGGTGCGCCGGCCTTGGGCAGGAAATACACCAGGCCGTCGGCAAGCTCGCCCGCCTGGATCGCGCCGGCGGATCCCGCGACCAGCTCCAGGCGACCGGTGACGGTGCTGCCGCTGGCCACCGGCTTGGCGGGCTCGGCGGCAGGCGTGGGCTTGGTCTCAGGCTTAGGCTGTACCGGCTTTCGCGGCGGCACGGGTTTCGCGGCCACCGGTGCTGGCGCCTTCACGACCGGTGGCGGTGGTGGCGGCACCGGTTCGGGCATCGCCGGCTCGGATGCCGGCGCGGGCATCGAGACAGGTTCAGGCGCGTGCTCATGCGCCATCTCGACGGGTGCAGGCGCGACATCGCCCGCCATCGGCTGCGGTTGATCGGGCGCGGGCGCGGTTGCGCACGCGACCATGCCGCACAAGGCAAAAGCCCCGGCGACGGCTCGGAATCGACTCATGGTGTTCCCCCTGGACCGAACCGCAAGCGCCCCCCGCTTGCCCGGCATCCGACCCGATGCAGGTGGATACGGGCGCGCACGCGCCACGGATGCAGCCCGGCGGGATTTATTTTCGATGGGGAGCCGGCAAGCCACGCCACTGGCCCATACCCGCCCGTATTCAAGCCCCGGCAAGACCGATGGCTTAGAATGCGCGCCCTGCACCGCCGGCCTCGCCGCATCCGGTGCAGGCCATCACCTCCTATCCGTTCCCGTCCCTTCCAGACCGTCGGCGCCATCGCGACACGCGAGCGGCTCCGGCCGGAGTTCCCGCAATGATCTTCGAAACCCTCGACACCTACGGCCATGAGCAGGTCGTGTTCTGCCACAACAAGGACGCAGGCCTGAAGGCGATCATCGCCATCCACAACACCGTGCTGGGCCCGGCCCTGGGCGGCACCCGCATGTGGCCGTACAAGAGCGAGGCGGAAGCCCTCAACGACGTGCTGCGCCTGAGCCGCGGCATGACCTACAAGAACGCGGTCGCCGGCCTGAACATCGGCGGCGGCAAGGCGGTGATCATCGGCGACCCCGCCACCGACAAGTCCGAGGCGCTGTTCCGCGCGTTCGGCCAGTTCGTGGAATCGCTGGGCGGCCGCTACATCACCGCCGAGGACGTCGGCATCGACGTCAACGACATGGAGTACGTCTACCGCGAGACCGAGTACGTGACCGGCGTGCACCAGGTCCACGGCGGCTCCGGCGATCCCTCGCCGTTCACCGCCTACGGCACCCTGCAAGGCCTGATGGCCACGTTGAACAAGAAGTACGGCGACGAGGACGTCGGCAAGTATTCCTACGCCGTGCAGGGCCTGGGCCACGTCGGCATGGAGTACGTGAAGCTGCTGAAGGAACGCGGCGCCAAGATCTTCGTCACCGACATCAACGCGAAGCTGGTCGACAAGGCCGTCAACGAATACGGCGCCGAAGCGGTGGGCCTGGACGAGATCTACGACGTGCCGGCCGATGTGTATTCGCCGTGCGCACTGGGCGGCACCGTCAACGAGCAGACCCTGCCCCGGCTCAAGGCCAGGGTCATCTGCGGCGCGGCCAACAACCAGTTGGCCAACAACGCGATCGGCGACGAAGTCGCGCGTCGCGGCATCCTGTACGCGCCGGACTACGCGGTGAACGCGGGCGGCGTGATGAACGTGGCGCTGGAACTCGACGGCTACAACCGCGAGCGCGCCATGCGGATGATGCGCACGATCTACCACAACCTCACCCGCATCTACGAAATCAGCGATCGCGAAGGCGTGCCGACCTACCAGGCCGCCGACCGCCTGGCCGAGGAGCGCATCACCACCATCGGCAAGCTGAAGCTGCCGCTGGGCCGCTCGCAGCCGCGCTTCCAGGGGCGAATCCGCGGGCACTGACCAAGGCTGCGCCTTGGTCAGCCCAAGTTCGCTGCGCGAACTCGGGTCCCGCTATGTGCCTCCAGAACCCCCGCCGCTTCGCGGCGCCCCCCTTGACTCAAGGGGGGCTTGGCCAAGGGGAGAGTTCGTCGAACGCCCGGCTTGCCGGGCGTTTCCCGTTGGCGGGGCGATGGGCAACGGTGGCTGGTTACAATTGCAACCTTCGGCCCGCGCGTCAGGGCTACTATCCCCCAGAGGCCTCCATGCGTCCCTTTCCCCTCGGCGAAGACATCGATGCCCTGCGCGAGGCGGTCCGCCGTTTCGCCGATACCGAGATCGCGCCGCGCGCCGCGCAGATCGACGAAGACAATGCGTTCCCGCAGGACCTGTGGCCGAAGCTGGGCGAGATGGGCCTGCTCGGCATCACCGTGCCGGGCGAGTTCGGCGGCAGCGAGATGGGCTACCTCGCCCACCTGGTGGCGATGGAGGAAATCAGCCGCGCCTCGGGGTCGGTCGGCCTGAGCTACGGCGCGCATTCCAATCTCTGCGTCAACAATCTGTACGCCAACGGCAACGCCGGACAGCGCGCGAAATACCTGCCGAAACTCTGCAGCGGCGAATGGAAGGGTGCGCTGGCGATGAGCGAACCCGGTGCCGGTTCCGACGTGGTCGGCTCGATGTCCTGCCGCGCCGAACTGAAGAACGGCGTGTGGGTGGCCAACGGCAACAAGATGTGGATCACCAACGGCCCCGAGGCCGACGTGCTGATCGTCTACATGCGCACCGCCAGCCGCGAGCTGGGCAGCAAGTGCATGACCGCCTTCATCATCGAGAAGGGCATGAAGGGTTTTTCCACCGCGCAGAAGCTGGACAAGCTGGGCATGCGCGGCAGCAATACCTGCGAACTGGTGTTCGAGGACTGCGAGATCCCGGCGGAGAACGTGCTGGGCGACCTCAACAACGGCGTGCGCGTGCTGATGAGCGGCCTGAACACCGAACGCCTGGTGCTGAGCGGCGGCCCGATCGGGCTGATGCAGGCGGCAATGGACCTCGCCCTGCCCTACGTGCGCGAGCGTCGCCAGTTCGGCCAGGCGATCGGCACCTTCGGGATCATGCAGGCGAAGATCGCCGACATGTATACCGCGCTGCAGTCCAGCCGCGCCTTCGCCTACCAGGTCGCGCGCGACTACGACGCCGGCCACAAGAGCCGCATCGATGCCGCCAGCTGCCTGCTGCATGCATCGGAAGCGGCCGTGCAGGTCGCGCTGGAAGGCATCCAGGCGCTCGGCGGCAATGGCTACATCAACGAGTTCTCGGCCGGCCGCATCCTCCGCGACGCCAAGCTCTATGCGATCGGCGCCGGCACCAACGAGATCCGCCGCATGCTGATCGGCCGCGAGTTGTTCGCCGGCAACAGCTGACGCAGCCACCACGAACGAAAACGCCGCCCTCGGGCTAATGCCGGTCAGTTAAGGACTTGCATCCCGGCAAACCATGAAAAAAAGGAGCGCGAAATGCGCTCCTTTTGCCTTCTTGCCAACTGCAATCACTGCCGCTCAAGGCTTAACTGACTGGCATTAGCCCGAGGGCGGCGTTTTCGCTTTCTATCTCTTTGGATTATAAAGGTATAACGGGGGGCATAATGTAATGCAGCATTAAGTTATGTTGTTGTAGCACTGGCGCAATAGGCTGATAAAACGTTTTTAGATCAGCACCGCAGCTAAACCCAACCCGACCTGAAACTATCCCTTGCGCCGCAACACTCGAATTGGCAACACCCGCAGCCACAACACTGCCGCCAGAATCGCCCGGATAGCTGCAAAAATTAGCTAAAACCATGTTATTCACGCAGCCTTGTGGCACACATACATTATAATTGTAGGAAATAATTGCTCCACACCGCCATCCAGTTGTGGAGCCAGAACTGCAAACTTGAGCTCCGGCTGGCAATGGAGCCGTGGTTGAAAATCCATATGCCTTTACATAATCATATCGCCACATATCAACCAATCTACTTGTAGCCGCCCACATATTCTGAACTTCTATCAACCTGTAATCGGAGCCCGGGAATTTAGAATAGAATGTCGAACCTATGGTTTGAAGCCCAGAGGTGTAGTAAACATTGTTCATTAGAAACATATGCTCATATTTGTATGGCAACCCGCCATCTCCGCAATGCCCAGCAGTTAGAACATATTTTTTGCCAGTTGTAGTGTTCCAACCACTGAAAGCAATCGAGCATCTCCCTACCCCATACAACGGCGCGCCACCAATAATTGGAAAATAAAGGTGTGGGACCGTGTCTTGCCCGCCAAACCCACCGCCGCTCCCAGCAGGGCTACTCGCAATAGGCCCTCCGACTACTGGGCCGCCTATCACAGGGCCACCTACTCCACCCCCACCTGGACCATCATCTACAGGGTCATCTGGGGGAAGTAATGCGGGTGCGATTCTATTTATTTCGATACGAAACGGAGCCCCCGCTCGCGCCGCCCATGCAGAAACTGCATTGGAGCGATATTTACCGTCCAACACTCCAAGAACGACCTGATTTTCCTCTATATCTATATGCCAACTTACCAAACCCGCCGGTCTTTTATTTGCAGACCTATTCAGCTGATCAATGGCTGACTTCAAGCGAGCCTCATTAACATCTACCTTAACTGGGACAACTCCATTTGCTAAAGCGAGACGAGATAAACGAGCGTCAGTCACGCCAACGACTAAACTTCCCGTCTCTCGATCAATCCAGACACCGCCGAAATCTTCCTTCAATGTACTTCGCATTAAAATTTCAGTGTCCGTGATTTCTTTCGGACTGCTATTTTTTGTAATTTGCCTAACCTGAGAGAATGTTGAATTCGAACAAAGCAAGAAAGCGCATGCTAATAGATACCCTATCCTATTCATAATAGTCTCCTCTTTTTGACTATCGCCCAAATCCATCTTCCCCTGTTTAGAGTTAGATCCCTGATTCAAATCAAACTACAGAATTGCATTCCTTATAAGTTTGACGTGCCGGTCACGCCCCCTTAGCGTTGAGCAGAATTTCCTTCGACGTGATTGTGTATACCAGACTCACGCCAAGTATGGACATCTGCTCATCAAGGGTCGCAGTACCGGTCACCCGCAGGCTGCTGCCCAGCCACACACCGAAATTGCCGGTCGAGGACTGCAGGAAATTCCCGCTGATGCTGGCCGGGCTGCTGGCACCACTGTAGAAGCGCCCGCTGTTGGAGACGTTGCCGCCGAACACCCCGCTGCCCCAGACGGTGGCACCGTTGGCGATGCTGAGGTTGGAGCGCAAGCCCTTGCGCACGTCCAGGCCGCCGGCATCGACGCGGGTTGCACCGGTGAAGTTGCCGGCCTCGGCCAGGGTCAAGGTGCCGCTGCCGCCCTTGACGAGGCCGCCGCTGCCGATGATCGGGTTGCGCCACACCGAGTTGCCGGTGAACGACACGCTGACGTCGCCCCAGGCGAAATTGGCGGGGCCGTTGACCGCCTTGCCCACGTCCAGCAAACCCCAGCCAAATACTTGGTCTACACCGGGAGTGCCGATGTCTTTTGCGGTCCCGAGGATCGTCTGTCGCACCAGGTCATTGTTGAAGTACGGGAACATCGACCACACGGCGGCGGCGGCACCCGACACCAGTGGTGCGGCAAAGGAAGTGCCCTGCACCCGATAGACCTTGTCGTCATCGGTGGTCTGGTCGTTGCCATCCGGGGGCGAAGCACCGACGACATACACAGATCCCGGTGCGGACAAGCAGTAATTCATCGAACGACCGCAATACTGCGAGAACGGCAGCAGTTGCGTCGGGTTGTCCGGGTCGAGTGCCGCGACCGTCAGCCAGCCACGTTCCAGACCGAATGACGGTGCAAGTGTGGGCAACGATGAGGTATCGGACGGATCGGCGCGATAACGATCGTCACGTCCATAGTTGCCATTGGCGAAGACGATCAAGCCGTTTCTATTGAGGATGAAATCGGTGTAGCCAGCCGCCATCGCCGCAGCACCTGACGCATCGTCTTCAAAATAAACACCGCCCCAGGAGTTGTTGATGACCCGCGCGCCATGCGCATGCAGATCTGCATGAACGTCATCGAGGAACGCCGCGAACCCGCTCGCGTCCGCCGTACTGACCTCATTGCCTTGGCCCGACCCGTCATCTGGCGGCGACACATCGGAGAGAAAGCGCCCGGACACGATGGTGGCTGCCGGCGCTACACCGCCCGGCCATCGCCCCACCGCCGATCCAGCCGCAGTCAGCGCCACCCACGTGCCGTGCTCCTTCACATAATCCACATTGGGGTTGTTCGGCGGGGAGTTCAGGTAGAACTCGTTGTAGGTGACACGCGGGCTGAGCTGCGGATGATTCCGACGCACGCCCGTGTCTAGGATCCCGATACCGACGCCGGCACCTCTTGCGCCCGCAGCTAGGGATGCACCGGCATTGATCACCCGCATCTGCACGCCCAACTGCGCATCGAAACCAAGAGGTGCCGGCAATGTCGTGAGGGCTGGCGGATTCACCACGATCCCGCTGTCGTTCGCCACCGTCGGCGTGAAGTCCAGCCCGTTGCCGCCTGGCGTGGTCGGCGGCGTGGGCGTGCTGGGCCGCACGTTGCCGCCGCCACCGCAGGCCGCCAGGGCCAGCGCGATTGCGCACGGCAGGAAGGCGGGCGCCAGCTGGCGCCCGCGGAGAATGGTGTCGTGTTCGGAATTCATGGTCGTTCCCGAGGTGCGCCGCCGGCCCCTCGCCGACGCCATGCGCCCTGCGGGGGTTGTATGCCCGACACGCCAATTGCGCAACGCCGGAAATCTGAATCGGCCACGGATGCGGCAGCGCAGCATGACCCGCGATTTCGCGCCATAATCGGGCATTCGACCCAAGCGGCCATCCGGCCCGGAGCCCCCCCATGAGCGACGTCGTCATCGTCGGTGCCAAGCGCACCGCCATCGGTTCCTTCCTCGGCCAGTTCACCGGCGTGCCTACGCCGACGCTTGGCACGGCCGCGATCCAGGGCGCGCTGGCGCAGGCCGGCATCGCCGCCGACACCATCGACGAAGTCATCATGGGCTGCGTGCTGCCCGCCGGCCTGGGCCAGGCCCCGGCGCGGCAGGCCTCGCGCGCCGCCGGCATCCCCGACGCCGCCGGCTGCACCACCATCAACAAGGTCTGCGGCTCCGGCATGAAGGCGGTGATGCTGGCCCACGACCTCATCAAGGCCGGCTCCGCGCAGGCCGTCATCGCAGGCGGCATGGAATCGATGACCAATGCCCCGCACCTGCTCAATGGATCGCGCACCGGCATCCGCTTCGGCAATGGCGAGCTGGTCGACCACATGGCGTGGGACGGCCTGACCAATCCCGATGACGGCAAGGCGATGGGCGTGTTCGGCGATGCCGCCTGCGCCAAGTACGGCTACGACCGCGCTGCGGTCGACGCCTACGCCGCCGAGAGCGTGAGGCGGGCCCAAGCCGCACAGGCGAGCGGCGCGTTCGCCGGCGAGATCGCCGCGGTCACCGTCAAGACCCGCAAGGGCGAGGTGGTGGTCGACAAGGACGAGGAGCCGGGCAAGATCGACCCGTCGAAGATCCCGGACCTGCGCGCGGCCTTCGGCAAGGACGGCGTGCTGACCGCGGCGTCATCCTCCAAGATTTCCGATGGTGCCGCCGCGCTGGTGGTGATGTCGGCGGAGGCCGCTTCGGCCGCTGGCGCGAAGCCATTGGCCCGCATCGTCGCCCATGCCACCCACGCGCAGGCCCCCGAATGGTTCACCACCGCACCGGTGACCGCGCTGCAGAACGTGCTGGCCAAGGCTGGCTGGTCGGTCGCCGACGTGGACCTCTTCGAAGTCAACGAAGCCTTCGCCTGCGTGGCGATGGCACCGATGAGCGACCTCGGCATCGCGCACGACAAGCTGAACGTCAATGGCGGGGCGCTCGCCCTGGGCCATCCGATCGGTGCATCCGGCGCGCGCCTGCTGGTCACTTTGCTGAATGCGCTGCAGGCGCGTGGCGGCAAGCGTGGCGTGGCCTCGCTGTGCATCGGCGGTGGCGAAGCCGTGGCCTTGGCGGTCGAGCTGATGTGAAAGTCCCGTTAGGCGGTGAACGGTCGATTCAAAAAAAACCGGCCAACCGCTTGACACGCGACATCGGCTTGTCATCATGTTACCGGCGCGCAGTGTGCGCGTTCTCCAAACACCCTATTCATAGACGAGGAATACGCATCATGTCGATCAACAAGCTGCTGCTGGCGATGGCTCTGGGCCTGGCCCTGACCGCCTGCACCAACAAGGACCAGGCTGCCGAGGCGACTGCCGAAGCCAATGAAGCCGCCGTGGACGCGCAGGCCTCGGCCGACGCTGCTGCCGCCACCGGCGACGCCGCTGCTGCCGACGCTGCCCAGGCCGCTGCCGATACCGCCGCCGCCGCCGCCGACGCCGCTGCGACCGCCGCTTCGGCTGAAGCCAGCACCACCGCGGGTTCGGGCGACGCTGCCGACGCTGCGATGGACGCCGCGGATTCGGCCGAGCAGGCTGCTGCCGCCGCTGAGAACGCGGCTGCTTCGGCTGAAGAGAAGAAGTAATCGGGCTGGCGAGGCAACTCGCCGGAACGTTACTGTAGTATCGGAGAAGCCGTCGGTACGCCGACGGCTTTTTCATGTGCCCTACACAGGGCGACACGTCACTATCGCAATACCCGCTGGCTGGGGCCGGATGCTTCGGCACACTGGCGTTGCCTGATCCGTGACACCGCAACTTTCAGACAACTCCCTAGGAGAGAACCATGAACACCAAGCTCTATGTGCTCCTCGCCGCCGGCGCGCTCGCCCTGACCGCCTGCAACTCGCCGACCGCCGACCAGAAGGCCGATGAAGCCGCCGCGCAGGCCGAAGTGGCCGGCGATCAGGCTGCCGCCGCCGCCGAGGCCGCTGGCGATGCCGCCGTCGCTGGTGCTGAAGCTGCCGGTGCCGCCACCGCTGCCGCCGCCGGCGCCGCCGCTGCGACGGTCGATGCCGCCGTCGATCCGGTGCAGGCTGCGTACGAAGAAGGCAAGGCCAATGCGGCCGACGCCGTCGGCGACGCCGCCCAAAACGTCGCTGAAAGCATGAAGAAGGAAGAAGCCGAGGCCAAGGCCACGGCGACTGCCGAAAAGAAGGACTGAGTTCTTTTCGGTTTGTTCCAGAAGGAGCCCGCTTCGGCGGGCTTTTTCTTTGTTCGGCGGCTGACTTCGGCGATGCGTTGTCGTGAGAGCACGCACGGTGTGGTCCGGCATGGCCGAAGCGTATCGTCGCGAGCAGGTATCCTTGCACGCTGACCGCACCGACCGTCCACGAATGCCCGCGCTGACTTCGCAGATCGACACCCGCTCGCAGGATTTCACCGACAACGTCGCCTTCCATCGCGAACTGGTCGATGAACTCGATCGTCGACTCGCTCGCGCCGCGGACGGCGGTGGCGAGAAGGCCCGCGCGAAGCACACCGAGCGCGGCAAGCTGCTGCCGCGCGAACGCATTGACGCCCTGCTCGATCCCGGTGCACCGTTCCTGGAAATCGCCCCACTGGCCGCGGAAGGCATGTACGACGATGCCGCACCCGCCGCCGGCATGGTCTGCGGCATCGGCCGGGTGATGGGACAGGACGTGGTGATCGTGGCCAACGACGCCACGGTCAAGGGCGGCACCTACTTCCCGATGACGGTGAAGAAGCACCTGCGCGCGCAGGAAATCGCCCGCGAGAACCGCTTGCCCTGCATCTACCTGGTCGATTCCGGCGGCGCGTTCTTGCCGCTGCAGGACGAGGTGTTCCCGGATCGCGAGCACTTTGGCCGGATCTTCTACAACCAGGCACGGCTGAGCGCGGAGAACATCCCGCAGATCGCAGTGGTGATGGGCTCCTGCACGGCCGGCGGCGCCTACGTGCCTGCGATGTGCGACGAGTCGATCATCGTCAAGGAACAGGGCACGATCTTCCTCGGCGGTCCGCCGCTGGTGAAGGCCGCCACCGGCGAAGTGGTGGATGCCGAAACCCTCGGCGGCGCCGACGTCCACACCAGCATGTCCGGCGTGGCCGACCATTTCGCCGAGGACGACCGCCACGCGCTGGAGATCGCCCGTGGCATCGTCGGCACGCTGAATCGCCGCAAGGTGTTGCCGGTCGCCATCCAGCCATCGCGCGAACCGCTGTTCGCCGCCGAGGAGCTGTACGGCATCGTGCCGAAGGACGCGCGCCGGCCGTTCGACATCCGCGAGGTCATCGCGCGCGTGGTCGATGGCAGCGACTTCCAGGAATTCAAGGCGCGCTACGGCAAGACCCTGGTGACCGGCTTCGCCCACCTGCACGGCTACCCTGTCGGGATCGTCGCCAACAACGGGATCCTGTTCGCCGAGTCCGCGCTGAAGGGCGCGCACTTCATCGAACTGTGCAACCAGCGCGGCATCCCGCTGGTGTTCCTGCAGAACATCACCGGCTTCATGGTCGGCAGGAAATACGAGCAGGCCGGCATCGCCAAGGACGGCGCCAAGATGGTGACCGCGGTGGCGTGTTCGCACGTGCCGAAGTTCACCGTGGTGATCGGCGGCAGCTTCGGCGCGGGCAACTATGCGATGTGTGGCCGCGCGTACGGCGCGCGCTTCCTGTGGATGTGGCCAAACGCGCGCATCAGCGTGATGGGCGGCGAACAGGCGGCATCGGTGCTGGCCACGGTGAAGCGCGACGGCATCGAACTCAAGGGCGGCACCTGGAGCGCCGAGGACGAAGACACCTTCAAGGCGCCGATCCGAGAGCAGTACGAAACCCAGGGCAATCCGTACTACGCCAGTGCGCGACTGTGGGACGACGGCATCATCGACCCCGCCGACACCCGCCGGGTGCTGGGACTGGGCCTGTCGGCATCGCTCAACGCCCCCATTGAAGAACGCACGCGCTTCGGCGTGTTCCGGATGTAGCCGAAGCTGTGACTTCCATCGCGCTCAGGGACTTGCGCCAGCTTCCTCCCGTATTCATGCAGGAAATCGCCGCAAATCGGTGATAGCCTCGACGGCCACCCCCGTGGAGTCACGTTCGATGGCTATCTGGAAAGACCCGACCCCGGCCGCCAAGGCCAATGAACCCTCCCGTTTCGACCTGGCCTCGCCGGCACCGGCACCCGCCGCGACGCCCGAGCCGATGGCGCCGGCACCCGCAGCGCCCGCGCCGATCCGTGCGGTCGACAATGGTGCCGCGGCCCGCGAATCTGTGATCGCCGCCGACCTCACCATCGAAGGCAAGATCGAAGGCAGCGGCCACGTCCGCATCGCCGGCAAGTTCAAGGGCGACGTCAAGGTGCAGGGCAACCTCACCATCGAACCGGGCGCCAAGGTGTCGGGCGGCGTGGCGGCGAACAAGGTCACCCTGGCCGGCGAACTCGACGGCAACATCCATTCCGCCCAGCAGGTCGAATTGCAGCAGAGCGGCGTGATCAACGGCGACCTCAAGGCCGGCACCCTGACCGTCGCGGCGGGCTCGCGGATCCGCGGCCATGTCGAGTGCGGCTGGGACAAGGACGGCAAGTCGGTCGCTGCCAAGCCCGAGAAGACGGAGAGCGCCGGCGCCGCATGAGCGCCGTTCGCCCGGGCACGGCAGGTGCGACCCGCACCTGCCCCCACTGCAAGGCCACGATCCTGGAAAGCTCGTCGGTCTGTCCGGCCTGCCGCGGGCATCTGAAATTCGATGCCCCGGCCAGCGACGCCGCCCAGCGTTTCGTGCCCCTGAAAGTGGAAGGCACGGTGAGTGCGCCGGATGACGGCGCATTCGAGTACTCGATGGTGGTCGTCATCCGCAACGAACGCGGCGAGGAAATCGGCCGCCATGTTGCCGGCGTGGGCGCGGTCTTCCCCGGTGAATCGCGCAGCTTCGAAGTCAGCGTGGAAGCGGTGCCGGCAGCGCCGGGCAAGCGCCGGCTGAAGCACTGAGCGGATCCTGCCCGTGGTTCCCGCGAAAGCCGGAATGAAGGCGCGAAATCAGTCGCAGCTGTCGCAACCACCGCAGCCGTTGCCGCCTCCGCGCGGCAGCGGCGCGATGCGCCGACCCAGTCCCTTCATCCAGCCAGGCATGCCCTCGCGCAGCATCGGCAATGCCATCGCGATGCGCAGTTTGCGGGTGGCCGTCGGGAACTGCGAGCGCATCACGATCGCCAGGCTGGCGATCACCGCCACTGCGATGACCGCGTATTGCGCGAGCAGGCCGGCGTCCATCGCTCAACCGCCGCCCAGCGCCACCGCGACCCGGTAGGTCACGAACGAGGCGAGATAGGCCAGCACGAACAGGTAGCCGGCGGCCATCGCCATTGTCTTCCACGAGCCGGTTTCGCGCTTGATCGCGGCCCATGTGGCCAGGCATTGCGGTGCGTAGATGAACCACACCAGCAACGAGAGGCCGGTGGCCAGCGACCAGCCATTGGTGATCAGCGGGGTCAAGGCCTGCGCGGCGGCCTCGTCGTCGACCGCGGACAGCGCGTAGACCGTGGCCAATGAGGACACCGCGACCTCGCGCGCCGCCAGCCCCGGGATCAGCGCGATGCAGATCTGCCAGTTGAAGCCCAGTGGCGCGAACACTGCGGTCATCGCATGGCCGATGCGCCCGGCGAAGCTGTAGTCGATCGCCGGCATCGTGGCGTCCACCGGCGCGGCCGGGAAGGTCAACAGGACCCACAGCAACACGGTCAGCGCGAAGATGATCCCGCCCACGCGCTTGAGGAAGATGAGCGCGCGTTCCCACAGGCCGATCAGCACGTCGCGCGGGTTCGGCAGGCGATACGAAGGCAATTCCAGCATCAGGGGATGCTCGCCCTTGTCGCGGCGCCACTTCTTCATCACCCACGACACCGCCAGCGCGCTGAAGATGCCAGCCATGTACAGCGCGAACAGCACCAGGCCCTGCAGGTTGATGCCGCCCCAGACCTCGCGTGACGGAATGAAGGCACCGATCAGCAAGGCATACACCGGCAGGCGGGCCGAACAGGTCATCAGCGGCGCAACCAGGATTGTGGCAAGTCGATCGCGCGGATCCTGGATACTGCGGGTGGCCATGATCCCGGGGATCGCGCAGGCGAAACTGGACAGCAGCGGGATGAAACTGCGCCCGGACAAGCCGGCACCGGCCATCATCCGGTCCAGCAGGAAGGCGGCGCGCGGCAGGTAACCGGATTCCTCAAGCGCCAGGATGAAGGCGAACAAGACCAGGATCTGCGGCAGGAAGACGATCACCCCGCCAAGTCCCGCGATGATGCCGTCCACGACCAGGCTATTGAGCGGGCCTTCCGGCAGCACGCCGCCCGCCCACGCACCCAGCGCCGCGGTGCCGGCTTCGATCAGGTCCATCAGCGGCGTGGCCCAGGCATACACCGCCTGGAAGATCAGGAACATCACCACCGCCAGGGTCAGCAACCCGAACAGCGGATGCAGCAGCCAGCGGTCGAGCGCATCGTCGATCTTCGCGGTGCGTTCCGGCATGCGCACGGCGGCCACGAGCAGGCGACGGGTTTCGGCGTGCAGGTCGGTGCCTTCGGGCAACGCGTCCACGACCGCGTGCGGATGCGCGACCAAGGCATCGAGTCTCGCGAGAAGGGTGTCGGCGCCACCCCGACGCACGGCCACGGTTTCGACCACCGGCACGCCCAGTTCGCGCTGCAATGCGGCCACGTCGATGTCGATGCCGCGCTTCTTCGCCGCATCGGCCATGTTCAGCGCGACCAGCATCGGCTTGCCCAGCGCGCGCAACTCCAGCACGAAGCGCAGGTGCAGGCGCAGGTTGGTGGCATCGACCACGCAGACCAGCACGTCCGGCGCGGCCTCGCCGGGGTAGAAGCCGCGGATCAGGTCGCGGGTGACGGCTTCATCCAGACTCGCCGCGTTGAGGCTGTATGCGCCCGGCAGGTCGAGCACGGCGTAGTGCTTGCCGGACGGGGCATGCAGGCGGCCTTCCTTGCGCTCGACGGTGACGCCGGCGTAGTTGGCGACTTTCTGCCGGCTGCCGGTGAGCAGGTTGAACAGCGCGGTCTTGCCGCAGTTCGGATTGCCGACCAGGGCGATGCGCGGGGTCGCGGCGGCAGCGTTCATGCCAAGGCTCCACTCGCGCGCAGGCGCACGCGCCCGGCTTCGGCGCGACGCAGCGCGAAGCGGGTGAAGCCGACCTGCACCAGCAACGGCTCGGCACCGATCGGGCCGGCGGCGACCACCTCCACTTCTTCCCCTGAGACGAAGCCGAGTTCGCGCAGGCGGCGGGCAATCGGGTCGTTCGGGGTGCGCTCTTCGACGGTGTCGACGATGGCGGGCGTGCGCCTGGTGAGTTCGGTCAGGGTCATCGGTGGCGCCGGCTTGATTCAAATGGGAATTGTTCTCGATTGTAGCATCGCGCCCTGCCCGCCGGACTGGCCCGCGGCGCCGGTTATCATGCGCATTCACCCGCGCCAGGCCTGCCGGAACCCGCATGAGCGAACCCTTGCAACTGCACCGCGACGGGCCAGTCGCCCGCCTGCGGATGACCCGCGCGGAGGTGCACAACGCCTTCGATGCCGCACTGATCGCCGGCCTGACCGCGGCATTGGACGAGGTCGCCGCCGACGCCGACGTGCGCGTGCTGGTGCTGGAGGCCGAGGGCGCCTCCTTCTCCGCCGGTGCGGACCTCCACTGGATGCGCGGCATGGCCGCCGCCAGCGAGGCCGAGAACCGCACCGATTCGCTCGCCCTCGCCCGCCTGATGCGCACGCTGGACGAGTTGCCCAAACCGACCATCGCTGCGGTACAGGGCTCCGCCTTCGGCGGCGGCGTGGGCCTGGTCGCGTGTTGCGACATCGCCATCGCCGCGCGCGGCGCGAAGTTCGGCCTGACCGAAAGCAGGCTCGGGCTATTGCCTGCGGTGATTTCGCCCTACGTGATCGCCGCGATCGGCGCGCGCAATGCACGGCGCTACTTCGCGACTGCAGAACTCTTCGACACGGAGGAAGCCCTGCGCATCGGCCTTCTGCACGACGTGGTCAACCCGACCGCACTCGACACCGCCGTGCAGCGACAGATCGACCTGCTGCTGAAGGCCGGCCCGATCGCCAGCGCCAGCGCGAAGGGCCTGATTCGCGATGTTTGCGCGCATGCGGATGGTGCGAAGCATGACGCCGACAACGCCAGCCTGATCGCCCGCCTGCGGGTTTCGCCGGAGGGCCAGGAAGGCCTGTCCGCCTTCCTCGACAAGCGCAAGCCGCGCTGGGTGCAAGACTGATGTTCCACACCATCCTCATCGCCAACCGCGGCGAGATCGCCTGCCGGGTGATCCGCACCGCGCGCAAGCTCGGCATCCGCACCGTCGCGGTGTTCTCCGACGCCGATGCCGACGCCCAGCACGTGCGCCTGGCCGACGAAGCGCACCACATCGGCGGCGCGCGCCCGCAGGACAGCTACCTGCGCGGCGACGCGATCATCGAGGTGGCGAAGAAGAGCGGCGCGCAGGCGATCCATCCCGGCTACGGCTTCCTGTCCGAGAACGCGGATTTCGCCGATGCGGTGCTGGCCGCCGGGATCGCCTTCATCGGTCCGTCCGGCACGTCGATGCGCAAGATGGGCAGCAAGGCCGGCGCCAAGGACCTGATGGCCGCAGCCGGCGTGCCGGTGGTGCCGGGTTACACCGGCGAAGAACAGTCGCCCGACCTGCTGCTGCGCGAGGCCGATGCAATCGGCTACCCGCTGATGATCAAGGCCGCGCATGGCGGCGGCGGCAAGGGCATGCGCATCGTTCGCGCACATGACGAGTTCCTCGCGAATCTCGAAAGCTGCCAGCGCGAGGCACGCAACGCCTTTGGCCGCGACCGGGTGCTGCTGGAACGCTACATCGAACATCCGCGCCACATCGAGATCCAGGTGTTCGGCGATGCGCACGGCGGCGCGATCCACCTCAACGAACGCGAATGCTCGGCGCAGCGTCGCTACCAGAAGGTCCTGGAGGAATCGCCCTCGGTGTTCCTCACACCGGAGTTGCGTGCGCGGATGGGTGCGGCCGCGGTGCAGGCTGCGCATGCGATCGACTATGCGAATGCCGGGACGGTGGAATTCATCGTGGGGGCCGATGGCGGCTTCTACTTCATGGAAATCAACACCCGCCTGCAGGTCGAGCATCCGGTCACCGAGGAAGTCACCGGACTGGACCTGGTCGAATGGCAGTTGCGCATCGCCGCTGGCGAAAGGCTCCCGCTGGCGCAGGAACAGATCCGGCAGCACGGCCACGCCATCGAAGTCCGACTTTATGCGGAAGATCCGGATGCCGGCTTCCTGCCCGGCTCCGGCACGTTGCAGACGCTGCGACTGCCGGCGGCCTCGCGCAACGTGCGCATCGATTCCGGCGTGGTCGAAGGCGACACGGTGACGATCTTCTACGACCCGATGATCGCCAAGCTGATCACTTGGGACGTGGATCGTCCGCGCGCCCTGGCACGCCTGCGTGAGGCGCTGGCGGCCTGCGAAATCGCCGGCCCGAAATCCAACATCGCGTTCCTCGAGCGGCTCGCGCGGCATCCGGCCGTCGTCGGCGGCAGCATCGACACCGGCTACCTGGATCGCCACCTCGACGAATTCCTCACGCCTGCAGAGACGGATCGCGTGTTGCTGCTCGCCGCGGCGACCACCCGCCTGCTGGCGCAGGAAGCGGATGCGCGATCTGCAGCCGCGAGCAGCAGCGATCCGGGTTCGCCGTGGGCGATCGCCGATGGCTGGCGGCTGGGTCATGGCGGCAGCCGGCGGCTGGCGTTCGCGGACGGTGCGGCGCGGATCGAACTGGTCGCGCGTGGGCACGGTGGCGACTACGCGATCGACCTGGACGGCACGTCGCACGCGATCTCCGGCGCTCGGATCGAAGGCGACGCACTGAGCGCACGCATCGACGGCGGCATGCATCGCTTCCATGCGCTGTCCGAGGGCGATGACGTACTGGTCCACGATGGCCGGCAACGCCTGCGCCTGCGCGCCGAGGCGGTGTATCGTCGCGAAGGCGGCGACGCCGGCAGCGCCGAACACCGCATCCGTGCACCGATGCCGGGCCGCGTGGTGGTGGTGCAGAAACAGCCGGGCGACGCGGTAGCCGCGGGGGACGTGGTGCTGGTGATCGAGGCGATGAAGATGGAACTGGCGCTCAAGGCACCGCGCGATGGCGTGCTGGCCGAGCTGCGCGCGCAGGCCGGCGACTTCGTCGAGGGCGATGCGGTACTGGCCACGCTGGAGCAATGACGATGCATCGAACCGCCTGCCTGGCCTTGCTGCTGCTGTCGCTGTGCCTCGGCGGCTGTTCGACGACGGTGTTCCAGTCCCTGCCCACCGGCACCACGACCGACTGCGACCCGGCCTGGCCCGGCCGCTGGGAGCCGGTCGCCAGCGCCGACGACGACATGAAACCGCAAGGCATCGTGGAGATCGCCGCCGACTGCCGGAGCGCGACCACCAAGGGCGAACGCAAGCCGATCCGCCTGACCCTGGTCGACACCCGCGCGGGCCAGTACCTGCAACTGCACAACGACTCCGGCAAGCCGGACTGCATCGGCCCGGGCAACACGCGCTGCGGCGCTGCGCTGCTGCGCTACGAACGCGACGGCGACACGATGCGCCTGTACGACCCCGACCATGCGTGGATCGCGGCAGCCATCAAGGCGAAGAAGATCGACGGGTACACCGTGCGACCCGATACCAAGGGCCTGAAGACGAAGGAACCGACGTACAACAACTTCATCGCCGGCGATGGCAAGCGCATCGCCAGGTTGCTGCGCAAGTATCCGGAATTGTTCGTGCGCGAACCGCTGATGGTGCTGCGCCGCGTCCCTGTCGATGCGGCATCGGCCGAACCCGCAGCACCGGCAAGCGAGGGCAACTGACATGCCCTTCCCCGCCGAGGTGCGCATCGTCGAGGTCGGTCCGCGCGATGGCCTGCAGAACGAGCAGGTCGACATCGGCACCGCCAACAAGATCGAACTGATCGACCGGCTCTCCCGCACCGGCCTGCGCAGCATCGAGGCCACCGCCTTCGTCAGCCCGAAATGGGTGCCGCAGATGGCGGATGCCGCCGAGGTGCTGGCCGGCATCACCCGCGCACCCGGGATCTCCTATCCGGTGCTGGTGCCGAACGAACAGGGTTACGAACGCGCGCGCGCCGCCGGCGCGGCGGAAGTCGCGGTGTTCACGGCGGCCTCCGAAGCGTTCAACCTGAAGAACACCAACGCCACCGTGGCGCAGTCGCTGGAGCGCTTTCGCCCGGTGCTGGAACGCGCGAACGCCGATGGCGTGCGCGTGCGCGGCTACGTCTCCACCGTGCTGGGCTGCCCCTACCAGGGCGAAGTGCCGCTGGCCGACGTGGTGCGCGTCGCCCGCGACCTGCACGCGATGGGCTGCTACGAGGTCTCGCTGGGCGACACGATCGGCATTGGCACCCCGTCGAAGGCACGGGCGATGCTGCGGGCGGTTGCCGCCGAGGTGCCGATGGACGCACTGGCGATCCATTTCCACGACACCTACGGACAGGCGCTGGCGAACGTGCTGGCCTGCCTGGAAGAAGGCGTGTCGGTGCTGGACAGCGCAGTGTCCGGCGCCGGCGGCTGTCCGTATGCGAAGGGTGCCAGTGGCAACGTGGCCAGCGAGGACGTGGTCTACATGCTGCACGGGCTGGGCATCCGCACCGGCATCGACCTGCCGCTGCTGGCCCAGACCGGCCACTGGCTGGCCGGCCTGCTGGGGCGCGACACCGGCAGCAAGGCCGGCAAGGCGCTGGGCGCCTGATGAACGCCCCGTCCGTGCCGCCGCTTCCCGCCGCGCCGGACCCGGCATCGACCGATGCGCAGGCGCTGGCGCAGGCCTTGCGGGACGCAGCCGCCAAGCCCGGCCTGTCGCCCGCGCTGCAGGCCCTGCTTCTGCAGGCCGGCGATGCGCTGGCCGGGGCGGAAGTGGCGATCGAGGCCGGCAACCTGCGCTACCGCGCGCTGTTCGATGCGGTGCCCGACCCGGTCAGCGTGCTCGCCCGCGACGGCACCGTCCTGGACCTCAACAAGGCCGGCATGCGCGCCTACAACCGGCCGCGCCAGGACATCATCGGCAAGCCGATCGAAGTGCTCAACCCGGATTTTCCGCGCGACCACCTGGTGCCGGTGCTGGAGACGCTGGACCGCGGTGAGACCTACGTCATCGAGGTCACCAACATGCGCGCCGACGGCACCCGCTTCCCGGTGGAAGTGCATTCGGCCAACCTGGTCTACGACGGCGAGAACGCGATGGTCGCGGTGGCGCGCGACCTCAGCGCGCGGCACGACGCCGAGGTGCGTTACCACACCCTGATCGAGGGCATCGACAAGGCGATCACCCTGCAGGACCGGCAGGGCCGCGTGCACTACATGAATCCCGCCGCCAGCCGGATCTACGGCATCGGCGGCGACGAGCCCATCCACGTCGAACCGGACTGGAACGACTGGCTGGTGGTTGACGAGGACGGCCGTTTCCTGCCGTTCGAGGCGCATCCGGCCTCGCGCGCGCTGGCGACCGGGCAGGCGGTGAGCAGCCAGGTACTCGGCCTGTTCCGGCGCAGCACGCAACGCCTGCTGTGGCTGTCGGTGACCGCGGTGCCGCAGTTCGCGCCTGGCGCCGACCAGGCGGACATGGTGCTGACCCTGAGCAGCGACATCACCGAACTGCAACGCGACAAGGCGCTGTTCGACCGCGTGCAGGAACTGGCGCAGATCGGCGGCTGGCAGTGGGATCGCGCCAGCGGCGCGCTGTACCTGACCCGCGAGGCCAGCCGCATCCTCGGCGCCGGGCATGCGCTCGCCTCGATGCAGCAGGTGCTGGCCTGCCTGCGCGAGGACGACCGCGAGCGCCTGCGCCGTACCCTGGAATCGATCTGCGACGGCACCGGCTTCGAACTGGAGCTGCAGGGCGCGCAGGCCGACGGCAGCCCGTTCTGGGTACGCATGATCGGCGAACCCGACCCGCACGATCCCGGCAGCGACCGCCTCAGCGGCACCCTGCAGGACATCACCGAGCGCAAGCACGCCGAACAGGCGCTGCGCCTGCAGGCGCAGACCGACGCACTGACCGGCCTGATGAACCGCGACGCGATCCTCGAGCAGATCGCATTGCGCATGCGCAACCCCGGTCATTCCGGGCTGTGCCTGCTGTACATCGACCTGGACCGCTTCAAGATCGTCAACGACGTGCTCGGCCACAACGCCGGCGACGCGTTGCTGGTCGATGCCGCGCACCGCATCGCCACGGCGGTCGGCACCGAGGGCCTGTGCGCGCGCTTCGGCGGCGACGAATTCCTGGTGGCCTGCCGCGCGGACGACGACCACGAACGCCCGCAGCGACTGGCGAAGCAGATCCAGCACGCCTTCAGCGAGCCGTTCCGGCTGGGCAAGGACGAGTTCAACGTCACCACCAGCATCGGCATCGCCCACGCGCCGGACGACGGCGACACCCCGAACCAGCTGATCCAGAGCGCCGACGTGGCGATGTACGACAGCAAGCGCCGGCAGCGCAACGGCTTCCAGTCGTTCTCGCCGGAGCTGGCCAGCCGCCAGCACGAGCGGCTACAGACCGAGACCCAGTTGCGCCGCGCGCTCGACAAGGGCGAGTTCCACCTGGTCTACCAGCCGCAGGTCGACCTGCGCACCGGCCGCATCCTCTACGCCGAGGCGCTGGTGCGCTGGCGCAATCCGCAACTGGGCGAGATGCGCCCGGACCGCTTCATCGACCTGGCCGAGACCACCGGCGACATCGTCCGCATCGGCCAGTGGGTGCTGCAGGAAGCCTGCGCGCAGATGCGCCGCTGGCACGAACATGGCCTGCCGATCCAGCGGGTGGCGGTGAACGTGTCGTACCGGCAGTTCCTGGGCGAGGACTTCGGCCTGGGCGTGCAGCGCGTGCTGCAGGAGGCCGGCCTGCCCGGGCATGCACTGGAACTGGAACTGACCGAGCGCGTGCTGGTCGACGACGCGGCGGATTCGCTCGAGGTCTTCGACCGCGTGCGCCGGCTCGGCGTGCAATTGTCGATCGACGATTTCGGCGAGGGCTACAGCGCGCTCAACTACCTCCGCCGCTTGCCGATCCACGCACTCAAGCTCAGCCAGACCTTCATCAAGGGAGTGCCGGGCAAACCCTCCGACGTGGCGATCTGCCAAGCGGTCGCCGGCATCGCCAGCAGCCTGAGCCTGGGCCTGGTGGCCGAGGGGATCGAGACCGAAGCGCAGCGCGACTTCATGATCCGGCTCGGGGTGAAGGTTGGCCAGGGCTTCCTGTTCGCGCCCGGCCTGCTGCCGGGCGAATTCGCCAAGCGCGTGATCGCGCAACAGGATTGAACGATGGCACTGCCGGACAACACCTCGATCCGCCCGATCCACGCCGACGACGATGTGGCGATGGCCACGATCATCCGCACGGTGATGCCCGAGTTCGGTGCGACCGGCTGCGGCTTCGCGATCAGCGACCCGGAAGTGGACTGGATGAGCCGCGCGTATGCCGAGCCGCGGCACGCGTACTTCGTGGTCGAACGCGACGGCGTGGTACTGGGCGGCGGCGGCATCGCCCCGCTCGCTGGCGCCGATGGCGACACCTGCGAGTTGCGCAAGATGTATTTCCTGCCGGAAGCACGCGGCAGCGGCGCCGGCGCGGCGATGATGGCGCGCTGCCTGCAGGCCGCACGCGACGCCGGTTTCCGCCAGTGCTACCTGGAAACACTGACCGGCATGGACGCCGCGATGCGGCTGTACGAACGCAGCGGCTTCCGCCGGATCGACGGGCCGATGGGCGCGACCGGGCATGGCGGCTGCAACACGTTCTATCTGCTGGATCTTTAGCCCCTCTCCCTCCGGGAGAGGGGTTGGGGTGAGGGTTGGTTTGCCCGGCAGCGTGGCGCGCCGCACCCTCATCCGGCGCTTCGCGCCACCTTCTCCCGGAGGGAGAAGGAAAAAGCAGCATCGGGGTAAAATCGCGTTTTCCCGCACGCAGGATCCCCGCATGCAACTCTCCAACGCCCGTGCCGTCATCACCGGTGGCGTGTCCGGCCTGGGCTTCGCGGTGGCGCAGCACCTGGTCGCCAATGGCGGCAAGGTCGCGCTGTTCGACGTCAACGACGACAAGGGTGCAGCGGCCGTCGCCGAATTGGGCGAAGCGAACGCGCGCTACTTCCGCACCGACGTCACCGACGAAGCGGGCGTCATTGCCAACGTCGACGCCGCCAGGGAGTTCCTGGGCGGCCTCAACGCCGCGATCAACTGCGCCGGCATCCTCGGCGCGGGCCGCGTGCTGGGCCGCGACGGGGCGATGAAGCTCTCGCAGTTCCAGACCACGGTGATGGTGAACCTGGTCGGCAGCTTCAACGTCGCCAAGGCCTGCGCCGAACGCATGCAGGGCAACGAGGCCGGCGCCGACGGCGAGCGCGGCGTGATCGTCAACACCGCTTCGGTCGCCGCCTACGAGGGCCAGATCGGCCAGGCCGCGTATTCGGCGTCGAAGGGTGGCGTGGTCGGCATGACCCTGCCGATGGCGCGCGAACTGGCCCGCTTCGGCATCCGCGTGATGACCGTCGCGCCGGGCATCTTCTGGACGCCGATGGTCGATGGCATGCCGGACGAGGTGCAGCAATCGCTGGCTGCGTCGATCCCGTTCCCGTCGCGCCTCGGCAAGCCGGAGGAATTCGCCGACCTGGTCGGCTACATCCTCGGCAATCCCTATCTCAACGGCGAGACCATCCGCCTCGACGGCGCGACCCGGCTGGCGCCGAAGTGACCCAATACGGTTCCCGCGCCGAGCGCTGGGTCGCGCAGAAGTGGCCGGCGATCCGTGCACGCGGGATGTGGCATTTCGCGCTGCTGAAAGGCATCGTGTTCTGGGGCGGGCTGATGTTCGCCTTCCTCGCCATCATGATGCTGCTCCAGTTCGGTGCCGCGCATCCGAAATTCCCGCTGCTGCTCGCCGTCGCCCTGCCCCTGTGCGCGATCGGCGGCCTGGGCTGGGGCCTGCTCACCTGGTACTTCAACGAGCGCATCTTCCGCGCCCTCCACACCTCCCGATAGAAGACATCCCATGAAGGCTTACGACATCAAGAAGGGCAACGTCGTCGAACACAACGGCAGCGTCTACCAGATCCGCGACATCGAACGCAGCAGCCCGCAGGGCCGCGGCGGCAACGTCAAGTTCCGCTTCACCATGTACAGCGTGCCCGGCGGCAGCAAGCTGGACATCAGCGTGGGCGGCGACGACGAGTTGAAGGAAGTCGAACTCTCGCGCCGGCAGGTGACGTACTCGTACAAGGACGGCGATGCCTTCGTGTTCCTCGACGACGAGGACTACACGCCCTACACGCTCGACGCCGAGGTGGTCGGCGATGCCGCCGGCTACATCGTCGACGACCTGACCGGCTGCTACGTGCAGATCATCGACGACCTGCCGGTAGCCATACAGTTGCCGGCCAGCGTCGCCATCGACGTGGTCGAGACCCCACCGGAACTCAAGGGCGGCACCGCGACCAAGCGCCCGAAGCCGGCGCGCCTGAGCACCGGCATCGAGATCATGGTGCCGGAGTACATCGGCAACGGCGAGAAGGTGCTGGTCAACACGGTGACAGGCGAATTCGCCGGGCGCGCGGACTGAGTCTTCGCTGTCATCGCTTCATGAGCCGTCATCCCGGCGAACGCCGGGATCCAGCTCTTCATCGCAAAAGCTGGATCCCGGCGTTCGCCGGGATGACGAGCAAGAGCAGTACGGCAGCCAATATTCAATGATCGCCACGCTTCATCCCGTCACCCTCGCCAGCCACGGCATCCGCCTGGAGCCGCTTGCGCGCGAGCACATTCCCGCGCTGCAGGACGCGGTGGACGATGGCGACATCGGCGCGATCAACTACGTCAACGTGCCGGGCCGCGACGGCATCCCGCACTGGGTCGAGGAAGCCCTGCTCGCCGCGGAGGCCGGTCGCGTGCTGCCCTTCGCCATCGTCTCGGGCGATCGCGTCGTCGGCAGCACGCGCTTCTACGACATCGACCTGTCGGTGCCCACGCTGGCGATCGGCTACACCTTCCACGCAGCATCCGTGTGGCGCAGCCACGTCAACACCGCCAACAAGCGGCTGATGCTCGGCCACGCCTTCGACACGCTGGGCGCGGAGTCGGTGTTCTTCCACACCAGCCACCTGAACCTGCGCTCGCAGGCGGCGATCGAACGCCTCGGTGCAAAGCTCGACGGCGTCCTGCGTGCCTGGAAGCGCCACAAGGACGGCAGCCTGCGCGATACGTACACCTATTCGATCACCGCGCCGGAATGGCCGGCGATCCGCGCGCGGCTGGACGCGCGCCTCGCACAAGGATTGATGTAGCCCGGATAAGGCCGAAGGCCGCATCCGGGAACGAACCGCGGAAATCCCCGGATGCGCTGCGCTTATCCGGGCTACAAGAATCCGGACGCCTCGTGCGGGCGACGTGCTCCTACGGATCGAACAGCTTGCCGGGATTCATGATCCCGGCAGGGTCCAGCACCGCCTTGATCCCGCGCATCGTCGCGATCTCCGCGCTGCTGCGCGTACTCGACAGATAGGGTTTCTTGACCAGGCCGATGCCGTGCTCGGCGGAGATGCTGCCGCCATGCGCGTGCAGGCGTTCGGCAAGCAATTTGGTGACGCGGTCGCAATCGGCTACGAAGTCCGCCTGCGCCATGCCGTCGGGCTTGAGCACGTTGATGTGCAGGTTGCCGTCGCCGATGTGGCCGAACCACACCACGTCGAAGTGCGGATAGGCATCGCCCAGCAAGGCCTGCGTTTCGGCGAGGAAGCCCGGCATCGCCGACAACCGCACCGACACGTCGTTCTTGTACGGCACGTGTTTCGCCAGGCTTTCGGTGATGCCTTCGCGCAAGCGCCAGAGCTGCGCGGCCTGGGCGTCGCTCTGGCTGATCACGCCATCGCTGACCAGCCCGGCCTCCATGCACTGTTCGAATGCGGCGAGCGCTTCGGTCTCGCTGGCTTCGTCGCTGGCGAATTCGGTGACCACGTAGAACGGATGCGTTTCCGCGAAGGGTGCCTGCGCGCCATGCGCCAGCACGTGGTGCAGCGCGCGGTCGGTGAAGAATTCGAAGGCCTGCAGTTGCAATCGCGCACGGAACGCATCGAACACTTGCATCAGTGCGTCGAACGACGGCAATGCCAGCAGCATCACGTTGGTCGGCGGCGGTGGATCGGTGAGCTTCAACGTCGCCTCGACCACGATGCCGAGCGTGCCTTCGGACGCGATGGCGAGGTGGCGCAGGTCGTAGCCGCTGGAGTTCTTGACCAGGCTGCGGCCGAGGTCGAGCAGCTCGCCGGCGCCGGTCACCAGCTTCAAGCCGGCGATCCACTCGCGGGTGTTGCCGTAACGCACCACGCGGATGCCGCCGGCATTGGTGGCGATGTTGCCGCCGATGCTGCAGGAGCCGCGCGCGGCGAAGTCCACGGGGTACTGCAGGCCTCGTTCGCGGGCGGCCTCCTGCGCCAGTTGCAACGGGATGCCGGCCTGCACGGTCAGGGTGCGGTCGATCGCGTCGAAGCCGATCACCTGATTCATCCGTTCCAGGCTCACCACCAGTTCGCCGTTCGCTGCCACCGCGCCACCGGAGAGTCCGGTGCGGCCACCCGATGGGACGATGGCGACGGCGTTCGCTTTCGCCCAACGCACGACGGACTGGACCTCGTCGATGCTGCCCGGCAGGGCGATGGCGAGTGGTGCCGGCGTCCAGCGCCGGGTCCAGTCGCGGCCATAGTGTTCCAGGTCGGCGGGGTCGGTCTGCAGGCGCAGGCCGGGCACCGACGCGTGCAGGTCGGCGATGCGGGGATCGGTCATGGGCGGGTCGATGGCGACGCGTGGGATGCCGCAGCGTGCCAGCCGCGCGCCGATGCGTCCAGCGCCCGCGAAGCGCATGGCGGCGCGGTTTCAGCCGCAACTTTCCAGGGCGACGGCCACGGCATGGCGGCGCGTCCAAATGGCATGACGCAGTGCGGCAAAACAACGCCTGCATCTGGCATAGTGCGGCTCCCCTCGCCCGTTGCCTTGCCATGGCCCCGAAGAAGACTTCCTACCCGAAGCAGGACATCAAGGTGCTATTGCTCGAGGGCATCAGCCCGAATGCGGTGGAGACCTTCCGGGCGGCCGGCTACAGCAATATCGTCACCCACGCCAAGTCGCTGCCAGAGGACGAGTTGCGCAAGGCGATCGCCGACGCCCACTTCATCGGCATCCGCTCGCGCACCCACCTGAGCGCCGAGGTGTTGTCCGATGCGAAGCGACTGCTGGCGATCGGCTGCTTCTGCATCGGCACCAACCAGGTCGACCTGCACGCGGCGGAACTCGCCGGCATCCCGGTGTTCAACGCGCCGTACTCGAATACCCGCAGCGTGGCCGAACTGGTCCTGGCCGAGGCGATCATGCTGTTGCGCGGGATCCCGCAGAAATCCGCGCAATGCCACCGCGGCGGCTGGAGCAAGTCCGCCGCCGGCAGCCACGAAGCCCGCGGCAAGACCTTGGGCATCGTCGGCTATGGCCACATCGGCACCCAGGTCGGCGTGCTCGCCGAAGCGCTGGGCATGCAGGTCCTCTTCCATGACATCGAGACCAAGCTCTCGCTCGGCAATGCACGCGCCTCGATCGACCTGGACGAGCTGCTGGCGAAGTCCGACGTGGTCACCCTGCACGTGCCGGAAACCCCGGCGACGCAATGGATGATCGGCGCCGCGCAACTGGCGAAGATGAAGCCCGGCGCGCATCTCATCAACGCCGCGCGCGGCACCGTGGTCGACATCGATGCGCTCGCGGCCGCGCTGCAATCCGGCCACATCGGCGGCGCCGCGGTCGACGTCTATCCCGAGGAACCGAAGGGCAACGACGACCCGCTGGTCTCCCCCCTGCTCGGCATCGACAACGTGATCCTGACCCCGCACGTCGGCGGCAGCACGCTGGAAGCGCAGGACAACATCGGCATCGAGGTCGCGGCCAAGCTGGTCCGCTACAGCGACAACGGCAGCACCCTGAGCGCGGTGAACTTCCCCGAGGTCACCTTGCCCGAACACGCCGGCAGCCACCGCATCCTGCACATCCACCGCAATGTCCCGGGCGTGCTTTCGAAGATCAACGACATCTTCGGCGAGCGTGGCATCAACATCGATGGCCAGTTCCTGCGCACCGATCCGAACGTGGGCTACGTGGTGATCGACGTCGCTGCGGACGATGCGCAGGCCAGCGAATTGCGCGCGGCGCTGTCGGCGATCCCGGGCACCTTGCGGACGCGCGTGCTGTATTGAAGTGCGTTTGTGGGAGGGCCTTCAGGCCCGATTCGAACCACCGCAGCGCGAGAGCTCGGGGCTGAAGCCCCTCCCACAAGAGCTCGCGGCTGAAGCCGTTCCTACAAATCGGGATCGGAACGCGCCAGCCATTTGCGCGCCATGCGCTGCACGGACGGATCGGTGCCGGCCTCGACCGCGAGCTCGGCGACCTGCCGCCATGCCAGGTCATGGGATTCGTCGCTGACGGTGTAGGCCTCGTCCTCGCCGGCGTGGACGACGAAGCGCACATCGTAGTGCCAATGCGCGGCAACGCCCTTGTGCTCGGGGATCCAGTGCCGATCGAGGTCGAAGATCGCCGGTTCGATGCGCAGGTCGTGCAGGCCGGATTCCTCCTCGGCCTCCTTCAGGGCGGCGATGCGCAGGTCGCGCTCGCCGTCGGCATGGCCACCGAGTTGCAGCCACAGGCCCAGCTTGCGGTGATGGGTCAGCAGCGTGCGTTCGCCGCTGCGATCGACAAGCCAGCAGGATGCGGTGAAGTGCCCAGCCAGGCGCTCGCGCACGAAGGGATCGGCCTCGTCGCCCAGCAATTCTTCGAAGCGTCCGACCGTTGCACGCTCCGCTGGCCACTGCGTTGCGTATTCAGCCAGCGCGGAGGCAAGGACTGGATCATCGAAGTCGGCCATGTTGCGTCGCGGAAGCCCGAGGGAGGGCGCGATTATCGCCGCAGGATGACCCGCGGCGCTTGTGCGCGGCGCATGTGACCGTTTATGGTCGCGGGCTTGCGGCCTGCCCCTGGGCAGGTTCGTCCACGAACAAGAACCCGGGGGACCACCTGATGCTGTTCCAGCGAGTCAAGCCACTCGACAAGATCCTCGAAACCGCCGAAAAGAAGGCGCTCAAGCGCCAGCTCGGTGCCTTCCAGCTGACCATGCTCGGCATCGGCGCGATCATCGGCACCGGCATCTTCGTGCTGACTGCCGAAGCCGGCCAGAAGGCAGGCCCGGCGATGATGATTGCCTTCGTGATCGCGGCGGTGGTGTGCGCGCTAGCGGCGTTGGCGTACTCCGAACTCGCCTCGATGATTCCGGTGTCCGGCTCGGCCTACACCTACACCTACGGCGTGATGGGCGAAGCCTTGGCCTGGACGGTGGGTTGGGCACTGGTGCTGGAATACGCCGTCGCTGCCGGAGCGGTCTCGGTGGGTTGGTCCGGTTACATGAACGGCCTCCTGGCGAGTGCCGGGATGGAGTTGCCGACGGCACTCAAGACCGGCCCGATGGATGGCGGCGCGTTCAACATCCTCGCCTTCTCCATCGCCCTCGTGGTGACCGGCCTGCTGGTGCTTGGCACGTCGAAGTCGGCCAAGGTCAATGCGATCCTGGTCCTGGTCAAGGTCGTCGCCCTCACCGCCTTCATCGCCATCGCCGTACCCGCGGCCAAGGACGTCAACTTCGAGCCGTTCTTCCCGACCGGCTGGGGCAGCCCGCTGGGCGGCATCGGCGTGCTGGGCGCGGCGGCCTCGATCTTCTTCGCTTACGTCGGCTTCGATGCGGTGTCGACCGCGGCCGAAGAAACCAAGAATCCGAACCGCAACATCCCGATCGGCCTGATCGGCTCGCTGCTGGTCTGCACCATCTTCTACATGCTGGTCGGCTACGGTGCGGTCGGCGCGATCGGTTCGCAGCCGATGCTGGATGCCAATGGCCTGGCGATCCATCCCGGCACTCCGGAGATGGCGGCGGCCTGCGCCGGCTCCGAGGCCCTGGTGTGCAGCAAGGAACCGCTGGCCCACGTGCTGAAGGTGCTGGGCTTCGCCGGCTGGGGCAATGCCATCGGCCTGGCCGCGGCGCTGGCCCTGCCCTCGGTGGTGCTGATGATGATCTACGGCCAGACCCGCATTTTCTTCACGATGTCGCGCGACGGCCTGCTGCCGGAAGCCCTGTCGAAGGTGCATCCGAAGTTCCACACCCCGCACGTGGTCACCATGATCACCGGCGTGTTCGTGGCCCTGTTCGCCGCGATGTTCCCGGTCGGCATCCTGGCCGACATCTCCAACTCCGGCACCCTGTTCGCCTTCATGGCGGTGTCCGCTGGCGTGCTGATTCTGCGCAAGCGCGAGCCCAACCGCCCGCGTCCGTTCCGCACGCCGATGGCTTGGGTGGTCTGCCCGCTGGCGATCGCCGGCTGCCTGCTGCTGTTCCTGAACCTCTCGCTTTACACCCTGGCGATGTTCTTCGGCTGGGCGATCCTGGGCTTCATCGTCTACGCGCTGTATGGCTACCGCAACAGCGAACTGGCGCGCGGCCTGAAGGGCCCGCATGGCGGCCCGAAGATCGATCCGGAACCGCCGTTCCACGAAGGCCCGCAGGCCTGAGAAGAGCGTCGCGCCGCATCGGCATGACGCGTTCACGAAAACCCGGCTTCGGCCGGGTTTTTGTTTGCCCGCGATTCGACGAACCGGCGACATCGATTCGCTACACTTCGGGGATGGACACGCTCCCCTACGACGCCCAGCACCTGCGCCACCTCGCCGGCGAGATCATCACCAACGTGCGCGAACTCGCGCATGCCGGCTGGACGCCCGCGACCAGCAGCAATTTCTCGCGCCGCCTCGACGATCGCCATGCCGCGATCACCGTCTCCGGCCGCGACAAGGGCCGGTTGACCGAAGCCGACATCATGGTGGTCGACTTCGACGGCAAGGCGGTCGGCAACGGCAAGAAGCCGTCGGCGGAGACCCTGTTGCACACCCAGCTCTACCGGCGCTTCCCGGAGATCGGCTGCGTGCTGCACACGCATTCGCGCACGCAGACGGTGGCCTCGCGCCTGTACGCACCCGCCGGCCATGTGCGCTTCGAGGGGTACGAATTGCAGAAGGCGTTCTTCGGCAACACCACCCACGAGGGCGCGATGGACGTGCCGGTGTTCCCGAACACCCAGGACATGCACGAGCTCGCGGCTTGGGTCGAAGCCGCGCTCGACGCGCAATGCCTGTGGGGCTACCTGATCGACGGCCACGGCCTGTATGCCTGGGGCCGCGACATGGCCGAGGCGCGCCGCCACCTGGAAGCCTTCGAATTCCTGCTGGGCTGCGAATTGGAACTGAGGACACTGAAGCAATGAGCCGTTTGCGCATTTTCGACGATCACGCCCCGGGCACGCCGCTGCTGGCGACCACCGACCGCACCGAAATGGGCGCCGAGCTGGCGAAGATCGGCGTGCACCTCGAGCAGTGGGAGCCTGCGCATGGCGTGCAGCCCGGCGACGCACCCGAGACGATCATGGCCGCCTACAAGGTCGACATCGACCGCCTGGTCGAAGCCAACGGCTTCAAGTCAGTCGACGTGGTCAGCATCGCGCCGGACAACCCCAACCGCGAGGCGATGCGCGGCAAGTTCCTCGACGAGCATTTCCACAAGGAAGACGAGGTGCGCTTCTTCGTGGCGGGCTCCGGCCTGTTCACCCTGCACGTCGAGGGCAAGGTCTACGAGGTGTTGTGCGAGGCCGGCGACCTGATCGCGGTGCCGGACAGCATGACCCACTGGTTCGACATGGGGCCGGAGCCGAGCTTCGTCGCGATCCGCTTCTTCACCGAGCCGGACGGCTGGGTCGGGCACTTCACCGGCACCGACATCGCCCGACAATTCCCGCGCTACGAAGTCGGGCAGGCGATCTGATCGCTGTCATCCCCGCGCAGGCGGGGATCCAGCGACTTTGATCTTCGAACCCGATACTTGCCCTCAAGATGCTGGATATTCGGCCTTCGCCGAGACGGAGCACTACCTGCCTTCGCGGGAATGACGAGCAAATGCAGAAAACCGCGATCCTCACCGACATCGAAGGCACGACCAGTTCGATCTCCTTCGTCCGCGACGTGCTGTTCCCGTACGCACGCGCCGCCCTGCCCGATTTCGTCCGCGAACATGGCCACGATCCGAAGGTGCGCCACTGGCTGGACATCGTCGCCGTGGAAAGCGGCGGCCTGTGCCAGGACGAGATGATCGTCGAGACATTGCAGGGCTGGATCGACCAGGACCGCAAGCACACCGCCCTCAAGGCCCTGCAGGGCCTGATCTGGGAAGCCGGCTATCGCGAGGGCGACTTCACCGCACCACTCTACGACGACGTGGTGCCCGCGCTGCGCAAGTGGCATGACGCAGGCCATGCACTGGCGGTGTATTCCAGCGGCTCGGTGCCGGCGCAGAAGCTGCTGTTCTCGCACACCGACGCCGGCGACCTGGTCCCGCTGTTCCGCGGCTTCTTCGATACCGAGATCGGCCACAAGCGCGATGCCGACGCCTATCGATTGATTGCCGATCGCCTGGATCGCGCGCCGCACGACGTGCTGTTCCTGTCCGATGTCGTCGAGGAACTCGATGCCGCGCGCGAAGCAGGCATGCGCACCGTGTTGCTGGATCGCCGCGAGGACTATCCGACGCCCCGCACCGGCGATGCCGCGCGTGGCCACCTGCGGGTCGAGCGTTTCGACGAGATCGACGCCGGCACATGAGCCGGTCCGCGGCGTTCGCCTGCGCCTGCGCATTGCTGGCGTCGATGGCGACGGCTTCGGCATCGCGCCATCGGGATCTCGCCGACATCATCGCCAAGCGCGACATCGGCCTGGTCGCGAAGCAGGTCGCGGCCCTGCCGCGCCAGCGGCCCGGCATCCCAGACCTGTACGTGATCGGGGTCGCCGGCGACGGCACCCAGGACGTGTTCCGCAACGAAGCGATCTACCTCGACAACCTGATGCGCCAGCGCTTGCATGCGCGCGGCACGCTGAGCCTGGTCAGCCATCCCGACAGCGTGGGTGCAACGCCGCGGCCGCTGGCCAGCTACGACAATCTCTACGACGCCGTGAAGGGCGTCGCGAAACGGATGGATCGCCGCGAGGACATCCTGCTGCTGTACCTGACCATGCATGGCACGCCGGAGCATGAATTGGTCCTGCATTTCCCGCCGTACATCGACGATGCGCTGGTCCCGGACGACATCGCCTTCATCCTCGACAAGGCACGCATCCGCAATCGGGTGATCGTGATTTCCGCCTGCTATTCCGGCGGCTTCATCGCGCGCCTGCACGGCGACAATACCCTGTTGATGACGGCGGCACGCAGCGACCGGCCTTCGTTCGGCTGCGACAGCGATTCCACCGCGACCTTCTTCGGCCGCGCCTGGCTGGTGGAAGGACTGAATCGCGAGACCGACTTCACCGCTGCGTTCCGGCATGCGGAAAAGCGCATCGCCGGCTGGGAGGACGCCGCAGGCTTCGAGCCCTCGCATCCGCAGGTCTCCGAGGGCAACGCGATCAGGACGACGCTCGCCGACTGGCGCTCGGGGCTCGATGCGGGCGCTCCGCTCGCGTATCCCTGGCCGCTCGCGGAACCGGCCGCCGCGACGGAGCGTGCATCGCCGTAAGACAGGGTTCGACGCGCCGGCGCGGAGGCCTCAGCGCGGCGGTGCTTCTTCGAGTCGATAGGTCGTGGTCGCCCGCTGCTCGCCACGCCAGCGATCGAACGCGCGCACCTCGACCAGGTGCTCGCCGGCATCCAGTTTCGTCGGCAACGAGCCGCGCCACAGGTGCGTCGATGCCTCCGCTTCCGGCGAACGATCGTGGCCGCGCAGCACCTCGCTGGCATCGTCGATGGCGTTCTCGGCGAGCAGCGCGGGATCCGGCTGCAGCACTTTCTTCATCGGCATCCAGTCGCCGCCGTCCACTCGGAATTCCACGCGGGTGTCGTCCGTGCCCATGTACACGTTGGCGAACACGCCCCAAGCCGGATACGCCCCGCGGCGCAACAGCTTCGGCGCATGCAGGCCGATCTGGCGATCGTCCGGGTCGCGCGCGTTGTGCCAGGCCACTGCGTACTCGCCACCTGCCTTCACCGTGAGCATGGCGTACCCGTTCGGGGTGCCGTCGGCCATCGTTGCGGCGGGGATGCCCTGCGCGTCGGCAGCGCCCGACCAGTACGCGCCGCAGGCGGCGCCCACGTTGTATTCGTGCAAGGGGTTCGCGCCGTGCCAACCGGTCGCGGCATCGTGGAAGACATGGCGCTGGGTATGGCTGTGCGCGGTCAGCACCAGCACGTGCGGGAACGGTTTCAACAGCGCGAACAGGCGCTCGCGGTCGGCATCGCGGAAGCTGTCCTTGCCGGCTTCGTCGAACAGATGGATGTGCATCGCCAGCACCAGCAGGCGATCCTTCGCCAGCGTGGGCAACCAGCGTTCGAGGAAGGCGAACTGGTCCTCGCGCAGGCCGCCGATGTAACCCGGCTTCTGGCCCGGCAACAGGATCACGTCGTCGAGGATCGCGATGTTGGCCAGCGCGGTCTGCCGGGCGAAGGTGTCCGGCCCGATCGCGCGATGGAAGCCGGCGAGCGAAGCGGCATCGCTGGCGGCGCCGGGATCGACATCGTGATTGCCCGGCGCATGCAGCCAGGGGATGCCCAGCGAGGCGGTGGCTGCCTTCACCTCGGGCAACAGCGCCGGGACATCGTCGACCAGGTCGCCCAGGGTGATGCCGAGCGAGGCGCCATGCGTGCCTGAAATCGGTTCCACGATGTCGCGCCGGAAATGATCGACATCGTCCGCCGACTTTACCTGCGGGTCGCCGAAGACCAGCACGCGGGCCACGTCCCCCTGGCCCGAACGCGGCGCGCGCCGATAGTCGATGCAGCCAGCACCGTCGCCCTGCGCGTGCGGCAGCGCAAGCGGCGCCTCCACGTGCACCGGCACACAGGCGGTGGCGGCGACATCGGCAGGCCCCGCGAGGGCGAGCATGGCGGCGATCAGGAGTGCGGGCATGCCCCATTATGGCGTGCCGCAAGGACGAGACGGCTGGACTAGAATCGCGGCACGGGACAGAGCGACGGGGGTCGTTTGCGCGCATCGCGGGGCATGTTGCAGGCATGGTTGCTGGTGGTGGCGCTTGCGCTGCTGGCCACGGCCTGGCCGGCGTGCGCGGTGGAACCGCTGCGGCTGGCCGGCGAGCGCGCCATCCCGCTCAACGACGTCATCGCCTACCGCCACGACGTGTACGCCAGCGATGGCGCCACCGATGCGTTCGCGCAGGCCCGTGCCGGCAGGTTCTCGCCCTTGCCCGACGGCAGTCCCAACTTCGGCTTCCAGAAAGGCGCGTACTGGTTCTACCTGCCGCTGGTGAACACCCAGCGCGACGAATCGCGCTGGCTGCTGGTGCAGCAGTACGCACTCAGCGACCAGCTCGACCTGTACCTGCGCTACCCGGACGGTCGCGTCGAGCACCATGCCAGCGGCGACCACGTGCCGTTCAACAGCCGCTACATCCGCTATCGGCATCCCAATTTCCGCCTGGACCTGCCAGTCGGCGAACAGGTGGAACTGCTGGTGCGCGTGCAAAGCCACAGTTCGATGCAGGTGCCGCTGGTGCTGTACACGCCACGCGCCTTCGCCGAGGTCATGCGCGACGCGCAATTCTCCACCGGCCTGTACTACGGGATCGTGCTCGCGCTGCTGTTCTACAACCTGGTGTTGTGGATCATGCTGCGCGACTCCGGCTACTTCTGGTACCTGCTGCATACCGGTGCGTTCGGGCTGGTGCTGTTCACCCTCAACGGCTACGGCTTCGAATATTTCTGGCCGAACTCGCCATGGCTGGCCGATGCCTCGGTGCCGCTGTCGATCTGCCTGGCGCTGGTCGGCATGCAACTGTTCACCCGCAGTTTCCTGGAACTGCAGGAACGCTGGCCGCGCGGCAACCTGGTCAGCCTGGGCGTGACCGGGTTCTTCGTGGTGCTGGGCGTCGCCTCGTTCTGGCTGCCGTACAGCACGGCGACGCCGGTCGCCTCGCGGGCGGTGCTGGTGGGCGTGGTCTGGATCATGATCGCGACGGTGGTGATGCTGCGCCGCGGCTACAAGCCCGCGCGGCTGCTGTTGCTGGCGTGGTCGCTGTTCCTGGCAGGCACGACTGCATTCACCCTGCTCGCCTTCGGCGTGGTGCCGCCCAACTTCTGGACGCTCAACGGCGTGCAGATCGGCTCGGCACTGGAGATGCTGCTGCTGTCGCTGGCGCTGGGTTCGCGCTATGCCGGGCTGCGCAACGAGAACATCCGCATCGTCCAGGAGAACAACGAGCGGCTGGAACGCAGCGTGATCGACCGCACCCGCCAGTTGCGCACGGCGATGGCGCAGCTCGGCGAGGCCAACGTGCAGTTGCGCGAATACAGCCAGCGCGATCCGCTCACCGGCGTCTACAACCGCCGGCACTTCCGCGAGGCGCTGTCGCAGGCGCTCGAGTTGCGTGGCACCAACGGCCAGCCGGTCGCCCTGCTGCTGCTCGACCTGGATCATTTCAAGCGGATCAACGATACCCACGGCCACCTGGTTGGCGACGACTGCCTGAACGTGGCCGCACGGTGCATCGAGGACGTGGTGCAGCCGCGCGGCGGGCTGGTGGCGCGCTTCGGCGGCGAGGAATTCGTGGCGGTGCTGCCAGGGTTCGATGCGCAGCAGGCGCTGCAGGTCGCCGAGGCGGTGCGCCTGCGCATCCACCAGACCCCGGTGGACAACGACGGCCGCAACATCCACCTCAGCGCCAGCATCGGCGTGCATACCGCGAGCGGAGAACGGGCGACGCCGGAGGACGTGATCCGCCTGGCCGATGAAGCCCTGTACCGGGCCAAGGACGATGGCCGCAACTGCGTGCGGCATTCCGTCAGCCTGGTCTGATTCTCGCTTTGCGTAGCCCGGATAAGCGCAGCGCATCCGGGGCTCTATCTTCGGATCAGCCGCGCCGCGATTCCAGCACGCGCTTCGCGTCCTCGAGCGACAGCCCGCGCGCGCGCAACAGCACGAGCAGGTGGAACAGCAAGTCGGCGGCTTCGCCGAGCAGCGCGCGGTCGTCCTGCACCACCCCGGCCAGCGCGGTCTCCACGCCCTCCTCGCCCACCTTCTGCGCGATCCCGCGCACGCCGCCCTCGAACAGGCGGGTGGTGTAACTGCCGACGGGACGTTCGCGTTCGCGCGCGGCAATCAGCGCATCCAGTTCGGCCAGGCCATCACATGGCGCGGACGGAAAACAGCTTGCGCGCTGCAGGTGGCAGGTCGGGCCGTGCGGTCGCGCCTGCACCAGCAGGGTGTCGGCATCGCAATCGGTCTCGATGCGGACAAGGTCCAGCACGTCGCCGGAGGTTTCGCCCTTCATCCACAGGCGCTGCTTGCTGCGGCTGTAGAACGTGACCTTGCCACTGTCCAGCGTGGCCTGCAGCGCCTCGCGATCCATGTAACCGAGCATCAGCACGCGCAGGCTGTCGGCATCCTGCACGATCGCCGGCAACAGGCCCTCCTGTTTCTGCCACGCCAATGCGTCGGTATCGATATCGATGACGATGGCTTGCGTCACAACCGCACCTCGATGCCCTGCGCGCGCAGGGCCTGCTTGAGCGCGGGGATCGCCACCGCGCCGGAATGGAAGATGCTGGCGGCCAGCGCGGCGTCGACATCGGCCTTGCGGAAGACCTCGGTGAAATGCACGGCCTCGCCGGCACCACCGGACGCCACCAGCGGCACGTTGCAGCGCGCGCGCACCGCACGCAGCTGTTCGATGTCGTAGCCGCCGCGCACGCCGTCGCTGCCCATGCAATTGAGCACGAGCTCGCCGGCACCGAGTGCCTGCGCCTCGACGACCCAATCCAGGGTGCGCTTGCCGGGCGCGCGCATCGCATCCGGATCGCCGGTGTGGCTGCGCACGCGCCATTCGTCATCGGCGTCGCGCACCGAATCGATGCCGACGACCACACATTGCACACCGAACGCCTCGGCCAGTTCGGAAATCAGCGCTGGACGTTCCAGCGCAGGCGTGTTGATCGACACCTTGTCCGCACCGGCCAGCAACACCGCGCGCGCATCCTCGACGCTGCGGATGCCGCCGGCCACGCAGAAGGGGATGTCGATGACCCGCGCCACCCGCTCCACCCAGCCGCGGTCCACGCTGCGGCCCTGCGGGCTGGCGGTGATGTCGTAGAACACCAGTTCGTCCGCGCCCTGGTCGCGATAGCGCATCGCCAGTTCGACGATGTCGCCCATGTCGACGTGGTCGCGAAACTTGACGCCCTTGACCACGCGGCCCTCGCGCACGTCCAGGCACGGGATGATGCGGCGGCTCAGCATTGCAGCGCCTCCGGCAGCGACAGCCGCCCTTCCAGCAGCGCCTTGCCGAGCACCGCGCCGGCGCACCCGGCATTGCGCGCGTCGATCACGTCGGCGACATCGCGCATACCACCGCTGGCCTGCAATTCCAGGACGGGATGCGCGGCACGGATGTCGCGATACAACGCGATGTTGGGGCCGGTCAGCATGCCGTCGCGGTCGATGTCGGTACACAGCAGGTGGCGCAAGCCGCCAACGGCATAACGCCGCAGCAGGTCGTCGAGGGTTTCCGATGCGGTCTCGGTCCAGCCGTGCACCGGCAGGCGCCATACGCCATCGGTATCGCGGCGCGTATCGAGCGCGACGGTGATCGACTCGCTGCCGAATTCGCCGATCCATGCGAGCACGCTGGCGGGGTCGCGCACTGCCAGCGAACCGATCACGACGCGGGTTGCGCCGGCATCGAGCAATGCCGCCACGTCATCGCGTGTTCGTACTCCACCGCCGGTCTGCACCTGCAAGGACGTCGCCGCGGCGATGTCGCGCAGCAATGGCCGCAAGGTGTAGCCGCCGGCCTTGGCGGCGTCCAGGTCGACCAGGTGCAGCCACGTGGCGCCGGCATCGGCATAGCGCCTGGCGAAGGCCAGCGGATCGTCGCCGTAGCGGGTTTCCTCGGCATAGTCGCCCTGGCGCAGGCGCACCACGCGGCCCTCGCGCACGTCGATCGCGGGATAGACGGTGAACCTCATGCGCCCTTCCACAGCAGGAAATTCGAAAGCAGCCGCGCGCCGACCGCGGCCGAACGCTCGGGATGGAATTGCGCACCGGCAACAACGCCACGCTGCACCATCGCGGCGAAGCGCTCGCCATGCGTGCAGGCAGCGATGCAGTCCGCCGTCACCGGCGCGGCATAGCCGTGCACGAAGTAGGTGCTCGCATCGTCTGCGACGCCATCGAGCAAGGCGGAATCACGCACGCGTTCCAGCTCGTTCCAGCCCATGTGCGGCACCCGCAGTCCCGGCGCACCGACCATCTTCCGCACACGACCGGGCAACAGACCCAGACAATCCGCGTCACCCTCTTCGGACGACTCGAACAGCAATTGCATGCCGAGGCAGATGCCGAGCAACGGGACCTTCGCCGCTCGCAGCGGCGCGACCAGGCCGCGCTCAAGCAACAGGGCCATTGCCGGCGCGGCTGCGCCCACGCCGGGCAGGATGATGCGCCCGGCATCGCGCAGGCCATCGCCATCGCGGACGATGCGCGCCTCCACGCCCAACCGCTCCAGCGCATAACGCACCGAACCGAGGTTGGCGCCACCGGCATCGACGAGGGCCAGCGTGGTCACAACGTGCCCTTGGTCGATGGCAGTTCCGCGCCTTCGCGCTTGATCGCCTGGCGCAGCGCGCGCGCCAGCGCCTTGAAGCACGCTTCCACCTTGTGATGGTCGTTGTCGCCGCGCACCTGCAGATTGAGGTTCAGGCCCGAGGCATCGCAGAGCGAACGGAAGAAATGCGGTACAAGCTCGGTGGGCAGGTCGCCGACGCGCTCGCGCTTGAAGGCGCCATCGAATACGAAGTACGGCCGCCCGCTGAAATCCAGCGCGGCACTGGCCAGGGTTTCGTCCATCGGCAGGGTGAAGCCGTAGCGGCCGATGCCGCGCTTGTCGCCCAGGGCGTCCTTCAATGCCTGGCCAAGCGCGAGCCCGGTGTCTTCCACCGTGTGGTGCTCGTCGATGTGCAGGTCGCCATCGGTACGCACGTCCAGCGCGAAGCCGCCGTGCTTGCCGATCTGTTCCAGCATGTGGTCGAAGAACGGCAGGCCGGTGTGGATCTGCGGCTCGGCCATACGGTCGAGGTCGACCTCGACGCGGATCTTGGTTTCCTTCGTGTTGCGCCGGACCACCGCGCGGCGCGGCGCATCCGCGAGTTCGTGCGCAATGCCGTTCCAGTCCCAGTCGCCGCCGAACTGCGCGGTCTTCAACTGGAAGCCGCGGATCTTCATGTTGTCCGCGAACTCGATGTCGGTCGGACGGTCGCCGACCATCCCCGAACGCGCCCAGTCGATGCCGCGATCCTGCAGGTAACCCACCATCATGCCGAGCCCCGGCTTGCGGGTCGGCCTGTTGTCGTGGGGGAAACTCTCGTCGATCAGCACGTCGCGGAAGCGCAGGCCCTGGCTCTCGAACACCTGCATCATCAAATCGTGCGGGCCCTGGAAACTCTCGCGCGGATAGCCTTCGGTGCCCAGCCCGTCCTGGTTGCTGACGATGACGAACTGGTAGCCGGCATCGCGGAGTTTCAGCATCGCCGGGATCACGTCCTTGACGAAGCGCAGCTTCGGATAGGCATCGATCTGGAAATCCTCCGGCTCCTCGATCAGAGTGCCGTCGCGATCGACGAACAGGATCGGCGTGCCGCTCATGCCGCCACCTCCACGGCATCCGCATCCAGCGCAGCCAGCACGCGCCTGCACTCGTCCGGCGTACCGACGCTGATCCGCAGCGCATCGCCGAGTTGCGGCATCGCCCGCATGTCGCGCACCACCACGCCGGCCTCCAGCAGTTGCGCGAACGCGGCATCGGCATCGATGAAACGCACCAGCAGGAAATTCCCCGCCGATGGATACACCCGCAGCACCTGCGGCAGGCTGCGCAGGCCTTCCGCCAGGCGCTCGCGCCAGCCCCGCGCTTCCGCCACGCGCGCCGCAGTGCTCGCCAGTGCCTGCGGGGTCAGTGCCTTCAGCGCGGCGTCGGTCACCGGTTGCGGCATCGGATACGGGGCCTGGCAGCAGCGCAATGCGTCGATCAGTTCAGGCGCGCCCAGCACGCAACCGACCCGCGCCGCCGCAAGCGCGTGCGCCTTCGACAGCGTGCGCAGCACCGCGATGTTCTCGTGCGCGGGGAACAGCGCGGTCGCCGATGGCACGTCGGAATATTCGGCATAGGCCTCGTCGACCACCACCAGCGCCTTGCCGCGCAGGCGAACCGCGAGCGATGCGATCTCGATCAAGGGCAAGGCTTCGCCGGACGGATTGCCGGGCGTGCACAGGAACACCAGGCTGGCGCCGCTCGCCAGCGCGGCATCGCCCAATGCCTGCAGGTCGACGCGCAAACCCTGCTCGCCATCGACCAGCGGCACCTCGACGGTGCGCACGCCGTGCAGGCGCGCGGACACCGCATACATGCCGAACACCGGCGGCGCGATCGCGATGGCACCCTGCCCCGGCGCGCAGAATGCGCGCACCAGCAGGTCGATGGCTTCATCGCTGCCGCGGCCGACCAGCAATTGCGCGGGCTCGACGTCGTACAGCGCAGCCAGGCGCGAACGCAGCGCACGCGGCTGCGGATCCGGATAGCGACGCAGGGTCGCATCGGCATCGGCCGGATTGGCCCATGCGGATTCGTTGGCGTTGAGCCAGACATTGCCTTCGACCAGGTCGCTGCGCGCGGACTTGTAACCGCCGAAATCGCGCAGGTCGTCGCGCAGCAATGCGTTGACGGTCGCGTTCATGCCGCGCGCTCCAGGCGCAGTTCGACCGCGCGCGCATGCGCCTGCAGGCCTTCCGCGTGCGCCAGCGTGGCTGCGCAAGGACCGGCGCTGGCGATGCCGATGCGACTCGCATCCTGCACGGTGATCGCCTTCTGGAAGCTCGCCACCGACAGCCCGCTCCACGCGCGCGCCGCGCCACCGGTCGGCAGCACGTGGTTGCTGCCGCTGCAGTAATCGCCCAGCGCTTCCGGCGTCCAGTCGCCGAGGAAAATGCTGCCGGCGTTGTGCACGCGCTCCAGCCATCGGCGCGGTTCGCGCACGGCCAGGATCAGGTGCTCGGGTGCATAGGCATCGCTGACCGCGATCGCCTGGGCGATGTCGCGCACCCGCACCAGCCGCGACGCCGACAACGCCTGCGTGGCGATGCCGGCGCGCGGCAAACGCCCGAGTTGCGCATCGACTTCGACCGCAACCGCATCGAGCAGCGCATCGCTGTCGGACACCAGCAACACCTGCGAATCCGGGCCGTGTTCGGCCTGCGACAGGAGATCGGAAGCCACGAACGCCGGATCCGCGCCGGCATCGGCGATCACCAGGACTTCCGACGGACCGGCGGGCATGTCGATCGCGACCCCGCCCGGCCGCTGCAACGCTTGCCGCTTGGCCTCATCCACCCAGCCATTGCCCGGCCCGAACAGCTTGTCGCAGCGTGGAATGCGGTCGGTGCCGATCGCCATCGCGGCGATGGCCTGCGCGCCACCGAGCTTGAACACGCGCACGCCGGGTGCCTGTTGCGCGGCCAGCAACACGGCGGGATCGGCGCTGCCGTCCTTGCGCGGCGGCGTGCACAGGATGATCTCGTGGCAGCCGGCCAGGCGCGCCGGGATCGTGAGCATCAGTGCCGTCGACGGCAGCGGCGCACTACCCGCGGGCACGTACAGGCCCACGCGCGCGATCGGCCGCTGCACGCGCTGGCACAACAACCCCGGTGCGGTTTCCAGCGCATACGGTGCGGCGATGCCGGCGCGATGGAAGGCTTCGATTCGCGATGCTGCCTCGGCAATCGCCGATAGCACGTCGGCCGGCACCGATTCCCGCGCGGCTGCGAATTCTTCCGCGCCGACTTCGAAATCCGCCAGCGTCACGCCGTCGAATTTCGCCGTGCAGTCGCGCAACGCGGCATCGCCATGCGATGCGACATCGTCGAAGATCGTCGCCACGCCGCTGCGCACGGCGTCGGACACCGACTGCACCGGGCGCTGCAACACTGCGGCGCGCGCGCGTTCGTCCAGCGCGTTCCAGTCGATCCGCTTCATGCCAGCATCCGCTCCACCGGCAGCACCATCAGCCCGCGCGCTCCGGCACGCTTGAGGTCTTCCAGCCGCTGCCAGGTCATCGCGCCGTGGCAGAGCGCCTGCAACGCGAGGGTGTCCGCACCGTCGACCGCGCAGACGGTGGGCGGTTCGGCATCGGGCAGCAGTTGCAGGAGTTGATCCACCGCATCGCGTGGCGCCTGGAACATCAACAGCTTGCTGTCGCGGATGCGCAACACGCCGTCCATGCGCCGCAGCAGCAGGTCGGCCAGTTCCGCGCGCACGTCGCCGAACGGCTGCGCCGGCCCGGCGAGCACCGCTTCACTGCGCATGATGTCGAGCACAGGCTTGAGCTGGTTGGCGGCGAGCGTGGCGCCGCTGGAGACCAGGTCGCAGACGGCATCGGCCTGGCCCAGGCGCGGGGCGATCTCCACCGAGCCATTGAGCACCACCGCTTCGGCATCGACCCCCTGCGCGCGCAGCCAGGCGCGCAACTGGTTCGGATAAGTGGTCGCAATGCGCTTGCCCGAGAGTTGCTGCGGCCCCTGCCAATCCCAGTCGTCCGGCACCGCCAGCGACAGCTTGCAGCCACCGAATCCGAGCGCACGCCACTCGCGGAAGACTTCCGGCTTGCCGGCTTCGGTGCGTTCGCCGGCCTGCTCCGCCAGCACATTGCGGCCGACGATGCCGAGGTCGCAGACGCCGTCCGCGATCAATCCCGGGATGTCGTCGTCGCGGACCAGCAACAGATCGACCGGCAAGGATTCGCCGTAGCAGAACAGCTTGTCGCGGCTCTCGCGCCAGCTGAGGCCCGATGAGGCCAGCAGGGCGCGCGCCGGTTCGCTGAGGCGTCCGGATTTCTGGATGGCGATGCGCAGTCGGTCGCGCACCGCGCTGTTGGCGGTGGGGCTCATGGGGATTGGCTCAATGGGAAGCGGTGGGCAGGCGCAGGCGGCGGGCGGCGGTGCCGTACCCGCCGGTGCCGCGCTCGAGCGTACGGGCAACGCGGCCGATGGTGGTCACGCTGACCAGGGTGCGCTCGTGGATCTCGCGGTACGGCAGCCCCTGCAGCAACTGCGGCACCACCCGCCAGCGGTCGCCCATGGCTTCCAGTTCGGCAGGCGTGCACAGGTCCTCGAGGAAGGCGCGGATCTCGCTCGCTCCTTTCAGCGCGGACAGTGCTTCGGCCAGCGCGTCGATGGCGATGGCGGCGTCGTACTTCGGCAGGGGCTCGGGGCGTTGCTTCATCGGATTAATGTATTAGCGCGTTAATACATTAATCCATGCATGGGATATAGGCAACCCCTTCTCACCGACCTATCCTGCGGCTCATGACCAATCCGAAAATCCTGCTCCTGTCGTTACTCCTGCTCGCCCAGCCAGCACTGGCCCAGGACGGCGACATCGCCCAGCGCGCGCAGCGCGTGAAGCAGCTGGCCGACATGCGGCCTCGACCCGACGACCTGGCATACGCCATCAACATCCGGCGCGAGTACGAAGCGAACTTCAGCCAGATCAACGGCGCCGATGATTTGAGCGCGGCCAGCGACGCCAACCTGGCCCTGTATTGGCAGGCCGTATCGAGTACTGCCTTCTACTCCGACGACGGCGAGGTGGCCGATGCGGCTGTCCGCGTGCATGCGGAACTGGAACGTCGCGGCGTGGCGGATGCCAAGGCGACCGAGCGCGTTTTCAACGTCCTGCTGAAAGCCGGCCGCTTCGATGCTGCGCGCGACTTCGCGGCACGACACACCGACGCGGAGCTGCCCGCCGTCCCGCAGTTCATCGACAGCTACACTGGCGACATGCCCAGCGCCTGGCAATTCAGTGCCGATGGCAGCAAGGCGAAGCGCATCGGGATCGACCTGGCGCCGCTGCAGATCATCGTCGTCGCCGGCTGCCATTTTTCCGAAGATGCGGCTCGCGAGATCACCGGCGATCCGATGCTGGGCCCGGTGTTCGCCCGCCATGCCCGCTGGGTTTCACTCCAGCCGGGCGGCGAGAATCTCGACGCGTTGGCGGAATGGAACCGCCTGTATCCGCAGGCGCCCATGCTGGCGATCCATGGTCGCAGTGAGTGGGCGCTGATTCCGCATTGGGCGATGCCGACATTCGCCGTCGTCAAGGACGGAAAGGTGATCGACAGCACCCGGGGCTGGAGCAGCGACGGCCCGGAGTTCCGGGCGCAACTGGTCGCATTACTGGAGCGCGCCGGCCTTCTGCAGGCCGGCGCGCGATAAGCCCGGGCTACGCCCGGGCATTGCGGGCAGCGGCCAACACGCTGCCCTCGACCACCAACGCCACCGCGCTGGCGACATCGCCATCCATCGCGCGGTCGCGTTCCATGAACGGGATGCGTGCGCGGATCGCGGCATGCGCCGCGGCGACGGCCCGGCCCGGCCGGAATTCGGCGGAGTTCGCCAGCTGCGTGCGCAGGGCATCGACCTCGACAAGGAACGCGCCACGGTCGACGGCATCCGGCAACGGCCCGCCCTGCACCTTGGTGGCAAAGGCTTCAGCATCGGCGCGATCCGCCAAGTCACGCGCTGCATTGATCATGTCGCGACGCAGGTCGAGCGCCTGCGCGGCGGTGTACAGCTCCAGCCCGAGTACCTTGCCCAGGTCGGCCGCCATCGCCAACACGTGGCGCGCTTCGTTGGCGCCCATCGAGACATGGTCCTCGGCGTTGGCCGAGGTCGGGATCGAATACACCGAGGCCGGCATCGCGCGGCTGGCCAGATCGTTGACGATCGCCGCAGCGGTGTATTGCACGATCATGTGGCCGGACTCGGTGCCGTCCTCGTTGCCGATCAGGAAGGCCGGCAGGCCGTCGTTGGTCGCCGGATCCACCAGCTTGTTGAGGCGGCGCTCGCTGATCGAGGCGAGCACCGGGATCGCTGCCTTGAGGTAACTCATCGCCAGCGCCAATGGCATGCCGTGGAAATGGCCGGCGGAGATCACCTGCTCCTCCACGTGCTCCGCCTGCTTATCGGGGAAGATCAGCGGGTTGTCGGTGAGCGCATTGAGCTCGATGTCGAGCACGCGCTTGGCCTGTTCCAGCGCATCGCGCACCGCGCCGTGGACCTGCGGGATGCAACGCAGCGAATAGCTGTCCTGCGGCTGGTGTTTCTTGCCGCCGCGGAACGGCATGAAGCGCTGGTAGAACTTCTCGCGGCCATGGCGCTGGCCGAACGGCACCCAGTCCCAGCCGATGTCGAAGCTCAGCGCCTGCGCGGCGGGAGTATCCCAGCTCGACGGCAACCACTGCCGGAAACGCGGCACCAGGTGATAGGCGATGTCGGACAGCGTGGAGCCATCGAGCAGGCGCAGCAGGTTGTCGGCGGTCTTCACTTGGCCCGGGTGCGGACGCAATGCGTGGACTTCCGGTGCGAACGCACCAAGCCGGCCGGCGAAGGCATCGATCGTCATCGCTGCGGCGAGATCCGCGGTGTCCAGCAGGTCTTCGAGTTGCTGCACGGCCAGCACGCCGGTGGCGAGCATCTGCGCGGTGCCGTTGTTCAGCGCCAGGCCTTCCTTGTAGGACAGCGTGACCGGTTGCAGGCCCTTGCGACGCAGGGCCTCGGCGCCGGCAACACGCTCGCCGTCGACGAAGGCTTCCCCGCCCCCGAGCAGCACGATGGCGAGATGCGACAACGGCGCGAGGTCACCGGATGCACCCACCGAACCGAGTTGCGGCACCACCGGCACGATCCCGGCATTGAGCATCGCCGCCAGCGCCTGCAGGGTCTGCACGCGGATGCCGGAATGCCCGCGCAGGAGCGTGTTGATGCGGATGCACAGCATCGCCCGCACCACGTCAGGCGCGAACGGTTCGCCCACGCACACCGCGTGGGTGACGATCAGGTTGCGCTGCAGTTCGATATGCGGCGATTGCCCGGACCGCGTCGCACCTGGCAATTCGTCGCGCAGCGGATGCGCGCCTAGCAGCTTGTCGGCATTGCTGCCGAAGCCGGTGGAGACACCGTAGATCGGTTCCTCGCGCGCGACCTGCGCGGCGAGGAAGTCGGCCGCGCGGGAGACGCGTGGCAGTGAAGCTTCGTCCAGTTCGACGCCTTCGCCGCGAGCGACCTGCACCAGTTGTGCGCGCGTCAGCGAGACGCCATCGAGCCTGATCGTCATCGCCCTGCTCCCCCGATGCTGCGCAATTGTTCGCGCTCGACCAGCAGGGTCGAGGCCAACTCGGCCTCCGACACTTCGAACTGCTCGCCGCGACGCAGGTCCTTCACCGCGACCACGCCGCGCGCGGCCTCGTCCTCGCCATGCATCACCACGAAGCGAATGCCGGCCTTGTCGGCGTACTGCAACTGCTTCGCCAGCTTGCGCGGCTCCAGTTGCGTTTCGACGTTCAAACCGGCCGCGCGCAGGCGCTGCGACAGGCCCAGCGCATGCGACAGGCCGTTATCGTCCAGCAGCGCGACCAGCACGTCGACCGAACTCTCGGCGGTATCGACCAGTCCAGCGTCCTTCAGCTGGAAGAACAACCGGGTCAGGCCGATGGAAATGCCAACGCCGGGCAACTTCGACTTGGTGTAGTGGCCGGCAAGATTTTCATAGCGGCCACCCGAGCAGATCGAACCGATCTGCGGATACGCATCCAGCGTGGTCTCGTAGACCACGCCAGTGTAGTAATCCAGCCCACGCGCAATCGACAGGTTCAACGCGTAACGCGACTCGGCCACGCCCAACGCCTTCAGCTGCGAGACGATCGCACGCAGCTCGTCGCGACCTTCCTCGAACAGCACAGTCCCGGTACCGAGCGCATCCAGTTTCGCCAGTGCGTCGTCGTGCCCGGTCGAACGCACCCTGGAGAAAGCCATCAGCCGGTCGATCACGTCACCGCACAGAGCGAAGCCCTCGCCCGCCAGGGTCGCGCGCACCGCGTCCTCGCCGCGCTTGTCCAGCTTGTCGAGTTCGCGCAACACCGCGAACTGCGATTCGCCCTCGATCCCCTGCCCTTCGAAAAAGCCGCGCAGCAACTTGCGGTGGTTGAGCTGGATGGTGAATTCGCCGATCGCCAACCGCTCGAACACCGCCGCGATCACCGCCGGCACTTCCGCATCGAAGCGCGGCGACAGCGCGTCCTTGCCGACCACGTCGATGTCGCACTGGTAGAACTCGCGGAAACGGCCGCGCTGGGCGCGCTCGCCGCGGTACACGCGCTGCATCTGGTAGCGACGGAACGGGAACGCCAGGTCGTGCTCGTGCTCGGCCACGTAGCGGGCCAAGGGCACGGTCAGGTCGAAGCGCAGTGCCAGTTCCGGGAGGCCTTCTGCCCCCTTCTCCAACGCACCCGTGGACTGGACGAAGTACACCTGTCGCTCGGTCTCGCCACCGGACTTCGTCAGCAGCACCTCGGACAGTTCCATCACCGGGGTTTCCACCGGCAGGAAGCCGAACCGCTCGAACACCTGGCGGATCGTGTCCAGCATGCGCTGGAAGGCAATCTGGTCGCGGGGCAACAGCTCCATGACCCCGGGCGGGGTGCGTGGCTTGATCAAGGCAGGAACTCCGTCACGGAATGGCGCTAGTTTAGCTGCCGACGGCTGGCGAACACCGGCCCCCTTGCCGACCGCGCCACATGTCCCTAAAATGCGCGGCTCTGCCGTCGGGGTGTAGCTCAGCCTGGTAGAGCGCTACGTTCGGGACGTAGAGGTCGCAGGTTCGAATCCTGTCTCCCCGACCAATCAAATCAATGATTTGCGAAAAAACCGCCGAAAGGCGGTTTTTTCGTGGGCGATGGCGTGCGCGACGGCGCCCGATCGCCGCTGGCATGCCGCGTGCGATGTCCAGCCGCGGCGCGTTTCCGCGTTTGTAACGGCATCGCACGCCGGATCCCTGCATGTCGGAAGTCACCGAAGCGTCGCTTGCCCAGGCCCGACCGCACGACCGCTCGGCGCTGCTGCGGCTGTGGGCGGTGCGGGTGGTCATCCCGCTGTCGCTGGCGGTGACGCTGGCGTTCTGCCTGCTGGCCTATGCCGCCAGCCTGGCCTTGCCCGGCGATGACGCGGCGCTGTTCTCGATCCTCTGGCGCATCGCGGTGTTGCTGCTGCTTGCGCTGGCGGTGGTGGCCGCGATCGGCTGGAGCATCGCGGTGCGGGCGTCGCGGCCGGTGATGGCCCTGACCGACGCCATCGAGGGCCTGGGCCGTGGCGAGCAGGTGCGCATGCAGGTGGAGGAAGATGCCTTGCTGGGCCGACTGCAGCGCGGGGTCAACGATGCCTCGCAGGCACTGGCCGATGCGCGCAACCGCATGCAGAGCGAGCTCGGCCGCACCGCGATCGAACTGGCCGACAAGAACACCCGGCTGGAGGCCGCCAGCCAGTCGCGCGCGCGTTTCCTGGCCGCAGCCAGCCACGACCTGCGCCAGCCGCTGTACGCGCTCACGCTGTTTTCTTCTGCATTGCGCGCCGGCGAGACCGACCCGGACAAGTTGACCCGGGTCATGCACATCGAAGAGTGCGTGTCCTCGCTCGACCAGTTGTTCTCCGAGTTGCTCGACCTGTCGAGGCTCGAGGCCGGGGTGATGCACGCGGCAGTCGGCGACGTGCGCCTGGACGATGTCTTCGATGAAGTCAGCCGCAATTTCCGCATCCTCGCCGAGTCGCGCGGCCTGCGCCTCATCGTGCGCAAGACCGATGCCTGGGTGCGCACCGACCGCACCATGCTGGCGCGCATCCTCAACAACCTGGTCAGCAATGCGCTGCGCTACACCGACGAGGGCGGCGTGCTGGTCGGCGTGCGCCACCAGCACGATGGCCGCCTGCGGATCGACGTCTGGGATACCGGCAGCGGCATCGCACCCGAACACCAGGCGCAGGTGTTCGACGAGTTCTACCAGGTCAGCCAGTGCAGCGACGAAACCGGTGAACGCAAGCGTGGCCTGGGATTGGGACTGGCGACGGTGCGCCGGCTCGCCGAGTTGGTTGGTTGCGAGGTGCGCCTGGCCTCGCGGTTGCGCCGCGGCACCGTGGTCTCGTTGCGTCTGGATGCGGGCCAGGTCGGTGCCGGGGCGGGCGACGAACCGGCGGACATGCCGCTGGACATCAGCGGGCTGCGGGTGCTGGTGGTCGACGACGAAGCCAGCATCCTCGAAGGCCTGCGCGCGTTGCTGCAGGAATGGGGCTGCGAGATCCGCATCGCCGACGACGAGGCCAGCGCCACCACCGCGGTCGCCGGCTGGCGGCAGCCGCCCGACCTGGTGATCAGCGACCTGCGCCTGCGCGAGGGCCGCAGCGGCCTGGACGTGCTGCGCACGCTGGCCCGCCACTACGGTGCCGATCCACAGCGCCCGCCGTTCGCGCGCCTGCTGGTCACCGGCGAAACCCGCCCCGACCGGATCGGCGAAATCGCCGCCAATCGCATCCCGGTGCTGTTCAAGCCGGTCTCCCCATCCCGGCTGCGCGAGGCGATGCTGGCCACCGTGCTGGCGTCCCGGGTCATGCCCATGGAATCCGAAGAATGAGCGACGGCTTCGCCTACGACGTCCTTGAATATCCGTCCCACGTGCATCCGCAGGCGCATCCGTCCCGGCTGGCCGCGATCGGCCGACTGCACGGCATCGATGCCGCCTCGCCGCGCGACTGCCACCTGCTGGAAGTCGGCTGCGGCGATGGCCTGCAACTGCTGACCCTGGCGATGGCGTATCCGCAGAGCCGCTTCGTCGGCGTGGATCTGTCGCAGGCCGCGATCGCCCGCGGCGAAGCGACACGGCGCAGGCTTGGCCTCGACAACCTGCAGTTGGTCGCAGCGGACCTGACCACATGGGATCCGGGCCTCGATCCATTCGACTACATCGTTGCCCACGGCTTCTTCTCGTGGGTGCCGGACGTCGTGCGCGACTGCCTGCTCGGGCTGTGCCGACAGGCGCTCTCGCCCGCCGGCATCGCCTATGTCAGCTACAACGCCCTGCCCGGCTGCCACCTGCGGCGACTGATGTGGGACATGCTGCGCCACCATGTGCGCGGCATCGACGACCCGCGCGCGCGCATCGCTGCGGCACGCGACCTGCTGGCTTGCCTGGAGACCGACGTCGCCGGTTCGCAGGTCTACGGCGACGCGGTGCGCAGCGAAGCCCGCGACCTGCTGCGCCGCCCCGAGACCTCGGTGCTGTTCCACGACGACCTGGCGGACACCAACCAGCCGTTCTCGATCGGCGACTTCGCGGCGCGTGCCGGCGGCCACGGCCTGCGCTATCTCGGAGAGGCCGACTACCACGAAATGAGCGATGCCGGGCTGACCGACGATGCCGGCGCGCGCCTGGACGCGCGCGCCGGCGGCGACCGCCTGCAGCGCGAGCAATACCTGGACTACCTGAAGGGCCGGCGCTTCCGGCAAACCCTGCTCTGCCGGGCCGATGCGCCGATGCAGGACCTGGCGGATGCGGCGATGGCGCGCGGATTGTCAGCGGTCGGGCACCTGCGCACCGACGATGCCGAAGGCAATGCGCTGGATCTCGCCGAAGGCGTGGCCGTGCGCTTCCACAGCGGCGACGGCGCGATGCTGACCACCGACCACCCGGTGATCAAGGCCGCCCTGGCGATGGTCGGCAATGCCTTCCCGGCGGCACCCGCCTTCGATGAGGTCCTGATCGCCGCGCGACAGGCCAGCCAGAGCCAGAACACGATCGAGGCGGATGCCGATGCGCTCGCCCACACGTGGCTGGCCGCGTTCGAACTGGGACTGATGATCCTGCATTGCGATCCGCCCGGCTTCGCGACCGAAGCCGGCGCAACACCGAAGGCGAATGCGTTGGCACGCATGCAGGTGGAGGCCGGCTCCGACCTCATCACCAGCCTGCGTCCGTCGATGATCCGCATCGACAGCCCACTCGCGCTGGAGTTGATCCGCTTGCTCGACGGCAGTCGCGATCGCGCCACACTCATGCACGACCTTGCCGAACGCATGGCGGCATTGCCGGTCGACGCGAGTGTTGGTGGCGACCATGCGTTGCGTGATGCCGCCTGGTGGCGCGCGGCGCTGGCCGGACAACTGGAAGCGGGGTTGTCGCAGACCGCGCGGATGGGCTTGCTGGAAGCGGATTGACGCGCGGGCGATGCCGCTCAACGCACCACGTAGGTCTGGGTGTTCAATTGCAGTACGGCATCGAACTGCACTTTCTCGTTGTCCGGCCCCAGTTCCATCAATGCGTCCACCCGGAAGCGCAGGGCGCGATCGAGTTCGCGTTGCGGCTCGAGGGTGACCCGGATGCGGGTGAGACGGCCCTCGTGCAAGCCGATCGCCAGTTCCAGCGAACGCCGGATGCGGTCGCGATCGTGCGGGCTGAGCAAGCTGTAGGACGAGAAATCCAGGATGCCGTAAGTCAACGAGGACGCCCGGCATTCCTTGAAGCTGTCGCTGATCAGGCGCGCGCCTTCGGAACGCGTGTTGAGCAGGTTCTCGAGGTCGCGCGACACGCTATTGCGCATGTCGGTAACGGACACCCGCCGCCCGCCGTCTTCCGGCAACGGCGCATCGACCAGGCGATCCATCAATCCACGCATGCAACAGGCTCCGTTTCAGTCGCGATCCCGGAACGAAAACGGCCCGCCGCGTGGTGCGCGGCGGGCCTGTTTCAGCAACGGACGGATCAGGTCGCCTTGTTCAGGGCGCGGTCGTACTGCGCCATGATCGCGCCTTCCAGGCCGCCATCGGCCTTCTGCGGCTTGTACTCGTACTTGATCTTCGTGTAGTTCAGGGCGAACTGGTCAATCGGGATCGAGGAATTGCCGGCATTGCCGCCAGTCTGGAACGAGCTCACCATCACGTCTTCCATGGTGATGACCAGGTAATCGACCTGGCCGCCCTTGCCGCCGGCCTTGCGCGCGGTCAACACCGCCTTCTTGATGTGATCGCCGCTGGCCGCGGACTTCACCAGCAGGGCGCTCGACTTGTCGGTCTGCTTGGTGAAATGCACGTCCTGGAAGTTGGCCTTGCCGGTGCCGCCGCCGCCGCCGCGACCCATGTTGCCGTCGTTCGACACGCCCCAGCTGAACGAGTCGATCTCGATCTTGTCCTTGTGCTTTTCGTCGAGCGATTCGCCCTTGATGCCTTCGAGCTCGAGCAGGTAATCGGAAGCCATGGTGGTATCTCCTCAGAGGTTGGAAAGGGAATGCGGTTTTAGCGGGCGGACTTCGGCAGCTCGGCGACGAGGCGCAACGAGACGCTGAGTTCGTCCAACTGGTAGTGCGGGCGCAGGAAGGCAACCGACTTGAAGGCGCCCGGCTTGCCGGGGACTTCGGTCACCTCGATGCGTGCCTCGCGCAGCGGGTACTGCGCCTTGGCTTCCTGCGAGGCGTTGTCGTCCAGCAGCACGTACTGCGAAATCCAGTTGTTGAGGAACAGCTCGACGCTGGACTTGCTGGCGAAGCTGCCGATCTTGTCGCGCATCATCGACTTCAGGTAATGCGCGATGCGGCTGACCGCGAAGATGTACTGCAGCTGCGAGGACAGGCGCGCATTGGCGTTGGCCGCGTCGGTGTTGTACTCCTTGGCCTTCTGCGCCGACTGGGTGGAGAAGAACGCCGCGTAGTCGGTGCCCTTGCAGTGCACCAGCGGGATCAGGCCGAGGTCGGCGAGTTCCTTCTCGCGGCGGTCGGTGATCGCGATCTCGGTCGGGCACTTCAGCGCCACTTCGCCGTCATCGGTGGCGAAGGTGTGGGTCGGCAGGCCTTCGACCAGGCCACCGCCCTCGACGCCGCGGATCGCCGCGCACCAGCCGTACTTGGCGAACGCGTCGGTGACCTTGGTGCCCAGCGCATACGCGGCGTTCATCCACAGGTACTTGTTGTGGTCGGTGCCGTCGGTGCGCTCGACGAAGTTGAACGCCTCGACCGGATCGGTGTCCGGGCCGTACGGCAGGCGGCCAAGCACGTGCGGCATCGCCAGGCCGACGTAGCGGGAGTCCTCGGAGGCGCGGAAGCTCTTCCACTTCGCGTATTCGACGGTGTCGAAGATCTTGGCCAGGTCGCGTGGGCCGGACAGTTCGGTGAAGTCGTCGAAGCCCAGCAGTTCCGGCGAGGCCGCGCTGAGGAACGGCGCATGCGCCGCGGCGCTGACATGCGAGATTTCCTCGACCAGGTACATGTCCTCCGGATGGCGGCCGAACTCGAAGTCGCCGATCAGGGTGGCGAACGGCGCGCCACCGAAGGTGCCGTACTCTTCTTCGTAGATCTTCTTGAACAGCGTGCTCTGGTCGAAATCGGACGCGCTCTTGAAGTCCTTGACCAGTTCCTTCTTGGTCGTGTTGAAGACCTTGATCTTCAGGCTGGTGCTGGTCTCGGAATTGTCGACCAGGTACTTCAGGCCGCGCCAGCTGCCTTCCAGCTGCTGGAATTCCGGCGCATGCATGACCGAGGACAGCTGCTCGGAAAGCACGCGGTCGATTTCGGCGATGCGCGCGTCCAGCGCACCGATGGCGTCCTTGGACACCACCATCGCGCCGTCGCTGACCTGCGAAACGAGCTCCGCGATCAGGTCGCGGGCACGGGTCCGCTCGGTGTCGGAACGGGCGATCTTGCTCTGGGTGAGGATCTGGTCGAGGAGGCCGCCATCGGCAGCTTCTGCTACAGCGGCGCCCGCCGCCTGGGTTTCGGTATTGGCCATGATGTCTCTGCTCGTAGGGTCTGGGCGTGTTGGATCGACGGTGGCAATGCGGCGCGCGGGACGCTTACTCCTCGGGCTTCCCGCCCACTTCGCGCGACAGCTGCGCGATCTTGTCGGTGTTCTGCAGCACGTCGTTGAGCAGGTCCTCGAACTTGTCGTTGCCGGCGGCCTTGTTGCGCAGGTCAGCCAGCTTCTGCCGCGCCTCGAGCAGCTTGCGCAGCGGTTCGATCTGGTTGGCCACGCGCTCCGGGGAGAAATCCTCCAGGCTGCGGAAATTCAGTTCGACGCCGAGCTTGGAGCCATCATCGGCCAGCTTGTTGTCGACCTGCATCTGCACGCGCGGCTTCATGCCCTTGAGCACGTCGTCGTAGTTGTCCTTGTCGACGTTGACGAACTTGCGGTCCTTCAGCTTGCCCAGCGGCTCGGCCGGCTGACCGCTGAAATTGCCGAGCACGCCCGCCACGAACGGCAGTTCCTTCTTCTCGATCGCATCGCCCACTTCGACGTCGTATGTGAGTTGCACGCGCGGTGCGCGCACGCGGTCGAGCTTGTGTTGGGTGCTTTCCTTCTTGGCCATGACGTTCCCCGTGCGCGTGGTGTTGGGTGGGTGTTGCTATCGATCCGAACGGAACTGCGCGCCGAAGGCGGCCTCCGCTCATCATGCAAACGAGTCTAGGAACCGCGACCGTCCTGCAGAATCCGCCGGACGGCCAGAAATGGGCATATGCCATTCGACCGGAGCGAAGGCGTGGCCGTCCCCGGCACGCGAATGCGTCCGCGCCGCATGTCAGTAGGACGGCGGCAGGCCGACCCGCTCGCGGATCGAGGACAGGGTGCTTTCGTCGCGGATCAGTTCGGCCAGGAACTGCTCCAGCGGCATGTCGGCCCAGACGATTGCGCGTTCCAGCAGGTAGGCGACCGGGCTGTGCGGCTCGGTGCGACGGAAGAAGCCGGCGATCTCGCCCAGTGCGCGCAGCGCAGCCTGCTTGGAGGCCAGGCTGCCGCCGCCCAGGTCCAGGGCCACGCCACCGCCCGATGCCCCACCGCTGGCGACACCGCCACTGGCAACGGCTTGCTCGCCCGCGCCGTCATCGGCGACCGCGGCCACCCCGCCGATGCCCTTGGCAGTGGCGACCTTGGCGTAGATCTGCTGGATCTTCTTCAGGCCGTCGTCGATCGCGGCCAGGTTGGGGGCGTCGCGGCCCAGCTTCGCGTCCGAGGTCGTGCTGAAGCGGGTGAATGCATCGCGCGCGGCCTGCACCTGGACCAGCCGTTCCATCAGCATGGCCTCCGGCGTGGCGACCATCCGCGCGTCGTAGGCTTCGCCATTGATGCGGCCCTCGTCGAGCGCGCCCTGGTAGGCCTCGGCGTTCTGCCGGCCGAGATTGTCGACCTCGCGGGAATCGATCCAGCCGGCCAGGGTCAGGGGTGCCTGCGGGTCGTCGTTCAACCGCATCGCCTGCAGGGCGCGTGCGCCGTAGGTCGCGAACCAGGCGAGCTTGCCGGCGCGTTCTTCCAGGTCGCCGTCATCGGCGCGTGGGTACAGCCCCTCCCAGTAGGTTTCCAGCAGGCCGGCCAGCAGCGCGAAACTGTCGCGCGCGCCCTCCAGTCCGTCGCGCGAGATCGCCGCCTCGGCCAGCCACACCGCCGCCTGCAAGTCCTTGCTGGTGCGCAGCAGGATGTCCTCGGACAGGCTCTGCGCCTCGCGCCAGTCGGCCACCTTGAGTTCGGTCTGCCATTCGCCCTGGGCCAGGTTGGGATCGTCCGCGCGGCGCGCCTCGCGGATGCGGTCGAACTGGTCGGAGAAGCTGGCATCGCTGCCCGCCGGGTCGCTGCCCGGGATCGGGGCGAGGAGTTCGTTGACGTCGATCGGCATGACAGGCTCCGGATGGCGGTTATTCGAGGATCACGCTCGGGACTTCGGCGCGCGCGGTGCTGGCGCCGAGGTATTGCTTCATCTGGTCGGACAGTTCGACCTGCAGGAACACGCGGGCGCTGCGGAACTTCGCCTCGGCCAGGCGCTGGCGCAGCTCGGACCATTGCGCCGGGCTGTAGCTCTCGCGGAAGTCCTCCACCGCGAACACGCGCGAGCCACCGGCGAATTCCTCGATCAATTTCGCGAACCCTTCCGGCCCGGCATAGATGCGGGTCAGGCTGATCGGCTCGCCGGCCGGCGCGGCATCGACCATCTGGCTGGTGGCGGGATCGAATTCCTGCACGACCTCGGCATCTTCCGCCGGCGGCGCGGCGATGCTCAGGCGGATCCGCGCCTGCAGGCAGCTGCCGGCCGACCAGAACACCTGGGCGGTGGCGTCGGCCAGGGATTCGCCGGCGGAACTGGCGCGATACACGCGCTCGCGGCATTCGACCTCGAACACGGTGCCGCCGTCGCCCTCGTCGAGCGCGCCCAGCTGGCTTGGCTGGGTCAGGGTGAAACTGCCGGCCAGGAACGGCGGGCCGTTGTCGAGCACCGGCAGGAACTTGCGCTGCGCCGCGACCATGTTCTGGTAACCGGGCGTGAGCGGCATCGCCACCCCGCCGACCTTGACCGGCAGGCGTTCCTTCTCGGTGATGAAGGGCTTGAGCCAGTCGTTGACGAAGGCGCCCAGCTTGCCCTGCTCGCCGTACAGCGCTTCGATCTGCTGCTCCTGCGGCAACGCCTCCAGCGGCTTGACCACGCTGTCGCGCCAGCGTTCCTGCACGTACTCGCCGGCGCGGTGCACGGTCAGGAACAGGATCAGCTTTGCAGGGCCCTGCACCACCGACCACGCACCCAGGTCGTTGCCCTTGAACGCTGTGGCGAATTGTTCACCGGGCTTGTCGACCGCGTCGAGCATCGCCGTGTAGTCCGATGCCGGCGGCTTGTCCGCCTTGCCCTTGCTGGCGAACAGGTCGGAAGCCAACTGGTAGACATCCTCGCCGGAGCCTTCCGCCTGCAGGCGCAGGTAGGCGCGCGCGTAGTCGGCTTCGGCGGCAGCAAGCACGCGGGTTTCGGTGTCGTGCATTGCCAGCAGCCACACCGGCGGGGTGACCTTCTCGCCGCCGAACTTGAAGGAGTCCGCCACGAAGCGGCCGAACGGCCGCCACGACGACATCCAGTCGCTCTTCATCCGCGCCCACGTGGCCGCCCAGCGCGACGAGAACGGCCAGTCGAGCGGCAGTTCATGCAGGTTGCGCTGGGCGGACTGAAAAAAAAGCGCGTACGGATTCTGGTGGCCGGCCGCGCGTGCCTGCAGGTCGCCGTAGCGGCCTCGCCACAGGCCGATGCCGTCCTGGAAGCGCGACTGGAACTTGGCCCAACTGGCGAAGTAGTCGCGGAAGTAGCTGGTCCGCAGGTCGTCGACCCGCGCCTGCTTGTCCGGGGCCTGCGCCTTCAGCGTGACCAGCAGCGGCTCGACGATGCCTTCCCATGCATCGCGGGTGTAGGCGCGCGACACACCGGGCATCTCGCCGCCATCGGTCCCGACCACCGCACCCTCGGGCAACCAGAAGGTCGCGAGGTTGACGCCCTGCCCGCGCGTGTCGGCCCATTTCTGCAGGTCGGCGGCGCGCGGGGTGTAGTTGGCGAGCAGCTTGGTCAGCAGGCCTTCAAGGCGTTCACGCTCTGCGTCAAGGACGTTTTTTTTTTGCCAGCGCAGGTAGCCGAGGTAGGTGGCGAACAGGGCGTCGGCGTTGTCGCGGTCTCGCCTTGTGTCGTGGTCGGGGCTGACGAAGGGCGCGAACAGCCGCGAGCGCGCATCGAAGCTGACGTTGTTCGGCAGTTCGCGCTTGCGGCAGTCGTCGTTGCCGTCGCGGCAGTCGTCGAGCAGGCGCAGGCGCTGGGTGATCGCGAGCGCATGCTCGATGCCGGCACGGCGCTGCTCGATGTCGGTCGCCAGCATCTGGTCCTCGGGGGCGAGGATCAGGTTGTTGAAATCGTCGATGACGCGCTGCCGCAGCGTCTCGATGTCGGCGTCGGCACGGCGGATGCCGAAACTCAGCAGGCTCTCGCTGGCCGCGGCATCCAGCGCCTCGACCGTGCGTCCGCAACCGGCGACCCAGGTGATGCGCCCGTTCGAGGTGCGGTCGGCGACTTCGGCGCAGGCGCTGCGGGTCTGCGCCAACAGCGTGGTGTCGTCGCGGCGCGCGGAGGACAGGCCGTAGGCGATCGACGCCGACAGGCCCAGCATCGCCAGCACGCCGACGCCGGCGATCGCCATCCTCCCGGCATTGCCCTTGAAGCTGGCGCCGGCCAACGGTTGGTCGCTGGGCAGGAAGCGGGTGAACAGGTCGGCCACGAAGGCACCACCGCGATTGTTCGTGTCGGCACCCCCGGCGAAGTACAGGCCGCGCCAGCGCGGCGTGCGCTGGAACGGGTTGTCTTCCAGCATCAGGCCGACGAACAGGTTCAGTCCTTGCCCCGCCTGGCGCAGCGATTCGATGAACTCGAACACGGCACGACGCGCCTGTGGCGTGTGCTGCGCGCGCATGGCAGTCATGCGCAGGGCATGCAGGCGCTCCTCGATCGGCCGCAACACGTCCTCGATCCGCCCGCTGCTGGCCGCGCTCACCACTTCGTTGTCGGCGAAGCGATGGCCGAGCGCCTGCGAGAACGCTTCGGCCGGCAAGGTGGCGCGCACCTGCGCGTACCCCGGCAGGCGATCCAGCCCGCTGACCACGAAGTACACCGGCATCTGCACCTGCAGGTGTTCCATCGCCTCGTCGACCAGGCGACGCAGGCGCGTTGCCGTCTCCTTGAGCTTGTCGGCCGGGCCGATCAAGGTCTGCGCGGCCACCGTGACCACGATGCCGTTCAGCGGCAGCTTCTCGCGCTCGTTGGCCAGCTGCATCAGCGCCTGGTACCACAGGCCGCGATCCAGCCGCGCACCGGCATCGGCGACCACGCGCGGATGCATCTCGATGGCGATCATCGACTTGTGGAACCACCAGCGCCAGACATCGTCCGCGTCCATCGCCGGCTTGTCGGAGGCCGGGAATGGCGACACTTCGCTGCCGGCGCGCAGGATGCCCAGCACGTCCGCGGGCTGGTCGCCGACGAACAGCATCCACGGGATGCGGTAGAGCGGATTGCGGCCCTTGTCCATTTCCGGCGAGCGCGCGATGGTTCGCTTGGCCTCCGCGATCGCCGCGTTCATGCGTTGCGTCGGGACTTTCTCGTCCTCGGCGTTGCCGGGGCCGAGGTCGCCGATGCGCTTGCGCGTGCGCCCCTTCAGCGAGGCCTTGCGCTGGCCGGCGGTGAACCACCACAACACCACCAGTGCGACCAGGCAGATCGCCAGCACCTGCCAGAACCGCATCGGCACCATCGGGATCAGGGCCAGGCCGAGGAACACCAGGCCGACGACGACGACCAGCAGCACCAGCGTCACCACGATGCGGCGGAGCCACGGCTTCTTGGCGGTATCGGAACTCTTCTCGTACAGGTAGCCGATCCGGGTGAACACCGAACCGATGTTCGAGAACAGGCGTTCCACGAAGTCCAGCGGATTCATCGTGCGGGCTCCGTCTGCATGAACAGGTAGGTCGCGACCAGCTTGGTGTTGCCGCGGTTGGCATCGACCATCTGCCGCAGCTTGGGCAGGTAGTCCTCGGCCTTGTCGAAGGTCGGCAGGGCGCCGTCGTACAGCGGCGTGGGCGAACTGATCACGGTGATCAGCTCCTGGCCGAACGGCGCGCCAACGATCCAGCCTTCCGGCGTGTTGCCGATCACCAGGGTTTCCCCGGCCTTCACCAGACGGCCGCTTTCCGGCTCGTTCGGGTGCGGGAAGATGTGCGCCATGTTGCCGTCGACGAAGTAGTAGTCGACGTACAGGTAACCGTCGTAGTTCGGCTGGGTGACCTTGATCGTGACCTTCTCGCCCTCGATGAAGCGATCCGAGTGGCCGGTGCTCGGGGTGACCGTGAGCCCGTAGCCGGAGTCGTTGTTGCGGGCCTGGAACGGCTCCAGGATCTTCACCACCTCGCAATGCGGCCAGATCCGCAGCTGCACCTGCACGTCGGCGGACTTCACGCCTTCCAGCGCAGTGATGCGTTGCTTGACCCCGCTGATGTCGTCCGCGCGCGACACGTAGCCGCCGATCTTCACCGTGCGCTTGTCCTCGTCCACGCTGGCGGTGAGGTCCGAACACGGGAAGCCGGCCAGCGCCTGCTGCACCGGTGCCTCGATGGTCGGCTTGGGCTGGGCGATCAGGATGTAGATCAGGTAACCGATCGGGATCAGCAGCGCGATCAGCGCACCGATGCGCAGCAGGGTGCGATCCCACTGGCGCGGGTACTTCGGGCCGGAGGGATCGGCGACGCCGTAGGGCTGCGGGGTGATCTTCTCTTCGCGCAGGGTATGGATCGGCGCAGGCGCGATCGGCAGTTGCCGGCCATGCAATTCCTTGAGCTTGCCGAGCTCGCCGGTATCGCCGTTCTCGTAGTAGTACTGGCCGACGAAGCCGCACAGGATCGCGTGGTAATAGACCTCGCGCACCTCGTCCTGGTCCTGCTTGAGCGCGGACAGGTGCTGGAAGAATTCGTTGCCGGCGTTGTTGGTGTTGAACATCGTCACCTGCAACGGCGGCGCGCCGCTGACCAGCCACGACGGGTTGCGTGCCATGATCTCGTCGATCCACGCCACCACGGCAAACGCCGCGCCGTCGACCTGTTCGGGCCGTTTGCCATCCGCCAGCGCCGCCGCCTTGGCGCGGTCGATCAGTTCGCGCGCGCGCGCGATGACCGACGGTGCCGGCTCGCTGGCCTGGTTCGCGCTGACCTTCTCGTCCAGCGCCAGGCCATACGAGAACAGCGGAGTGAAATGGTGCAGGAGTCGGGCCATGCGTTCAGTCCTGCCGTCAGTCTTGGGTCGCGACCGGGAACAGCTTGATCACGGTCGAATCGGCGGGCAGGTCGGAGAACACCGCGATGTTGCGGCCGTTCTTGATCATCTGCCAGAAGGGATGGGTGGTATCGACCAGGAAGTACGTGGTGTTCGGGCTCTTCTGCGGCAGCTCTTCGGGCGGTACCGGCAGCAGGTCGATCTTCAGGCCGAACAGCGCCGCCGACAGCAGCCGCGGCATTTCGTCCATCGAGGCGATCTTGCCGGTGCGCGACAGCCGCGCGAACAATTCCGCGCCCTTCTGCTCGGACTCGAACGCCAGGTAGAACCGGGTCTTGTCGTTCTCGAACAGGTTGACCGGCAGGTCGGCGCGGTAGAAGCGCCCATCGTGGGTCAGGGTGATGCCGACCTCGGCACCGACGGTCAACGCCTTGATCAGCGTTTCGGCGCGGTCGAAGCCGATCCGGAAGCAGCGACGCAGGTCTTCGTGGTCGTAGTCCGGCAATTCGGTTTCGCGAGGCTTGCCGGCGAGTTCGCCGAAGTAGCCGATGTCCTCGGAGAACACCGAGAACTCGGCCACCAGCGTCCGCAGGTCCTGGTACATCGCATACGCGGACACCGTGTTGAGCCGCGCGTGTTCCTGGAACAGCGGGATATGCCGGCCGAAGGTCTGCATCATCACCACGCGCATGACTTCCTGCGCACTGGTGGACGCCGCCCGGATGCCGCGCTGGCGCTTGACCGAAGCGAAGTCCTGCCCGCGCGAGACCAGCAGGTCGCGCAACGCGCGGGTCCAGCGCAGCAGGTTGTGAGAGGCCACGATCGCGGTGGTCGGCGGGATGTAGTCGTGGGAGAGCTTGAACTTGCCGGGTCCTGCCGGCAGCAGCTCGGCGAACTTGTAGCTGTCCGAGGACCGCACGATCGCCTCGGCGTTCTCGTCCAGCCCGGTGACGATGTTGGGCTGGTACAGCAGGAAATCGACATCGGCCTCGGGCGCCTGCGGATCGAACGGATCGGCCAGGGTGTCGGTGGCCAGCGCATGCCGCGCCTGCAGGCGCTCGGACTCGCGCTGCGACAAGCCCTGGATCGCGCGCTCGCGGTTGAACACCAGCCACACCGGGATCGGATCGTTGCCGGCCACGCGCAGCTCGGCGATGTTGCGCTGGGGCAGCCGGGTGTTGCCGCCGGCGGTCTCGACCGAGCCACCGACCAGGCGTTCGCCGGTGCGGGTGACCAGCGAGAAATGCTCGACATCGACCACGCCGCTGCCCAGCGCATCCTCGCGCACGCGCAGCGCTTCATAGCCCCAGGGGAACGGCGTCAGCCGCAAGTGCAGCGCATGCCGGCAGGCCTGCTCCCACGCATCCTGCGCCTGCAGGTGTTGCGGACTGAGGAATGCCCCCTGCCCCCAATGGACCTGCCGATCACCGTTCATGCCGAATGCCATTCCGATCGCTCCCTTAAGCTTTGCTCGATGCCACACGTGCGATAACGCAAAAAGCGACTCACCACGGCAGCGCCTCCACCGTGTAGCCGTCGCGGCGCAAGGCCGCCAGCAGGCCGTCGTTGCCGACGAGGTGCACGGCACCCACCGCGACCAGGCTCGGCCCGTCCTGGAACAACGTTTCCAGAGGTCCGATCCAGCGTGCGTTGCGTTCTTCCAGCAGGCAATGCCGCGAACGTTGTTCGATCGCTTTCGCCTGCTCGCCCAGCCCTTCCATGCGGTCGATGCTGGCCAGCCATGCGTCCAGGTTCCGGCTGCGGTAGAAGGCCATCGCCTCCGCCGATTCGATGCGCAGGATCCAGGACGTGCGCAGCCGCTCGGCCAGCACCAGCGAATGTTCCTGCGCCGGCACGCAATCCAGCGCCTGCAATTGCTGTTCCAGCGTCTCCAGGTGCGCGAGGCGCTTGCCCGCGCCGCTGGCCATACGTTGCAGGCGCGCGTCCATGGTCGCCTCGCCGCCGCTCTCGCCGCGCGCCTCCAGCAGCGCCAGCACCGACCACGGTTTCATCCGTTGCAGGTCCTGCGGACGCACCTGCGGCAGCAGCGCATTGGCCAGGGTGATCGCGTCCTTGCCGATCATCGTTTCCAGCGGGGTCTCCACCGGCAGCCAGCGATAGCCGTCGTACTCCGGTTTCCATGCCTCATCGAGGTTGGCTTCGTTGACGAAGGTTTCGGTTTCGCCCAGCAGTTCTTCCAGCCTGGCGTAGTCGATGCCCTGTTCTTCGGGTGTGCCGAAGTGGATCGTGCCCAGCAGATAGCTGGCGCGTGGCGCTGGCGCGCCCGGGGCGGGCGTGGCCGCTGCGGCCTGGCCGGGCCCGGTGGCGCTCGCCTGCCCGGCTTCAGCCGGTAACAATGCGACCGCAGGCGGGATGATGCGGAAGATCACGCCGCGCTGCGGCGGGACGCCCGCAACGGTGGGCGCGACCGCCGTATCGGCATCGACGGGTCTTGCGGCATCGGCATCCACCGGGATGACAGGCGCTGCTTGTGGCGGTTGCGGCAACGACGGATCGACCGGCGTGGTCGCGACCGGACGCACTTGTTCCAGCTGCGCGGATGCGGCCTCGCGCGCGGCATTCGCCGACACGCCGCGTGTCGCCGGTGCCTGGGTGGCCGGCACCTCCGCTGGCGCCTGTTGCGTGGCGTTTGATTGCCCGCCGGCCATCGCACATCCCGGCATCAGCAGCAAGGCCACGAGCAGCGCGCGCGCCACCACGGGGGCATGCAGGAACGCATCGCGCTGGCGGGCCATCCCGGTCATGGGCATTCGGATTCGCTGCGCCGACGGGGCGCACACTGCCGGGCATTCTTCGGCGTGCGCGCCACGCTCAACCATATGCCGTAGGAGCTATGCCGTTGGAACGGCGCGCATGGCTTGCTGGCCGCTTGCGCCAGCGACTATGGTGGATGCCATCGAGCGCAGCTGCGCTCGCCGCAGCCTGCGCGACATCGCGCGACGGGGACAGGACACGCATGAAGGTGCCGCAGTGAAAGTGCTCATAGCGGACGACCACCGCCTGATCATCGAGGGGGTCAAGCTCAAGCTGGCCGAGCTCGATCCCGCCGTGGAGACGGTGGTGGCGATGAACCTGGACGAGCTCGACCGGATGGCGTCGACGCATGCCGATTCGCTCGACCTGGCACTGGTCGACATCACCATGCCCGGCACCCAGGGCCACCAGCACGTCAACCGCCTGCGCGCGCAGGCCCCGGCGCTGCCGGTGATCGTGCTGTCCGGTTCCGAGGACGTCGACCTGATGCGCTCGCTGATGGAAATCGGCGTGCTCGGCTTCATCCCCAAGGCCTACTCCCCGGACGTGATGCTGTCGGCGATCCGGCTGGTGCTGGCCGGCGGCATCTACATCCCGCCACTGCTGCTGGCGAATGCCCAGGCGCAGGGCTGGCAACCGGCCGAGGCCGCACCCGCACCTGCGCCGGGCGAAGCGGCACGCGGGATCGACGGCCTGCGCAAGCTGCTGACCGAACGCCAGATCGACGTCATGCGCCTGCTCTCGCAGGGCAAGCCGAACAAACTGATCGCGCGCGACCTGGGCATCAGCGAGGGCACGGTCAAGATCCACCTGGCCGCGATCTTCCGCGCGCTCAACGTGCGCAACCGGGTCGAGGCCGTGGTCGCCTCGCGCAAGCTGCAGGGTCTGTAGCGGCGACGGCCACGCGTGCCGCACCTGCCGAACCACCGAACGGCAGACGCCATCCACGTCTGCCCGAACGTCTAGTGCGTACGCCGTATTGTCCGGCCGGTGGGCCGGGCGCAGCCTGATCGCATCGTGTACGGCCCGTTTTCGTGGCCGTCGAGGCAAGGCCATGACGCGCACCGCACATACTTCCCGCCTGCAACGCCTGCGTGCCCCGCTGCTCGCATTGGGCATCGCACTGTCCAGCTTCGCCGCTGCGCAGAGCGCCCCCGAGGGACCGGTCAATCCCGACCTGGGGCCCGCCTTCGCCACCAAGACCGCGGCCTACGTGCCGGTCCTGTTCGACGAGATCCCGGGCTGGGGCGATGAAAGCTTCGACGAGACCTACGCCAGCTTCAGCACCAACTGCAAGGCGATGAAACGCCGCAAGGCATGGGCGCCGCTGTGCGCAAGGCTGGCCAAGCTGCCGCGCAACGACGAGGCCTTGCGCCAGTTCATGCACGACGAGTTCTACGCCTATCAGATGCTGACCTCCACGCGCAGCGCGACCGGCAAGCTGACCGGCTACTTCGAGCCGCTGATCGCCGGCTCGCTGCAGCAGCAGGGCGCCTACAAGTTCCCGATCTACGGCATCCCGAACGACATGTACATGGTCGATTCGCGGACCGTGGCCGGCCAGTCCAGCCGTTGGCTGAAGATCGCCGATGGCCGCCTGGTCGGTGCGGATGCCGGCGCGGCCGGCGCGCGCCAGTACAAGATCGACCTGGTCGGTACCTCGCCGAACAACCGCGACAAGCGCTACCGCGTGCGCGTGGTCGGCAACACCATCAAGCCCTACCCCAATCGCCAGGCGATCGATGCCAACGGCATCGACGCGCCAGTGCTGGCCTGGGTGGCCGACCCGTTCAAGCTGTATTCGATGCAGATCCAGGGCTCCGGCAAGATCCAGCTGAAGGACGGCGGCCTGATCCGCCTGGCCTACGCCGAGCAGAACGGCCATCCGTTCATGCCCAATGCCACCCGCGGCGATTCCGACGCGATCCTGCTGGCGATCAAGGCACGCGCGTTGCAGCAACCGCTGGTCGCGGAGACGACCAACGACATCGAGATCCCCGGCGGCACCCGCGGCGGCAAGAAGAAAGCGTCCGGCGATGCGGTGGATGACGAAGTCGCGCGCATCGTCGCCGCACTGCAGGGCGGCGGCACGGCCAGTGCCAGCAGCGGATCGCGCCCGGTCGCCAAGGCCAAGCCGAAGCCGCGCCCCAAGGCCAAGCGCCCCGCCGCCCCCGCCGCGCAGGACGTCGACACCAGCGTTGCCATCGAGGTCGAATCCTCCGAAGTCGAGGCGATGATCCAGGCGCTGCTGACCGCGCCGGTCGCCGACGAAAGCTACGTGGCGCCTGAAGAAGAACTCGCGATGGTCGCGGATGCCCGGCCGGCATCGAGCAGCAAGCCTGCGGGCAAGTCCACATCGGCCAGCGGGCCGAAGATGGACATGTCGGAGTTCGAGGGCAAGGGCGGCGGCAAGGCCGCGGGCCAGGCCGTGGGCAGCGGTGTTGCGGTGCCGCGCACCGGCATCCCCGATCCCAGCTACGTGTTCTTCCGTCGCATCGGCGACGGTCCGGAAGGCCCGATCGGCGCGCTCGGCGTGCCGCTCAGCGCGGGTCGCTCGATGGCGGTGGATCCGCGCGCCACCCCGCTCGGCGCGCCGGTGTTCATCGACGGCATGCAGCCGGGCAACAAGGGCCCGATGCGGCGCCTGGTCTTCGCCCAGGACACCGGCGGCGCGATCCGCGGCAGCGTGCGCGGCGACTTCTTCTGGGGCTTCGGCGACAAGGCCGGCAAGATGGCGCTGGCCACCAACCAGCCGGTGCGGATGTGGTTGCTGCTGCCGAAATCGGTGGCCGGCAGCGCCGCCGCCAGCGGCATCAAGACCCGTAGCGCCGGTGGCACCGAGATACTGCGTGACTGCGCAGTACCGGACGACGAATTCTGCGCCGAGGATGATGGCACCACCCTGGACGAGCTGCTTCCCGGCTTGTAGGCGCGCACGCAATCGCGGCGCCGGGCCGGCCATCCAGGCCGCCATCCGGCCCGCACCAGAGGGCATACACCTTCCGGCGAATGGCTGCCCCGGCGGTGGCTATCTAGCCTGTATGGGCCATCGGTCGCGCATGACGCGCGCTCCGACCCATGCCGCGGGATCGCCATGCTCGACGAGCTGCTGCCGTATTACGAGAACGAACTCACCTACCTGCGGCGGTTGTCGAAGGAGTTCGCCTCCAAGTACCCGAAGATCGCCTCGCGCCTGCAGATGGAGGGCGAGGTCTGCGAAGACCCGCACGTGGAGCGGCTGATCGAGTCGTTCTCGTTCCTGACCGCGCGCATCCACAAGAAACTCGACGACGAATTCCCGCAGATCACCGAGGCGATGCTCTCGGTGCTCTACCCGCACTTCCTGCGGCCGGTGCCGTCGATGTCGGTCGCGCAACTGCAGCTCGCACCCGGTGCCGAAATCAGCACGATGCAGGAACTGCCGCGGCACAGCCAGCTGCTGACCCGCCCGGTGCAGGGCCTGCCGATCCGCTATCGCACCGGCTACCCGGTCGAGGTCTGGCCGATCCGCATCGCCGACGCGCGCCTGGAAGCGGCCGAGCGCTCCGCCTTCGCCGTGACCCGCACCGATACCGTCGCCACCCTGCGCCTGCGCATCGAACCGACCGCGCAACTGCCGCTGTCGAAGCTGCCGATCCAGCGCCTGCGCCTGTACCTGGACGGCGAGAGCCCGCTCGTCCACGCACTGCACGAACTGCTGCTCAACGCCACCGCCAGCATCACCCTGCGCGCGCCCGACGACGCCCCGCAGGTGCCGCCGCTGCGCCTGCCGGCATCGGCCCTGAAGCCGGTCGGCTTCGAGGAAGAAGACGCGCTGCTTGATTACGACCCGCGTTCGTTCCTGGGCTATCGCCTGATCCAGGAATACTTCGTGCTGCCGGAGAAATTCCTGTTCATCGACGTGACCGGCCTGGACCTGTCGCGCTTCGATGGCGCGATGGAGATCGCCATCGAACTCGGTGCCTTCGGCCGTCCGGAGCGCTTGCAGCGGCTGGAGCAGACCGTCACCGCGGACACCTTCCGGTTGTTCTGCACGCCGATCGTCAACCTGTTCAAGCAGCAGGGCGAACCGATCCGGCTGTCGCAGGAACGCCACGAATACCAGGTGGTCCCCGACGTGCGCCGCCCGCTGGGGCTGGAGGTGTACTCGGTGGACTGGGTGCGCAAGTTCAGCCGCACGCCCACCGGCAACGACTCGGTGGAGTTCTACCCCGCCTACTCGGTGCAGCACGGCCTGCACGACGACGGCAGTGGCCACTACTGGTACCTGCAACGGCGACCGTCGCTGCTGCCGAACGACGACGGCTCCGACGTGATGCTGAGCCTGGTCGACCGCGAGATGAACCCGCGCACGCCCGCGGTGGAGACGCTCTCGGTCAGCCTGACCTGCACCAACCGCGACCTGCCTTCGGCGTTGCCGTTCGGTGGCGAGGAAAGCCTGCTGCAACTGGAACAGGGTGGCGTGATCGCCAGTGCGCGCCTGCTGAAGAAACCCAGTGCGACCTGGCGCGCGCCGATGCGCCAGGCCAACCAGTGGCGGCTGATCTCGCATCTGTCGCTCAACCACCTGTCGATCGTCGATGGCGGCCGCGAGGCGCTGCTGGAAATCCTCAGCCTCTACAACTTCGCGGACTCCAGCACCCTGCGCAAGCAGATCGCCGGGATCACCCGCGTGGGTGGCAAGCCGTCCACGACCCGCGTTGGCCAGGCGCCGCGCCAGGCCTTCGTGCGTGGCACCGAGATCGAGCTGGAATTCGACGAGAACCAGTACGTTGGCTCCGGCGTGTACCTCATGGCCTGCGTGCTCGATCGCTTCTTCGGCCTGTACTGCACGGCGAATTCCTACACACGCCTCAGCGTGCGCACCCAGCAGCGCGAGGAATGGATGGTCCGCTTCGAGCCCCGCAGCGGGAGCCTGCCACTGGTATGAGCAGCGAGAACGCAGTCCCGCCGCCAGCGCATCGCGAGCACGTGGCCGGCATCGACCCGATGCAGCCGGCGCTGGAGCGGCTGCACGCGGAGCCGGGCCGCTTCGGCTTCTTCCAGGCGGTCCGCCTGCTGTATTCGGCGAACGGTTTCGATGGGCGCGGCACCGGCGCGCGTCCCGGTCCGTTGCGCTTCACCACCCCCGCGTCGCTGGCGTTCCCGCCATCCGAACTGCATTCGATCGAAACCGGCGACAGCAATACCCGCGTGTGCGTGAACTTCATGGGCCTGACCGGCCCGTCCGGCGTGCTGCCGCGCACCTACACGGAACTGCTGATCGCGCGGAAGACCCATCGCGATCGCAGCGCGCAGGAATTCCTCGACGTCTTCAACCACAGGCTGGTCTCGCTGTTCTGGCTGGCCTGGGCGAAGCACCGCCCGGAGATCGGCCGCCAGTTCGGCTTCCAGAATTCGGTGCTGCGCTACCTGGAATACGTGGTCGGCCTGGGCACGCCGGCACTGCAGGCGCGCCTGCATCCGAACAAGCGCGTCGCCCAGAAGACGCGCGAACTGCCCGGCGCCGCGCTGGTGTATTTCTCGGGCCTGGTCGCGCAACGCCCGCATGGCGAACGCGCAATCGCGCAGGTGGTGTCGGCCGTCGTCGGCGCGCCAGTGCAGGCCGCGGGCTGCCTGGGGACCTGGCAGACGATTTCCGATGACGCGCGCACCCGGCTGGGCCGCGATGCGCATCGCCTGGGCCACGGTTGCGTGCTCGGCACGCGCTACTGGGATCGGCAGACCACCCTGCGACTCACCATCGGCCCGCTCGACCGCGCGCGCTTCAACACCCTGCTTCCGCGGGGTCCGAAGCTGGGCGATGTCATCGAACTCACCCGCTTCCTGACCGGGCTGGCGATCGACCTGCGCGTGCGGCTGTCGCTGCGCGCGGACCAGGTGCCGCCGCTGCGGCTGGGCGCGCGCGACCAAGACCGCCCGCAACTGGGCTGGAACACCTGGCTGGGCGGTCGTCGCGACCCCCGGCCGGCAAACGACTGCGAATTCCACTTTTCCGCAATGGGAGGCCAATCATGGCGCTGAATCTTCGGTCGCTGATCGCGCGACTCAACACCACCTGCCGGGGCGCGATGGAAGGCGCCGCCGGCCTCTGCATGTCGCGCGGCCACTACGAAGTCGAGGTGGAGCACCTGCTGGTCAAGTTGCTGGAAGTCGAGAACAGCGACATCCATCGCATCCTGCGCCAGTTCGAGATCGCCCCGGAAGCGCTGGAACGCGAGCTCGGCAAGTCGCTGGACGGTTTCAAGACCGGCAACCAGCGCACGCCCGCGCTGTCCGCGATGATCCCCAAGCTGTTCGAATCCGGCTGGGGCTGGGCCTCGATCGAATTCGGCGAGGCCAAGGTGCGCAGCGGCCACCTGCTGGTCGCCTTGCTCGCCGACAATGAGTTACGCCGGCTGGTCAGCGTGAGTGCGCGTTCGCTGGAGAAGATCAACCTCGAGACCCTGACCAAGAACTTCCACGCGCTGACCGAAGCCTCCAGCGAAGCCCGCGACGCGCGTGCGCTGGGCGATGCCGGCGGCGCGATCGGTGGCGATGCCGGCACGCCCGGCAGCGCGCCGGCCGGCGGCAAGCCCAGCCGCACGCCGAACCTGGACCAGTACTGCATCAACCTGACCCAGCGCGCACGCGAAGGCAAGCTGGATCCGGTGCTGGGCCGCGACTCCGAAATCCGCCTGATGGTCGACGTGCTCACGCGGCGTCGGCAGAACAACCCGATCCTCACCGGCGAAGCCGGTGTCGGCAAGACCGCGGTGGTGGAAGGCCTCGCCCTGCGCATCGCCCAGGACGACGTGCCGCCGCAGCTGCGCGGCGTCGAACTGATGTCGCTGGACCTGGGCCTGCTGCAGGCCGGCGCCTCGGTGAAGGGCGAATTCGAGAATCGCCTGAAGGGCGTGATCGAGGAGGTCAAGTCCAGCCCGAAGCCGATCATCATGTTCATCGACGAGGCGCACACCCTGATCGGCGCCGGTGGCGCGGCCGGCCAGAACGACGCCGCCAACCTGCTCAAGCCGGCGCTGGCGCGCGGCGAGATGCGCACGATCGCGGCGACCACGTGGTCCGAGTACAAGAAATACTTCGAGAAGGATCCCGCCCTCACCCGCCGCTTCCAGGTGGTCAAGGTCGATGAGCCGGACGACGACAAGGCGGTGTCGATGCTGCGCGGCGTGGGCCAGGCAATGGCCGCACACCACAAGGTGCGCATCCTCGACGAAGCCATCACCGAGGCGGTCAAGCTGAGTTCGCGCTTCATCCCCGGCCGCCAGCTGCCGGACAAAGCGGTGAGCGTGCTCGATACCGCCTGCGCCAAGATCGCGATCGGCCAGAACGCCACGCCGGCCCGGCTCGAAGACGCACGCCGGCGGCTGGACGTGCTCGCCACCGAACGCGCGCAACTCGACAAGGAAACCGCCGGCGGCGCGGAGCACGGCAAGCGCCTCGGCGAGATCGCCGAGGAAACCGCCAGGGTCAGCGAAACACTGGCCGCGGACGAAGCGCGCTTCGCCCAGGAAAAGGAACTGGTCACGAAGATCCATGCAGAGCTCGACAAGGTCGAGGCCTTGGCCGCCGACGATCCCGCGCGTGTCGATGCGGTGGCGACGCTCAATGGCCTGCGCGCCGAACTGAAGGCACTGCAGGGCTTCGAGCCGATGATCCTGCCGGTGGTGGATTCCAGTGCGGTGGCGCAGATCATCGCCGGCTGGACCGGCATTCCGGTGGGCCGCATGGTCGCCGACGACATCCAGGCCGTGCTGAAGCTCAAGGACTCGCTGGAAGAACGCGTGATCGGCCAGAGCCATGCGCTCGAGGCCATCGCCCAGCGCGTGCGCACCTCGCGCGCCAACCTGGAAGACCCGGACAAGCCGAAGGGCGTGTTCCTGCTGGTCGGCACCTCGGGCGTGGGCAAGACCGAAACCGCGATCGCCCTGGCCGACGCGCTGTATGGCGGCGAGCGCAGCATGATCACCATCGCCATGTCCGAGTACCAGGAGGCGCACACCGTCTCCAGCCTCAAGGGTTCGCCCCCGGGCTACGTGGGTTACGGCGAGGGTGGCGTGCTGACCGAGGCGGTGCGTCGCCGGCCGTATTCGGTGGTGTTGCTGGACGAAATCGAGAAGGCGCATCCGGACGTGCTGGAACTGTTCTTCCAGGTCTTCGACAAGGGCCGCATGGAGGATGGCGAAGGCCGCGAGATCGACTTCCGCAACACCCTGATCATCCTCACGTCCAATGCCGGCACCGACCTGGTCATGCAGGCCTGCAACGAGTCCGAGGAGCTGCCCACGGTGGCCTACCTCAACGACCTGCTGAAACCCGAACTCAACCGCACCTTCAAGCCGGCATTCCTCGGCCGCACCGCGGTGATCCCGTACTACCCGTTACGCGACGAGAACCTGCGCAAGATCGTGCGCCTGAAGCTCAACAAGATCGGCAAGCGGATCAAGGCCAACCATGGCGCCGCGTTCGAGTACGACGAGGCCGTGGTCGATGCCATCGCCCAGCGCTGCACCGAGGTCGATTCCGGCGCCCGCAACATCGACAACATCCTGACCGGGACCGTGCTGCCGGAAGTGTCCGGCCACGTGCTCGAGCGGATGGCAGCCGGCGGCGGCATCAACGCCATCCGCATCGGCGCGGGCGAGGACGGCAACTTCACCTACGCGGTGGACTGAGCCCCACCGCACCACCTGCCTGCGCCGCCAGGGACGGCAGCGTGGGTTCTACCCCCTTCGCGCTATGCCGTGACCCGCGACATCGGCCACGCATAGCACTTCGGACGAATGTCGCGCAGGCGCGACAGCGCCGACGATAGCGACACGCCACAGGCATCGACTCATGCCCCTCAGTCTTTCCACCAGCAACCGGATGTACTTCCTCACCCTGCAGGAATACGGGGAAGACGACCTGTTGATCGAGGAAATGTCCGGGCACGAAGCGGTCTCCGAACTGTTCGAGTTCCGCCTGCGCCTGCTGTCCGAACACGACGACATCGACCCGCGCAAGATCATCGGCAAGTGGGCGATCCTGCGCATCGAGACCTGGGACAGCCGGCACATGGCCGGCGAGCGCCACTGGAACGGGTATGTCTCGCGCTTCGCGCAGACCGGCCGCGCGCCGTCCGCCGATGGCGAGGGCGACCTCTACACCTACGAATGCGACATCGTCCCGTGGTTCTGGATGCTGACCCAGCACGAGGACTGCCGGATCTTCCAGAACCTGTCGGTGCCGGACATAGTCGAGACGATCTTCGGCGAATTCGCGTTCAGCGACTACAAGCTGGAACTCACCGAAACCCATCCGCAGCTCGAGTACTGCACCCAGTACAACGAGACCACGTTCGATTTCATCTCGCGGCTGATCGAGCGCGAAGGCATCCATTACTACTTCCGCCACAACGACGAAGGCGGCGAGTCGAAGCACATCCTGGTCTTCACCGACAACAAGGACAGCAATCCCGCGCTGGATCCGGACGAACTGCCGTTCCACCACGACGGCCACGCGGAGGACTTCGACGCCATCCGCAGCCTGTCGCGCAACGAGCAGATGCGCACGCGCAAGGTCACCCTGCACGACTGGGACTACAAGAAGCGCGGCTCGGTGGGCGAGAACACGCCGACCGTGCTCGACATCGGCAGCGACCACGAGCTGGAGCGCTACCGCTACCCGGGTGGCTTCGTCGCCCAGAGCGGCGCGGCCGATGCGAGTGCCGGCAAGCACCTGTCCAAGGTGATCATGGAGGCCGAGGAATCCAGCCACCTGCGCTTCCGCGGCGACAGCCAGATCCGCACGCTGGCGCCGGGCCACACCTTCACCCTGTACGACCACCCGTTCGACGCATTCAACGTCGAGTACCTGCTGCTGTCGGTCTGGCACCACGGCCGCAACAACCTCACCGCCAGCGGCGGGGGCGGCGACTACGGCAACGAATTCACCCTGCAGCCGCACGACACCGTCTATCGCGCACCGCTGGCGACGCGCAAGGGCCAGGTGCGCGGCCCGCAGACCGCGATCGTGGTCGGCCCACCGGGCGAGGAGATCTACACAGACGATCTCGGCCGGATCAAGGTGCGCTTCCCGTGGGATCGCAAGGTGCCCGGCCGCAGCACCGACATGCCGGACGACAAGGCCACGTGCTGGATCCGCGTCGCCCAGATGTGGGCCGGCAACGGTTACGGCACGATGTTCATCCCGCGTGTCGGGATGGAAGTCGTGGTCGACTTCCTCGAGGGCGACCCGGACAAGCCGATCGCCGTGGGCTGCGTCTACAACGGCATCAACAAACCGCCTTACGCGCTGCCCGGCGAAGCGACCAAGTCTACGATCAAGACGCTGTCGTCCAAGGGTGGCGGAGGAACCAACGAACTGCGCTTCGAGGACAAGAAGGGCAGCGAAGAGCTGTTCATTCAGGCGCAGAAAGATTTCAACGTCAACGTGAAGGCGTCGAAGCACGAGGGCATCGGCGGCAACTCAGACCTCAAGATCGGCGGATACGGTCGAACCTACATCAAGGGCGAGCACGACCTGCGGGTCGATGCCGATTCGAGCACGTTCGTGGTCGGTGATTTCCTTCAGGGCACCAAGGCGGACCTGCAACTGCATGCAGAGCAGGAAGTCCGCGTGGTCGGGAACAACCAGGTCTGCGTCTCCAGCCCGGTATCGGTCGACATCTTCGGTGGCAAGACGGTGATCGAGGCGGATACTTTCATCAGCCTCAAGGTGGGTTCGAACGGCATCGTGATCGACCCAAGCGGTGTCAGCGTCATCGGCACGATGATCAGGCTGAATTCGGGTGGTTCGCCCAGTGGTGCGAAGAAAGTAAGTCCCTCGAATACCGATATCGCCCAAGGTGCCCATTCCACGAAGGACGGCAAGGTCACCGACCCCGTCCAGCAGTTGCAGGCGCAGGCCTTGCGCAATGCCGCGCTTGCGGGCCAGCCGTTCTGCGCCGAATGCGAAGCCGCCCGCGCCGCGCGGGAGGCCCTCCGGTCATGACCTGTTTCCGCACCGGCCTGCGTAAACCTTGTGGCACGGGGATGGCGCACGTCCATCGCCCGCGCCAGGGCCTTCGACGCAACCCGCCTGCCGCCAACGGCCGCCGACGTCGTCGGTCTTGCCGATGAACGCTTGGAGACAGGACCAGGTGATCCCGCAAGGCCAGTACGAGTCGCTGCACAGGATGGTCTTCGGGCAACCCGCGCGTGCGGTGTATGCGGTCATGGACGGGGCCATGATCGACGACCTCCCCGCCCGGCTGGCGCAGGTCGCACCCGATGCCGCCTGCCTGTTCGAGGGCGCGCTGGATCCGATGCTGAGCGCCGCCGCGCCGTGGCTGGTCAAGCTGGACCCGGACAGCGCTGCCGCGCAGATGGCCTTGCGCGAGGGCTGGAATGGCCACTGGGGCATCGTCCTGGTCACAGATGCCGGGCTCGACCTGCGCAGCGTGCGTGCGCACCTGCGCCGGGTCCTGCGGGTACGCGCACCGGACGGCAGCAGCATGCTGTTCCGCTTCTACGACCCGCGCGCCTTCCGCACTGTCATCCCGGCCCTGGATGCACCCGCGCGCAAGGAATTCTTCGGCCCGATCCATGGCGTCTACGCCGAAAGCCGCAGCCCCGACAGCGTGCTGTTCTTCGCCCGCGACGGCCGGGCCGAGCCACAGGCGCTGCCGTTGTCCACGGCGGCTTGAAGGAGTCAACGGTGCTGGCAGTCAAGCGCAAACAGATGGCGGCGATCGGCGAGGTACAGCTGCGCAACAACCTGGCCGACTTCCTCAACCAGCACCTGGGGGGAAAAGCGCCATTGCAGTTGGACCAGTTGGATGCGCAGCTCGACGCGGTCATCGCGCATTGCCGCAAGGCCGGCCTGAAGAGCCAGCGGGCGGTGGCGGCATACGCGCTGGCCTGCTCGCTGTTCGGCAACGACCGCGTCGCCGGCGACCCGTCCATTGTTGGGATCCTCGCTGATCGCAGCAGCGCGCAGATCGACCGTGCCCTGCTGATCGAGATGTGGACGGCAACCGCCTATAGCGACTATCGCCGGACACAGGGAGGCTGACATGTTCGGAGGACCCACCCAAGGCCTGTCGAGCATCGGCCCCGCCGCCGGCCAAGCCGTGCAGCAGGGACAGCAGGCCGCGACCCAGGCGGCGGCTCAGGCCGGCGCCGCCGCGCAGGGCGCGATTGCCGAAGCGCAGACCGCAGTCTCCAATGCCACCGCCGCGGCCGCCGGCGCGGCCAATGGCGCGGTCGCGCAAGCGCAGCAGGCTGCACAACAGGCCGCCGCGCAAGCCGGCGCCGCAGCGCAGGGCGCACTGAACCAGGCCAACCAGGCCATGGATGCAGCGCGGGCCGCCGCCAATGACATGGCCCAGAACGCGCTGGCGCAAGCCAACCAGGCGCTGAGCGATGCCAGCCAGCAGGCCGGTGCTGCCGCGCAAAATGCGCTGGCGCAGGCGCAAGCGGCTGTGAACGATGCGAAGAACCAAGCCAAGGCGATCGCGGAAGGCGCGTTGAGTGCCGCTTCGCAAGCCCTCGACAGCGCAATGCAGTCCGCCGAGCAGGCCGCGCAGGACGCCATCGACAACGCGATGGGCATGGTCGACAACGCCATGGGCCTGATCGAGGACGGGGTCGGCGATGCGCTGGATGCCGCCAACGCCGCCATCGACCAGGCCCAGGACATGCTGCGCAATGCGGCCACGGATGCCCTTCAACAGGTGCGCAGTGCGGTGCTGGACAACGCCCGCGACGCCCTCGGCCAGGTCGCCGCCGCGCTGGATGCACTGCCGACCAGCTTCCCGAACCTGCCAATGGACTTCCCGGCCTCGGACTGTCCTTACGTGCGTGCGCTGCAGGATGAGCTCGCGCGCCGCGCCGCCCAGGCCCGCAATGCCCTGGGCAGCGCCACCGGCGCACTCAACGACATTGCCGGGCCACTGCTGTACCAGGCCAACAACGCCTTGGATCAGGCCGACGCCCTTGCCGACCAGGCGCTCGGGGCAATGGACGACGCGATGGCCGCGCTGGACGAGGCACAGGCCACGGCAAACGCCGCAGCGCAAGAGGCGCTTGCCGCGGCCAAGGACGCCGTACAGCAGGCGCAGCAGGCGGTTCGCGACCAGGCGGCCGCGGCGATCGCGCAAATCAAGGATGCGGTCAACGGCATGAAGCAGCAGGCGCAGGACGCCGCGCAAGGCGCCATCGACCAAGCCATGGCAGCTGTGGATTCAGTGCAGCAGCAAGCCGGAGACGCCGCGCAGGAGGCCATTTCCAGTGCACAGGGCGCGGCCGCGCAGGCACAACAGCAAGTCACCCAAGCCGCGCAGCAAGGGCTTGCTCAGGCCAACCAGGGAGCACAGGCAGCACAGCAGGCCCTGAGCGGTGCCGCGCAGGGCGCCCTGAACAATGCACAGAACGCCGCGCAAGGCGCTGCGGCACAGGCAGGCGAAGCCGCGCAAGGCGCCATTGCCAATGCACAGGCTTCGATTGGTCAAGCCTCTGCTGCAGTCGGACAAGCCGCTCAGGGGGCCGTCGGCGCCGCGCAATCCGCGGCCACCGGCGCGGCTGGTGCGATGGGCAATGCCGCGAATTCGCTGGGCAACCTGTTCGGATGAGCAGGAACGGGACAGGTACCCTGCTCAACGGGAAAGGGCACGGCATCCTGCGCCAACCGCCTCCCCGCGTCAGCCAAACCTTGACCGACAGTTGCTGGGCCGCGGTGCTGGAAAGCTGGTCGAAGATCGATTCGCGCATCGCGGCGCAGGCGCAGGCCACCCTGATCCAGACCTACGGCGAGGGCCCGAGCGGCGGCATTACCCCGACCACCAAGATCCCGGCGTTGTGCAGGGCATTCGGCCTGGAGTACCGGGTGTTCGTCGGCCAGGAACTGCAGCATTACCTGCAGGAACACCTGCCGCATTCGCATGTCTTCTGCGCCTACAAACGCGAAAGCTTTGCCCACGCCGTCCTGATCTACCGGCTGAGCGGCCCGTCCCAGAACCATGTGTCCTACATGGACCCGGATGGCGGCTACCACCGCTGGCACACTACCGACTGGTTCGCCGCGAACGGCCCCATGGTGGTGATGCGCAAATAAGCTGCGGGTGCATCCAGGGATGAAAAAGCCGGCCAATGGCCGGCTTTTTCGCACGCTCGGAATGACGACTCGTCAGGAGCGGTTCGATATCACGGGATCATTTCCGTGACCTGGCCGGGACTGGTCACCGTGATCACCCCTCCCCACGTGCACTGGCAGGTGCAGGTGTTGTCCAGCGCAGGAATGAAACCCAGCAATACCGTCGGCGCACCCGGCTTCCAGGGCGTGGTCACCGGGATGCAGGGCATCGGCGTCAACACCCCCGATGCGGCAGCCGTGGCGGAAGCCACGGTAGGATTGCTGGGCGTGGTGCACATGCCGAACGGCATGATGTTCTTCATGGGCACGAAGTCCATGATGTTCGCGGCGGGCTGGTTACCCGACAGCACCCGATTCTCGGGCGTCACCACGAAGGTGGATGGCGCCACCCCGAAGGGGCACGTCAGGATGGCGCCGTTGACGACCTGGATCGGCATGCCAGCGCCCTCCTTCCTGCTGCCTCAGCCGCCGGTGGCCTGGATCTCGACGCGACGGTTGCTGGCGGCATCCGGATCGCTGCTGTCGAGCAACTGGCTTTCGCCCTTGCCGACCGCGCGCAGGCGCGACGAGGCGACGCCGTTGTCCATCAGGTAGCGGCGCACCGCTGCGGCGCGACGATCGGACAGCGCCTTGTTGTAGGCCGCCGAACCGCTGGCGTCGGTGTGGCCGATCACGGTGAACTTGCGGCCTTCCAGCTGCGGCGATGCGAGCGCCTTGGCCAGGGTGGCCATGGTCTTCTCGGAACTGCCGGCGATCTCGGCCGAGTTGTACTCGAAGTTGATCTGCATGTTGATCGACGCCGGCTTGGCCGGGGCGGCCGGAGCGGGCGCCGGCGCGGTTGCCATCGAAGCGGCGCCCGGGCGCAACGCACGGGTCTGGCCTTGGGCCGGTGCCGGCGTGTCCGCCTTCAGGCTGTCGATGATCGAATCCACCGACGGCGCGCTCTGCGGATCCTGTGCGAACGCGTTGCCGCACGCAGCCAAGACGGCGATCGCAACGGCGGTGCGGAGATACTTGGTCATGCTCATCGTCCCATCCTCGTAACGTGGTGGCCTTGCGGCCGGAATGCATTGGAGGCACGGGCCGGTGCCCGTCCTTTCCCGGAAGTCTGCACCGCGCGCGGCAACGATTCGATACCCCGTTCGGCCTAGTTCCGGCGTGTGCGGCCCGCGTCCCGGCTAGCCCCGATGGGATATCGCCGCCGCCCGGGCCACTGCCTACCCTGAACGGAAATCCGGGGGCTCCATGGAAGCGATGCGGCAACTGCTGCTGGCATCGGGCATCGCCGTCTGCGGCGGGCTGGCGGGCGCGCTTGCGTCCTGGTTCCTGGCATCGCGACGCACGAGGCGGGAAGCCGCGCGCCTGGCATCGCTGGTGGATGCAGAACCGACTGCGCTCCATGAAACCGGGTTGAGCGAGCTCGCCCCGCTGCTCGAGGCCTGGCGCCAGCGACAGGACGCGCTGCAGGCCGGCGGCGAAGCCCACGCCGCGCAGTATCGGCGCCTGTCCGCCGAGATGGTCGGGCTGATGCAGCAGGCGGATGGCGCGCAACGCGCGAAGGAACGCTTCCTGGCCGCCAGCAACCACGACCTTCGGCAACCGCTGCAGGCAATGGACCTGGCCCTTGCCCGCCTGCGCCGCGACGCGCCTCCCGCGCAGTTGCCGGACATCGACGGCCTGCAGGACGGCATCCGCACGATGGCCGACATCCTCGACGGCCTGCTCCTGCTCTCCCAGCTCGAAGCCGACAGCCTGCAGGCGCAACCTGCGACCTGCGAGCTGCAGGGCCTGTTCGCGGAACTGCTGGCGGCCCACCACGAGCGGGCGCGACTGGCCGGCGTCAGCCTGCACGCGAACGCGCAGGCGCTGGCGGTCACCACCGATCCCGGGTTGCTGGCCGGCCTGCTCGGCCGGTTGCTGGACAACGCGATCAACGCCACCCCGGCCGGCGGTCGCGTGCTGCTGGCCGCGCGCGTGCGCGGCGAGCGCGTCCGCATCGAAGTGCGCGACAGCGGCATCGGCATCGCGCCGGTGCACCAGCCGCGGGTCTTCGACGAATTCTTCCAGGTCGGCAACCCCGAACGCGACCATCGCAAGGGCTTCGGCCTGGGCCTGGCCATCGTGTCCCGGCTGGCCACGCTGCTTGGCGGCCGGGTCGAACTGCGCTCGCGCCTGCATGGCGGCAGTTGTTTCCTGCTCGACCTGCCGCGTGCGACCTCGGGCAAGCGCATGCCGCAGGCATTGCTGCTGTCGGACGTGCCGGCCGATGCCGAGGTCCTGCCGGCGATGCTGCAGGCCTGGGGCTATGCCGCGGTGTTCGCCGCGGGCCCGCGCCTGGCGCAACCCGCACAGGGCGGGAAGGACGGCATCGATGCGGTGATCTGCGCCATCGATGAGGTCGATGATCCGGCATGGGCCGCACTGGATGCGATCGCCCGGCAACATCCGCGCGCCATCCGCATCGTGCTGTCGGCGACCGCGAGCAGCGAGATCTTCGAACGTGCCGGACGGACGCATGCACGCGTGCTGTTGCGCCCGCTGGCACCCGCCAAATTGCGTGCCCTGCTGGCCCAGCGCGGCGTGACCGCGCTCGCCGGCGCCGCCTGATCGGCGACGCCGGCAGTCGCGGTCAGAAGTTGCCGCAGCCGTTCTCGCGCTCACTGTCGAAGCAGTTGGTCAGGTTCGGGCGCGAGCGCACCTTGGTCCATTCCGTGTACAGGCCATCGCCGGACGATGCCAGGCCGGTGTCGTCGATCGAGGCATTCACCGCGCACACCGGTGCGCCACCGAAGTTGCGGTCGTAGACGTAGGTGTTCACGGTCTCGCGGATGAAGTTCACCGGCCTGCCGGGCACCGATGGCAGCAGGATGACCTGCAGTGCGGTCGCATTGCCGGGCGCCTGCGCGAAGACGTAGTTCCTCGCGCTGGTTCCGCCGATGATCGGGTAGTAGCCGATCGGCGACAGCGGCCCGGCCGGCGACGACCAGATCACCGCGTCCCCGAACACGCTGGCCACGGTATCGCCATTGCGGAAGCCGGTGACGGTGCCGGTGAACTCGGGGTTGGGGAACCCGAGATAGCGGACAGCACCATCGGCGGTGAACAGCAGCGTTGCGGGCGTGATCGACAGGGTGCCGGGCACGAACTGGATCTGGTAGCCGGCCGCCGAGGTGAAGTTGCCCAGGATCGGATACAGGCCCACGTCACTTCCGATCGTGGCGGTTGTGGTCGCGACGCCCGTGGCCACGTTGGCGGCGGTGTCGCCCAGGATCGCGCCGGTCACGCTGAAGGTGAACAGCGGGTTGGGCAGGCCGTATTCGCGCGTCGCGTTATCGAACGTCACCGTCGCGATCGGTTGCTGCACATAGATGAAGTGATTGTCGCCGCTTGTCACGGTGACGCCGCACGCGCCCAGGTACGCGCAACCGTAGAGATTCGGTAGGTTGCCCTCTCCGGCCAGGCCGCCGCGGGTTTCGCCCTCCCAGGTGCTGGCCCAAACCCGCCAGTCGCCGCTCGCCACCAGGCTCGCGCCGGCCACGTTCTGCAGGCGTCCTGCGGTGACCAGGTCGATGTCGGTCGCGGTCACCCCGGCATTGAGGGTGAGGTCTCCCTGCAGGTTGCGGACGAAGGCATCGCCACCGGCCGTGATACCGGTCGCCCCGACGCTGGACAACTGCCCCGAGGTCGCATCGAACCCGACCGCCGACACGCTGCCGATCGCCAGCGTGTTCGCGTCCTGGAACTCGAAGTCGCCGCCCGCCGAACCCGCCAGCGTGGTGTTGGCCACGTCGTTGAGCGCAGTTGCCAGCAACACGTCGCCACCGGCCCGCGCGAGCAGGCTGTGGGCGGTGATCACGCCGGCGCTGGCCTGGGTGATCGAACCACCGCTGGAGAGGGCGAGCGTGTAGTCGCCGACGTCGAGTGCGGCCTGCAGGTCGATGCCGCCGCTGCCGCCGGTGTTCTGCAGTGTCAGGTTGCCATCTCGGCTGATGCCGCCCAGCACCTGGATCGCGCCGGCGTGCAGGTTGCTGCCGATGATCAGCTCGGGTGTGTCGATCAGGCCGAGTTCGGCGTTGCTCAACGCGAAGCCGGTGCTGCCGCCGAGCAGGATCTGGTCGTCGACGCGATCCGTGAGGCCGCCATTGGCATCCACGCCACCGGGCCGGAGGTTCACGCCAACGCCGCTGCGGATCGCGCCTTGCAGGCGGATCGCGTCGCTGCCGCCGTCGTTGGCCGCACGCAGCACGATCAGGCTGTCCCCCGCATCCACCAGCGAACCGGTGCCGATGCTGATGCCGGCACCATTGCCACCCTCGCCACTCAGTTCGATGCCGCCACCATCGGTGACGATGCTGACGCCATTGCCGATGACCAGGCCCGCAGACTCCGCACCCGTGCCACGTCCACGCAGGTCGATATGTCCGCTGTCGGTGGTGAACTCACCGCCATCCAGCGTCAGGCCGACGTCCTCGCCGATGCCGGTCAGGGAAATGTCGCCAGTGGTGGTGGCGATGGCGGACGCGCTGTCGAAGCGCACGCCGGTGCCGGTGACCGCATTGCCGAAGATGTTCACCTGGCCAGTGCCGGCCAGCAGCCGTGCGCCGGCCAGGTCGATGCCGACGCCGCCAGCCGCGGATGCAGTGCCATCGATGTCAATGTCGCCGCCGACACTATCGATCTCGCTGCCATCCAGCGAGACACCGACATCCGCGCCGCTGCCGGTGATCGACACCGCACCGCCGCCGCTCGCGACCTGGTTGCCCTGCATCAGCACGCCGGCATCGATGCCGGTGCCGTCGATGGTGATCGCGCCACCGCCGCTGCCGATCGCAAACGCGCCGCCATCGCCCAACTGCACGCCCACGCCACCGGCACTGCTGCCGGTCACGGTGATGTCGCCACCATTAGTGACCAGACCATCGCCGGTCACGCGCACGCCGGCAACGGCATCTGCTGCGGTTGCCGTGCCATCCAGGGTGATGTCGCCGCTGTCGGTGTCGAGTGCGCCATCGGCGATGTCCAGGCCGAAGTCCGCGCCGGTCCCGTACAAGCCGATGGCACCGGTGGTGGTCGACACGCTGCTGCCATTGGCCATGGCGATGCCGATGCCGGCCACCGCGCTGCCGGTGACGTTCACGTCGCCCGCGCCACCGACCAGCTGCGCCGCATACAGCGATACACCCGCGGCACCCGTGCCCGTCGCCGTGCCGTCCACATCGATATCGCCGCCCGCGCTGTCGATGTCGCTGCCATCCAGCGACACGCCGACATCCGCGCCGCTGCCGGTAATCGACACCGCACCGCCGCCGCTCGCCACCTGGTTGCCATCCATCAGCACGCCGGCATCGATGCCGGTGCCTTCGATGACGATCGCGCCGCCACCGCTGCCGATCGCGAACGTGCTGCCGTCGCCCAGTTGCACGCCCACGCCACCGGCACTGCTGCCGGTCACGCGGATGTCGCCGCCATTGGTGACCAAGCCATCGCCGGTCACCCGGACGCCGGCAATCGCCGTCGCCGATGTTGCGGTGCCTTCCAGCGTGATGTCGCCGCTGTCGGTATCCAGTGCGCCGTCGGTGATATCCAGACCGAAGTCCGCGCCGGTGCCGTACAGGCCGATCGCGCCGGTCGTGGTGGAAACGCCGGCGCCGTCCCCGAACAGGATGCCGATGCCGAGCGGCGCGATGCCGGTCACGGTCACGTCGCCCGTGCCGCCAATCAAGTCGACACCCTCCGAGTAAACGCCGATACCATCAGGCGCGGACGCGTTGCCGGTGACCGTGATCGCGCCGCCGGCGCTGTCGATCTCGTTGTCGATGAATGCACTTAGGCGCAATTGCACGCCTAGGGTCGCGCCGATGCCGGTGAGGACGATGTCGCCGCCGTTGCTGATCATGCCGCTGTAATAACCGCCTCCGAAATCAAGCCCGGTTGCAGCGGCGCTCAGGCCATACATGGTTATGTCGCCACCATCGCTGTTGACCTGGCCGGAAAAATACACACCTGCGCCAGTACCGCCCTCGCCACTGATGTCGATGTCGCCGCCGTAGCTGTATAGCTGGTTCGAGTCACCGTCGAAAATCACGCCCCGCGCGCCGCCGATGCCCGTCAACGCAATGTCGCCGCCCGCCGTCACGATGTTGCTGGAATAGGCGTACAGGCCATCGCCATCAACGCTTTGGCCATCGATGGTGACATCGCCAATGCCGGCACTGATGTCGGCGTAATAGAGAGAGACGCCATCGCCCCCGTCCTCTGCAGTGCCGTCGATGCCGACGCTGCCGGCAACGAGCCGCGAATTCAGTGCGATCACGCCGCTGGTGTCGCCCGCGCCCAAGCCGTAGATGTCGATGGCACCGCTACCGGCATCGATGTCGGTTGCGTCCAGCACCACACCCGCATCGTCGAAACCTGCGCGGGCACCGTTGCTGCTGCCGCGAATCAGCACATCGCCGCCATCCGTCGTGATCGTGGTGTCCGCGAGCGCGATACCGGTGCCGTAGCTGCTGGCCGTGCCCACGACAGGATCCGAATCGCCGTACATCGCGATGTTCCCGCCATTGCTGGACAACGTCGCATCGGAGAAGAAGATGGCACCATCCCCGCCTGAAGCATTGGCATTGAACGCCATGTCCAACGAACCACCCAAGCTGCCGATCGAGAAATCGTTACCGAAGATCGCGCCCTCGGCATTCACGGTGAAGGACAGCGGCGATGCGGACGTCGACAGGAGTTGCGCGCCGTTGAAATCGACATCGGACTGCGACTCCAACACCACGCTGGTCCCAGTCTCGAATGCGTAATTGATCTCCGCGTCCTGGACTGCGGTGCCCAGCACAGGCGCGCCGATGCCACCGATCGCTGCGCCATTGACCACGCTGAGCGACGGTGCAGAAAGCAGCCAGGTACCGGCGGTACCGGCATCGGCACCGGCATCGACGAGCAATCCGCGGACATCGAAGGTACCGTCGGTGGTGGTGAAGATGCTGCCGCCGGCCGTGTTGCCGTGTGCGGTCAACAGGCCATACGCCGCCAGCGCATTGGTGCCGCGGAAACCGACCAGGCCGCCCGCGCCCGCGCCGCCATCCGCGCTCACTTCGGAATTCTCGGTGAGGATCACGGTGTCAGCCACGCCTGCCACCTGGCCGCCATTGCCCGCGCCGCCATTGGCGCTGACGAAGCCATCAATCGCAAGCCCGCCGTTCATCGCCGACATCAATACCGAGCCGCCATTGTTGGCACCCGTGGCGGAGACCGTGCCGATCAGGAACAGGTTGCCGGTGCTGGACAACAGGCCCACGCTGCCGCCGTTGCCGTCGACCTTCGTCGTGGCACTGATGTCACCCTGGATGAGGATGCTTCCGACTGCGGCGACGCTGACTTGCCCGGCCGTCCCGGCATCCGCATCCGCGATGATCCGCGACAACCCGAGCATGGTCACGCCGTCGCTGGACTGGATCTCCACCTGGCCGCCACCGGCGTCGCCGGAGGCATTGATCATGCTGCCGACCGAGAACGGATCGGTGGGATTGGTGGGCGTGGCATCGTCGTTGACGAATTGCACACCATTGCCCTGGATCAGCACCGAGCCGCCGGATTCGCCAGGACCACCGGACACGTCGATCAAGCCTGCGGTGAAAGGCGACTTCAAGCCGTCGTAAATGCCGGGGGCACCCACGAACACCGACCCGCCGTTGCTGGTCAGCTCGATCCGCCCGTTGACGTTGGCGATCGACCGCGCCTGCAGCGTGCCGGAGGCATAAATCACACCACCGGTTCCGCCGGCGGTTGCGGCGCTGCGCAGCAGGATCTGCCCGCCATCGGCGGTCATCGACCCCGTGCGCTCCTGGACGATCCCGGAATCCACCGTCGGCGGCAAATTGACGGTGACCTGGGTCAGGCCATCGCCGACCAGGTCCAGGGTGACCTGGGTGCCCGCGCCGGCGACGATGTTGCCGCCATTGCTGGTGATCGATCCGCGATTCCACACGGTCTGGCCCACCAGGCCGACGCCACCGGCACCGGCGATGATCTCGCCCTCGTTGCGTACCTGATGATCGGTGCTGGTATCGCCGTTGAAGCCGGTGAACACATAGCGACCGGTCGCCAGGCCATTGATGAAGTCGCCGGCGTTCATCCACAACGTGGACGCGACGATGCCCCCCACGTTGACCTGTGCGCCACTGCCGAAGGTGATGCCCGCGGGGTTGATGATGAACACGTTGCCGTTGCTGGTCAGCGTCCCGTTGATGTTCGACGGGCTGCTCGAGTAACCGAACCCCACCACCCGGTTCAACGTCACGCTGCTCGTCCCGAACTGCTGGTCGAACGTCACCCCGTAACCCGCGCCGACGTTGAAGCTGCCCCAGTCGATGATCGCGCCCTTCGTGGTCTGCGTCACCGTCATCTGGTTGCCGGCGCTTGCAATCGTCGGATCGCCATTCACCACCGTGTACCCGCTCGGCAGGCTCTGCGCCAGCGCCGGCAGCAGCGGCATCGCCATCGCGCCCACCAGCGCCAACGCCAAACGCCGGCGACGGATCGTCCGAAGCTGCTTCCGTGTCGTCTTCTTCATGCGCATCGCCATGCTCCTCAAAACGCCTTCTGGATCGACCAGTACACCCGCGGATTGCGATCGCCGCCGTCCGTCAGCCCGGGACCCGTGCCCCGCCACGCCACGCTCAGGTTCATCGTCACCTGCCCCGGCTTGCTCCAGTTGAAGCCCACGCCATACCCGCGCAGGCTCCGGCTGGTCACCACGTCCACCGCCCGCGGGTCGTGGAAGAAGTCCCCCTTCGCCGCGTCGTAGAACGCGAACAGCGACGCCTCGGACTTCAGCGCATAGCGCAGCTCCACCGTCCCCAGCCAGCCGTCGTCCGCCAGCACCTCGCCGGTCGCGTACGCGCGCACCGCCTTCGGCCCGCCCAGCGACAACTTCTCGTACGTGTCCAGGTTCTTGCTCGCCCGCTGCAGGCCGCCGCCCAGGTACAGGCTCAGCTTCTGCATCACGTACTGCAGCCGCGCGAACTGCACCGTCAGCTTGCCGAAGCTGCCTTCCGTGTCGTAGCCGAACGGCGGGTTGTCGAACGCCTCGCTCATCGCATCGCGGATATCCAGCGTGCCGCGGTAGGCCTGTGCGTTCAGGCTGGTGTAGCCACCGCCCAGCCACGCATCCCGCTTCTCCAGTGCGATCCCCAGGCTGATCCCGCGGATCCGCTTCTTCGACTCGAACCCCACCGCCTCGAAGCGGTCGGTCAGGTCCTTGTTGTCCAGCGCCCCGCGCAGGAACAGGTTCGTGGTGCGCTGGCGGATCAGCGGATAGCTGAACGACACGTCCGCCACGTTGCCCACGCCGGTCGGTTCCAGTGCCGCGAACGGGCCGCCCAGTTCGTACTGCACCCGCGCGATGCCGCCGCCGATGCGCAGGCCGGTGTAGCCCACCGGGGTCTCGTACGACAGCCGACCGAACGCCGTGTGCATGCCCTGCGCCAGCATCACCCGCAGGTCCAGGTTGTCGCCGCGCTCGAACGGGCTCGCCCAGCGCAGGCTGCCGGTGATCCGGTGCCGGCCCGAGTCGCGGCTGCCGAAGTTGTCCAGCTCCAGCCCGTACTGGATGCGGTCGCGCTGCCCCACCTTCACCGTCAGGTCGGTGGTGCCGTTCACCGCACCCGCCGAGATCGCCGACTGCGGCTTGATCCCCGGCAGGTCCGACAGCAGCAGCATCGCCCGCTCGTAGCGCTGCCCGTTCAACGGCTTGCCCGGTTCCAGCACCGCCAGCGTCTTCGCCACCCGCTCCTGCTGCACCGGCGCGCCCTCGGCGACCTCGATGCTGACGTTGCCCAGCGATCCTTCGCTGACGTTGAAGGTGACCTGGCCATCCACCACTTCCTGCACCGGCACGAACACCTGCACCAGCGCATAGCCGTGCTTGCGGTACACCGCGCTGGCCCTGGCCGCCAGTTGCTCCAGGTCGCTGAAGGTCACCGACTGGCCGATCTTGCCGGCCACCGCCGCCTGCAGTTCCGCTTCCGGGACATTGGTCGCCCCGCTCACGCCGGTGAAGCGCACGCCCTGCAGCACGAAGCTGGCCTGGCCGGCCATCTGCGGCTCCGGCAGGGCCTGTGCCTGCTGCGGGGTAGCCGAGGGGGTGTCCTGCGCCGGTACGGCAGCGTCGGCATCTGCGGCCTCGCCGGCCCAGGCGACGGGCATGCAGGCCAGCAGCGACAGCGCCAGCAGGTTCATCGTCAGCGGCCTGCGCCGCGGGGTCTGCATGTGCATGGGAACTCTTCCGCGACAGGTCATCGACGTACTCACTTCTGCACCTTCAGGCGCCAGTTGCCGATCAGGTTGAACGGGGCCCAGAAGAACGGGTGCGCGGTCTCCGGGTTCGCCAGCACCGCACGCTGCGCGTCGCGCATCGCGTCCTGCACCTGCTCGCCCTTGGCCAGGTCGTCGTACAGCGTGGTCATCAGCGTCTCCGTGGCCGCATCCGACACCGGCCACAGCGAGGCCAGCAGCGTGCTGGTGCCCGCCGACAGGAACGAGCGGGTGAAGCCCAGCACCTCGTCGCCGTCCTCCACCCGGCCCAGCCCCGACTCGCAGGCCGACAGCGCGATCAGCGCGGTGCCCTTCAGGTCCATCCCCATCACGTCCTTCGCCTCCAGGTAGTTCGGCTGGCCGTTCTCGTCGGCCAGCAGCACCTTGCTGTGCAGCGGATCCAGCGTGTCCGCCACCGCGTGCGCGGCCACGTGCAGCAGGCGCGCATTGGGCGCACTGCCCTGGAAGTTGGTCTTGTTCGCCTGCTCCTTGAAGAACAGGGTCGCACCGGGGAACTGCTGCGACAGCGCGTGCACCTCGCGCTCGGCGCCGGGCAGCGGGTCGGCCACGTCCGGGTTGATCGTCGGGTTGCCGAACGCCACCAGCTGCGCGGCCACCGTCGGCGTGCGCTCGGCCAGCCTGGCCGCGATGCTGATCGACGGCGCGATCGAGATCGGGTTGCGTTCGATCAGGTACTGCCCGTCCAGCCGCAGCGCCTGGAACGGCAGGTAGTGCAGCGGGCCGTGCGGCACGATGATGATCCGCTTGCCGGCCGGGATGTCGAGCGGGGCCAGCAGCAGCGTGCCGATCTTGTCGCCCACGTCCGTCGCCGGCTTCAGGTTGATCAGCGCATCGCGGTAGGCATCCACCAGCCGGGCCAGGTCCGCGCGCTTGACCGCCACCGGCAGGGTCGCTTCGCGCACGCCCTCGCTGGACAGCACCCACGCCACCAGCCGGTCCGGCAGCGCGTGGTAGGCCACGACCACTTCGTCCGCCTTGAGCATCGCCTGCAGCGTCGCCGCATCCAGTGCCACCGCTTCGCCGTTGCCGACTTCGGCGCGGCCGGCCACCGCGTCCAGCAAGGCGCGGGCGCGGCTGCGCTCGCTGATGTCGAAGGCCTTGGCCGGCTGCCCGAGCCGGCTGTGCATGCCGATCGCCCGCTCGAACACCACCTGCAGGTCCGAGAACAGGCCCATCTTGAACTCGTCGCTGCGGAACTTCGCGCGCGCCTTGTCGAACACGTCGATCGCCTGGTCAAGCGCCTGCGCGGCTTGCGCCTCGTTGCCGAGCGCGGCCTCGCTCTTGCTGATGCCGTCCAGCGCCCAGGCGCGGTAGAAGCCTTCATCGCCGTTGACCGGCGCATTGGCCAGTTGCTGGTACAGCACCAGCGCCTCGGCCGGCTTGTTCTCGGCCAGCAGCAGGCGGCCTCGCGTGCGTTGCAGCTGGGCCTGCTGCGAGGGATCGCCGGGCTCCGCCAGCGCGTCCAGCGTGCTGCGCGCGCGGGTGAGGTCGCCGGACAGGATCAGCGCATTGGCCAGCGAGGTGTCCACCAGCGGGCGGAAGCGGTCCGAACTCTCGGTGCGGGCCTGGTCGTACAGCGCGATCGCTTCGGCGAAGCGCTTCTGCCGCGTGCGCACGTCGCCCAGCACCTTCTTGCTCGGGCCGTTCACCTGGGTCGGGTCGACGCCGGGATACTTCAGCGACAGGTTGGCGAACTGCTCCGCGCGCTCCAGTTGCCCCGCATAGCTGAACGCGATCGCCAGGTCCCGGTACGCCTTGCCCAGCAGGTCCGTGTTCCCCGTCTGCAGCGCCACGTGCAGCGCCTTGCTCGCCGCCCGCGTGCTCTCCCGGAACTCGCCCTTCTCCGCCAGCTCCACCGCCTGGCTGCAGTACGCATACCCGTCCAGCTTCACCGCTTCGCGCTCGTACAGCGCCGCGCCTTCCGCCGCCAGCGACAACGCCGTATCGGCATCCTCCAACCGGCCAATCGCCGCCAGCGCCTGCCGCGCTTCTCCCTGCACGTCAGCCGACGGGACCGCAGCCGCCGGCGCGGTCTGCGGCGCAAGCACGGCCCCCGACACCAGCGACGTCGACGTCGACACCGCACCGCCCAACGGCGCGCAACTCGCGTGGACCATGGGGCTGGCGAATGACAGTGCCAGCAGGAAAACGGCAAGGCCGGTGGAGGACGACGCGGTACGACGCATGCGGGGTGCTCCCAGAGGTGAATCGAGCACAGGCGAACACCTGCTTTCGAATTCAACGAAGTCTAGGAACCGTGCAGGACATCGCCCATCGTCGATAAGGCATAGCCCGTCACGACGAGGATCCGCTGTCCGGAATCCTCGCCATCTCGCGTATCCCGCCCGCCTACACACCCCTCAGAATCGGCATCCAGGGGCGTTGCTGTTGTCGATGCAGTTGCTCAGCCGCAAGCGGTGGCGGGACTTCAGCCATTCCTGCCCCAGCTCGTCCCGGCTCGCCGCGGACTGCAACGGGTCGGACGGATCCGGCACCGGGCAGATCGCCGCCTGCATCAGGTCCACCACCGAACCTTCCAGTTCGTCGTCATCGAACCATTCGGCCACCGATTCCGGCGCGGTCGGCGATTGCCGGAAGCGCTGCTCCTGGTAGATGAACTGGTTGCCCTCGCCGATCCCGCCGCGCCTTCCGCCGCCAGCGACAACGCCGTATCGGCATCCTCCAACCGGCCAATCGCCGCCAGCGCCTGACGCGCTTCTCCCTGCACGTCAGCCGACGGGACCGCAGCCGCCGGCGCGGTCTGCGGCGCAAGCACGGCCCCCGACACCAGCGACGTCGACGTCGACACCGCACCGCCCAACGGCGCGCAACTCGCGTGGACCATGGGGCTGGCGACCATGCCCAGGCATGCGCCTAAGGCAACCAGCAACGACAACGCACGATGCCTTGCGCATCGCAATGAAGAGTCCATCGCCCGTCCCCTACGTTCGATAACAGCCCCGGCGACCCGGTGGCCACCCGCAGGGTAGTGCCGCCCCCGTCCGACCGCCTATCGACCAAATGGCCTAGTCGGCTGAACCGGATGAACGGGCATGCAGCACCGCCCTGCCTTGTAGAAGCGCAAAGCGGAGGCCAATCGGCTCACGCCGTTCCATCCACTCGCGTCGAGGGTTTGCCGTGCGGGCTTCAGCCCATCGGCGGGTGGCGCCGCTGCCCTTCGCCTCGCACCACGAAACGCTCGATGGTCAGCGCTTCCGCGCCCATCGGGCCATAGGCATGCAGGCGTGTGGTGGAGATGCCGATCTCCGCGCCAAGGCCCAGCTGGCCGCCATCATTGAAGCGCGAGGAGGCATTCACCATCACCGCCGAACTGCGGGTGCCGCGAACGAAAGCCTGCGCCGTTGCGTCATCGGTGGTCGCGATCACCTCGGTATGGTCGGAACCGAACCGGGCGATATGCGCCAGTGCGGCATGAAGGTCATCGACCACCTTCACTGCGATCACGAGATCGAGGAACTCGGCGTCGTAGTCGGCGTCGGTGGCCGGCGCGAGCGACGAATCGAAACCGCGGGTCGCCTCGTCGGCGCGCACCTCCACGCCATGCGACGCCAGCACAGCCAATGCACGCGGCAGGAAATCGGTGGCGATGTCGCGATGGACCAGCAGGGTTTCCAGCGCGTTGCACACGCCGGGGCGCGAGGTCTTGCCGTCGACCAGCAAGCCCAGCGCCAGCTCGATGTCGGCGGCGCGGTCCACGTACAGATGGCAGACGCCCTTGTAATGCTTGATCACCGGCACGCGCGCATGTTCGGCGACGAAGCGGATCAGGCTCTCGCCACCGCGCGGGATGGCGAGGTCGACCAGGTCGGACAGTTGTAGCAGCTCCAGCACGTGTTCGCGTGCAGTGTCCGCGACCAGCGACACCGCTGCTTCCGGCAAATCGGCCTCGCGCAATGCTGCATGCAGGCAGGCGGCGATCGCTGCATTGCTGGCCGCAGCCTCCGACCCGCCGCGCAGCAGCACCGCATTGCCCGCCTTCAGGCACAGCGCCGCGGCCTCGGCGGTCACGTTCGGACGCGCTTCGTAGATCATCGCCACCAGGCCCAGCGGGATGCGCTGGCGTTCGATGACCAGGCCGTTCGGTCGCGTGTCGCTGCGGGTGATCTCGCCGAGCGGATCAGGCTGCGCCGCGACTTCCCGCAAGGCATCGGCCATGCCCTGCACGCGTTCCGGGTTCAATGCGAGGCGATCCAGCGTCGCCTTGGTCGCACCGTTCGCGGCCGCCTTCGCAAGATCGTCGGCGTTCGCGGCCAGGATCGTGCCTTGCCCGGCGAGCAATTGGTCGGCCATCGCTTCCAGCAGCGTGCGCCGCGCTTCCGCATCGGCCATCGCAACGGCGACCTGCGCCTCGCGGGCCGCCAGCGCCAGCCCGCGCACATAGCCACTGGCGAAAGCCGTCGTCATGAGCTCGCTTCCTTCCGGGGATCGGTATGTTGCAGCAGGACGAGATCATCGCGATGGATCATCGCTTCGTCGTAGCGGAAGCCGAGGATCGCCTCGATGTCGCGGCTGTGGTGGCCGGCGATGCGCGTGCTTTCGCCTGCGTTGTATTGCGCCTGCCCGCGCGCCAGCAACGTGCCGTCGCCTGCACGCACGTCGACCACGTCGCCACGACGGAAATCGCCTTCCACATGCCGCACGCCGCCAGGCAGCAGCGACGCGCCACGCAGCAGTGCCACCTTCGCGCCGTCATCCACGCGGATCGCACCAGACGCCGGCGAATGCCGCAGCCACTGCTTGCGTGCGCTGATCCGGCTGCCGTGCGCGGCGATCAAGGTGCCATGCAACACATTCTCGCCCAGCGCATCGACCGTCGCCGCGTCGCGGCCGCAGAACAGCGCCGTGGCAATGCCGGCCGCCGATGCCTTCGACGCCGCTTCCAGCTTGGTGCGCATGCCGCCGGTGCCGAGCGTACCTGCGCCGCCCGCCATCGCCAGCACCTCCGGCGAGACCACGTCCACGCGTTCGATCGGACGCGCATCGACATCGCGTTGCGGATGGCCGCTGTACAGGCCGGCGATGTCGGTGGCGATCAGCAGCAGGTCGGCCTCGACCAGCGACGCGACAGCCGCTGCAAGATTGTCGTTATCGCCCAGCTTGAGTTCGTCCACCGCGACGGTGTCGTTCTCGTTGACGATCGGTTGCGCGCCCAGGCGCAGCAGTTCCTGCAGCGCGGTGCGCGCGTTGAGATAGCGGCGGCGATTGCGCAGGTCGTCATGCGTGAGCAGTACCTGCGCGACCGGCGCTTCGAACAGCACCTGCCAGAAGCCCATCAGCGAAGCCTGCCCGAGCGCAGCCAGGGCCTGGCGCTGGACGATGCCATTGCCGGCCGCACCAATCCGCCCACGCCCCACGGCGACCGCGCCGGACGAGACCAGCACGACCTCACGGCCCTGCGCACGCGACGCCGCGATGAACCCGGCCAAGCCGCGTGCATGCACGGGATCCAGCCCGCCATCGCCGGCAAGCAGGCTGCTGCCGACCTTCAGCACCGCGCGTCGCCAGGTCGGCAGGGGTTGCGGTGCGAAAATATTCATCGTTCAGGCCAGTGCGTCGAAACGCGCGCGCAAAGTGTCGAGGCGCAGATCCGCCGCTCCGCCGGGCGAGGTGCGCACGGCCAGCGAGCCTTCCGGCGTCCTGCCAACCCCTGCAGAATCGGCGGAAGCGGCGGCAGCCTTGTAGGCCTCGCGGAATGGCACGCCGGCGACGGCGGCCTCCACCGCGACATCGGTGGCGTACATGCCGGAGTCGATCGCCGCGCGCAGCCGGTCTTCGCGCCATTCGAGGTTGGCCAGCAGATCAGGCAGCAATTCCAGTGCGGCCAAGCCGCGGCCGAAGCCGTGGAAGATCGCGCCCTTCGAGGCCTGCAGGTCGCGCTGGTAGCCGGACGGCAGCGACAGCAACTGCTCGATCTCGGTGCGCGCCGCAGCCACGCTGGCGTGGGTGGCGCGCATCAGTTCGATGACGTCGGGATTGCGCTTGTTCGGCATGATCGAACTGCCGGTGGTGTATTGCGCCGGCAAGGCGACGAAGCCGAATTCGGCGGTGGTGTACAGCGACAGGTCCCAGGCCAGGCGGCGCAGGTCCAGCGTCGCGCTACCCAGCGCTTCCAGCGCGGCCAGCTCGAACTTGCCGCGTGAGAGCTGCGCGTAGACCGGCGACACCTGCATGCGCGCGAAGCCGAGCGCCTGTGTGGTGTGCTCGCGATCCAGTGTGAGGTTCACGCCGTAACCGGCGGCCGTGCCCAGCGGATTCGCATCGACCAGCTTGAGCGTATCGGCGGCGCGGATCGCATCGTCGATGAAGGCCTCGGCCCAGCCCGCCCACCACATCCCCGCCGACGAGACCACGGCGCGCTGGATATGCGTGTAGCCGGGGATCGGCAGGCCTTTCTCGGCGTCGGCGCGATCCAGCGCGACCTTGGCGATCTCGCGACTGAGTTCGGCGACGCGCGCCAGCTTTTCCTTCAGCCACAACCGCGTGGCGACGAGGATCTGGTCGTTGCGGCTGCGGCCGGTATGGATCCTGCGGCCGGCATCGCCCAGCCGCTCGGTCAGGCGCGCTTCGATCGCGGAATGGCCATCCTCGAAGAGTTCGTCGAGGACGAAATCGCCGCTGCGGAAATCATCCGCCAGAACCGCCAGCTCGCGCTCCAGACCAGCCAGTTCATCGGCGGTGAGGATGCCGATGCGCTCCAGGCCTTCGGCATGCGCCGTGCTGGCGGTGATGTCGTGCAGGAAGAATTCGCGGTCCAGCAGCACGTCGTCGCCGGCCAGGAACGCCTGGATCCGCGCATCGACGGCGACGCCGGGTTTTTGCCACAACAGGTCAGCCATCGTCGCCTTTTCCTTGTCGGAGGATTACAGCGGAATCCCGAGGAATTCGTCCAAACCAAACGCCATGTTGAGATTCTGCAGGGCCTGCGTGGCCGCGCCCTTCAACAGGTTGTCCTCGGTGGCGACAACGACCAGCCGCTTGCCATCGCCGCTCAGGGTGAAGCCGCCCAGTTCGACATGGTGCGCACCGGCGATGCGGCTGACCCACGGCGCCGCGTCCAGGACGCGCACCAGCGGTTCGCCGGCATAGCGGCCACGGTAGCGCGCGAAGACTTCCTCGAGGTCGAACGCGATCGACAACCGCAGGTTCGCGGTGATCGTCAGCCCGCGGAAATGCGGCGCGACATGCGGCATGAACTCGACCGGATGGCCAAGCTGCTTCGACACCTCGCGCTCATGCACATGCCCGGTCAGCGCATATGGCATCAGGTTGTCGCGCAGCAGCTCTGTGTTGTTCTTGTCGCCGGGCGTGGTGCCCGCGCCGGAGTAGCCCGACACACCGAAGCACTGCACCGGTCCGTCCAGCACGTTCGCCATCGGCGCGATCGCCAGCTGCATCGCAGTGGCGTAGCAACCGGGATTGCTGATCCGGCGCTGGCCGGCGTACCGCGCGCGGGTCAGCTCGGGCAGGCCGTAGTACCAGGACGGATCGAAGCGGTAGTCGGCGGACAGATCGATGATCGCGGGATCAGCGCCGGCGGCATCGAACTGCTGGACGATGTGTGCGGCCTTGCCGTTCGGCAATGCCAGCACCACCGCATCGGCACCGAGCGCAGGCAGGTCTTCATACGCAGGCGAGGTGTACTGCACGTCGCCGACATAACCCGCGATATGCGCGGCCAACGGTTGCCCCACCAGCTCGCGCGAGGTCACGTAGGCGAGCTCGAACCGCGGATGCGCGGCCAGCAGGCGGATCAATTCAGCGCCGACGTAACCGCGGGCACCGACGATGCCGACGCGCAAGGTGTTCATGCCGGATCCTTCAGGGTGGCCGCATGGCTCGCGCAGTACGCGATGCAATCCGCGATCTCGTCCATCGCGGACAGCCCGTACCAGAACACTTTCCACTTGTCCTGCTTGATGCAGCCGTCCGATTCCGCGTAATAGAAAGGATTGACCGGATTGCCATGGCGCGAACGCCAGAACAGGCGTGGATTTGCGTCACGCATGACCTGCCAGACCGCGCGACCCAGCCCTTCGCCCTGCGCGTCGTCGAGCACCGCGAACTTGTCGAGGTAGGTGCCGGCGCCCTCACGGGTGAGGATCACCGCAGCACGGTAGTTCTCGCTGACATAGGCGTGATGCAGCGTCGTCGTCTCGAAATAATCCGGCAGCAACTTGCGACCGAACGCGGACTCGATCAGGCCGCGCAGGCGGTCCAGGTCGAACGCATCCCACGACGAGGCCTCTACCACGCGCTCGCCGCGCCGCACCAGCGTGCCCGAGCCCTTGTGGGTGAACAGCTCCTTCGCGAGTTCCGCCGGCCGCGTGATCGACACCGACGACGCCAGCGGCAAGCCGTCCAGCAGGTCCTTGATCTGCTCGATCTTCACCCGCATGCCGCCCTCGATCCACGGCTGCTGCATCAGGTGCTCGTATTCGGTCGAGAGGTTGATCGAGTCGATCACCTTGCCGTCCGCATCCAGCAGGCCGCCGGTGCCGGTCAGGAACACGATCTTGTACGGCTGCAGCACCTGCACCAGCTCGTTGGCGGCGAAATCGGCATTGACGTTGAGGATCTGCCCGCCGACGGTCTCGCCCAGTGACGCGATCACCGGGATCGAACCCGCCTGCAGGCTGGCCTGGATCGGGGCCAGGTCGACCCGCTTCACTTCGCCGACCAGGCCGAAGCGTTCGCGATCGAGATAGTCGGCTTCGAACACGCCGGAGACGATGCTGGTGGCGCGCGCATCGCTCGCCTGCAGGGCTTCGACCAGCTTGAGGTTCTGCGCATGGAAGACGCGGCGCACGATCGCCAACGCTTCCGGCGACGTCACCCGCAGCCCGTCGATGGTCTGCTTGACAATACCGGCGGCGGACAGTTCCGCATCGAGCTGGGGACCGGCGCCGTGGATCACGATCGGGGTCAGGCCCACGTCCTGCAGGAAGGCCAGCGATGACACCAGTGCATCCAGGTCATCGCGCAGCACGGCGCCGCCGACCTTGACGATCGCGAAGCGCGCCGCATCGAGCTGCGAGAAGCGCTTGAGGTACTGGTTGATTTCCTTGGCGCTGCCCATGCTCGACAGCAGGCGCACGATGGTCTGGCGGGTCTGCGGATCGTGGATGGCATTCGTGGTCAACATCGGCGTCACGGCGTGGTGGTTCCAGACAAGTTGTTTTGAAGCAGGCGGGTGATGGTGCCGGCGTAACGCTGCAATTGATCGAGCGTGACGAATTCGTCGGCGGTATGGGCCTGGGCGATGTCGCCCGGCCCGTAGACCAGGGCGGTCAGGCCGGCCTGCGAGAACAACGAGGCTTCGGTCCAGAAATCGACCGCATTGCCGATCGGCAAACCGAGTTCATCGGCAAGATCGCGCGCCAGCAGGCGGCGCTCCTCTGCGCTGGCCACGTCGCCGGCCGGCAGCGACGGGCCGCGGAAGGTTTCCTCGTAGCGATCCAGCGCACCTGCAGTCGCGCAGGAGCCGAAACGCAGGTGCAACGCATCGATGTCCTGCGACGGCAGCGGGCGGAACCCGAAGCGCACCTCGGCGCTCGGCGCGATCATGTTGGCCTTGATGCCGCCTTCGACCTTGCCGATGTTGAAGCGCAGCCCGGTCAGGCCACCGAAGCGCGCGTTCGCCTCGCCTTCGACCAGGTCCAGCGCGTTGCCACCCCAGCGCATTGCCTGGTGCAGCGCACTGGCGGTCAGCGCGTTCGCACCGGATGCATGACCCGCCTCGCCCTTGAACTTCATCAGCACCGAGCTGATCCCGCGATGCGCCAGCACCGCCTCGCAGCGGGTGGGCTCGGCGATGATCGCTTCGGAAAATCCGTGGTCGCTGCCCAGGAACGCGGCGATGCAACGCGGATCGTTGGCTTCCTCGTCGGAGGAGAACAGGAAGGCGGCATCGCCCTCGGTGACATTCGCCGCCGCGATCAATCCTGCAGCCGCACCCTTGATGTCGCAGACGCCCAGGCCGACTACGCGATCATCGAAGCGGCGCATCACATGCGGATCGGCCGTCCACGCCTCCGACGAGGGCACGGTGTCGAGGTGCACGTTGAACACCCGACGCGGGTTGCCACGCACGGCGAACAGCGAGACCGCACCGTCGCCGTGGTCGCTGACCTCGACGCGGAAACCCGGCAGTTGCGCGCGGATGTAGTCGAAGATCCCGCCAGTGCCGATCAGGCGCGGCGGGTTGCGGGTGTCGAAGGACACCAGCGCTTCGAGGTGGGTTAGAACATCATCGAGCATGTGTCTGTTCCGGAGGACAACTGCTGGAATCTGTAGCCCGGATAAGCGAAGCGCATCCGGGAACTCCGTGTGGCACCCCGGATGCGCTTCGCTTATCCGGGCTACGTTCGCTCATTTTTCCTGATTGACCTGCGCCCACAGCGTGCTGCTCATGCCGAACAGCTTGATGAAGCCTTCGGCTTCCTCGACGCCCCAGTCGGCCGATTGCGCGTACGTCGCGCCCTTGCTGTTGAGGATGTGCGGCGAACGCACCGCCACCGCATCGACACGACCGCCGTTGGTACGCAACACCACCTCGCCATTGACCGTTGCCTGCGACGAGGCCAGGTAGGCCTCGAGATCGGTCTTCAGCGGGTCGTGGTAGAAGCCTTCGTAGACCAGCTCGACCCACTTCCTCGCGATGTCCGGCTTGAAGCGGTTCTGCAGCTTGGTCAGCACCGCTTCCTCCAGCGCGCGGTGCGCCGCCAGCAGTGCGGTCAGGCCGGGCGCCTCGAACACGATGCGGCCCTTCAGGCCGATGGTGGTGTCGCCGGTATACATGCCGCGGCCCACGCCGTACTGCGCGAACATGGTGTTGAGCTTGGCGAGGAGCTTGTCGCCGGGCAGGTCGACGCCGTCCAGTGCCACCGCCTCGCCGCCGACGAACCGCAGGCTGACTTCCAGCGCGTCGGTGGGCCAATGCTCGCGCTTCGCGCACCAACCGCGCGCGCCATCGCCGGGCGCTTCCCAGCTGTCGATCTCGGCGCCGGACATGGTCAGGCCCAGCAGGTTTTCGTTGATCGTGTACTGCTTCTGCTTGCTGCGCACGCCGAAGCCACGCTGCTCCAGGTAAGCCTGCTCGTAAGCGCGGGTCTGGGTGTGCTCTTTCTGAATCTCGCGGATCGGCGCCACGATCCGGTAATCGCCGCTGGCCTTGACCGCCAGGTCGAAGCGCACCTGGTCGTTGCCCATGCCGGTGCAGCCGTGGGCGATGGCATTGGTGCCGAGTTCCTTCGCGCGCGCCAGCGATGAATCGACGATCAGGTAGCGGTCCGACACCAGCAATGGGTACTGGCCCTGGTAGCCCTCGCCCGCCCACACGAATGGCTTGACGAAGCCGCTCCAGATCGCCGGCCCGCCATCCACGGTGACGTGGCTGGCGACGCCCAGTTCCGCGGCACGCTGCTCGATGAAGGCGCGTTCGTCCGCATCCACGCCACCGGTGTCGGCGAACACCGTATGCACGTTCCAGCCCTGCTCTTTCAGGTACGGCACGCAGAAACTGGTATCAAGGCCGCCGGAAAAGGCCAGGACGATGTCGCGGGAGTCATTGGGGGACGTCATTTCGATATCTCGTTGGTTGACTCCCTCTCACGCTGGCGGGAGAGGGCTCGGATGAGGGTTGAAAGGTTCAGCGGACCAGCGCAGCCATGATCGCCTTCTGCACATGCAGGCGGTTCTCGGCTTCGTCGATGGCGATGCAATTCGGCGAATCCATGACCGCGTCGCTGGCCTTGACGTTGCGGCGCAGCGGCAGGCAATGGCTGAAGACGCCGTTGTTGGTCAGCGCCATCTTGGCCTCGTCGACCATGAAGTGCCTGAACTGGTCGCGGATCGGCTTCTCGGGCTCCCAGTTGCCGAAATACGGCAGCGCGCCCCAGCTCTTGGCGTAGACCACATCGGCACCGGAGTACGCACTTTCGATGTCGTGGCTGACCGCCAGCGAACCGCCGCTCTCGGCCACGTTCTGCGCGGCCCAGTCCATGTAGCGCTGGTCGAGGACGTAGTCCGGCGTCGGGCACAGCAGGGTCACGTCCATGCCCATGCGGGTGGCGATGGTCAGCGCGGAATTCGCCACGGCCGTGTTGAGCGGCTTCGGATGATAGGTCCAGGTCAGCACGTACTTCTTGCCGCGCAGGTCGCTGCTGCCGAAGTGCTCCTGCAGCGCCAGCACATGCGCCAATTCCTGGCAGGGATGGGTGATCGTCTCCATGTTGATCACCGGCACCGGCGAATACTTCGCGAATGCCTTCAGCACGATGTCCTCGCGGTCGCGCTGCCAGTCGACGAATTTCGGGAATGCGCGCACGCCGATCAGGTCCACGTAGCGGCCCAGCACCCGCGCCACTTCGGCGATGTGCTCCTCGGTGTCGCCATCCATCACCGTGCCCAGGTCGAACTCGATCGGCCACGCATCCTTGCCCGGCTGCAGCACCACCGCATGCCCGCCCAACTGGAACGCCCCGAGCTCGAAACTGGTACGCGTCCGCATCGAAGGATTGAAGAACACCAGGGCGATCGACTTGCCTTTCAACTCGCTGCCGAGCTTGTTGCGCTTGAACAGCGCCGCCTGGGTCAACAGGGCGTCGAGGTCGGCCCGGCTCCAGTCCTGGGTGTTGAGGAAATGCTTGGGCTGCATCATCGGTTCCTTGGATCGGGGCGGTGGAAGGAGGACGGTTGCGCTTGAAACCTAGGGTGCCGCTCCTGCGCATCCTGCGCCCGCGGCATTCGTGCATCCTGCACGGCAAAACGAAAAAACCCAGCCTGCGGGCTGGGTCTTGACGGGAGATGCACGACAACGCGATCCGGTCTACCCAGCGGTTCGGGAAGGTTCCGGTCGGCGCGCACGCGACGTCATGCCGGAGGCCATCCGGGCAGAACTGGCGTAGCGCGTGGCGAGGGATGCGTGCATCAGGGCGCGGATGCTGACATGCCGCGTCGCAGCATGCAAGCGGCGGCCTCAGTCGTGCGGTTGGGGGGTGATCGAGACGCGCACCCGCAAGCGGTTGCCCGGGTCGCGCGCCATCCGCGTGCGGAACTTGCTTCCCTTGTAGACGTAGTCCACGTCGTAAGCGATCGGCCGGCGGAACTCGCGCGACACCGGCTCCATTCGGCAATTGCTCAGGCCAGCCCTGCGCTCTTCGGGCGTCGTGTTGCCGCTCAAACGGCCCTTCACCGAGCTCACAACACGCGACAATTTCGAATCGCCCTGCCGGCTTGCGTCGCAGACACGCTCTTGGCTGGTGGTGCGCAGGACCTGGTAGATCGGCTTTACCCCCAGGACCTGGGCGTAGTCGTAGCGCACGTTCTCGGGCGGGATGACGACCTCGGGCGGCGGATCCTGCGCGTACGCCATCGCCGACGCCAGAAGGGCGGTCGCGGACAGGCTCGAAAGGAAGGCGCGGCGCAGGATCATGCGTGCAAGTCTATCGGCGCGGGGCTCGACGGGTATGAATCAAGCCTGTCGTCGGCGCACTGGCCGTTACAATGCGTTGTCCAATGCGCCCGCCCCCATGACACTGCATCTCTACAACACCCTTGCCCGACGGACCGAACCGTTCACGCCGCTCGACCCCGCCTGCCCGACGATGTATGTCTGCGGGCCGACGGTCTACAACTACGTCCACATCGGCAATGCCCGCGGGCCGGTCGTGTTCGGGGTGCTCGCCGCCCTGCTCCGCCGCCGTTACGGCGGCCTGCGCTACGCGCGCAACATCACCGACGTCGACGACAAGATCAATGCGGCGGCCAGGGAACTCGGCACGCCGATCTCCTCGATCACCGACAAGTACGCGGCGGCGTATCGCGAGGACATGGCGATGCTCGGCGTGGATGGCGACTTCGCCCCCGACATCGAGCCCGCCGCGACCGCGCACATGCCGCAGATGATCGCGATGATCGAGCGGCTGATCGCCGAGGACCATGCGTATGCGGCCGAAGGCCACGTGCTGTTCGCGGTGGCCAGCTTCGACGGCTACGGCAAGCTCTCGCGCCGCGATACCGACGAGATGCTGGCCGGTGCGCGCGTAGAGGTGGCGCCGTACAAGCGCGACGCCGGCGACTTTGTGCTGTGGAAGCCCTCCACCGACGACCTGCCCGGCTGGGACTCGCCCTGGGGCCGCGGCCGCCCGGGCTGGCACATCGAATGCTCGGCGATGGCCGAGGCGCATCTCGGCGCGACCATCGACATCCACGCCGGCGGCATCGACCTGCAGTTCCCGCACCACGAGAACGAAGTCGCGCAGAGCGAGTGCGCGCATGGCGGTGCCCCGTTCGCACGCTGGTGGCTGCACAACGGCATGCTCAATTTCGGCGGCGCCAAGATGGCGAAGTCGGTCGGCAACATCCAGCGCGTCCACGACCTGGTCCGCGAGCATCCGCCGGAAGCACTGCGCTACGCGCTGCTGTCCGCGCAGTACCGACAGCCGCTGGAATGGTCGGATTCGCTCATCGAGCAATCGGTGCGCACACTGGATCGCCTGTACGGCACCTTGCGCGATCTGGCCGATGTAGATGCACAAGCGGTGATTCCCGCCAGCATCGAAGCCGCGCTCGACGACGACCTCAACACGACCGCGGCGCTGGCCGAAATCGCCCGCATCGCCGGCGAAGCGCGCAAGGCCGCATCGGCCGAAGATCGGGCCGCGCTGAAATCGCAGCTGCTTGGCGCAGGCAGGGTGCTCGGCCTGCTGCAACAGACGCCGACTGCATGGTTCGCCCGCGGCGCCTCGAACGATGACGACGCGCGCATCCAGGCCTTGATCGACGAACGCATCGCCGCCAAGGCATCGCGCGACTTCGCCCGCGCCGATGCGATCCGCCAGCAGCTTGCCGAAGAAGGCATCCTGCTCGAAGACACCACGGCAGGCGTGCGCTGGAAACGCGCATGAGCGACTCGCCCTTCCCGCTCGAAGCGACGCCGGCCGAAGCGCAGGCCGCCATCGCCGAAGAATTTGCGTTCTTCGGCGACTGGTCGGAGCGCTACCAGTACCTGATCGACCTCGGCCGCAAGCTGCCGCCCTTCCCCGATGCCTGGAAGAGTGAGGAGCATCGCCTGCTCGGTTGCCAGTCGATGGTCTGGATCGTGCCATCGGGTGACGCAGCGAAGCTCGAATTCGCCGCCGCCAGCGATTCGGCCATCGTCTCGGGCCTGGTGTTCTTGGCCCTGCGCGTCTACTCGGGGCGCAGCGCCCAGGAGATCCTGGCCACCGATCCCGACTACATCGCCGCCATCGGCCTGGCCAAACACCTGTCGCCGACCCGCAGCAACGGCCTGGCCGCCTTGCTGGCCTTCATCCGCGAACATGCCATGCACATGCAGGCCAGGGCCACCCTGCACGAATGAGCGCGCTGCCGATGTCGCCGCTGGCCAGCATCGGTTTCCGCTGGTTGATGCTGTATCGGATCTGCACGCTGTTCTCTTACCAGATCGTCGCGGTCACCGTGGGCTGGCATGTCTACGAGCTCACCCGCGACCCCTGGTCGCTGGGCCTGATCGGCCTGGCCGAGGTCATTCCGTTCTTCTGCGTGGCACCGTTCTCCGGTTATCTGGTCGATCACCTGCGCCGACGCCGGCTGGGCGCGATCGCCTGCACCGTGCTCGCCTTCAATGCGATCGTGCTGGCCCTGCTCACGACCGGTGTCCTGCCGCTGCAAGGCCTGTGGCCGATCTACCTGGCGATCGCCATTGGCGGCGTGGGCCGTTCCTTCCTCGGCCCCGTGCACAACGCATTGTTCGCGCGGGTCCTGCGCCGCGATCAGTTCGCGCGCGGGGCCAGCATCGGCAGCGTGGTGTTCCAGACCGGCCTGGTATTGGGACCGGCGATCGGAGGCCTGCTGGTCGGTGCCGCCGGCAAATGGGTGGCCTATGCGCTGGCCGCGGTGTTCGCGTTGGCCGCAGCAGGTGCACTCCTGTGCATGCCGGTGAGCGAACCGCCGCAGCCCCTGCAACGCGGCCCGGTGTTCGCCAGCATCGGCGAGGGCCTGCGCTTCGTGTTCGGCCACCAGATCCTGCTGGCCGCGCTGGCGCTGGACATGTTCGCGGTGCTGTTCGGTGGCGCGATTTCACTCGCCCCGGCCTTCATCAAGGAGGTGCTGAACACCGGCCCGGAGGCGCTCGGCATCCTGCGTGGTGCACCCGCCCTCGGTTCGGTGGCAGCGGCGCTGTGGCTGGCGCGGCATCCGCTACAGGCGAACGCCGGGCGCATCATGTTGGCGGCCGTCGCCTGTTTCGGCGCGTGCATGATCGGCTTCGGTCTGAGCACGGCATTCTGGTTGTCGGTGTTCTTCCTGCTGCTGTCGGGTGTGTTCGATGGCGTGTCGGTGGTGCTGCGCTCGACCGTGCTGCAGCTGTGCACGCCGGACGAGATGCGTGGACGCGTGTCTTCGGTCAACAGCATCTTCATCAGTTCGTCGAACGAACTCGGCGCGTTCTATGCCGGTTCGATGGCCCGCCTGCTGGGTCTGGTGCCGGCCGTCGTTGTGGGCGGCTTCGTCACCATTGGCGTGGTGGGGATCACAGCGTGGAAGGCACCGCGCCTGCGCAAGCTGGATCTACGCGAGCTGCAGTAGCGTAAGTCCGCATCTGCGCGCATGGAAAAGCCCGGCGCATGCGCCGGGCTTTCGTTTCGACTGATGGCTGATTCCGCTGGAATCAGTTCAGCGTATTGCGGAAGTCGGAGACTTCCTTGTCGGCGCGATCGCGCTGCCAGCCGTACTTTTCCTGCAGCTTGCCGGAGAGGTATTCGCTGTTGCCTTCGGCGACGTCGAACACGTCATCGGTGAGGTCGCCCCACTTCGCCTGGGCCTTGCCCTTCAGCTGCTTCCAGTTGCCGGCGATGATGTCCTTGTTCATGTGCAGTGCTCCTTTGGGGGAATGACGCGGCAACAAGGCGGTCGTGTCTGTCTGTTGCCACCCGCACAGATTGCACCTGCCCGTGTAGCGGGCAGGTGCAGGTTTCGTTAGCCGACACTCACGAACACCAACGGATGTTCAGCCGAAAACGAAGACGGCGCCTCTCGGCGCCGTCTCATGAACTGGCAGGACGGGAAAGATCAGTCGCCCATCTGCTTCTGCATGTGCTCCCAGCGTTCCTGCGCATCGATGGTGCGCTCGGCGGTGAGCCGCGCTTCCATGCGATCCAGGCCGATTTCCTCACCGGTATCCACGCAGAAGCCGTAGTCCCCGCCGTCCAGTCGCTTCAGCGTGCTGTCGATCTTGCCGATCAGCTTGCGGTAACGGTCGCGGGTGCGCAGTTCCAGCGAGTTCTCGGTCTCGCGGGTGGCGCGTTCGGCTTCATCGCCGACATCGCGCACTTCTTCCTTGAGGTTCTCGATGGTCTGCTTGGATTCCTCGACCAGGTCGCTGCGCCAGTTGAACAGGCGCTGGCGGAAATACTCGAGCTGCAACGGGCTCATGTATTCCTCGTCTGCCGCGGGCTTGTAGCCCACCGGCAGGATCGGACGGCCGGTCGCCTCGTCGGTCTGGTACGGAACGACCTTGAGCTTGCCCTTCGGCGCGGGGCTGGCGGGCTTGGAGACCACCGCCACCGCGACCTTGCCCTGCGGCTTGCGCACGACCGTGGCCGGCTTGGGAGCGGCGACCTGCACTGCTTCCTTCTTCGGTGCCGGCGCGGCCTTCGACGGGGCGGGGGCGGTCTTGGCCGGCGCGGCCTTCGCAGGTGCCGGCTTGGCGGCTGCCGGCGCGGGCGCAACCGTCTTCGCGGGCGCTACCTTCGCGGGTGCCGGCTTGGTCACGGCGGCCTGCTTCGGGGCCGGAGCTGCAACCACCTTCTTCGCAGGTGCCGGCTTCTTCGCCGGTGCGGCCTGCTTGGCCACCGGCTTGGCTGCCGGCTTCTTGGCGGGGACCGGCTTTTTCGCCGGAGCCGTCTTCTTGGCCACCGGCTTGGCTGCCGGCTTCTTCGCCGGGGCGGCCTTCTTGGCCACGGGCTTGGCGGCCGGCTTCTTCACGGGGGCGGACTTCTTCGCCGGAGCGGCCTTCTTGGCCGGCTTGGCGGCCTTTTTCACGGGTTTCTTCGCTGCCACGAGCAGGTATTCCTCGATGTTCCCTTGAGACGGGAAAGCGCGCTGTTATACCCTGCCGGGCAGACAGCGGCAACCGCGACAGACTGCGCCCCGCCGCGCGCAAGGCCCGTGATCGACCCATCCTTGATCAGTCAATCCCTCATCGCACTGCTGCGCGGCTACAAGCGCTGGATCAGCCCCCTGCTCGGCACCCGTTGCCGGTTCGTGCCCACCTGTTCGGAGTACGCGATGGAGGCGATCGGCCGGTTCGGCGCACTCAAGGGCAGCTGGCTGGCGATCCGCCGCATCGGCCGCTGCCATCCCCTGCATCCCGGCGGGCACGATCCCGTCCCGCCCGCCAAGGAACCGACATGACCTCCACCCTGATCGTCAACGCCCGGCTGGTGAACGAAGGCCGCGAATTCGACGGCGACCTGCGCTTCGCGGACGGCCGCATCGAGCAGATCGGCAACGGCCTGCCTGCACGCGCTGGAGAAACCGTCATCGATGCCGCTGGCCGTCGCCTGCTGCCCGGGATGATCGACGACCAGGTGCACTTCCGCGAACCCGGCATGGAATACAAGGCGGACATGGCGATCGAATCGGCCGCGGCGGTCGCCGGGGGCCTGACCAGCTTCATGGACATGCCCAACACCGCGCCGCCGACGCTGAACAAGGACGCGCTGGAAGACAAATACCGCCGTGCCGCCGGGCGCTGCCACGCGAACTACGGCTTCTACATGGGCGCGAGCAACGACAACCTGGCGGATGTCCGTGCGATCGACCCGAAGGCCACGCCCGGCCTGAAGGTCTTCATGGGCGCGTCCACCGGCAACATGCTGGTCGACAACCCGGAGACGCTGGACGCGATCTTCCGCGACACCCCGGTGCCGATCATCACCCATTGCGAAGACACCCCGACCATCGACGCCACCCTCGCCGTGTACAAGGCGAAGTACGGCGACGACATCCCGGTCGAATGCCATCCGGACATCCGCAGCCGCGAGGCCTGCATCAAGTCCACGCGACTCGCGCTGGAACTCGCGCGCAGGCACGGCACGCAACTGCACGTGCTGCACATCAGCACCGCCGACGAACTGGCACTGTTCGAGCAGGGCCCGCTGATCCGCGCCGACGGCAGCCGCAAGAGGATCACCGCCGAGACCTGCGTGCATTTCACCCGCTTCGCCCGCGGCGACTACGCGCGGCTGGGCAACCTGATCAAGTGCAATCCCGCCATCAAGGACGAGGCCGACCGCGAAGCGCTGATCGACGCGCTGGCGCAGGACCGCATCGACATCCTCGCCACCGACCACGCCCCGCACACGCTGGAAGAAAAGGCGAAGCCCTATGCGGGCGCCCCCAGCGGCCTGCCGCTGGTGCAGTTCGCCCTGAACGCGGCGCTGGAACTGGTGCACGAGGGCCGGCTGAGCACCGCGCAGGTCGTGCAGAAGTTCGCGCATGCGCCGGCGCAGCTGTTCGACGTGGCCAACCGCGGCTTCCTGCGCGAAGGCTATGCGGCCGACCTGGTCTTGATCGACGACACCCCGTTCACCGTGCAACGTAGCGACGTCCTGAGCCGGTGCGGCTGGTCGCCGTTCGAAGGCACCACCTTCCACGCGCGGATCGCCGCGACCTGGGTCAACGGCGTGCTGGCGTGGGACGGTTCAGCACTGGTCGGTGAGCCTGCCGGGCAACGCCTCCAGTTCGACCGCTGATGCCGTTGCGTCCGCTGCTCGCCCTGCTCTGCCTCGCCATGGCCAACGTGGCGCCGGCGCAGCAGCGCGCCGACACCGCCCTGCCGCCGCCACTCACCCTGCGCGACCGCGGCGATGTGCTCGGCGTCGTGTTCCCGGGTTCCGTCTCCCAGGGCGCGATGGTGGTCGGCAAGGTGCCCGCCGGCAGCAAGGTGCGCTACGGCGACCGCGAACTGCGGGTCACGCCGTACGGCAGCGTGGTGTTCGGCGTGGGCCGCGACGCGGCCGGGCCACTGCAGGTCCAGGTGCAGGCGCCGAATGCGCCCGCTCGCGACATCAGCATCGCAGTGACACCGCGCGACTGGCCGATCGAACGCATCAACGGCGTGCCGCCCGCGACGGTGAACCCGCCCAAGGCGATCGCAGAACGCATCGAACGCGAGCAGGCACGCGTGGTCGCGGTGCGTTCCCGCGACGATGCCCGCACCGGCTTCGCGCAAACCTTCAGCTGGCCCGTGCAAGGCCGCATCAGCGGCCGCTTCGGCAACCAGCGCGTGTACAACGGCACGCCGAAATCGCCGCATTCCGGCATGGACATCGCCGCGCCGAACGGCACCCCGGTCAAGGCCCCCGCCGACGGCATGGTCACCTTCGCGGACACCGGCCTCTACCTCACCGGCGGCACCGTGGTGCTCGACCACGGCCACGGCATCAGCAGCAATTTCCTGCACCTGTCGCGGATCGACGCGAAAGTCGGGGACGTGGTGAAACAGGGCGACATCATCGCCGCCGTGGGCGCCACCGGGCGTGCGACCGGCCCGCACCTGCACTGGGGCATGAACTGGTTCGACGTGCGGATCGATCCGTTGCTGGTGCTGGAGCGCGACTAACCGAAACGGTTTGTGCTCGTCACCCCGGCGAAAGCCGGGATCCAGCTCTTCATCTGGAAAGCCCTGTAGCCCGGGTAAGCGCAGCGCACCCGGGACCGTATTTCCACGAAGCCCCGGATGCGGCCTTTGGCCTTGTCCGGGCTACGGCAGATTCCTGCCGCTCACGCTCGCCACCGCGTCATGCGGATGCAGGCTCTCGAAGTGCGCGACACGCACCTGCCAGGCGGCCACGCGCGCATCCCCTGCCAACGCGGCGGCCACGCGGCGCGCGGCGTCCTCGCAGAACATCAGGTTGGCCGCGTTGAGTTCGGCGAAGGCCTGTTCGTCCTCGCGCTTGACCGCGGTCTGCACCGGCGTGCCCAGCGCGGCTTCCACCGCATCGACCAGCGAGCGCAGCGGCAACTCATCGAACGCGGGCTTAAGCTCGACGCGCATTTCGGCGCGGCTGCGCTGCGCGTGCGGGGTCGCGGCCAGGCCGCGCTCGGACGCCAGCCAGTCGCGCACCGCGTCGGCGGACAGCGCGCGCGCATCGGCGAAATCGGCGGCAAAGCGAGCCGCATTGACCTGCCGCGACAGCGCCGCGGAGGCCGGGCAGGTACTCGAATACTCCACCGAAAAGCCCAGCCATAACTGCAGGTGGCCATCGCGCAATTCGGCGTCCAGCGTCACCGGATAGTGCTTCCAGCCGGCGTTGGCGCTGGCCAGTGCCGGCCGCAGCAGCAGGTGGTCGTAGCGCAGGCGCAGGCGCGCACGCGTCGAGAGCCCTTGCTGCGTCGCGATGCAGGTTTCCAGCAGCTTGCGCAGTCCCGGCGCGCTCAGCGCCTCGTTGGCAAGCGACTGCTGCAACTGCAGGTACAGCCGCGACATGTGGATGCCACGCGCCGTGGCGTCGCGCAGGTCCACGGCGACGTCCACGCTGGCCGGCACGTGCAGGGCCTGGCCGGCCTCGCCCTGCAGGCGGATCGGCATCGCCATCGCGTCCATGCCGACCCAGTCCAGCGGGCGGCCGAGCGCGGCGGTGTCGAAGGCGACGTCGGGCAGCGAGGCATGGCGGGTGGCATTGTGCATCGCCGCATTGTACCGGCGCGGCGGTGAGCGCCTGCGCAACGCTGCGTGCCGCGGGGTAGGCTCAGCCGCGGGCGGCGCGCCAGGCGGTGAACAACACCCCGGGGCGGCTCATCGGCACCGGCTTGCCGCCGGCGAACCGCTGCAGGCGGCCGCGGACGATGGCGGCATGGATGCGGCCCGGACGCGAGCCCTGCGCCGGGGTGGGCCACTGCGCCAGCAAGCCGCGGGCCCAGCCGCGCACGTCGAGGTCGCCCAGCGGCGTCGCCGCGTCGGGATGCCGCAGCACGCGTTCGGCCAGCAGGGACAGCACGACGTTGCGGGCAGGCGCAGGCGTGGCGCTGTCGAACAGGTGCTGGGCCACGCCGGCAAGGGCCTCGGCATACGGCTCCAGCGCGAACATCGCGGGCACCAGTCCTTGCGGACGCTCGCGGCTTGCGCGCAAGGCCGGCAGGCAGGCCGCCAGGTTGGCCCAAGGTGCAGGCAGTTTCTGCAGGGTCAGGCCCAGCGGATGCCGGCGGATCCCGCGCGACCAGCCATCCAGTTCCTCCGCCCACCAGCCCAGCTTGGCATCGCCGGGGCGTGCATCGCCCTCGCCCCAGGCCGCTTCCGCCAGTTCCTCGCGCAGGGCGAACCAGGCCTGCGCCCGCTCGCGCTGGGACGCGGGCACGAACGCCTCGGCCACCTTCCACTCGGGCCACTGCGCTTCCCATTTGCCCAGGAAACCCCGGAGTGCGTCGGTTTCGCTCATCGCAATCGCGCCCAGAACGTGGGGGCCACCAAGTCGCCCGGCCTGTCCGCCAGCGCGTCGGCGCCCCACTCGTCCGGGCGTTCCCCCTCGTCCCGATACCCCCACAACGCTACCACCGAACGCATGCCAGCCGCCCGCGCGGCGTCGATGTCGCGCTGGTCGTCGCCGATGTAGACGCAGTCCTCGATGGCCGCGCCGAGCTGCTCCGCCGCGTGCAGCAGCGGCAGCGGATGCGGCTTGCGCTCGGCCAGGGTGTCGCCACCGAGCAGGATCGCGCTGCGCGTGTCCCAGCCCAGTTGCGGCATCACCTGCCGGGCCAGGTATTCGGGCTTGTTGGTGATGATGCCCCAGCGCGCGCCGTCGGCCTCGATCGCGTCCAGCAGTTCAGGCACGCCTGCAAACAGCACGCTGCTGCGACCGAGCTCCTGTTCGTAGGTGTCCAGGAACTCGCGGATCATCGGCGCGGGCACGTCGCCGCCGAGTTCCGGGAACGCCGCCGCGCTCATCGCCCGCGAGCCCTTCGACACATGCGGACGCAGTTCGGCCAGCGGCATCGGGGCCTGCCCGCGCGTGGCGCGCATGCGATTGACCGTGGCGACCATGTCCGGCGCACTGTCCAGCAGGGTGCCGTCCAGGTCGAACAGCACCAGTCGTGGGAAGGTACCCGCACTCATCCAGGCTTGCGCGCGCAGGCGAGGTAGTTGATGTCGGTGCGCGCGATGACGCGGGCGCTGTTGCGCCACGGCTCGTACATCAGGCCGCTGACATCCTCCAGCTCCAGGCCGGCATCGCGCAGCCACTTCGCCAGCTCCGAGGGCTTGATGAAGTCGCGGTACTGGTGCGTGCCCTTGGGCAGCAGCCGCGCCACGTACTCGGCGCCGACGATGGCCAGCGCGAAAGCGGCCGGCGTGCGGTTGAGGGTGGACAGGAACAGCCGTCCGCCCGGCTTCAACAGCGTCGCGCAGGCCTGGATCACCGAACCCGGCTCCGGCACGTGCTCCAGCATTTCCATGCAGGTGATCGCGTCGAACGATCCCGGCGCTTCCTCCGCGAGTTGTTCGACGGGCATCTCGCGGTAGTCGACCTTGATCCCCGACTCCAGCCCATGCAGCCGCGCGACCTTGAGCAGGTTCGGCGCGAGGTCGATGGCGGTGACCTTTGCGCCGGCCTGCGCCAGCGCTTCGCTCAGCAGGCCGCCGCCACAGCCGACATCGAGCACCGCGGCATCGCGCAACGAGGTGCGCTCCGCGACATAGCCGAGGCGCGCCGGGTTCAAGGCGTGCAGGGCCTTCTGCGGGCCGTCCGGATCCCACCAGCGCTGGGCCAGTTCGTCGAACTTGTCGAGTTCGGCCTGCGAGAAATTCCGGGCGGATGCGGTCATGCGGGCCTCACGGTGGCGATGCGTTCGCGCCACTGGCGCGCGTTGGCGATGATCCCGTCCAGGTCCATGTCGACCAGCACGCGCTGGCGCACTTTCTGGTCGCCGGCGATCCAGACATCACTGACCTGGTGGCGGCCGGTGGCGTAAACCAGTTGCGAGACCACGTTGTGCAGGGGCTGGGTTTCCAGCGCCGACAGATCCACGCAGGCGATGTCGGCCTGCTTGCCGGGCTCAAGGCTGCCGACCAGATGGTCGAATCCGATCGCCTTGGCACCGCCCAGCGTGGCCGCGCGCAGGGCGGCGTGGGCATCGAAGCCGGCCGCATCGTTCGCCACCGCCTTGGCCAGCAAGGCCGCGGTGCGGGTTTCGCCGACCATGTCGAGGTCGTTGTTCGATGCGCAGCCGTCGGTGCCGATGGCCAGGGTCACGCCGGCGCGTTCCAGCGCACAGGCCGGGCAGAACCCGGAGGCCAGCTTGAGGTTGGATTCCGGGCAATGCACCACGCTGACGCCGCGTTCGGCGCAGAGATGGATCTCGGCCTCGGTGAGCTGGGTCATGTGCACCGCGATCAGGCGGTCGTTGACCAACCCAAGGCGGTCGAGCCTCGCGATCGGGCGCTGGCCATGCTGTTCGAGGGATTGCTGCACTTCCTGCGCGGTCTCGTGCAGGTGCAGGTGCACCGGCACGTCGAGCTGGTCGGCGAGCATGCGCACGCGCTCGAAGTTGGCGTCGTTCACCGTGTACGGCGCGTGCGGGGCGAACGCGGTGCGGATCAGCGCGTCGTCGCGCCACTGGTCGTGCACTTCACCGGCGCGGTCGAAGTATTCGTCGTCGGAACTCGCCCACGCAGTCGGGAAATCGATCACCGGCAGGCCAACCCGCGCGCGGAAGCCGTGGCGCTTGTAGGTCGCGGCCTGCACGTCGGGGAAGAAATAATTCTCGTTGCAGCAGGTGGTGCCGCCGCGGAGCATTTCGGCGATCGCCAGGGTCACGCCGTCGGCGACGAAGCCGGGGCCGATCACCGCGCCCTCGATCGGCCAGATGTGTTCCTGCAGCCAGACCTTGAGCGGCAGGTCGTCGGCGACGCCACGCAGCAGGGTCATCGGGTTGTGGGTGTGCGCGTTGACCAGGCCGGGGATCAACGCGGCGTCCGGGCGCGACACGATCTGCTTCGCCTGGAAGCCTGCGCGGGCCTCCGCGATCGGCAACACGGCGACGATCGCGCCGCCGGACACGACGACGGCGTGATCCGCCAGGACCACGCCGTGCGGGACGACCGGCACCACCCAGCCGGCTTCGATGATGAGATCGCAGGCCTGCCGGGCGAGTTCGGTCATCGGCTTACTTCACGCGGGAGACGTATTCGCCGCTGCGGGTGTCGACCTTGATGACCTCATCCTGGCCGACGAACAGCGGCACGCGCACCACCGCGCCGGTTTCCAGCGTTGCCGGCTTGCCACCGGTGCCGGCGGTGTCGCCCTTCACGCCCGGATCGGTCTCGGTGATCTTCAGTTCGACGAAGTTCGGCGGGGTGACCTGGATCGGGTTGCCGTTGAACAGGGTGACCACGCAGTCCTCTTCGCCCTTGATCCACTTGGCGGCATCGCCCACGCCGGCCTTGTCGGCTTGCACCTGCTCGAAGCTCTCCTGGTTCATGAAGTGCCAGTATTCGCCATCGGCGTACAGGAACTGCATGTCGGTATCGACCACGTCGGCGGCTTCCACCGAATCCGTGGACTTCATGGTGATTTCCTGCACGCGGCCGGTGCGGATCTGGCGGTAGCGCACGCGGGTGAAGGCCTGGCCCTTGCCGGGCTTCACGTAATCGGTCTCGAAAATGACCGAGGGTTCGTTGTTGACCAGGATCTTCATCCCGTTCTTGACGTCGTTCATGCCCAGGGTGGCCATGGGTGCTCCTTCGCGCCACCCGCCGGGCGGCTAAAATATGTGGTTTGAGGATTCCGGCTCGACCGGACCGCGGATTTGGATCGCAGACGCACATGATACCCGCTGCCCCCTTGGCCTTGCAGCCTTCCCCCGCCCTGCGCTGGCAGCAGGCATGGCGCGAGGCCGTGCGCGATCCGCGCGAATTGCTGGCAATGCTGGGCCTTGACGCGCTGGCCGAGGGCCTTTCCGATGCCGCAGCCAGCCAGTTCCCGTTGCGGGTGCCGCGCGGCTTCGTCGCCCGCATGCGCCATGGCGACCCGACCGACCCCCTGTTGCGGCAGGTGCTGCCGATCCTCGATGAGGATCGCATCGTCCCCGGCTTCGGCCTGGATGCCGTGGGCGATGGCGCGGCCCGTCGCGGTGGCGGGGTCATCCACAAGTACAACGGGCGTGCCCTGCTGATCGCCACCGGCAGTTGTGCCGTGCATTGCCGCTACTGCTTCCGTCGCCACTACCCGTATGCCGAGGACACCGCGGCCGCGGCCGGCTGGCGCGAAGCGGTCGAGACGATCCGCGCCGATGCTTCCATCCACGAGGTGATCCTGTCCGGTGGCGACCCGCTCTCGCTGGCCGACCACAAACTGGCGGAACTGACCGATGCGTTGCGCGGTATCCCGCACCTCCGCCGCCTGCGCATCCACACCCGCCTGCCGATCGTGCTGCCGGAGCGGGTCGATGCCGGCGTGCTGGCCTGGCTGCGCGGACTGCGGTGGCCGGTCGCCATCGTGGTCCATGCCAACCATGCCAACGAGTTCGACGCCGCTGTCGATGCCGCGATGGCTGCCCTGCGTGACGCCGGGGCCACGTTGCTCAACCAGGCCGTCCTGCTGCGCGGGGTCAACGATTCGCTGGAAGCACTCGCCGACCTGTGCGAACGCGGCCATGCGGCCGGCGTCCTGCCGTACTACTTGCATCAGTTGGATCGGGTGGCCGGTGCCGCCCATTTCGAGGTGGACGATGCGCAGGCACTGGCCCTTCACGCCGGGCTGGCGGCCCGCCTGCCTGGCTACCTGGTTCCGAAACTGGTGCGTGAGGTCGCCGGTGCGCCGGGCAAGACCCCGCTGGTGGCCGTGGACGCAGGCAGTCCCGTTGGCGGATGATGTAGCCTTGCCCCATCACGCATGGATTGCAGCCCCCGCATGGCGATCGGCAAGGACACCGCTCTACGACTGATGCTCGTCGACGACCAGGTCAACGAGGCCGAGGCCATCGTCAGCAGCCTGCGCAATGCCGGCATCGCCGTGCGCCCGCTGCGCGCGGAAACCATCGACGAGCTGGCCAGCATCCTGGCCCAGCAACCGGTCGACATGGTCCTGGCCGAATACGCGTCCACGCAGATGCCGTTCGCCGAAGTAGCGATGGTGGTCATGGGCTGCGGGCGCGACGTGCCGCTGCTCGCCGTGCTCGACGGCATCACCGACGAAATCCTGGACAGCGTGCAGGCGCAGGGTGCGCAGACAGTCGCCCTGCGCGGCCGCCCGCAGCAGTTCCTGAAGATCGTGCGTACCGAATGGCACGACTTGGACGCCCGCCGCTCGCAGCGGCACCTCGAGGCGCAGATGCGCGAGACCGAACGCCGCTGCGACATGCTCATCGACTCCTCCCGCGAGCCGATCGCCTACATCCACGAAGGCATGCACATCCGCGCCAACCAGGCCTACCTGGAGATGTTCGGCTACGACAGCTTCGAGGACATCGAAGGCATGTCGCTGCTGGACCTGATCGCGCCGAAGGACGTGGAGGAGTTCAAGGCCCTGCTCAAGCGGCTGTCCAAGGGCGAGCCGCCACCGCCTCGGCATGAACTCACCGCGCGCGACATCGACGGCGACGACTTTCCGGCCGTGATGGAATTCACCGCCGCGCAGTACGAGGGCGAGGCGTGCCAACAGGTGATCTTCCGCCGCCAGGCCGTGGAGCAGGATCCCGAACTGGCCCGCCAAGTCGAGGAACTCAAGCAACGCGACCAGGCGACCGGGTTGTACAACCGCCCGACGTTCCTCGGCCAGCTGGATAGCGCGGTCGCCGAAGCCGCCGGCCAAGGGGCCGTGCATGGCCTACTGCTGATCGAACCGGACCACTACGCACAACTGCTCGACGTGATCGGGCTGGATGCGGCCGACGACCTGATGGCGGCGATGGGCCAGCGCCTGGACAGCGTCGCCAATGGCGCGACCACTGCCCGCTTCGGCGAACACCAGCTCGCCTTGCTCGCCCGCGGCAGCGACTACCGCAGCACCAGCGAACTCGCCGAGAGCGTCCGCGCGGCGTTCGCCGGGCATGTGCTGGAGGTCGGCGACAACACCCTCAATGCCACCGTCAGCATCGGTGGCGTGCAGATCGGCGAGAAGATCGCCAGCACCAGCCAGGTCCTGGCCAAGGCCAGCCAGGGAGTGGTGTCCGCAGTCGGCGTGGGCGGCAACCGCGTGCAGCTGTTCGATCCCGGCGCCGTCGATCGCGCCGAGCAGGAGCGCATCGCCGCCTGGGTGGCGCGCATCCAGGGCGCGCTGGACAGCGAAGGCTTCCGCCTGGACTTCCAGCCGGTGATCGCCCTGCAGGGCGACGGCAGCGAAACCTACGAGATGTTCCTGCGCCTGCACGGCAGCGATGGCGTGCCGGTCGAGGCCAGCACCTACCTGCCCATCGCCGAAGAGCATGACCTGCTGCGTCCGATCGATCGCTGGGCCGTTTCCCGTGCGATCGCCCTGATCAGCGAACGGTTACGCCATGGCAAGCGCACCAGCCTGCTGCTGTCGGTGTCGCAGGAAGCGTTGCTGGACCCCAGCATGCCGGCCTTCATCGCCAGCCAACTGGCCGAGGCCGGCGTGCCTGGCGAGCAGCTGATCCTGGCGGTGCCGGAAGCGAAGGTGTTCACCAACCTGCACGCGGCGCAGGAATTCGCCGGGGCACTGGCGGGCTTCGGCAGCAGGATGGCGCTGGAGCATTTCGGCGCCGGGCTCAATTCGCTGCAGACCCTGCAGCACTTCGAGCCGGCCCTGCTCAAGATCGACCCGCAGTTCATGGACGACCTGGCCAAGAGCGCGGACTCGCAGGCGCGCGTGCGCGAGATCGCCACCACGGCGGGTGCGCGCGGCATCCGCACCGTCGCCGAACGGGTGCTGGACGCGTCCAGCATGACCCTGCTGTTCTCGGCCGGCGTGGACTACGTGCAGGGCGACTTCCTGGCTCCGGCCGGTCCGGAGATGACCTACGATTTCAGCTGATCGCAGCCGTGTCGCCACCATGGAAAAGCCCGCCTTGCGGCGGGCTTTTCGTTTGCATCCGGGTGTTCGATGGTGCGATCAGGCCACCACGCCCTGCCGCACCGCGCCGGCATCCGGCTGCGCATTGCGCAGCGCGGCGATGCGCTCCTCCAGCGGCGGATGGCTCATCAGCAGGCGCTTCAGCCCACTGCCCACGCCACCACTGATACCGAACGCCGCGACCTGCTTCGGCAGGCTGCTATGGCCGTAGGTCTGCGACAACCGCTCCAGCGCGGCGATCATCTTCTGTTTGCCGGCCAGCGCAGCACCACCGGCGTCGGCGCGGAACTCGCGGTGGCGGGAGAACCACATCGCGATCATCGACGCGAACAGGCCGAAGATCATGTCCAGCACGAACACGCCCAGGTAGTAACCGATGCCGTAACCGTCGCGATTGCCCAGGTAGCCGTCGATGGCGCGTCCGATCACCCGCGACAGCACGATCACGAAGGTGTTCAGCACGCCCTGCAGCAGCGCCATCGTGACCATGTCGCCATTGGCGACGTGACTGACCTCGTGGGCGAGCACCGCTTCGGCCTCGTCGCGGTTCATCGCCCGCAACAGGCCGGTGGAGACCGCCACCAGCGCGTTGTTGCGGTTGGCGCCGGTGGCAAAGGCGTTGATCTCGGGGGCGTCGTAGATGGCCACTTCGGGCATGCCGATGCCGGCGGCCTCGGCCTGGCGGCGCACCGTGGTCACCAGCCATTGTTCGGCCTCGTTGCGCGGGGTCTCGATCACGTGCGCGCCGGTCGCGCGCTTGGCCATCCATTTTGACACCAGCAGCGAGATGATCGAGCCACCGAAACCGAACAGCGCGGCCATGATCAAGAGACCGCCGAAGCTTGCCGAACTCACCCCGAGGATCGACATCACGATACTGACCAGGGCCAGCACCGCCAGGTTGGTGGCGAGGAAGAGGAACATGCGCTTGAACATCGATCTGCCATCCTGCCGCAGGGAAGGCGCGGCTTGCGGTGGAAGTGTGGCCACGCGCCTGTAAATTCAATCTGAAGACGACCGACCCACGATGCCCCTGCCCGCCTACCGCGGCCGTTTCGCCCCCTCTCCCACCGGCCCGCTGCATGCGGGCTCGCTGCTGGCCGCCTTGGGCAGCTGGCTGCTGGCGCGGCAGGCCGGCGGCGAATGGCTCCTGCGGATCGAGGACGTGGATCCGCCGCGCGAAATCGCCGACGCGGCCGACAGACAGCGCGCCGCACTGGCCGCCTTCGGGCTGCACCACGACGGCCCGGTTGTCTACCAGAGCAGGCGCGGACGGATGTACCAGGAGGCACTCGATCGGCTGCTGGCGAACGAGCTGGCCTTCGAATGCTATTGCAGCCGGAGCGACCTGATCGCGAGCGGCGGCATTCACCGCTACTGCGTGGCAGGCGCCCAACGGCCAGATCCGGCGATCCGCCTGCGCGTATCCGACGGCTGCGAGATTGGCTTCGACGACCTGGTGCATGGCCACGTGGTGCAACGGGTCGATGCCGAGGTCGGCGACTTCGTCCTGCGCCGTGCCGATGGCCTGTGGGCGTACCAGCTCGCGGTGGTGGTGGACGATGCCGCGCAGGGCATCACCGACGTCGTCCGTGGTGCCGACCTGCTGGACTCCACCCCGCGCCAGATCCTGCTGCAGCGCGCGTTGGACTTGCCGACGCCGGGTTACGCGCACCTGCCGCTGTTGCTCGACACCGATGGTCGCAAGCTGTCGAAGTCCAGCGCGTCCATGCCGGTCGATCCCGCTGATCCGTTGCCCGGATTGCGCGCTTGCTGGTCATCGCTTGGGCAATCCGCGTTGCCGGCATCGATCGAGTCCCCTGCCGACTTCCTCACCGCTGCGACCGAGGCCTTCCGCATCGACCGCGTTCCGCGCTCGGCGTTGCCTGCATCCGCCGCAGCGCACAACACCGATGCAACATCGCGCCGCTAGAATCCGAGCTCACACCTGCCCACTTTCCAGGAGTTTTACCCATGACTTCCCGCGTCGCACTCGTCACCGGTGGTACCGGCGGCATCGGCACCGCCATCGTCAAGCGACTGGCCGACATGGGCCACAAGGTCGCTACCAACTACCGCAACGAGGAGAAGGCGCGCGCCTGGCAGGAGCAGATGAAGGCGGCCGGCTACGACATCGCCATCGTCAAGGGCGACGTGACCTCGCCGGAGGAAGCCGACGCGATGGTGCGCGAAGTCGAAGCGACGCTGGGCCCGGTCGACATCCTGGTCAACAACGCCGGCATCACCCGCGACGGCACCTTCCACAAGATGAAGGCCGACCAGTGGGGCGACGTGATCAACACCAACCTCAACTCGGTGTTCAACGTCACCCGCCCGGTGATCGAGGGCATGCGCGACCGCAAGTGGGGTCGCGTCATCCAGATCAGCTCGATCAACGGCCTGAAGGGCCAGTACGGCCAGGCCAACTACGCCGCGGCCAAGGCCGGCATGCACGGCTTCACCATCTCGCTGGCGCGCGAGAACGCCCGCAACGGCGTCACCGTCAACACCATCTCGCCGGGCTACATCGCCACCGACATGGTGATGGCGGTGCCGGAAGAAGTCCGCGCCAAGATCGTGGCCGACATCCCGACCGGACGCTTGGGCACGCCGGAAGAGATCGCGTATGGCGTGGGCTTCCTCGCCGACGAGCAGGCGGGCTGGATCACCGGCTCCAACCTGGACATCAACGGTGGGCACCACATGGGTTGGTAAGCAGTTGCCCGGCCCGCCGGCCTGCATGCCGGCGGGCGTTCGCAGGCTCGCGGCTTCGCCGCTCGAGTTCCCTGCTCACCCCCCATTCGCGCCCGCGGCGCGAATCGCCCCCTGACTCAGGGGGCTGGGGCACCAATACGCTGCCTGTGACAAAATCGATCCGAATCATCGCCCCAGCCACACCGCCACGGAGCCCCCATGTCCAACGTCGATCCCAACCGCCGCCCCTCGAATGCCGGCCGTTACGCCTTCCTGCTGATCCTCGGCCTGGTGCTGGGCGTGATCGCCACGGTCATGGCGATGCGCGCACTCAACGAGCGCAAGGATCATTTCCCCGATGCGCTGATGCACGTGCAGCAATGGCAGATGGGGCAACTGAAGGCCGCCATGGACGCGAACCGCTGCAACGCGACCGACATCCTGCCGCGGCTGCAGGCACTGCGGGTCACCGCGAACGATCTCGATGCCGCGTTCCCCGATCTGCGCGACGACACCCGCTTCACCACCGCAAGCGCGGCGATGCGTGCCGCCACCGACAAGGCGATCGCCAATCCGCCGCTGACCTGTGAAGGCGTCGGCGCGACGTTGCAATCCATCGACGAAGCGTGCAAGGCCTGCCACCAGGATTTCCGCGGCTGACAGTTCTCGCGATGCCTTCCAACGAGGCCGCCCAAGGGCGGCCTCGTCGTTTCGGCAATGCGCAAATCCGCGTTGACGGCGCTTCCACGTCGGTAAATCACCGGTAAGCAGCGATGGCGTGGCACACGCCAATTTCGGACTTCGTTCACGCGAGGGGTAACAGGATCGGTTCGTCGCCAAGATCGGCGACTCCCACATTCGATCCATCGGAAGGAGACCCGACATGACGATCCGCACCCCACACCTCCGCACCCTCGGCGCGGCCATGCTTGGCCTCGCCCTTGCCGCCGGCACCGGCTGCGCCAGCACCGGTTCGTCCGGGTATTCCGGCGGACCGAGCTACGGCGGCAACTATGGCAATACCTGCCAGAACTGCGGCACCGTCACCCGCATCACCGTGGGCGGCGAGTCGGGCAAGGCCGGTGCCGTGATCGGCGGCATCATCGGCGCGGTCGCCGGCCACGAGATCTCCGCGCAGACCGGCGGCAGCAAAGGCAACCAGAACATCTCCGCTGCCGCAGGTGCGGTCGCCGGCGCCGCCGCCGGCAACGCGATCCAGAAGAACCGCAGCGATGGCTACACGGTGCATGTCCGCATGGATGACGGCCGCACCACCGCGGTGACGCAAGGCGACGTGTCCGGCTTCCGCGAGGGTTCGCGCGTCCGCGTCTCCGACGGTCGTGCCTACCTGCAGTAAGCCACCAAGACGCGCTTCATGCTCCACCAGAACGGCCCGCACTGCGGGCCGTTCGCTTGCATGACCCTGCATTCCTGCAGAATGTCGCCGCCCCTCCGCTGGAATCCCCATGGAACCGACCACCCTGTATTACGTGCTTGCCGTCTTGCTGGTGCTGGTCGGTATCGCCGGGACGATCCTGCCCGCCCTGCCGGGCCTGCCGCTGGTGTTCGCGGGGATGCTGCTTGCCGCATGGGCCGGCGATTTCCAGCAGGTCGGCGTGCCGATGCTGGTGGCGTTGGGACTGTTGACCGTGTTCTCGCTTGCCGTCGACTTCTGGGCGACCGCACTCGGCGCCAAGCGCGTCGGCGCCAGCAAACTGGCGATCATCGGCGCGATGGTCGGCACCCTGGCGGGCTTGTTCCTGGGGCCGATCGGGCTGCTGCTTGGGCCATTCGGCGGAGCGATCGCCGGCGAGCTGATCCATCGGCGCAGCCTGCAGAAGCAGGACCTTGGACAGGCTGCAAAGATCGGGTTCGGTACCTGGTTCGGCATCCTGTTCGGCACCGTGCTCAAGCTCGCGCTGGCCTTCACCATGCTGGGCCTGTTCGCACTGGCCTGGTGGCTGTAGCGACGCGGCTTTCACGCCACGCTGAATGCGACAGCGCCAAGCTTCGCGGCCACTGCATCCACACCGGATCGCCGCGATGCCCAAACGCTGGAGCCGCAAACGCATGGCCTGGACGATTGCCATTACCGCCCTCGTGACCCTGCTGGTGGTCACCCTGGCGATGAACTTCAAGACCTCGGAAAAAACCCTGGAGCGCAAGATCGAGCATCGCTACGCGGTGGCCGATCCGCAGTTCCGCCGCGAAATGGGCGTCCTGCTCGGCCCCGGCATCATCCCCGGCAACCGGGTCACCGACCTGGAGAACGGCGACGAAATCTTCCCGGCGATGCTGGAGGCGATCCGCGCCGCGACGAAGACGATCACCTTCGAGACCTACATCTACTGGTCCGGCGACATCGGCGCGAAGTTCGCCGATGCGCTGGCCGAGCGCGCCCGCGCCGGGGTCAAGGTCAAGGTCATGATCGACTGGGCCGGCAGCATCAAGATGGAAGACAGCCTGCTGCAGGACATGAAGGATGCCGGGATCGACGTCCGCCAGTACCGTCCCTTGAAGTGGTACAACCTCGGCCGCCTCAACAATCGCACCCACCGCAAATTGCTGGTGGTGGATGGCAAAGTCGGATTCACCGGCGGCGTGGGCATCGCCGACCAGTGGGAGGGCCATGCACAGGATCCCGACCACTGGCGCGACCTGCATTTCCGCATCGAAGGCCCGGTGGTGGCGCAGGTGCAGGCGGCATTCAACGACAACTGGATCAAGACCACCGGCGAGGTCCTGAACGGCGCGGATTACTTCCCGCCGCTGGAGCGAGCCGGCGACATGGACGCACACATGTTCGTGGCCTCGCCTGCCGGCGGCAGCGAGAGCATGCACCTGATGTACCTGATGGCGATCGCTGCCGCGGAACGCAGCATCGACCTCCAGGCGGCGTATTTCGTCCCCGACGAGCTGATCATCAAGGCCCTGCTCGCGGCCCGCCACCGTGGCGTCAGGGTCCGGGTGATCCTTCCCGGCAAGCACATCGACTCCGAAACCGTGCGCCTGGCGTCCAAGGCGCATTGGGGCGAATTGCTGCTCGGGGGCGTCGAGATCTACGAGTACCAGCCGACGATGATGCACAACAAGCTGCTGATCGTGGATGGCGAAATGACATCGGTGGGATCCACCAACTTCGACGTGCGCTCGTTCCAACTCAACGACGAGGCGAGCCTCAATGTCTACGACGCCGGGTTCGCCGCGCGCATGACCGAGGTGTTCGAGGCGGACCTCAAGCCGACCGTGCAGTTCACCTACCGGATGTGGAAGGAACGCCCGCTCAAGGACAAGCTGGCCGAGAAATTCATCCTCCCGATCAAGTCCCAACTCTGACGAGAGCCGATGCCGATCCTCGATCCCGACAAACTCCCCACCGCCAGCAGCCTCGGGGAGCGCTTCATGCAGGCGCTCGAGCAGGTCCAGGACAAGTTGCTGCACCTGGTGGCCAGCGCGCCGCTGCTGCTGGTGGCCCTGGTGATCGTGCTGTTCGCCAGTTGGTTGGGCGGCTTCATCAGCCGGCGCATGCGCGTGGTGAAGCGGCTGAGCAGCACCAATCCCTACATGGAAGGCCTGCTGCGCAGCACGGTACGGATCGTGATCACCGTGGCTGGCGTGGTGGTCGCGCTGGACCTGCTCAACGCCACCTCGCTGGTCGGCGCGGTGCTGGGCTCGGCGGGCGTGATCGGCCTGGTGCTGGGCTTCGGCTTCAAGGACATCGCCGAGAACTACATCGCCGGCGTGCTGCTCAGCCTGCGCAAGCCGTTCTCGCCGGGCGACACCGTGCGCATCGACAGTTTCGAGGGCAAGGTCGTCGCGCTGACCGCGCGCGCGACGATCCTGATGACCGCCGACGGCAACCACCTGCAATTGCCGAACAGCCTGGTGTTCAAGTCGGTGCTGCTCAATTACAGCCGCAATCCCAAGCGCCGCTTCGATTTCGAGACCAGCATCGACAACCGTGCGTCCTGGCATGACGCGATGGACACCGGCATCGGTGCGATCGCGGCGATCGACGGCGTGCTGGCCGATCCACCGCCGGGCGCGCTGATCCGCACGCTGTCGAGCGACGGCGCGATCCTGCAGTTCAGCGGCTGGATCGACCAGCGCAGCAACGACCTGGCGCGGACCCGCAGCGAGGCGATGCGGCAGGTGCGCAAGGCCGTGCGCAAGGCCGGCATCATGCCGCCGGAAACGGTTCAGAAGATGATCCTGCAGCGCGGCGAGGTCGACGAACCGCATGTCCACGAAACCGCCCGGCCGCGCGACACCTCGGTGGATCGTGCGCTGGACGCGCAGGTCGGCAGCGCGCAACGGCTGGAGGATGGTGGCGACCTGCTGCAACCGCCGCCGGCCGCGCCACCGGGCTGAATCAGCTGCCGTACAACAGCCAGTGCCGCGCTTCGTTCTCGTTGGAAAAGATGCGGATGGTGATGCCGCGCTCCTGCAGCAGGATCTCGCCGAGCTCGCTGCCCTGGATGTCGTCGCGAAGTTCGACGAAGGCGCTGCGGAAGCGGCCCATGCCGGCGGCCTCGATGCCGTCGATCACCGTGCCGAGATCCTCCAGTCCCACCGTCGACACCAGGTCCTCGAGGATGAGCATCTTCGTGGCGCCGACTGCCGCGCCTTCGGCGGCGAGCATCCGCCACATCGCGATCGAGATCGCCACCGAGTCGGTGCCGTCGAACACGTAGGCACGCAGGTAGCCCGGCTCGTCCTCGTAGCAGACCTTGAAGCCCGGCCCGTTGACGACGCGGGTATTGCTCATGCCACCACCACCGGGATGCCGCCCAGGGTGCCGCCGGCGATCCGCGCCTGCCATTCCTTCGGACCGGTCACGTGCACCGACGTGCCTTGCGAATCGACCGCCACGGTCACCGGCATGTCCCTGACCTCGAATTCGTAGATCGCCTCCATGCCGAGGTCGGCGAATCCGACCACGCGCGCCGCCTTGATCGCCTTCGACACCAGGTAAGCGGAACCACCGACCGCCATCAGGTAGACCGACTGGTGCTTGCGGATCGCCTCCAGCGCCAACGGGCCGCGCTCGGCCTTGCCGATCATGCCCAGCAGGCCGGTCTGCGCCAGCACCTGTTCGGTGAACTTGTCCATGCGCGTCGCCGTGGTCGGGCCGGCCGGGCCGACGACCTCGTCGCGCACCGGGTCCACCGGGCCGACGTAGTAGATGAAGCGGCCGGCCAGGTCGACCGGCAGCGGCTCGCCCTTGTCGAGCATCTCGACGATGCGCTTGTGCGCGGCATCGCGGCCGGTGAGCATTTTTCCGTTGAGCAGCAGCACCTCGCCGGGCTTGAACGTCAGCACGTCATCGCGGGTGAGTGTGTCCAGGTCGACCCGGCGCGCGTTCTGCGGGTTGTAAGTCAGCGTCGGCCAATCCTCCAGCGCCGGCGGTTCCAGCGCGACCGGGCCGTTGCCGTCGAGGGTGAAATGCGCATGCCGGGTGGCCGCGCAGTTCGGGATCATCGCCACCGGCAGGTTCGCGGCATGGGTCGGGTAGTCCTTGATCTTGACGTCGAGCACCGTGGTCAGGCCGCCCAGGCCCTGCGCACCGATGCCGAGCGCATTGACCTTTTCGTACAGCTCGATGCGCAGTTCCTCGACCTTGTTGGACGGACCGCGTTCGATCAGTTCCTGGATGTCGATGTGCTCCATCAGCGATTCCTTCGCCAGCAGCATCGCCTTCTCCGCGGTACCGCCGATGCCGATGCCGAGCATGCCCGGCGGACACCAGCCGGCGCCCATCGTCGGCACCGTCTTGAGCACCCAGTCGACGATCGAATCGGACGGGTTGAGCATCGCGAACTTGGACTTGGCTTCCGAGCCGCCGCCCTTGGCCGCCACGATCACGTCCAGCTTGTCGCCGGGGACGATCTTCATGTTGACGACGGCCGGCGTGTTGTCCTTCGTGTTCGTGCGCTTGCCGGCGGGGTCGGCCAGCACGCTGGCGCGCAGCTTGTTGTCCGGGTGGTTGTAGGCGCGGCGCACGCCCTCGTTGACGGCATCCTCCAGCGAACCGGTGAAGCCTTCCCAGCGCACGTCCATGCCTACGTCCAGGAACACGGTGACGATGCCGGTGTCCTGGCAGATCGGGCGGTGCCCTTCGGCGCACATCCGCGAATTGATCAGGATCTGCGCCATCGCGTCCTTGGCGGCCGGCGATTCCTCGCGCTCATGGGCGGCGGCGAGGCTGCGGATGTAGTCCACCGGATGGTAGTAGCTGATGTACTGGAGGGCGTCGGCGACGGACTGGACGAGGTCTTCCTGCTTGATGGCGGTCACGGATCTGGCTGGCTGGACGCGGGGGGACGCGAATGATATCGCGCCGCCCTTTTCAGCAGGCCGCGGGTGGCGCAGGATGGACTCCTTGGCCAACGTTCTGGAGGGGGACACGATGAGCGGCAACGACGAGGTTTCGAGGCGCTTCGAGGGGATCCGCGGGATCCTCAACGACCTGCGCCTGATGCTGGGCGACATGCTGGCGATGGGCCGGCCCACGCCCGACCAGCAAATGGTCATCGAAGTGTTCTTCAGCGTGATGGGGTACCTGGCCAAGGCGGACCGCCTGGTCACCAGCCACGAGTCCGACCTGGCCAACCGCTTCATGGACGAACTCGACCTCTCGATGGCCGCGCGCCGCGTCGCGTCGGAAGCCTTCGAGCGCGGCATGCACCGCAACATCAACCTGCAGGGCGAACTGCTGCGCTTCACCGATGCGCATCCGGCCGGTTCGGAGGACTCCAAGCGCCTGTACGACGTGCTGGTGCGGCTCGCGGCGTCCGACTCCAAGCTCGACCAGCGCGAGTACGATGTCATGGCGCAGATCACCAAATCGCTCGGCTTGCCGCCGGAAACCCTGTACGCGCGCCTGCCACCACCCGCGCCGCGCTGACCGTTCCACCCTTGCGCCCGTCCCGCCCGTCGCGGGGCGGGCGCTTCGCTTTGATGCCTGATCCGCACGTCGCGTCGACACGCACCGATGCAACGCCGCGATGCCCATCGTGAAACGCCCTGCACGGGCGTTTCCCGCACAATCGGCGGATGCCGCCGCCCCTCCCCGCCGCCCAGCTCAACCTGCGCCAGCGTTTCAACGCGATGCGCAACATCAAACCGTTCCTGCGCGAGATCTGGGCGACCAGCAAGCCGCTGACCCTGGCCTCCATCGGCCTGCGGCTGGTGCGCGCCTTCCTGCCGATCGCCACGCTGTACGTCGGCAAGCTGATCATCGACGAAGCGATCCGCCTGATCGGGCTGGATGTCGGCACTGCGCTGGGCGAGGCCTGGCGCTCCGGTGCGCTCGACCACCTGCTGGCCTTGCTGGCGCTGGAATTCGGATTGGCGATCGGCTCCGACCTGCTCGGCCGCCTGACCAGCTATGTCGACACCCTGCTGTCCGAGCGCTTCACCAATGCGACCAGCGTGCGCCTGATGGAACACGCGGCCACCCTTGACCTGGAGGATTTCGAGGACGCCGAGCTGCAGGACAAGCTGGATCGCGCACGCCGGCAGACCATGGGCCGGATGAACCTGATGGGCCAGCTGTTCGGCCAGGCCCAGGACGCGATCACCGTGGTCAGCTTCGCCATCGGCCTGCTCGCCTACGCCCCGTGGTTGATGGTGCTGCTGGCGGTGGCGCTGATCCCGGCCTTCGTCGGCGAATCGCATTTCAACGCGCTGAACTACTCGCTCAATTTCCAGTGGACGCCGGAACGCCGCCAGCTGGAATACCTGCGCCAGGTCGGCGCCAGCGTGGAGACTGCGAAAGAGGTCAAGATCTTCAACCTCAACCGCTTCTTCATCGGGCGCTTCCGCACGCTCTCGCAGAAGTTCTACGAAGCGAACGCGAAGCTGGCCGGCAAGCGCGCGTTCTGGGGCGTGCTGCTGGCCGCGCTGGGCACGCTGGGCTACTACGTGGCCTATGCCTACATCGCGTGGCGCACGGTGCGCGGCGACTTCAGCATCGGCGACCTCACCTTCCTGGCCGGCAGTTTCCGCCGCCTGCGCCAGTTGCTGGAAAGCCTGCTGGTCGGGTTTTCGCAGGTGGCCGGGCAGGCGCTGTACCTCGACGACCTGTATTCGTTCTTCGAGATCGAACCGGAGATCCGCAGCAAGCCGGATGCGATCGCAGTGCCGGATCCGATCCGCAGCGGCTTCGTGTTCGAGAATGTCGGCTTTCGCTACGAAGGCGCGGAACGCTGGGCCTTGCGCGGCCTGAGCTTCGAGCTGCATGCCGGCGAAGTGCTGGCCCTGGTCGGCGAGAACGGCGCCGGCAAGACCACCCTGGTGAAACTGCTCGCGCGCCTGTACGACCCGGACGAAGGCCGCATCCTGCTGGATGGCCGCGACCTCAAGGACTACGACCTCGACGACCTGCGCGCCAACACAGGGGTGATCTTCCAGGACTTCGTGCGCTACCACCTGACCGCGGCAGAGAACATCGGCGTGGGCCTGATCGAGGCGATGGGCGACCGCGCGCGGGTGGAGATGGCCGCGCGCAAGGGCATGGCAGACGAGGTCGTGGCGGCGCTGCCGAAGGGCTACGACCAGATCATCGGCCGGCGCTTCAAGGAAGGCGTGGACCTGTCCGGCGGCCAGTGGCAGAAGATCGCGATCGCCCGCGCCTACATGCGCGACGCACAGGTGATGATCCTCGACGAACCCACCGCCGCACTCGACGCGCGCAGCGAGTTCGAAGTGTTCGAACGCTTCAAGGAATTGTCGGACGGCAAGACCGCCGTGCTGATCAGCCATCGCTTCAGCAGCGTGCGCATGGCCGACCGCATCCTGGTACTCGCCGACGGCAAGGTCGAATCCAGCGGCACTCACGACCAATTGATGGCCCAGGGCGGACGCTATGCCGAACTGTTCGAACTGCAAGCCGCCGGCTATCGCTGAACAAGGACTCCCCATGCACCGACTCCGCATCGTCGCTTCCTGCATCGCGATGTCGCTGGCACTCAACGCCTGCGCACAATCAAGCGCACCGGCGCAGCCGGTAGCCTCGGCCGACCCCGCGCGCACGCTGCCGAGCCAGGCCGGTGCCCTGCAGGTGCGGCCGATCGCCTCCGGACTGGATCATCCCTGGGCGGTCGCGGTGCTGCCGGGCGGCGACTTCCTGGTCACCGAGCGGCCCGGCCGGTTGCGCCGGATCGCGGCCGACGGCACGGTCTCGGCACCGATCGCGGGCGTGCCGACGGTGTTCGCGCAGGGCCAGGGCGGCTTGCTGGACGTGGTGCTCGATCCGGATTTCGCCCGCAACCGGCGCATCTGGCTGAGCTTCGCCGAACCCGGCGAGGGCGATACCGCCGGCACCGCGGTGGCCACCGCGACGCTGGGCGATGCCGCGCTGACCGACGTGGGCGTGATCTACCGGCAACTGCCCAAACTGGAAGGCGGCAACCACTTCGGGTCGCGCATCGCGTTCGACGGCAAGGGCCACGTCTTCATCAGCCAGGGCGAACGCAACGAACGCGCGATGGCGCAGGACCTGGAAGTGCTGCAGGGCAAGCTGGTGCGGTTGAACCTCGACGGGACCCAGCCTGCGGACAACCCCTTCGCCAGCGGCGTGGGCGTGCGCAAGGCGATCTGGAGCTACGGCCATCGCAACATGCAGGGCATGGCGGTGGATCCACGCACCGGCACCCTGTGGCAGAGCGAACACGGTCCGCGCGGCGGCGACGAGCTCAACCTGCCGCAGGCCGGCAAGAACTACGGGTGGCCGGTCATCACCCACGGCATCAACTATTCCGGATTGAAGATCCCGGAGGCAGAGGGCAAGAGCAAGGCCGGCATGGAACCACCGCATCATGTGTGGGAAAAATCGCCGGCGCTGTCGGGCATGGCGTTCTACGTGGGCCGCCCCGGGCATCCCTGGAACAACAGCCTGCTGCTGGGCGCACTGGCGGATCGCAACCTGATCCGGCTGACCCTGGATGGCGACAGGATCGTGTCCGAGGAGCGCCTGCTCGGCGACCTCGAAAAGCGCATCCGCGACGTACGGGTATCCGCCGATGGCAAGGTCTACGTGCTCACCGACGAGGACGATGGCCAATTGCTGGAACTGGTGCCGCCACGTTCCGCCGTCCCATGAGCCGTGCGCCCGCGCACCGCTGGCCGGGTCGGGCCTTGCAGCACCTGAAAAGCTCGGTCATCGACGCGGACGATCATCTGGACGCGATGTGGCGCCGCTTCGACGCCCGCCTCGGACGCGGCAAGCCACGCCACCTCGCCGCGTATCGTGGATTCGCGGACGAAAACGGCGTGGAGCTGATCGGCCGCGTCCTTGCGGAGAAGCCGCAAGGCGGGCCGCTCGAAGACGCCGGTTGGTGGGACAACCTGCTCGACACCTACCGCCGCTTCGAGAGCGACGAGGTGCCCGATGTCCCCTTGCGGTTGCAGTTCCGCGGCGGCGCGCTGGAGGTGCGCAGCGACCACGAGGGTTACTGGAACGCGCGCTTCGACGCGACGGGTGCGATGAGCGACCTGCTCTGGGACAACGCGATCGCCAGCCTCGCCGACGGCAGCCTGCTGACTCCGCAACCGGTGCTGCAGGTGGGCCCGCGCGCCCGGATCGGCATCATCTCCGATATCGACGACACCATCCTGCACAGCGGGATCACCGACTGGAAAACCGCCGCCCAGCTGACCTTCCTGCACAACGCCCGCACCCGCAAGCCGCTGGCCGGCGTCGCCGCGCTCTATCGCGCGCTGCAGGCGCAACGCAACCCGATCTTCTACGTGTCCAGCTCGCCGTGGAACCTGTACGACCTGCTGGAAGATTTCATGGAGCTCAACGGCATCCCGTTAGGTCCGATCCACCTGCGCGACATCGGCACCGACACCGGAAAGTTCATCAAGACGCCGGGGCATGCGCACAAGCTCGAACGTGCAATCCAGCTGATCGAGCGCTTCCCGCGCCTGCGCTGGGTGCTGCTGGGCGATTCCGGCCAGGCCGACGCCGAGCTCTATGCCGAGGCGGCGCGCATGTTCCGCGACCGGATTGCCGCGATCTACATCCGCGATGTCGATCCCGACGCGGATTCGCCGCGCGACCTCAGCGTCGACGGCTACATCCATCGGGTGGAAGGCACGGGCGTCCCCATGCTGCGGGTCGCCGACAGCGCCGCGATCGCCCGACACGCAGCTTCGCTCGGACTGGTCGACGGGGCGACGATCGCCGCGGTCGATGCCGAAGTCGCGCGTGACAGGGCCCGCCCGACGCTGGGCGAGGCGGCCCTGGCCGAGGCGGTCGACAGCGCCGCGCCCGGGTCCTGATCGACCGCCGTCAGATCAACGGCGGTTGCGTGGCCGGATATCGCAGTACGCCATCCACCATCACCGCGTCGGGATGCAGGGCGTGCGGCGCGTGCTTGCCCGGGGCCATCAGGTGCTGCACGGCCCAGCCGCGGGCCACGAAATCGTCGGCGATGAGCCGGCGGTGGCATTGCCACCAGAGCGCCTCGGCACACGTCACGGAGGTCCTGCTCCGTCGCGCGGTCGCCATCAACGCGTCGCCGGCCTCTGTGTATTCCTTGCTGGCCAGGTGGTCCGCATAGCCACGGAAAGCCTCCACCCGCCATGCGGTGTTGGGCGAATCCGCCCGCGGCGCGCGGCGCCCACCCAGCGCGGGGAGCGGCCAATAGCGGATGCCGGCCTGTGCCAACGCTGCTGGCAGCGCATCACGCGAGAACTGCGGATGGCGGCGGGACCCGGGAAACCGCCGGACGTCCGCCAGTATCTCGATCCCGGCGTCGGACAGCATCGACGCAAACACCTCCCAGCTGCGGTTGGAGTGTCCGATGGTCCAGAGGGTCCCGGTGGTTCGGTGCGCCATGCCGTCATCATGGCGCGGCAACCCGATGCGCCAAGTCAAGACGCACCACGCTGCGCCGCAGCGTAAAATGGTTGCCTGCCCCGCTTTCCCCAGACCCCCGCATGGCCTCCCCGTTCGGCACCGAGACGGTGCTCGACGTTCGTCACTGGACGGACGCGTACTTCAGCTTCACCACCACCCGCGACGACGGCTTCCGGTTCGACAACGGCCAGTTCGTGATGATCGGGCTGGAGGTCGAGCAGCCGGACGGCGCGCGCAAGCCGCTGATGCGCGCCTATTCCATCGCCAGCGCGAACTGGGAAGAACAGCTCGAGTTCTTCAGCATCAAGGTCCAGGACGGCCCGCTGACTTCGCGCCTGCAGCACATCCAGCCGGGCGATTCGATCCTGATCGGCCGCAAGCCCACCGGCACCCTGCTGGTCTCCGACCTGCACGTTGGCCGCAACCTCTACCTGCTGGGCACCGGCACCGGCTTCGCGCCTTGGCTGTCGGTGATCAAGGATCCGGACACCTACGAACGCTTCGAGCGGGTGGTGCTCTGCCACGGCGTGCGCGGGGCCGACGACCTGGCGTATCGCGACTACATCGAGCGCGAACTGCCGCACCACGAACTGCTGGGCGACACCCTGCGCGACCGCCTGCTCTACTACCCGGCGGTCTCGCGCGAACCGTTCGCGTACAACGGCCGCGACCACCACGGACGCATCACCGACCACCTCGACCAGGGCCGCATCGCGGCGGCGTTGGGCATCGAAGACCTCGACCCCGCGCGCGACCGCGCGATGATCTGCGGCAGCCCGCAGATGCTGGCGGATTTCCGCGGCATCCTCGATCGCCGCGGTTTCACCGCCTCGCCGCGCATCGGCACCGCCGGCGAGTACGTGTTCGAGCGCGCGTTCGTCGAGAAGTGACGCCCGCGCCGTCGTAGCCGGCGCTACTGCAGGCCGTGGCGCAGCCAGAACACCGCGTCGCGCTCATTGCCGAACATGCGGATCGTGTAGCCACGCTCCAGCGCCATCTGCTCGACGAACTCGATGCGCTGCATCTGGTCCGGACGACCCTCGACATAGGCGATCCGCACACCCTCCAGCCCCTGTCCACGCACGCCGGTGAAGAAGCGCTCGAGGTCGTCATCGGTCATGACCTCGCCCTGCATCTCGTCGACCACCAGCAGCTGGGTGGCACCGGTGGCACGCACTTCGGCGGCGATCCGCATCCAGTAGTCGAAGGTGACTTCCAACCGGGTGTCCTCGCCGCCGGACACCCAGGCCAGCAGCAAGGGTGGCTGGTGCTTGAAGGTCAGCCGGTAGGCATCGCCTGGCGACGACGACGTCATCCCAGCGCCTTCTCGATGTCGCGCGCCAGCGATTCCGGCTTGTCGGTCGGCGCATAGCGCTTGATCACCTTGCCATCGCGGCCGACCAGGAACTTGGTGAAGTTCCACTTGATCCCGTCGAAGCCGAGCAGGCCGCCCTTCTCGTCCTTCAGCCAGGTCCACAGCGGATGCGCGTGGGTGCCGTTGACGTCGATCTTGGCGAACATCGGGAAGCTGACGTCATAGGTCAGCGAACAGAAATTGCGGATTTCCTCGGCATTGCCCGGTTCCTGGTGGCCGAACTGGTCGCTGGGGAAGCCCAGCACCACCAGGCCCTTGTCGCCGTAGTCGCGCCAGAGCTTCTCCAGCCCGGCGTACTGCGGGGTGAAGCCGCACTTGCTGGCCACGTTGACGATCAGCAGGACCTTGCCACGCCAGTCCGAGAGCGGTTGCGGGCTGCCATCCAGGGCAGTGGCGTCGAAATCGTAGGCAGTGGTGGACATGGTCGTATCGTCGTCGGGGGAGTCGCGATTCTGGCAGTCCTGACACCGGGTGTGAACGCCCGATGCGTCCGCCGACGGACATTCCGACAAGCCCGGACAACGCCCCTGCCATTCGTCACGCGCCCTGCCCGGCCCGCTGCGCTAGGCTCTGCGGTCGCCACAACGCCCGTCGAGGATCCCATGAAGCATCCCATCAGCTGCGCGCTCGCGCTCGCGATCGCCACCGCATTGGCCGGCTGCGCCACCGCCACGCCTGCGACCACTGCCTCGGAGGCCACCATGCCCGCCACCGCCGCCTACAGCGGTCCATTCGCCGCCCCGAGCACCCTCGACCTGCACTACCCGCAGTTCGACGGCATCAAGGACAGCGACTTCGCCCCGGCCTTCGATGCCGGCATGGCCGAACAGCTGCGCGAGATGGACGCCATCGCCAACAACCCGGAGGCGCCGACCTTCCAGAACACCATCGTCGCCATGGAAAAGAGCGGCCAGGTGCTGGATCGCGCGACCAACGTGTTCTTCAACCTGATCGGCACCGACAAGAACGACGCCCGCGAGAAGCTGGAATCCGAATACGCGCCGAAGTTCTCCGCGCACCGTGATGCCATCGCCCTCAACCCGAAGCTGTTCGCGCGGATCAAGGCGCTGCACGACGCCCGCGCCACGCTCGGCCTGGATGCCATCGACTTGCGCCTGCTGGAACGCCGTTACACCGATTTCGTGCGCAGCGGTGCTGCATTGAACGACGCGCAGAAGGCGCGCATCCGCGCGATCAATACCGACCTCTCCAAGCTGGGCACGCAGTTCAACCAGAACGTGCTGGCCGAAGTGAACGATTCCGCCATCGTGGTCGACAGCCGCGACGAGCTGAAGGGCATGGGCGAGGAACAGATCGCCGCCGCCGCGGAGGCCGCCAAGGCGCGCAAGCTGGAAGGCAAGTACGTGATCGCCCTGCTCAACACCACCGGCCAGCCGGCCGAGGCGCAGCTCGAGAACCGCGCCCTGCGCGAACGCCTGCACAAGGCCTCGGTGGCGCGCGGCAGCCGCGGCAACCAGTGGGACAACACCGGGATCGTCTCGCAGGTGCTGAAGCTGCGCGCCGAACGCGCGGCGCTGCTCGGCTACGACACCAGCGCCAACTACGTGCTGGCCGATGAGACCGCGGCGAACCAGGACAACGCCAACCGCCTGCTGCGCCAGCTCGCGCCGGCCGCGGTCAAGAACGCACGCCGCGAGGGCGCCGACCTGCAGGCGATGATCGACGCCGACCAGAAGGCCAAGGGCCAGCCCTCGTTCCAGCTGGCGCCGTGGGACTGGGCGTACTACAGCGAGAAGGTGCGCGCGCAGAAGTACAGCTTCGACGAATCGCAGCTCAAGCCGTATTTCGAGATGCAGCGCGTGCTCGAGGACGGCGTGTTCTTCGCCGCCACCAAGCTCTACGGCATCACCTTCAAGCCGCGCACCGACCTGCCGAAGTACCACCCGGACACCTGGATCTACGACGTCTACGACAAGGACGGCAGCCTGCTGTCGATCTTCATCTGGGATCCGTACGCGCGCTCCTCCAAGCGCGGCGGCGCGTGGATGAACACCTACGTGGCGCAGTCCGCCCTGACCGGCGACAAGCCGGTGGTGGCCAACCACCTCAACATCCCCAAGCCCTCGGCCGGCAAGCCCACGCTGATGACCTGGGACGAGGTCACCACCACCTTCCACGAGTTCGGCCACGCCCTGCACGGCTTCTTCCAGGACGTGCGCTACCCGTATTACTCGATGAACGTGCCGCGCGACTTCGTGGAGTATCCGTCGCAGGTCAACGAGATGTGGGCCGACTGGCCGAGCGTGCTGGGCAACTACGCCAAGCACTACGAAACCGGCAAGCCGATGCCGAAGGCGCTGCTGGACAAGGTGATCGCCGCCGCCAAGTTCAACCAGGGCTTCGCCACCACCGAGTACCTGGAAGCGGCGATGCTCGACCAGCGCTGGCACCAGTTGCCGGCCGACCGGATTCCGGCGGCATCCGGCGTGATGGCATTCGAGGCGCAGGCGCTGAAGGCCGACGGCTTCGACTACGCGCCGGTGCCGCCACGCTACAAGACACCGTACTTCAGCCACATCATGGGCGGCTACGCGGCCGGCTATTACGCCTACATCTGGTCGGAAGTGCTGGGCGCGAACACCGAGCAATGGATCCGCAAGAACGGCGGCCTGACCCTGCAGAACGGCGATCGCCTGCGCAAGTTCGTGCTGGCGCCTGGCGGCGAGATCGAAGCCGGCAAGCTGTTCCCGAACTTCGCCGGCTACGAAGCGAAGATCGAGCCGCTGCTGGAGAAGCGTGGCCTGACCTCGAAGTAACAGACGCCGTTTGCGATGCGAAAACGCCGCCGCTTGGCGGCGTTTTCGTTGGTGCGGTCAGCGATGCGGGATCGCCGCATTCCCTGCGGGCAGCGTGAGCAGCAGGCGCAAGTCATCAAGCCAGTTCGCATACGCCTCCTGCTGCCGATCCGCCGGCTGCCGCAGGATCCACGCCGGATGCACGGTCGCGAACGCGCGGGTGCCATCGTGCAAGGTCTGCCAGGTGCCGCGCTGCTCCATCAGCCGGAACCCGTTGCCGAACACCGCCAGTGCGGCGGTGCCGCCCAGGCAGACGATGACCTGCGGGCGCACGCGTTCGATTTCGCCGGCCAGCCAACTGCGGCACGCCTGCACGTGCGACGGCTCCGGGTTGCGATGCAGGCGGAACTTGCCGCGCCGCTCGAAGCGGAAATGCTTCACCGCATTGGTCAGGTACAGCTGCGCGCGATCGATGCCGAGATCTGCCAGCGCGCGATCCAGCAACTTGCCGGCGGGTCCCACGAATGGCCGGCCGGACAGATCCTCCATGTCGCCCGGTTGTTCGCCCAGCAAAAGCACGCGTGCGTCCTCCGGGCCTTCGCCGAACACGGTCTGCGTCGCCGGCTCCCAAAGCGGGCAGGCGCGGCAGCCTTGCGCGGCGTTGCGCAGCGCGGCCAACGATTCCTCGCGGCGGATGTCCTCGCTCGGCAGAACCAATGGCGGTGCGGGAATGCGCCGCTTCGGCGCGGCGTGTTCGCGTTCCGCCATCTCGCGCACGCGCATGCCGGCACCCTGGATCAGCGACGGCAGCAGGTGCGCCTCGGGCAGGTGCTTCCAGTAACGCTGCGGCATCTCCTGGGTCATCATCCGCGGATTGAGTCGCGCCGGATTGAAGATGTGCGCGTAGTAGGTGCGCCAGAGCTCTTCGCCGGCATCGAAATCGGGCGCATCGGCGGGCGTGCCACCGGGTCCGAAACTCAAGGCCTCGCCGTCCCAGATCGCGCTGGCCTCGGGCGTGAGGATCGCCCAGCGCATGCCGGCGAAGCGGCGCGCGAAGAACGGCGCGACGCGTTGCAGGATGTGGTGGGACGGCTCGAACCACGCAATGAAATTGTCGTGGTCGCCCGGTACCTCGCGGAAGCGCACGAAGGCCTTCATCTTGTGCGCGTCGCGGCGGACCTCCTGCGCCAGTTGCATCGCCCGCCGCATATCGGCATCGGTCGGCGTCGCCAGCACATGCGGCTCGCCGTGGGCGATGCGCCACAGCAGGCGATACAGCAAGGCATGCCGTTGCGGGTCGCGATGGCAGAGCACGGTTTCGGCGATGCCCAGGAACGCACGCGGCACCCGCGGCGACGGGTGCAACACAGGCGCATCGCGCACGTCGGGCAGCGCCAACAGACCGCCCTGGCCATCGGCAAGCCACTCGATGCATTCGGGTGCGATGCCGGCGCGCAACGCGGCACGCGCGGCCTCGCGGAACGACTCGACCGACCAGGACAGCGCCAACACCGCCGACCACATGCTCATCGAAGCCAACTCATGCCGACACGCTCATCCGAACAGGTCGGCCTGGCGCGGCTTCGGCGCCAGCTGCGCACGCAGCGCCACGGGATCGTCCAGCCGTTGCCGCGGGTGGTGGTCGCTGGTCGCGATGAACGGCATCAGCTTGCTCATCGGTGCGCGCAGGCGGGCGATATCGGCAAGCCGCAACCGCGTGTGCCGGCGCGCCATCAGCACGCGCTTGACGTTGCGCACGCCGAGCCCGGGCACGCGCAGCAACGCTTCCTTCGGTGCGGTATTGAGGTCGACCGGGAACGCTTGCGGGTGGCGTAGCGCCCAGGCCAGCTTGGGATCGATGTCGAGGTCGAGCATCCCGCTGGCGGACGGCGGCGCGATCTCTTCCACCTTGAAGTCGTAGAAGCGCAGCAGCCAGTCGGCCTGGTACAGGCGATGCTCGCGCTGCAGTGGCGGCGCGATGACCGGCAACGCCTTCGACGCATCCGGGATCGGACTGAAGGCCGAGTAGTACACGCGGCGCATGCGGTAATCGCCGTACAGGCGATCCGACGCGATCAGGACATCGCGATCGTTCGCCCCATCCGCCCCCACGATCATCTGCGTGCTCTGCCCGGCCGGTGCGTAGCGCGGCGGGCGCGCCTTGCGCGTGGGCGTGGCGATACCGGCATTGGCCGGCTTGCGCGCCTCCTTCGCTTCCTCGATGCGCCAGCGCAGCTGCCCCATCGCGCCGCGGATGCCGGCCTGGGATTTTTCCGGTGCGAACTGCTTCAAGCCGCCCTCGGTCGGCAACTCGACGTTGATCGAGAGGCGATCCGCGTAACGGCCTGCCGCGGCAAGCAATTCCGGCGACGCATCCGGGATAGTCTTGAGGTGGATGTAGCCGGCGAAGCGATGGTCCTCGCGCAGGCACCGCGCCACCTCGACCAGTTGCTCCATCGTGTAGTCGCCGCTGCGGATGATGCCGCTGGAGAGGAACAGGCCTTCGATGTAGTTGCGCTTGTAGAAATCGAGGGTCAGGCGCACCACTTCGTCCGTCGCGAAACGCGCGCGCGGCACGTTGCTGGACACCCGGTTGACGCAGTAGGCGCAGTCGAACACGCAGAAGTTCGTGAGCAGGATTTTCAGCAGCGACACGCATCGCCCATCCGGCGTGTAGCTGTGGCAGATGCCCATGCCCTCGGTGCTGCCGATCCCGCCGGTCTTGCTGGAATTGCGCTTGTTCGCGCCGCTGGACGCGCAGGAGGCGTCGTACTTGGCGGCGTCGGCCAGGATCGCCAGTTTCTTGATGGTTTCCACGGCCAAAGTCTGCAGGAATCTGGTCGCAATCCCTGCGATGGGCGGTCAGCAAGCTGAATCATTCATCGCTTGGCCTGCACACGCCCGCCCCCATCCTTGCCCGATGCCAGATCTCGTCGTCCTGCGCCCCGAAGGCCTGTATTGCCCGGCGGGCGATTTCCATATCGATCCGTGGCGACCCGTCACGCGCGCCGTCATTACCCATGGCCACAGCGACCATGCGCGCATCGGCATGGGCGAATACCACGCCGCCGCGCCGGGCCTGCCGATCCTGCAGTGGCGGCTGGGTGAACAGGTCTATCACCCGCACGACTACGGCGAGGTTTTCACGCTCGGCGATGCACGCGTCTCGTTGCATTCGGCGGGCCATGTGCTGGGCAGCGCACAGGTCCGGATCGAGGTCGATGGCGAGGTCTGGGTCGCGTCGGGCGACTACAAGCGCCAGCACGATCCCACCTGCGCGCCCTTCGAGGTCGTGCCCTGCGACGTCTTCATCACCGAGGCGACCTTCGGCCTGCCGATCTACCGCTGGCCCGACACCGGTGACGTCGCGCGCGACATCGTCGCCTGGCGCGACGAATGCGCGGCGCGTGGCGAAACCGCGATCCTGTATTGCTACGCGCTGGGCAAATCGCAGCGCCTGCTGGCGGAACTCGCGGCGCACACCGATCGCCCCGCCTTCCTGCACGGCGCCATCGACACCGGCACCGCGATCTACCGCGAGGCCGGCATCCCGATGCTGGAGACACGCCGCATCGCCGACGAACCGCGCGGCAGCGACTTCGCCGGCGAACTGGTGCTGGCCCCGCCCTCGGCCGCCGGCAGCAGCTGGATCCGCCGCTTCCGCAATGCGCAGCAGGGCTTCGCCTCGGGCTGGATGCGGATCCGCGGCAACCGCCGCCGGCGCAACTACGACCGCGGTTTCGTGGTCTCCGACCATGCCGACTGGCCGGCGCTGCTGCAGACCGTACGACAGACCGGCGCGCGTCGCATCATCGCGACCCATGGCGCGGCCGACGCGCTGGTACGGGCGCTCAACGAAGACGGCATCGACACCGGCGTGTTCCGCACCGACTTCGGCGGCGAAGACTGATGCGCCGCTTCACCGACCTGTTCACCCGGCTGGATCGCAGTACCGCGACCTCCGACAAGCGCGCCGCGTTGGTGGACTACTTCCGCGATGCGCCACCCGAAGATGTCGCGTGGGCCTTGTGGTTGCTGGCCGGCGAAAAAATCGGCGGCGCCAAGGCGCGGATCGCGGGCAGCGCGGAGTTGCGCGCCTGGGTCGCGGAGGAAAGCGGCACGCCCGCCTGGCTGGTGGACGAGAGCTACGACGCGGTCGGCGACCTCGCGGAAACGTTGGCGCTGCTGCTCGATGATCCGCTCGAAACGGCCGACGACGCCCCCCTCCACGCGTGGATCGAACAACGTATCGCGCCGGTGGCCAATGCCGATCCGTCGATCCGCCGCGCAATGGTCGTCGATGCCTGGCGCACGCTGCCGTTCGCGCAGCGCTTCGTCTTCAACAAATTGCTGACCGGTGCATTGCGCGTCGGCGTGTCGCGTGGACTCGTGCAGCAGGCACTTGCGGAAGCATCGGGCGTCGACATCGCGCTGATCGCGCAACGCATGCTCGGCGCGTGGTCGCCCACGCCGGACTTCCTGCAACGCCTGACCTCGCGCGAGGCGCAACCGGGCGATGCGGCATCGCCCTATCCGTTCTTCCTGGCCTCGCCGCTGGAAGCCGGCGCGGCATCGCTCGGTGCAATCGAGGATTGGTTGCTGGAATGGAAGTGGGACGGCATCCGCCTGCAACTGATCCGCCGCGGTGGCGACATCGCCCTGTGGTCGCGCGGCGAGGAACGCCTGGATGGTCGCTTCCCGGAAATCGAAGCCGCCCTCGCCACACTGCCGCGCCATTCGGTCATCGATGGCGAACTGCTCGCCTGGCGCGACGGCGACCAGCCGATGCCGTTCACCGCCTTGCAGACCCGCATCCAGCGTCGCAAGCCCGGTGCGAAGACACTGGCCGACACGCCGGTGCGCGTGCTCGCCTACGACCTGCTGGAACTCGATGGCGAGGACCTGCGCGCGCGTCCCTTGTCCGAGCGACGGGCGTTGCTGGAAGAATTGCTCGCGACGCACGGCGATCCGCGGATCGTGATCTCACCGCGCATTGAGGCCGCGTCATGGGACGAGGCCGCAGCGTTGCGCGAAGGCAGCCGCGCACGCGGTGTCGAAGGCCTGATGCTCAAGCGCCTGGCCGCGCCGTACCAGCACGGACGCAAGCGTGGCGACTGGTGGAAGTGGAAGATCGACCCACTGACCATCGATGCGGTGTTGATCTACGCGCAGGCCGGGCACGGTCGCCGCAGCACGCTGTATACCGACTACACCTTCGCCGTCTGGGATGGCGAGGCGCTGGTGCCGGTCGCCAAGGCCTACTCGGGGCTGGACGACAAGGAAATCCTGAAACTCGACACCTGGATCCGCGGCCACACCACCGAGCGCTTCGGTCCGGTGCGCGCAGTGACGCCGCAGCATGTATTCGAGCTTGGCTTCGAGGCCGTGAATCGTTCCAGCCGGCACAAATCCGGCATCGCAGTCCGCTTCCCGCGCATCCTGCGCTGGCGCCACGACAAGCCGATGCAGGAAGCCGACCGCCTCGAAACGTTGCAGGCGCTTGCGCGATGAAGGCGACGACCCGGCCACGCACCACGTTCGACGCACCGTTGGCGGCCTGGTTCGCCCACCAGGGCTGGACACCCGCGCCGTTCCAGCGCGCCGCCTGGAAGCACTACCTGGCCGGGCGCGACGGCCTGCTGGTGACGCCGACCGGCAGCGGCAAGACCCTGGCTGCGTTCGGGGGACCGCTGTTGCAGGCCTTGCGCGATCCGCCTGCACCCAAGCGCAAGCGTGGCGAACTGGTTCCCGCGCGTACCCGCGTGCTCTGGATCAGCCCGTTGCGCGCACTGGCAAACGACACCACGCGTGCGCTGCGCGCGCCGATCGAAGCGCTCGGCCTGCCGTGGACCGTGGCGATGCGCACCGGCGACGCCAATGCGCGAGACAAGCGACTGTCGCGCAACGGCCAGTCCGATGTACTCGTCATCACGCCCGAATCGCTCGCCCTGCTGCTGTCGTATGCGGAAACCGCCGAACAATTGCGCGGACTGCGCGCCGTCGTCGTCGACGAGTGGCACGAACTGCTGGGCAGCAAGCGCGGCGTGTTGCTGCAACTCTGCCTGGCGCGCTTGCGGGCGTTGTCGCCGACGCTGCGCACATGGGGACTGTCGGCGACACTCGGCAACCTCGAGCAAGCACGCGACGCCCTGCTGCCGCACGCGCCCGATGCACCGATCATCGACGCCGCCAAGCCGCGTTCGCTGACGCTGGAAACGCTGCTGCCGGAGGCCCACGAGCGTTTCGCGTGGGCGGGCCACCTGGGCCTGTCGCAATTGCAACGCGTGGTCGCGCGCCTGCAGGGTGTGCGCAGCACGTTGCTGTTCGCCAACACGCGCTCGCAGGCGGAGCTGTGGCACAAGGCCTTGCAGTCGGTGTGGCTGGACGACCCCGGCATGCTGGCACTGCATCACGGCTCCATCGACCCGAAACTCCGGCATGCCGCCGAACAGGGATTGCGCGATGGCAGCGTGCGTTGCGTGGTCGCGACCTCCAGCCTGGACCTGGGCGTCGACTTCCCGGCGGTGGACCAGGTCATCCAGATCGGCAGCCCGAAGGGCATGGCGCGACTGCTGCAACGCGCCGGGCGCGCGCGTCATCGTCCCGGCGAAGTCGGCCACATCCTGTGCGTGCCGACCCACGCGCTGGAACTGGTCGAGTACGCCGCCGCGCGCAAGTCGCTCAACGCCGGCAAGGTCGAGGCGCGAGTGCCGCCACGCCTGTCGCTGGATGTCCTGGCGCAGCATTGCGTGACCCTGGCGCTCGGGGGTGGCTTCGACGCCGATGCGTTGTTCGCGGAAGTCCGCGGCACGCATGCCTTCGCCGACCTCGATGCCGCCACCTGGCAGGCCGTGCTCGACTTCATCGTGCAGGGCGGCAAGGCGCTGGTGCACTACCCCGACTACCACCGCGTGGTCCGCGACGAAGAAGGCACGTATCGCGTCGTCGATCGCAAGCTCGCATTCCGGCACCGGCTGTCGATCGGCACCATCACCAGCGACGGCCACGTGTCCGTGCAGTTCGCCAAGGGCGGGCGCCTCGGTTCGGTCGAGGAAAGCTTCATCGGTCGCCTGCGTCCGCGCGACCGCTTCCAGTTCGCCGGCAAGACCCTGGATCTCATCCAGCTGAAGGACATGACCGCCTACGTGCGCCTGGCCAAGCGCAATGACGGCATCGTGCCGCGCTGGCAGGGCAGCCGCATGCCGCTGTCGAGCATGCTGGCCGACGCGGTGCAGGCCACGTTGGCGGGCCCGCGCGATACGCCCGAACTGCGCGCCGTCGCGCCGATGCTGGATACCCAGGCGCGGCTGTCCGCACTGCCGACACCCGACACCTTGCTGGTCGAACAACTGGCCACGCGCGAGGGTTGGCACCTGTTCCTGTATCCCTTCGCCGGTCGCGCCGTGCACGAAGGCCTGGCCGCGTTGCTCGCGCTGCGCTGGGGTCGCCTGCACCCGAACACCTTCGCGTTCGCGGTGAACGACTACGGACTGGCTATCACCGCGCAGGCCCGCCATGTGCTGGACGCCGATGCGTTGCGCGCGCTGCTGGAAGAAGGCGACCTCTTCGACGACCTGCAGTCCAGCCTCAACCTGGCGGAACTGGCGCGCCGCCAGTTCCGCGACATCGCGCGGGTGTCGGGCCTGCTGTCGCCTGCCCTGCCCGGCCGCGCGCCGCGCTCGATGCGCCAGTTGCAGGCCTCGAGTGGCCTGCTGTTCGACGTGCTGTCGCGCTTCGATACCGACCATTTGCTGCTGGAGCAGGCGCGCCGCGAGGTCTTCGAAGCGCAATTGGACGTGCAGACGCTGCGCGCCACGCTGGCCGATTGCACGCGGCGCACGTTGTCGCTGCAGCAACCCGCCTCGCTCACACCACTGTCATTCCCACTGTGGGCCGAGGCGATGCGCGGCAGCCTGAGCACCGAGGACTGGAGCACGCGGATGCGGCGCGCCGCGGACGCGCTGGAACGCACGCATGCCTGAGTCGATGGACATCGTCCTTGCCGGCGAACCGGTTCGCTTGCTCGCCGATCGCGCGCTGCATTGGCCAGCGCGGCGACGCCTGTTCATCGCCGACCTGCACCTGGGCAAGGCAGACACCTTCCGTGCCGCCGGCATTGCCTTGCCGCGTGGCGGTACCGCACTGGACCTCAGCCGCATCGCCGCGCTGGTCGATGCCGCCGAGGCCGATTCGGTGTGGATACTCGGCGACATGCTGCACGGGCGCACCGACCTGTCGTCGTGGCGCACCGCTTGGGACGCGTTTCGAGAGCGACATCCGCGCCTGTCGATCGCCGTCGTCGACGGCAACCACGATCGCGCCCTGCACCACGCCGGACTGGACATCGAACTTCTTGGCGATGCGGTGCGCGACGGTCCGTTCGTGCTGCGGCATGCACCGGCGTTCGACCCGCGTGGCCATGTGCTGTGCGGGCATCTGCATCCGGTGCTGAAACTGCCCGGGCAGCCACGCACGCAGGCGTTCTGGTTGCAGCCGGGCTGCACGATATTGCCGGCGTTTTCGGCCTTCACCGGTGGCCATCCGCTGCGGCTTGGCCGTGGCGATGTGGCCGTGCTCTGCAATGGCAGCGCGCTGGTGAGCCTCGGCGCGCGTTGAGCTCAGCCCTCGACCGACGCCTGCATCGCGACCTGCGCGTGCGACAACAGGCGCGGATCGCGCAGCAATCGCTGGCGTGCCGCATCCGCATCGGACGGCGAAAGCGCTACCAGCATCTCGACCGTGTTGCCGATCTTGCGGGCCACGGGCACGCCGTCGCACAGGAGCAGTCGCGCACCCGACTGGCGCGGCAGCTTCTCGCCCGGAAGCAGCGTGCCAACCAGATTCAACGGATCGCTGGCGGCAATCATGATGAGTTCGCCATCCTTGGGCCGGCTGCGGGTTTCGCGCAGGCCCGCCACCGCTTCCGGCAAGGCGAACTGCTCGCCGGCGATACCGGCCACGAAGCGCCCACCGCGGAGTTCGCCGCGTGCTTCCATGCGCCGGTACACCCGCGCCAGTTCCCGCCACGGCGGCAGCCAGGCGGCTTCGCGTTCCAGCAGGCGCCATGCCACCACGCCGTAGCGGCGCAACAGCACCTGCGCCACGTACTCGATGGCATCCGCATCAGGCGGACCGGCCGCGCTGCGCGCAAGGCTCCAGCGCCCGGCATCGCGGATTCCCGAAATCGCACCGCGGCGCATCCGCCGGCTGCCGGGATTCGGCCGCTTGCCCTGCGGCAGCAGCAACGCACGCAGGCCGGCATAGCTGTCGCAATGGGCGATGCCGCGCGCCACCAGTTCGGCCAGCGCCTCTTCCAGTTCGACGTGCAGCAGGCGGCAGACATCCAGCAACTCGTCGAAGAAGGATGCGCCATGCGAACGCAACGCCTCGACCACCAACCGTGCGCGCGAGGAGATCCCGTCGCTGTTCGCCGTGGTGCCGGCGATCGCGGCCCAGCGCGGCAATTCGCGTCGCGGCACCAGCACCAGCGGCGTGGCCCGCACCGGCGCGCGACCGCCCTTGCCGGTATCGGCACCGGCCTGCATGCGCAGCCGCGCCCATGCGATGCGGCCGGCGCTGCACTGCGCATCCAGCCAGTCGATCCCGTAATCGGCCAGCCTTGCGGGCAAGACCTCCGCTTCCCAACTGCTGGCCGCGCACTCCCAGCCTTCCAGTTGCGCAAGGACGCTGGCCAGTGCATCCGGCCCGCGCAATCGGCTGCGCGCCGACAGGTGCTGCCAGTCGCAGAGGAAACGCATCGCATCGGCCAGAGAGACCGGTTCGATCTCGCGCCGCAACCGGCCCAGCGTGTTGCGATGGATACGCGCCAGCAGGTGGCGCTCGCACCACTGTTCGCCGACCAGCGCGGGATCGAAGCTGCCGCGCATCGCGGTGCCTTCCACTTCGAGTGCGGCGAGCGCGCATTCGATGTCGCTGGCCGGCACCTGCAGCACGGCCGCGAGATCGAGTGCACGTGTCGGCCCGCTTGCGCTCAAGCGGCCGCGCACCAGTTCGCGCAGGGCGTCCTCGCGCGTCGCCGGAACCTCCGCGCCATGCGTGAGTTCCAGCGGCGGGGCGAGCGGTGCATCCGGATGCAGCACCTGCAACTGCGGAAGCCGTTCGACCGCCGTCCACAAGCCGCCACCAACCTGCACGCAGGTCGCGCGACGGCCCGCGGCCAGCAGCGTGAGCAGCGGCGTCCAATGCGACGAGACGGCTTCGGCGGCAGCGATCGCACCGAGCTGCACCAGCGCCTCGTGCATCTCGTCGGCGTTGCGCACATCGGGCCAGGCGTCCTCACGCACGCCGGCGATCGCGCCGGCATCCAGCAGGCCGAGGTCGCGCACCGCGCCTGCATCGCCGAACCGCCGCGACTGCACCGCCTGCGTGCGGCGTTCCTCGAGCGGCGCATCATCGAGGAAAGCATATGGCGCGGCATTCAGCGCCTCCGCGGCAAACGGACTCGGCGCGGTGAGGTCGCGGGCGACGATGTCGATGCGGCCGCTTTCCAGTCCGCGCAGCACCTCCAGCCAGCCCTCGGCATCCATCGCCTCGCACAGGCAATCGGTGAGTGACTGCTGCACCAGCGGATGATCGGGCACCTGGCGGTCGCCGACGATGTTCTCCAGGCAGGCCACTTGGTCCGGGAACACCGTCGCCATCAGGTCTTCGGACTTCATTCGCTGCAGTTGCGGCGCGACTTTCTTGCCGCCGCTGAAACGCGGCAATGCCAAGGCGGTGCTCGCGTTCCAGCGGAAACGCGTCGGGAACAGCGGCGCGTCGAGCAGCGCCTGGACGAGGATGTCGCGGGCGGTATTCGAATGCAGGAACGACGCCACGTCGAGCAACGGGAAACTGTGGCTGGTCGACAGCGACAGCACGATCGCGTTCTCGGTCGCCGCCGCCTGCAATTCGAAGTTGAAGCTGCGGCAGAAGCGCTTGCGCAGGGCAAGGCCCCACGCCTTGTTGATGCGGCTTCCGAACGGTGCGTGGATCACCAGGTGGGTGGAGCCGGCCTCGTCGAAGAAGCGTTCCATCGCCAACTGCCGCTGCGTCGGCAGCAGGCCGAAGCCGGCGACCTGCGACGCGCAGTACTCGAGCAGCTGGCGCGCGCCTTCCGCCGAAAGCCCGACCTCGTCCACCAGCCAGCGTTGTGCGATGCCCTCGCCTTCCGCCAGCTTCGCCTGCAGTTCCTCGCGTAACCGCGAGACGGCGTGCGAGAGCGCATCCGTGCGGCCCGGCGCTTCGCCCAGCCAGAACGGGATCGACGGCGGTGCACCCTGCGCGTCCTCCACCCGCAAGCGGCCGGGCTCGATGCGCAGGATCCGGTAACTCGCATTGCCCAACTGGAAGATGTCGCCGGCCAGGCTCTCGATCGCGAAGTCTTCGTTGACCGTGCCGATGCCCACGCTTTCCGGCTCCAGCAGCACCGAATAATCCCCGACATCGGGAATCGTGCCGCCACTCTGGATCGCCACCTGGCGCGCGCCACGACGTGCACGCAATTGCCGGTTGACGCCATCGCGATGGACCCACGCACCGCGGGTGCCAAAGCGGCTGGCATAGCCTTCGGCCAGCATCTTCAGCACGCCGTCGAATGCCTCGCGGGTGAGTGCGCGATACGGCCAGGCGCGCTGAAGCATCGCGAACAGCGCGTCTTCGTCCCAGTCGCGGCTGGCCACCTCCGCCACGATCACCTGCGCCAGCACGTCCAGCGGCGCTTCCGGCATCGGCATGCGGTCCAGCTCGCCACGACGCACGCCGTCCAGCAGCGCCGTGCATTCCATCAGGTCGTCGCGCGTGGTCGCGAACAGCCGTCCCTTCGGGACGCCGCCGACATGGTGGCTGGCGCGACCCACGCGCTGCAGGAACGCCGCCATGCTGCGCGGGCTGCCGAGCTGGCAGACCAGGTCGACGTCGCCGATGTCGATGCCGAGTTCCAGCGACGCGGTGGCCACCAGCACCTTCAACTCGCCGCGCTTCAGGCGTTGCTCGGCGTCCAGCCGCAGTTCCTTCGACAACGAGCCGTGGTGCGCGGCCACGTGCTCCTTGCCGAGTCGCTCACTCAGGTGGCGCGCCGCACGCTCCGCCATCCGCCGCGTGTTGACGAAGACGAGCGTCGTGCGATGTTCCCCGGCCAGCGCCTGCAGGCGATCGTGCACCTGCTCCCACTGCTCGCCGCTGGCGACCGCGCTCAAGGGCGACAGCGGCAGTTCGAGCGCAAGGTCGCGCGGCTTGTCGTGGCCGACGTCGACGATGCGGCAATCGGGCTGGCCGTCCGCATCCACGCAGGCGCTGCCGACCAGGAATCGCGCCGCGTCCACGATCGGCTTCTGCGTGGCAGAGAGCCCGACGCGCGTCGCTCGCTGGCCGACCAATGCATCCAGGCGTTCCAGCGAGAGCGAGAGATGGCTGCCACGCTTGCCTGGCAGCAGGGCATGGATTTCGTCGACGATCACCGTGCGCACGCCGCCCAACATCGTGCGGCCCGACTCGGAGCCCAACAGCACGTAAAGCGATTCGGGCGTGGTCACCAGGATGTGCGGTGGCCGCTTGCGCAAGGCCGCACGCTCGGACTGCGGGGTATCGCCGGTGCGCACCGCGGTGCGGATGTCGATATCGGGCAATGCCTGCGCGGCCAGTTCCTCGCGGATGCCGGCCAACGGCGCGTCGAGGTTCAGATGGATGTCGTTCGACAGCGCCTTCAATGGCGACACGTACAGCACCAGGGTGGCGTCCGGCAGTCCGTGCGCCAGCCCTTCACGGACCAGCGCGTCGATCGCGGCAAGGAACGCGGTGAGCGTCTTGCCGGAACCGGTCGGCGCGGCGACGAGGGTGTCGTGGCCCGACGCGATCGCCGGCCAAGCCTGCTGCTGGGCCTCGGTGGGCGCGGGAAAGCGGCGCGCGAACCAGTCGGCGACGGCCGGGTGGAAGCCGTCGAGCACCGAGGCAGCGGGAGGTCGCACGTGCATGCCCGGATTATCCGCCGCATCGGCATGGCTGCCACGCACGGTGCGAGCCGTCGGGCTGAAATCGAAGCGGATCTGCGCGTTCACCCGCGCAGCGTGCGCAGATGCGGTCTCAGCGGATGAGAACGATCAGCCGGCGCGGAACAGCGGCTTGTAGTCGGGCGCCACCAGCGGCACCAGGACCTGCGCCGGCACGTCCACGGTGCGCGTGCCGTCCGAATACGGTCCCACCTGCGCCGGCGGGAACACGAAGCGCAGGGCACGGATGCTGCCATCGGCGTTCATCACCGGCTCGAAGCGGGTGAAGTTCGCGGCGGCCGGCGCGGTGCCGTCGTCGATCATCCTGCTGCCGCTGCGCAGCGCCTGGGCGCGCTCGTCGCCCTCCAGCGCATCCTCGTCCAGTTGCTGCGACAGCGCGGTCATCAGTTGTTCGCGGCAATAGTCGGACACGGTTTTCCAACCCGACGCATCGACGATCAGTTGCTGCGAGCCGAGCATCTCGTTGCGCTGGGGCAGCCAGACGAAGCGCTGCACAAGCGGGTTGCCGTGCGCACCACCGGTATAGCTGCTGCCGTCGGCCGCGGCCGCGACGATCCGCGGCGTGTCCACCAGGCCGGTGAACTGCAGGCTGAGGTCATACGGAGCAGTGGGCTTGCTGCCCTTCAGTCCCGCCACCGCCTGCATCAAGTCGGCGCGGGCGGACTCGGCGTAGGCCTGCAAGGCCTGCGCGAGCATCGGGTGCTTGCCGATCCCCTGCGGATAGCTGATGCCGACGATGTAGTCCGGCTTGGTCTCGATCACGTCCTGCAGCGCAACCGGGGCGGCCACGGTGCCTGGTTGCATCGCCTCGGGACCAGCCACGGCGGGCGCAGGCGAACCGCCTTCGCGGCCACAGCCGGACAGCAGGACAAGGGCGAATGCGGGGGCGAGGACGAAGGTCGGGGTACGGCGAATCATGGGCGGTCTGGACGAATCGGGGGATGGGACCGGACGACCGCCATGATGCCTGATCACCGGTCGGGTGGATGCAGTCGTTTCGATGCAGAGAACGACGCGCATAAAAAAAACCCGGCCGAAGCCGGGTTTTTTCAGCGCGATGCGCGGGTCTCTTACGAGGCCTGCACTTCATCGGCCTGCAGGCCCTTCTGGCCCTGCACGACCTTGAAGGTCACCTTCTGGCCTTCCTGCAGCGACTTGAAGCCGGTGCCCTGGATCGAGCGGAAGTGGACGAAAACGTCCGGGCCGCTTTCCGGGGTGATGAAGCCGAAGCCCTTCGCGTCGTTGAACCACTTGACGGTACCAGTCTGACGATCCGACATGTTGTATTACTCCTAGAACAGTTTGAAATGGTGACACGACCCGCCGGGGGAACCGGGTACAAGTCGCGACTGTCGAGCAAGGGGTAACGCACACGATGTAGCGGATCACTCGGATCTACCGCATCGGGTCACGATGTACCGTGATCCCGCTTGAAACAGTGGGCGCACCATAACCTGTTTTCGGGCACAAATGTGAATGGCCCGGGATTTTTTTTGGTTCATCTCCCAACTGAGGGAAGAGGCACACGGCCGACCCGGTTAGTTTGTCGTTGTCGAGACAACAAACCGGGGGTCGGCCGTGGCCGACGGCGATTGTATTGCCCAGCTCGCTGGG
>NZ_JAYRTQ010000009.1:0-151287 GCF_041919455.1 Thermomonas sp.
AACCCGTCCAGCCACCAAGCTGAGCAATACAATCCACGTCGGCCACGGCCGGCCCCAATTTGTAGTCTCGACAACCACAAGTTAGCCGGGTCGGCCGTGTGCCTCTCCCTCAGATGGGAGAAGAACCGAATTTTCGGCCAGCGCCCGGCGCGATGAAGAAGGCCCCGCATCGCGGGGCCTTCGGGTCGTCGGTTTACTTGCCCTGCTGCTGCAGCCAGGCCTCGATCGCCGGCATCCGCTCCTGCTTCACCTTGAGCCGGTATTCGATGTTGGCGATGGCGGTTTCGGTGGCGTTGCGCGCACTCGCCGGGATGTGCGCCTCGGCGAACGCACGCAGCTTGCCGATCATCGCCCGGTCCGACGAACCACCGCCGATGCCGGGGTAGTAGCGCGCCTGCGACGACGCATCCACCAGCTTCTCCACGTCCGCGCGATGCACCACCGCGAAGTCGAAGGCCATGTCCGGATGTTGGCCGGCGACCGCACCGATCATCGCCGCGCTGTTGGTCGCGCCCGGTTCGTCGGTGAGCGCGAGGTCCAGCGCGCGCTGGCCCAGCGCCTTGTCCTCGGCGATGCCGAGCAGGTTGTACAACTGGTTCTTGATCAGCGGAGTCTTCTCCGCCCTGGCCATCGCGTGCAGTCGGTCCCACGTGGCGGCATCGGCCTTGTTGGCGACGATGCCGGTGACCAGGCTGCGCAGCGCCGGCGGCAGCGAGGCATCGTCATTGGCGGCGAAACGGCGGCGCGCCTCGGCGATGATCGCCTCGTCGCCCAGCCCGGCCAGCGCACCGATCAGGGTGGTGCGCAACAGTTGCACCGGCGCGGAATCGTCGGCCTTGCCGTTCCAGCCGACCTTGGCGAACACCGGTTGCAGCACGCCGCGCGCATACGCCTGGAAGCGCGCTTGCGCCGCATCGTTGCCCGCCAGGTAGCCATTGATGCTGCCCAAGGTGCCAGCGATGTCGTCCCAGATGGCCGGGTCGGCATCGATGGACACACCCTTGGCCAGGCCCAGGTAATCCGATGCCGGCCGCAGCCCGGCCATGCCCAGTGCCCAGGTGTCGTTCATGATGCCGAGCTGGTCGATCGGGTCGAGCTTCGCGAAGTCCCTGCCGATGGCGGCGAACTGCGCGCGGTCGTAGACGGTGCGGTAGTAGCCGGCCTGCCCGGCGTTGACCACCACCGCGCCGCAACCCGGCACCTGCAGCGTGCCCTTGCCGTTTTCGACCACGGTATCCACGCGCACGCCGCCCGCCGTGGCCGCGACCACCGGCACCCGCCAGTGCAGCGGCACCTTGCCCGGGCGATCCTTGGTGAACTCGCCCTGCGACAGCTGCAGCGTGGTGTTGCCGCCGCTGCAGGTCGCCGACTCGACGGTGATCAGCGGGATGCCCGGCTGGGTGGTGAAGTCGCGGGCGATGTCCTGGATCGGCTTGCCGGCGGCGGACTGCACCGCGCTCCACAGGTCGGCGGAGACCGTGTTCCCGTAGGCGTGCTTCTTCATGTAAGCCCGCACGCCCTCGCGCCAGGCGTCCTCGCCCACGTAGTTCTCCAGCATGCGGATCACCGCGCCGCCCTTGCTGTAGGTGATCGCGTCGAAGGCCTGGCCCAGTTGCTCCACGGTCTGGACCTGCTGCACCACCGGGTGCGTGGTCGCCACCGCGTCGCGGTTCATCGCGCTCTCGCGGCCACCGACGGCGTCGAGCCTCGTGTTCCATTCTGGATGGAATTTCTCGGTCGCGCGCGCCGCCATCCAGGTGGCGAAGCCTTCGTTGAGCCAGACGTCGTCCCACCAGCTCATCGTCACCAGGTTGCCGAACCACTGGTGGGCGATCTCGTGCGCGGCCACGGAGAAGATGCCCTGCACGTTGCCGATGGTGGAGATCTTCGGATCGACCAGCAGGATGTACTCGAAGGAGAGGATCGCGCCCCAGTTCTCCATCGCGCTGAAGAACTGGCTGCCGCCCGGCGCGGCGACGTTGTCGAGCTTCGGCAGCGGGTACTTCACCCCGAAGTAGTCGTTGTATTCCGCCAGCACCAGCTTCGAGGCCTCCAGCGCGCCGGCGGCCTGGCCGACCTTGCCGCGGGTCGCGACGACGCCGACCTCGGTGCCATCGACCGTGTCCGTGGCGCGCTCGAAATCGCCCACCGCCAGGAACAGCAGGTAGGTCGACATCTTCGGCGAGGTGGCGAACACGACGCGCTTCATCCCGTTGCCGAGATGCTTCGACGCGGTCTGCGGCATGTTGCTGACCACCATGTCGGCACTCGGCGCATTGACGGTCAGGTCGAAGGTCGCCTTGAGGTTGGGCTCGTCCCAGGACGGCACGAAACGGCGCGCATCCGGCGCCTCGAACTGGGTGTACAGCGCGCGCTTCTTGCCGGCCTCGGTGTCGTAGTCGATCGCGAACAGGCCGTTGGCCTGCGTATTGATCACGCCGGTGTAGTCGATGGCCAGCGCGTAACGACCGGCCGCGAGCGGCGCGTCGAAGGTGAAGGTCGCGGTCTGGCTGGGCTCCTCCAGGCTGACCTTCGGCAACAGCGCCTTCCTGGATTTGCCGGTGAGCATGCTCTTGGCGATGGTGAGGTTGACTGCCTGCAACGTGATCGTCGATGTCGGTTCCAGCACGTCGATGTCGATCACGACCTTGCCGTCGAAGGCCAGCTTGTCCGCATGCGGCGTGACCTCGATGGCGTAATGCGATGGCACCACGTTGCGCGGCAACTGGGTGGTGGCACGCACCGCCGGCGGCGAGGCCTTGCGCGAGACCTCGGCTGGCGTCTGCGCGGACGCCTGCAGCGTGGCCGCGCACAGGGCAAGGGTGATGGCGGCGGTGACCAGGTTGCGACGCATGGGCTGTCCTCGATGACGGAGCGGGGCGGAACCGCCCGCGCGAGCCGCGATCATCCGCGCCCGCAGCGCCGGGCGGCAGCGCCGGAAGTCATGCCGGCTGCGCATTCACGTGGCCATCGCGGCGTCCGGGACAACCTGCCGGCCCGTCGCCGCGGATCGCCGCCATGCCCGAGACCATCTACGACGCCCTGCGCGAGAGCCACGAGATCCAGCGCTCGCTCTGCCGCAAGCTGCTGCGCGCGAAGCCCGGCACCCAGGACCGTATCTCCCTGTTCAAGGAACTGCATACCGAACTGGCCGCGCACGCGGCGGCGGAAGAACGCTTCCTCTACGCGCCTGTGCTGATGCACGACGCCGGCCTGGACTCGAGCCGCCACGCGCTGCACGAGCACCACGAGATGGACGAACTGGTCGAAGACCTGCACAAGGCGGATGCCGAAGGCGGGCAATGGCTGGCGGTGGCGCGCAAGCTCTCGGAAAAAGTGCACCACCACCTGCGCGAGGAAGAGAAGAAATTCTTCCAGGTCACCGGCAAGATCCTGACCGATCCGCAGAAAGTGCAGGCCGCGAAGAAGTACCGTAAGGACTATGCGCGGATGTTGAAGAAACTGCGCGCCTGAAGCACATGGCCTGCAAACGAAAACGCCCCGCACTGCGGGGCGTTTTCATGTCGAGCTGCGCGTGGCTCAGGCGAACGGATCGCGCAGGACGATGTTGGCGTCGCGGTCCGGGCCGGTGCTGACGATCGCCAGCGGGCAGCCCGCCAGTTCTTCCAGCGCGCGCAGGTAGGCACGCGCCGCCGGCGGCAGCTTGTCCCATTCGGTGATGCCGGCGGTGGACTCGCTCCAGCCCGGGAACTCCAGGTACACCGGCGTGCATTCTTCCCAGCCGGCGGCATCCAGCGGCGCGTACTCGCTGCGCTTGCCGTGGTACTCGTAGGCGATGCAGATCTTCAGGGTCTCCATCCCGTCGAGGATGTCGAGCTTGGTGATGCACAGGCCGCTGATGCCGTTGATCGCCACCGCGCGCTTCAGCGCCACGATGTCCATCCAGCCGCAGCGACGCGGGCGGCCGGTGGTCGCGCCGTATTCCTGGCCGCGGTCGCGGATGCCCTGGCCCACGGCATCGTCCAGCTCGGTCGGGAACGGGCCGCCGCCGACGCGCGTCGCGTAGGCCTTGGCGATGCCCAGCACGTAGTCGATCGCGTCCGCGCCCACGCCGGTGCCGGCCATCGCACCGCCGACGGTGGTGTTGGACGAGGTCACGTACGGATAAGTGCCATGGTCGATGTCGAGCAGCGAGCCTTGCGCGCCCTCGAACAGCACCTTCTTCCCCTGCTTGCGCAGGTCATGCAGGATGCCGGCCACGTCGGCCTTCATCGGCTGCACGTATTCGCCGAACGCCAAGGCCTCGTCGAGGGTCTGCTGGAAATCGACGGCATCGACCTTCAGGTACTGGGTCAGCACGAAGTTGTGGTAGTCCAGCGCGACGCGCAGCTTTTCGGCGAGTTCCTTCGGGTAGTGCAGGTCGGCCACGCGGATGCCGCGACGTGCCACCTTGTCTTCGTAGGCCGGGCCGATGCCGCGGCCGGTGGTGCCGATCGCCGACTTGCCTGCGGCCTTCTCGCGCGCCTGGTCCAGGGCGATGTGGTACGGCATGATCAGCGGCGTCGCCGGGCTGATCTTCAGGCGCGAACGCACTTCCACGCCATTGCCTTCCAGCTCGGCGATTTCCTTCTGCAGCGCGCCCGGGTGCAGGACCACGCCGTTGCCGATCAGGCACAGCGCGTCGTCGCGCAGGATGCCGGACGGGATCAGGTGCAGCACGGTTTTCTTGCCCGCGATCACCAGCGTATGGCCGGCGTTGTGGCCGCCCTGGAAGCGCACCACCGCGCCGATGTCCTGCGTCAGCAGGTCGACGATCTTGCCCTTGCCTTCATCGCCCCATTGCGCGCCGAGTACGACGACTGACTGACCCATTTCCGTGCTCCAGACGTGAGAAAAGCCGAGGTGAGCCCCGGCTTTTCGACATTCTACGGGGTTCGCGGCCCGCTGTCGTGGCGCACGCGCCGGACCACGACCCGCCCGGGGCCGATTCGCATTTATGCTGCCGCGAGCAGGCCATCCGGGGAGGGACGGCCCGCCCGCTACGCCGCATCCAGCATGCCGATGCGGCGGCACGCGCCCACCTCCGTCCAGGGGATCCGCCATGACTGCTGCACTGCTCGCACGCGTTGCCCTCGTCCTTGCACTCGCGTCGCCCGCATCCCTGGCCACCGCCGCGGACACCGGCAAGCGCCCGATCACCGCGCAGGACCTGTGGGCGGTGAAGCGCGTGGGTGCACCGGCGCTTTCGCCGGACGGCCGGCAGGCGGTGGTCAGCGTGCAGGAGTGGTCGATCGAGAAGAACAAGCCGACCGCCAGCCTGTGGCTGGTCGACGTCGCCCGTGCGACGACGCGACGGCTGACCGCCGGCACCGGCAGCGACACTGCCCCGGCCTGGAGCCCGGACGGCGGCCGCATCGCCTTCACCAGCAAGCGCGGTGAGGACGAAGCCGCGGCGCTCTACGTCATCCCGGTCGCCGGTGGCGAGGCCGAAAAGCTGGTGGAATTGCCGATGGGCATCGCGGTACCCGCCTGGCTGCCGGACGGCAAGGGCATCGTCTTCGCCACCCAGGTCATTCCCGAGCTGGCCGGCAGCTTCGCCAAGGCCGACCTCGCGGCGATGAAGAAGGAGGCGAAGCGCCGCAAGGATTCGAAGATGACGGCCTACGTCACCGAGTACCGGCAGTACCGCTGGTTCGACCGCAACCTCACCGACAACCTCGCCAATCGCCTGCTCCGGGTGGACGTGGCCAGCAAGGCGCTGAGCGACCTGACCCCGAAATACGACCGCCTGTTCGCGCCCTCCGGGGAGGTGCGCTTCGACATCGCACCGGATGGCCGCCACGTGGCGCTGGCGCTCAATTCCACGCCGCCGCCCTACGCCACCCAGCCCAACAGCGACATCGTGCTGGTGCCCACCGACGGCAGCGGCGCATTCGTCAACCTCACGCCGGACAATCCCTACGGCGACGATTTCCCGCGCTTCGCCCCCGATGGTCGCTCGGTGCTGTACACCCGCGTCGCCACCGCCAACAGCCAGGGCGAGTTGCGCAGGCTGTGGCGGGTGTCGCTGGGCGACCGCAAGGCCGCGCCGTTGACCGCCGCGCTCGACCTGAGCATCGACGACGTGGCGTTCTCGGCGGATGGCCGCCAGTTGTGGCTGCAGGCCGAGGACAACGGCGTGGTGCCGGTGTTCGCGATGGATGCCGACGGCGGTGCGGTGCGGAAGGTCGTGGCCAGCGGCAGCAATACCGAGCTGGACAGCGCCGAGGGCCAGCTGGTGTTCCTCGGCGAAACCACCAGCCGCGCGCCGGAAGTATTTGCGCTTGATCCGGGCGGCCAGCCACGCCAGCTCACCCGCTTCAACGACACGCTGTTCGCCGGCTTGGACCTGGGCAAGGTGGAATCGCACACCTTCCCGGGCGCCGGTGGCGACAAGGTGCAGGCGTGGGTCGTCTACCCGCCCGGTTTCGACCCGAAGAAGAAATATCCGCTTGTGCAGCTCCTGCACGGCGGCCCGCACACGATGGTGCGCGACGCCTTCAGCCCGCGCTGGAACAGCCATGTGTTCGCCAGCCCGGGTTACATCGTGGCATGGGTGAACCGGCATGGTTCCACCGGCTTCGGCGAGGCCTACGCGCGCAGCATCAACGGCGCCTGGGGCGACAAGCCGATGGAGGACGTGCTCAGGGCGAACGACTACCTGTTCGCCGCCATCCCGGCCATCGACCGCGACAACGTGGCGGCCGCGGGCGCGAGTTACGGCGGCTACCTCGCCACCTGGCTGCTCGGCCATACCAAGGTCTTCAAGACCTTGGTCAACCATGCAGGCGTCAGCGACTTCATCGGCCAGTACGGCGCCGACATCACCACCTACGGATTCACCAAAGAGGTGCTGGGCGGCACGCCCTGGGACAGCCCCGAGGCCATGCAGCGCAACAACCCGGTGGCCCATGCCGCCAACTTCAGCACGCCGATGCTGATCACCCATGGCGAGAAGGATTACCGCGTGCCCTACGGCCAGGGCATCGCCCTGTACGGCATCCTGCAGACGATGCGCGTGCCCTCGCGCCTGGTGGTGTTCCCCGACGAGAACCACTGGATCCTCAGCCCGCAGAATTCCATTTACTGGAATTACGAAGTGCAGGCCTGGCTGGCGCGCTACATCGGCGGCAAGCCGATGGCGAAGCCGGAGTTCAAGGCCGCCGAGTGACCGGCTAGCCGCCCTTCACCAGCCACAGCGAGACCAGGCCGAGCGCCAGCACGATCCCGCCGATGCGGCGGACGTGCTCGTCCGGCATCTGCTGCAACTGCTCGGCCGCGCGTTTCCATCCACCGGGCGCGGCGAACAGGACCAGGCCTTCCAGCACGGCGACCAGGCACAGCGCCGCCCACAGGTCGGCCACGGCTCAGCGGTCGCTGCGCATGTATTGCAGGAACGGGTCGTCGCGTTCCAGCACGATCACGTTGTCGCCGCTGGAGAACGACTTGCGGTAGGCCTCCAGGCTGCGCTGGAAGGCGAAGAAGCCGGGATCGCGGTTGGCCGCCTCGGCGTACAGACGGGTCGCTTCGGCATCGCCCTGGCCGCGCAGCGTCTGCGCATCGCGCTCGGCCTCGGCCAGGATCACCGCACGGTCGCGGTCGGCCTTGGCGCGGATCTGGTTGGCCTGTTCCTCGCCTTCGGCGCGCAGCCGGCTGGCCACCTGCTGGCGCTGCGCGCGCATGCGGCTGTAGACGTCGCCGATGACGCGGCTGTCGGTGGGCAGGTCGATCTGCTTGATGCGCAGGTCGACGATGCGCACGCCGATGTTCTTCGCGCCGACATTGATGTTCTGCAACTGCTTGCCGATCACGTCGGCGCGGCTGCCCGAGACCACCTGCTGCAGGGTGCGCGAGTTGATCTCGTTGCGCAGGGCGTCCTTGATGATCGGCGCCAGCCGTTCCGACGCCGCGCTTTCGTCGCCGCCGGTGGCGCGGTAGAACGCACGCACGTCCTCGATCCGCCCGATCGCGAAGAAATCGACGCTGACGTCCTTGCGCTCCGAGGTCAGGTAGCGCTCCGGCTGCGCGGCCAGCACCTGCAGGCGGCGGTCGAAGCGACGGATGCTTTCCACCAGCGGCAGCTTGAAATGTAGGCCCGGCTTGAGGTCGCTGCGGACCACCTTGCCCAGGTTCAGCACCAGCGCGGTCTGGCCTTCCGGGATCACGAACACCGAACTCGCCAGCAACAGCAGGCCGGCGACCGCGGCGGACATCCACGTGGAGAATTTCATCGCACGGCCTCCTCTCGGCCCGCGGCACGGCCGCTGCGCGCACTGCGCACGGGTTCGGCGGTGGCTTCCACCGTCGGCGAAACCAGTTCAGGCGCCAACGCAGCCGGTGGCGCGGTGGTCGCGCCACCGGCGGCCTTGCCGCCCTGCATCGGCACGTAGATCAGCTGGCGGCCATCGCCGCCGACCACGGTGCGGTTGTCGGCCAGCACCTGCTGCACGGTGTCCAGCCACAGGCGCTTGCGGGTGACCTCGGGCGCGGCCTTGTACTGGTCGACCAGCAGGCTGAAGCGCGCTGCGTCGCCGGTGGCGCGGGCAATCGACGCGCTCTTGTAGCCCTCCGCCACGGTGCGCGTGCGCGCCGCTTCACCACGCGCCTCCGGCACGATCTTGGCCGCATAGGCGATCGCCTCGCTGGTCACCCGGTCCTTGTCCTGCTGCGCGCTGTTGACGTCGTCGAAGGCCGGCTTCACCTCTTCGGGCGGGCGCGCGTTGGGCAGGTTCAGCTCGGTCACGGTCAGTCCGGTGCCGTAGGTATCCAGCGATTTCTGCAACTGGTCGCGGGCGGAGACCGCCAGCGCATTGCGCGCGCCGAGCACGGTGTCCAGGTCGGAACGGCCGACCTGCTCGCGTACGGTGCTGAGCGCGGCCTGCTTGAGCACGCTGACGCCATCGCGGGTGCCGAACAGGAACTTGTAGGGCTCGCCGATGCGGTACTGCACGTTGATCTCGACGTTGACGATGTTCTCGTCGCGGGTCAGGACCGGGACGGTTTCGTTGAAAGTGTCGATCTTGGTCGCGTTGACCTTGCGCACGCGCTCCAACGGCCACGGCAGCTTCATGTTCGGGCCCGGCTGCATCACCCGGTCGAACTTGCCGAAGCGCAGCACCACGCCGCGCTCCTGCTCGTTGACCAGGACGAAGCAGTTGAACGCGAGCCACAGCGCCAGCACGACCCAGATCCAGCGCAAGGGATTGCCGTTGCCGAAGTCAGGCAGCCTGTCCAGCAGGTTGCCGAAACCGCCACCGCTGCCACCCGTGGATTTCCCGGAAGAACCGCCGGGCCTGTTCCAGGCCATCCAGCTCACTCGTGGCCCGCGCGGGCCGCTGCTTTTCGTCGTCATGCGTCCAATTCTACCGACAAGCCCATCGGGAAGCGTTCTGCAGGAAGTCCCGTGTCGATCGCTGGCAGCAGCGGTCGCAACGGCGCGCCATCGGCCTGCGCCGCCAGCCGCGCCGCGTCCGCGACCGGCAGGTCCACGGTGAGTCGCCAGCCATCGGCATCGAGTTCCTCGCGGCGCACCGCATCCAGCGCATGCAGGCGCGCGCGCAGGCGACCGGCATCCACCGGCAGCACGATGTCGCCGACCACCCGCTGAAGGTCCAGGCGTTCGCCCAGTGCCACGCGCAGCAGGTCCAGGCCCAGCCCGTCGCGCGCGGACAGCCAGACCGCATGCCGGTCTTCGCCGCGCTGGTCGATGCGCGGAGTGGCGCCCTCGATGCGGTCGATCTTGTTGAACACCAGCAACTGCGGGATGTCGCCGGCATCGATCTCGCGCAGCACGGCATCGACCTGGGCGATGCGTTCGTCGCGCAGCGGATCGTCGGCATCGATCACGTGCAGCAGCAGGTCGGCCTCGCGCGCTTCGCTCAGGGTCGAGCGGAACGCCGCGACGAGCTCATGCGGCAGGTCGCGGACGAAGCCGACGGTGTCGGCCAGCACCACGCCACCGCCCGGAAGCTCGATGCGGCGCACGGTGGGGTCGAGGGTGGCGAACAGCAGGTCGGCGGCATAGGCCTCGGCGCCGGTGAGCGCATTGAACAGGGTCGACTTGCCGGCATTGGTGTAGCCGACCAGCGCAACCCGCGGCAGCTCGCTGCGAACGCGCGCACGGCGCATCTGCGTGTGCTGGACCTCGACCTTTTCCAGCCGCTTCTGCAGCATGTCGACGCGCTTCTGCAACAGGCGGCGGTCGGTTTCCAGCTGGGTTTCGCCGGGGCCGCGCAGGCCGATCGAACCGCCGCGCTGGCGCTCCAGGTGGGTCCAGCCGCGCACGAGGCGCGTGGCCACGTGCTTGAGCTGTGCCAGCTCGACCTGCAACTTGCCTTCGGCGCTGCGCGCACGCTGCGAGAAGATGTCCAGGATCAGGCCGGTGCGATCGACGACGCGGCGTTCCAGCGCCCGTTCCAGGTTGCGTTCCTGCACCGGGCTGAGCGCATGGTTGACCAGCACGAGGTCGGCGCCGGTGGCCTCGCAGGCGGCCTTCACTTCCTCCAGCTTGCCGCTGCCGATCAGGGTGGCGGGATTGGGGCGGTCGATCTTCGCGGTCAGTACCGCGGCCACGCTGGCACCGGCCGAGCGTGCGAGCTCGCCGAATTCCTCCAGCACGCCCTCGGCGGGCGGGCCCCCGGCATGCGGCTGGATCAGCAGGGCGTGTTCGCCCCGGCGGGAGCGTTCGAACAATTGGGTTGGCATTGCAACCCAGATGTGGGCGAATCCCGTTGGGGCAACCCCTTTGGTTGCACGGGGTTGCGCCGGGGTTGCCCCATGGGCAACAGGGCAGGCACGGGGGCCTGCCCCTACGGGTTGCCGTTATTCGGTTTCGTCGTCTGCCTCGCCCGCATCGCTGGCCTCGACGCCGGCACCGCCGGTGGCGCTGATGCGCACGTTGCGCGCCGGCACCACGGTCGAGATCGCGTGCTTGTAGACCATCTGGCTGACGGTGTTGCGCAACAGGACCACGAACTGGTCGAACGATTCGATGGTGCCCTGCAACTTGATGCCGTTGACCAGGTACACCGAGACCGGGACGCGCTCGCGGCGCAAGGCGTTCAGGAACGGATCCTGCAAGGACTGCGACTTCGACATTGGTTTCCCCACGGCTGTTGCGTGTCTTCTTTGTTGTTTGTGGTCGTGGGCCTGTTCCCCGGGCCCCGCACCCGCCGCGTTTCCGGGGGCGCGATCCGATGGTAACGCAGGACGCCGTGAATGCGTGCGTCAGGGCGCACGGTTGCCGGTGAAACCGGCCACCGCATCGTCCAGCGGCGTGCGCTGCGTCACGGGATCGAACCAGCGCGCGTCGACTTCCCCGCGCAGCCAGGTGAACTGGCGCTTGGCGAGCTGGCGGGTGGCGGCGATGGCGCGCGCGCGGAACGTGGCGGTGTCGCACTCACCATCCAGGAACTCCCAGGCCTGCCGATAGCCCACCGCACGCACCGCCGGCAATTCCAGCGGCGCGGGATGCGTGCGCAACTCCGGCAACGCGCGCAAGCCATGCACTTCATCGAGGAAACCATCAGTCAGCATCACATCGAAGCGTCGTTCGATGCGCGCATGCAGCAGCGCGCGATCCGGTGGCGACAGCACCAGCTTCAGCAACTTCGCCGGAAAGCGCACGCGCGTCGACTCGCGCTGCCAGGCGCTGATCGGCTTTCCGGTCAGGCGATGCACTTCCAGCGCGCGCTGGATGCGCTGTGCATCGGTGGCGTGGATGCGCGCGGCGGCCTCCGGATCCACCACGGCGAGATCCGCATGCAGCGCCGCCCAACCGCGCAGGTTGGCATCCTCGGTGATGGCCTCGCGCAGCGCCGGATCCGCATCCGGCATGTCGGCCAGGCCGTCGAGCAATGCACGGAAATACAGGCCGGTGCCGCCGGCGAGGATGGCAACGCGGCCACGCGCGAGGATGCCGTCGATCGCCACCCGCGCATCCTTCGCGAACTCGGCGGCCGAATACGGCTGACAGGGATCGCGCACGTCCATCAGGTGGTGCGGCACGCGCGCCTGTTCCTCGCGGGTGGGCTTGGCCGCGCCGATGTCCAGGCCGCGATAGACCAGCGCCGAATCCACGCTGACGATCTCGCCGCCGAGCCGCTCCGCAAGCTCGAGCGCATACGCGCTCTTGCCCGACGCGGTCGGCCCCATCAGCGCAATCGCCAGTGGCCTGGCGCGCAGGCGCATGTCCGGCGTCATCGCGCGCAACTCATCGAGGCTCGCCCAGGCCTCAGTAGCCCTGCTCGCGCAGGCTCAGTCGTACCTGCCGGTGCCGCGCCAGCACGTCCGCACTCGGCGCGCGCGACAGCAGGCTGCCGGCCACGATCGCGATGCTGGCGGCAATCACCCCCGGCACCATTTCGTACAACGCGCTGCCCGTGTATTTCCACAGGATCACCGTGGCCGCGCCGGCCAGCATGCCGGCCAGCGCGCCACTGCGGGTCATCCGCGCCCAGAACAGGGAGAAGAGCACGACCGGACCGAACGCCGCGCCGAAACCGGCCCACGCATAACTAACCAGGCCCAAGACGCGGCTCTGCGGATCGCGGGCGATGAAGATCGCCACCAGCGCGATCCCCAGAACCATCGCCCGGCCCATCCACACCAGCTCGCGTTCGCTGGCGCGTGGCCGCAGGAATCCCCGATAGAAGTCCTCGGTCAGCGCACTGGAGCAGACCAGCAACTGGCAGGACAGCGTGCTCATGATCGCGGCCAGGATCGCCGACAGCAGCACCCCCGCAATCCACGGATTGAACAGCACATTCGACAACGCGATGAACACGCGCTCGTGGTTCTCGCTGACGATCCCCGCCTGTTCCGGATGCTGGGCGAAATAGGCGATGCCGAAGAAACCGGTCGCCATCGCACCGCACAGGCACAGCACCATCCAGGTCATGCCGATCCGCCGCGCCTGCGGGATCACTGCCAGCGAATCCGCCGCCATGAACCGGGCCAGGATATGCGGCTGGCCGAAGTAGCCAAGCCCCCATGACAACAACGACACGATCCCGACCAGGCCCAGCTCGCCGCCCTTGAACCAGTCGAGTTTCGCCGGATCCACCTGCTCGATGATGCGCAGGCTGTCGCCGATGCCGCCGGTGCTCAGGATCACGATGATCGGCGTCAGGATCAGTGCGAAGATCATCAGCGTGGCCTGCACGGTGTCGGTCCAGCTGACCGCCAGGAAGCCGCCGATCAGGGTGTACAGGATGGTCGCCGCCGCACCCCACCAGAGCGCCTGCGCGTACGACAGGCCGAACACGCTTTCGAACAGGCGCGCGCCGGCCACGATCCCGCTGGCGCAATACACCGCGAAGAACACGAGCACCACCAGCGCGGAAACGATCCGCAACAACTTGCCATCGGCGGCGAAGCGCGTGGTGAAGTAATCCGGCAAGGTCAACGCGTTGTCGGTGCGCTCGGTGTACACGCGCAAGGGTCCGGCCACGAATTTCCAGTTCGCCCACGCGCCCAGCACCAGCCCGATCGCGATCCACGCCTCCGAGACGCCGGACAGGTACAGCGCGCCGGGCAAGCCCATCAGCAACCAGCCGCTCATGTCCGAAGCGCCTGCGGACAACGCAGTCACATAGCCGCCCAGCGAGCGTCCGCCCAAGATGTAGTCGTCGAAGTCGCGGGTGCGCCTCCACGCCACCACGCCGATGCCGATCATCGCCAGCAAGTAGACCGCGAAAGTGATCAGCAATGGCGTGCTTGCGGTCATGCGTGCCTCCCCGTGGCGTTCGCGGGGAGCTTACCGCGACCGAGCGTGGCTCGCTCAGCGCGAGTCGAGGTAGAGCTTGAGCGCCGACACCTCGGCATCGGTCAAGGTCGAGAACCGATACGCAGCGACCTCACTCATCATCCCGGTCTTCGACTTGCCGCCGGTGGCGATCTCGCCTGTCTTCATCAATCGCGCGAATTTTTCCGCGGTGTAGGCCTTGGCCACGACCAGCGACGGCGCGTCATCTTCCCGGCTCCAGCCATTGAGGTCGCGCCCGTGGCATTCGGTGCAGGTGGTCATCGCCAGGTACTTGCCGAGCGCCAGCGGCTCGACCGGGCGCGTCGCCGGCGGCACGTTGCCGGGATCCGGCTTCACGTCATCGAGGTAAGGCAGCGTGCCATCGGCGATCGCCCTGGCGATGGCCGGCGCGTACGCCGTCTTCGGCAACGCCGTGGCGACATCCGGCAGCGAGCGCAACCAGGCGGTGACGTCGCGGACTTCGCCGTGGCTGAGGTACTGGAACATGTGGATCGGCATGCCCAGCGGGGGGTGGCCGTCGTGGGTCTTGCCTTCGTGCAGCAGCGCGGCGAACGCGGCATCGTCGTACAACCGCCTGCGTTCGGTGAGGTTCGGTGCCACCACGCGGCCCACCTGCGGATTCTCCATGAAGATGCCGCCGCCCCCGTTCTTTTCATGGCAGCCGTTGCAGCCCAGGCGCGTCGACACACGCAGGCCTTCGACGGGATCGCCTTTCGCCACGGCTTCGACCTTCGCAACGGGCGCTGCCGGCATCGGCGAAGGCGATGGGTTGCAACCGGCGAGCAGTATCAGCACGACGACGAGATGGCGCATCGGAGTTCCCGCGGGATGTCCAGGAGTCCAACGCAGCCGCCGCACGCGAACGGACAGCGGCTTATTCGTCCGGCCAGCGGATCTCGGGCTTCGCCTGCACGCGCGGCATCGGCACCGCCGCGAGTGCGTTCCACACCTTCAGCGCATCGACGGTGGCGGCGACGTCATGCACGCGCAGCAGCATCGCGCCACGCTGCGCGGCGATCAGGTGCGCGGCCACCGACCCCGCCGCGCGTTCGCGCGGTTCGGCGCGGCCGGTGAGTTCGCGGGCGATCAATTCACCAATCGTCTTCTTGCGCGACAGCCCGGCCAGCACCGGCACGCCGAGTTCGGTGAAGCGCTGCAATTGCGCGAGCAATTGCAGGTTGTGGCGCGTGTCCTTGCCGAAGCCGAAACCCGGATCGACCAGGAGATTCTTCTTGGCGATGCCGGCCATCTCGGCGACGAAGATGCGCTCGGCCAGGAACCGATGCACCTCGGCGACCACGTCATCGTAGACCGGCGCGTCCTGCATCGAGCGCGGTTCACCCTGCATGTGCATCAGCACCACCGGCACGCCGAGCGATGCCGCGGCATCCAGCGCACCTTCGCGGCGCAGCCCGCAGACATCGTTGATCATGCCCGCACCGGCCGCGACCGCGGCGCGCATCACCTCGGGCTTGCTGGTGTCGATGCTGATCGGCACGGCGACCTGCGCCGCCAATCGCTCGATCACCGGGATCACCCGGCGCAGTTCTTCATCGACCGCCACCTCGTCCGCACCGGGTCGGGTCGATTCGCCGCCGATGTCGAGGATGTCCGCGCCTTCCTCGACCAGTTTCACGCCATGCGCGACCGCAGCATCGACGTCGTCATGCGCACCGCCATCGGAAAACGAATCCGGGGTGACATTGACGATGCCCATCACCCGCGGCAGGTCGAGGCGGAGGATGCGGCCGTTGCAATCCAGTTGCGGCGAGGTGTCGAACATGCGGTTCTAGAGGCCCTTGGCCTGGCTTTGGGTGGGTGGCGGCAGCCCGACCTGCTCGCAGAACGCGGCCAGGCGTGGGTCGGTCTTGTAACGCATCACCAACGGATCGATCAGGGTATTACCCACGCCCGGGTCGCGGGTTTCGCGCGCGCGCTGCAGCCATTCGAACGTGGCGTCGGCATCGTTGCGCAAGGCCTGCACCTGGGCGACCTGGTAGGCGGCCACGTCGCCGTATTCGGCGATGAGTCTGGCCAGCGCGGCATCCGCGGCGGCGCGATCCTTGCCGCCCTGCAGCGCCATCGCCAGCGCGATGTCGTGCCACACGCCCTCGGGCTCGTTCTTCGCAGCCTCCAGTGCCGCCTTCGCATCGCCGCGCTGGAGCTCGATGATGGCCAGTTGCGCCCATGCGGAGCTGCCCTGCGGACGCAGCGCGATGGACTGGCGGATCGCCGCCTCGGCCTCGTCGAGCCGGCCCACCGCCGACAGGTAGGCGCTGTACCAGTTCCACCAGTTCGGCGACATCGGATCGTTGTCGAGTGCCTGCCGGCTGAGGGTGATGGCCTCGCCGAGTTGTCCCTGCAAGGCGAGCATGCTCGCCATGCTGAACATGGTCTGCAGGTTGTCGGGCGACAGTTCCAGCCCGCGCCGATAGGCGATGGTGGCACCTCGCCAGTCGAGCTCGGCATTCTCCAGCAGCCAGCCACGCGCCACGTACGCATCGCCGAGGTCCGGTGCCAGCGCCAGCGCCACGTCGCCGGCCTTGCGCGCTTCGGCGTAGGCCTGTTGCGCCTCGGCACCGCTCAGGCCCAGCGCGGCCAGGGTGGTCCAGTTGCGCGACAGCGTGGCCCAGGCCTTGGCGTACTTCGGGTCCAGTTTCGTCGCCCGGGTGATCTCCTCGATCGCGCGGCGCATGTCGCCGTCTTCGCCGCGGTCGGCGTAGAAACTCCCGCGCAGGAAGGCCGAATACGCCTCCACGTTGCCGCTCGGTGGGCGGTCGTCCGCGCGGACGCCGGGCGACAGCAGCTTCGCCTTCAACACGCCGGCGATCGCGCGCGTCAGCTCGTCCTGCAGGGAGAACAGATCGCGGAAAGGCCGGTCGAAACTCTCCGTCCAGATCGCGGAACCATCGCTGGTGCGGACCACCTCGGCGCGGATGCGCACCTGGTCGTCGGCACGCTGCACGCTGCCCGCCAGCAGGTACGCGACACCAAGCTTGGCGCCGATGCTGCGCGCGTCCTCCTTGCTGTCGCGGAACTGGAACGAGGACGTGCGCCCGATCACCCGCAGGCCCTCGAACTTGGACAAGGCGTCGATCAGGTTGTCCGACAGCCCGTCGGAGAAGAACAACTGGTTGGCGTCTCCGCTCGCATTCGCCAGCGGCAGCACCGCGATGGAATTGCCGCGATCCACCGGCTTGGCGCGCGCCACGGCCACGCGCGTGGTCTCGGCCACCAGGGCCACTTCCCGCCGCGGCGACAGCACGAACTTGTCGAAGGCGAAATAGCCCAGCGCGATCGCCAGCAGGACGATGATCGCGCGGTCGAGCATGCGCGCGGTCTTCGGTGCGATCGATTCCGACGGCGGCACGTCGGCATCGCGCTTCAATCCCTGCGGGGTCAGCTCGAAGATCCACGCCACCGCCAGCGCCGGCACGAAGGCGACCGCCAGGGTCAGCACCAGCGCCTTCATCGTCCATGGCGGCGCATCGAACACCGGCAACAGGGTCGCGCCGACCTGCACCACCAACCACGCGGCGACCAGGTACAGGCCCGCCATGCGGATGACGTTGCGGCGCTTGAGCTCCGCGATGAATCCGCCGGTCGTCGCCAAGGCCCGCCCCCTTCGCGCCGGCATCGCGCCGGCCCTCGGGCGAGTGTCCGCAATGGTCAGCGCGTGTGCAAGCCGTCAGGTTCACGGCGGTCCCGATTGCGATATCCGCGGCGTCTCCGTGATCCAGCATGCGAAAGGCCCGGATCGCTCCGGGCCTTCCGTTTCCCGCGTCGCTGTCGCGTCAGATTTGCGGCGCGGGATCCACCAACACCGGAGCCGTGGGCGTGGACGAATCGTCCTTGCCGCCGCCGGCAGGCGGCTTGGCCACCCAGCCCGGCGGTGGCGACGGCGTGCGCCCTTCCATCAGCGCCTTGACCTGCTCGGCATCGATGGTTTCCCACTCCAGCAGCGCGGCCGTCATCGCCTCGACCACGCTGCGCTTGTCTTCCAGGATGCGATGGGCGACCGCGTACTGCTCGTCCAGGATGCGGCGGATCTCGGCATCGACCTTCTGCTGGGTGGCCTCCGAAATCGTCTTGTTCTGCAGGCCGAACCCGGAATCCTTGTCGTCGGCGTAGACCATCGTGCCCAGCGCATCGGACATGCCGTACCTGGTCACCATCGCCCGCGCCAGCTTGGTCGCGCGCTCGAAGTCGTTGGACGCGCCGGTGGACATCTGGCCGACGAACAGCTCCTCGGCGATGCGGCCGCCGAACAGGATCGCCAGTTCCTCCAGCATCTTGTCCTTGTAGTTGCTGAGACGGTCGTGCTCCGGCAGCTGCCAGGTCAGGCCCAGCGCCCAGCCGCGCGGCATGATCGTGACCTTGTGCACCGGGTCGGCCTTGGGCAGCGACATCGCCACCACCGCATGGCCGGACTCGTGGTACGCCGTATTGCGGCGCTCGTCCTCGCGCATGACCATGCTGCGGCGCTCGGGGCCCATGTAGATCTTGTCCTTGGCGTCCTCGAAGTCCTGCATGTCCACCTGGTTCTTGTTGCGACGCGCGGCGAACAGCGCGGCCTCGTTCACCAGGTTGGCCAGGTCGGCGCCGGAGAAGCCCGGCGTGCCGCGCGCCAGGATGTCCGCGCGCACGTTGTCGTGCAGCGGCACCTTGCGCATGTGCACCTTGAGGATCTGCTCGCGGCCCTTGATGTCGGGCAGGCCCACCATCACCTGGCGGTCGAAACGACCCGGGCGCAGCAACGCCTTGTCGAGCACGTCGGGGCGGTTGGTCGCGGCGATCACGATCACGCCCTCGCCGCCCTCGAAGCCGTCCATCTCCACCAGCATCTGGTTGAGGGTCTGCTCGCGCTCGTCGTGGCCACCGCCCATGCCGGACCCGCGATGGCGGCCGACCGCGTCGATCTCGTCGATGAAGATGATGCACGGCGCGTGCTTCTTGGCCTGCTCGAACATGTCGCGCACGCGGCTGGCGCCGACGCCGACGAACATCTCGACGAAGTCGGAACCGGAGATCGAGAAGAACGGCACCTTGGCCTCGCCGGCGATGGCCTTGGCCAGCAGGGTCTTGCCGGTGCCGGGTGGGCCGACCATCAGCACGCCGCGCGGGATCTTGCCGCCCAGCTTCTGGAAGCGCGACGGATCGCGCAGGAACTCGACCAGTTCGGAGACTTCTTCCTTGGCTTCGTCGCAACCGGCGACGTCGGCGAAGTTGACCTTGGTCTGGTCTTCGTTGAGCAGTTTCGCGCGCGAACGGCCGAACGACATCGCGCCCTTGCCACCGGCACCACCGCCCTGCATCTGCCGCATCATGAACAGCCAGAAGCCGATGATCAGCAGCACCGGCAGGAAGTTCAGCACCAGCGACCAGAACGAGATGCCGGAATCCGGCGGTGCCTGGTTGATCTCGACCTTGTGCTCGATGAGGTCGGCGATGAGGTCCTTGTCGCGCACCGGCGCGGTGGTGGTGCCCTTGCTGCCGTCGGTGCGTTCGAAGGTGACCGTGCGCTCGTTGCTGGAGATGTCGACCTTCTTGATCCGGTCGTTGTCCACTTCCTGCACGAACTGCGAGTACACCACCTCCTGGCTGGCGGCCAGCTTCGGCGAGAAACTCTGGAACACCACCATCAGCACGGCGGCCACGACCACCCAGAGCAGCAGGTTCTTCGCAAGATCGTTCATGTATTCGCCTGTCCTTCCTCGATGCTGCCCTGGAACACCGGGCCTTGGCCCACTTATTTCACCTGCGCCAGCTTGCCTTGCGCCAGCGCGTACACCTCCGGCGACCGCTTGCGCGAGGCCGCCGGCTTGCGGATCGCCACCTTGGCATAGCGCCGCCGCAGCTCCTTCACGTACTCGTCGAACCCGATCCCCTGGAACAGCTTGATCAGGAACGTGCCGCCGGTGCGCAACTGGCCATCGGCGAAGTCCATCGCCAGTTCGGACAGGTGCATCGCGCGCGGCTGGTCCACCGCATGCACACCGCTTTTATTGGGGGCCATGTCGGACAACACAAGGTCGACCTGTTCCCCGCCCAGCATCCCCAACAGGTTGGATAGGACGGCATCCTCCCTGAAGTCGCCATGAAGGAAATCGACCCCGGCCAGGGTCGGCATCTCCAGGATGTCGCTGGCGATGACCCGCCCGCGCTTGGCGGTGTCCGGCAGGCCGCGCTCCAACTGGTCCAGTTCCTGCCGCACCCATTGCGACCATCCGCCCGGTGCGGCCCCCAGGTCGACCACCACCATGCCCGGCTTGAGCAGGCGATCGCGATCGACCAGCTCCTCCAGCTTGTAGGCCGCGCGCGAGCGCATGCCTTCCGCCTGCGCCTTCTTCACGTAGGGGTCGGAGAAATGTTCCTTGAGCCAGCGCTGGCTGGATTTGCTGCGAGTCGCCACGAGCGCCGGCCGGATGGGAAAACAGGCCGCCATGATACCCTGCCGCCTGTTTCCGCCTCTCTTCGTGCCGCATGCCCATCGCCCTCACCAATGCCCAGATCCGCTTCCTGCGTGGCCAGGCGCACGACCTGAAGGCGATGCTGCAGGTGGGTGGCAAGGGCATCACCGACGCCCTGGCGGCCGAGGTCGACGGCGCGCTGGAGCACCACGAGCTGATCAAGGTGAAGGTGGCCGCGGAGGATCGCGAAGCCCGCGACGCGATGATCGGCGAACTCGTCGAACGCAGCGACGCCGTGCTCGTGCAGCGCATCGGCCACGTGGCGGTGCTGTACCGCCCGGCGAAGGACAAGCGGCAGATCGTGCTGCCGCGCGCGTAACAATCCACCCCCACCCCAGCCCTCTCCCGCCAGCGGGAGAGGGAGCGAACGGCATGCAGCTCAACCTCGAACGCCCGGACTACACGTACTTCCTGCGCGGTGCCGACGGCAGCGGCGCACTGGTCAACGAGCGCCGGCTGACCCGCAGCTTCATCATCGCCCCGGATGCGCTGGTCGAAGACTGGCCGGTCCACGACGTGCGCGCGATGAACCCCGCGGATCTCGATGCACTCCTCGCACTGCAGCCGGTACTCGTGGTGCTGGGCACCGGCGCGCAGCAGCAGTTCCCGCCCGCCGCGGTGATGGCGGCCTGCCTGCAGCGCGGGATCGGGCTGGAAGCGATGACCAATGCCGCTGCCGCACGTACCTATTCGGTGCTGGCCGGTGAAGGCCGTCGGGTGGTGGCGGGGTTCGCGTTCCCCGCGTGAGGCGCCATCACTGCATCACCTGAAGTGGTACCGCCTGCGGATCGTGAGACTCAACGCCCCGGCAAGTACTGCTGCGGGTTCACCGGCTTGCCGTTGTAGCGGATCTCGAAGTGCAGCATGTCGCGCGAGGCGCCGCTGCGGCCCATTTCGGCGATCTGCTGGCCGGCCTTCACCAGTTGGCCCTCGTTGACCAGTCGCGCGCGGTTGTGGCCGTAGGCGGACAACCATTGGTCGTCGTGCTTGACGATCACCAGCTCCCCGTAACCGACCAGGCCGGAGCCGGAATACACCACCACGCCATCGGCGGCGGCACGCACCGGTTGCCCGGCCTTGCCGGCGATGTCGATGCCTTGCCGGGTCGGGTCGCCGCCGGCATACGTCGCGACGACGCTGCCCTCGGCCGGCCAGCGCCAGGCGAGCTTGCTGGTGGCAGGGACCACGACCGGCGTCGGCGCGGGAGCGCGCGGAGGCGTCGTGGTCGGCGTTGCGGGCTTCTTCGGCGGCGTTGCCGGCCGCGCAGCCACACTGCCCTGCCCACCCGGATACAGGCGCAGGCGCTGCCCGGGGTGGATCGTGTAGGGCGGCGGGATGTCATTCCACAGCGCGAGGTCGAGCGCTGTCAAACCGTTTTCCGTGGCGATGCGGTAGACGTTCTGGCCGCGCTGGACCACCACCGTCGCACCATATTTGGGTTGCGATACCCGCACCGGGCTGTCCGCGCCGCGCGGTCGCGATGACCCGCCTTCGCGCACCACGTGGCTGCGCCCGCAACTGGCGAGCAGGACGACGGCAGTGCAGGCAACAAGGACACGATGCAGGCGCATGGACCGCATCATGCCGCATGGCCCCGCAACAGGAACCAACCCGCGGCGCCGACCATCAGCACCAGCACGCTCCAGCCGATCGGTTCGATGTAACGGTGCAGGGCGCGCTCCGCGCGTTCGCCACCGATGCGGATCGCCGCGGCGACAAGGTAGAGGCGCTTGCCGCGCCCGACCAGCATGCTGAGCATGAACGGCAGCATCGGCACCCCCACGATGCCGCTGGCCCAGGTGAACACCTTCATCGGGATCGGCGAGAAGCCGGCCAGCACCAGGAACCAGAACACTGCCCAGGGCGATTCCACGCTCTTCGCGCGCACCACCTCGATGCCGTGTTCGATCGACTCGAGCATGCCCAGCTTGCCCAGCAGCGGCTGCACCACCTGCCAGGCGTAGTGCCCGAGGTAGTAACCGACCACCGCGCCGACCATCGCGCTGGCCAGGCTGATGGTCGCGAACCAGAAGCCGCGTCGCGGCTGCGACAGGCACATCGGCGCCAGCATCACTTCCGGCGGGATCGGGAAGAAGATCGCTTCGATGAAACTCAGGAAGGCGAGCAACCACGTCGCATTGCGATGACGCGCCCAGCGCAGGGTGCGCTCGTACATCGGGCCGAACAGCTTCATCGGTCTGCCACTCCCGACAGCAGCGGCACGAACACCACCGGACCCAGGTCGTCCTGTTCGATGTCGCCATCGGCGTTCTTGCGCAGGCACAGCAGCGACTGCGCGCTGGAACCACCGACCGGCGCGACCAGGGTGCCGCCCGGCGCCAGTTGCGCGCTCAGCGCATCCACCAGCGACGCCGCCGCGGCGGTGACGATGACGCCATCGAACGGCGCCTCCTCGGGCCAGCCGATGCGGCCGTCGTCATGCTTGCTGCGCACCTGCAGGCCCAACGTGCGGAAGCGCTTGCGCGCGGTGCGCAGCAGGTCGCCGATGCGTTCGACGGTGTAGACCTCGATGCCGAGCGCCGCCAGCACCGCCGCCTGGTAGCCGGAACCGGTGCCGATCTCGAGCACGCGCCTGGGCATGCCCCGTTGCAACAGGACTTCGGTCATCCGCGCCACGACCCACGGCTGCGAAATCGTCTGTCCGTGGCCGATCGGCAGCGCGGTGTTCTCGTAGGCGCGGGTAGCCAGCGCCTCGTCGACGAACTGGTGGCGCGGCACCGTGCGGATCGCATTGAGCACGCGCTCGTCGGTGATCGCGTCGTACTGCGGCGAACCGGCGCGCAGCCAGTCGATCAGGCGGTCGCGCACGCGCTGGCCGGTCAGGCCGCTGCCGATGTCCGCCGGCTGCAGGCGCATCCGCGCGATCACGCGGTCTGCTCCAGCGTGGTCGACAGGCCGCCGACCCAGCTCGCCACCTGTTCCAGCGCCTGGTAACGGGTCAGGTCGACGTGGATCGGGGTAATCGAGATATGACCGGTCCGCACCGCATGGAAATCGGTGCCCGGGCCGGCATCCTGCTCGATGCCGGCGGCCCCGATCCACCACCACTGGCGCCCGCGCGGATCCTGCTGGGCGATGCACGGCTCGGCACGATGGCGATTGCCGAGGCGGCTGGTCTCGAACCCGCGTACTTCATGCCAGGGCAGGTCCGGCACGTTGACGTTGAGGATGGTGTTGGCCGGCAGGGGATCGGTGCGCAGGCGCGCGATGATCTCCACCGCCGCCTTCGCCGCGGTTTCGTAATGGCGACCCTTGTGGTCGGCGGTGACCAGCGACATCGCCACCGCGGGCAGGCCCAGGAAGCGCCCTTCCATCGCCGCGGCAACGGTACCGGAATAGATCACGTCGTCGCCGAGGTTGGCGGTGTTGTTGATCCCGGAGACCACGATGTCCGGTTCCAGGCCCAGCGTCTCCAGCATGCCGGTGATCGCCACGTGGACGCAGTCGGTGGGCGTGCCGTACACCTTCCACATGCGCGCGTCGAGTTGCACCACGCGGATCGGTGCATCCAGCGTCAGCGAATTGCTGGCGCCGCTGCGGTCGCGGTCCGGGGCCACCACGATGACCTCGTGGCCGGCCTCGCGCAGGCCTTGCGCCAGCGCCTGGATACCGGGGGCGTCGACGCCATCGTCGTTGCTGACAAGGACCCGCATGGCGCTACGACATCACTGGATTCTGCATGCGGCCATGATACCGGATCGATCACCGACACCGCCCGCGCTTCGCGGTAACCTGCGCCGATGCGCAAGGCCCCGCCCCAACCCGACGATCGCGACGACGCCGAACTGTTCCGCGCCGCGATCGGCGCCGACCGGGGCAAGGTGCGCGCCCTGCCCGAAGCGCCGTTGCCGCCCTCGCCGCCCAAGCCGAAACCGTCGGCGAAGATGGCGCGCCGCGACGAGGATGCCGCGCGCGACGAATTCCGCCATGCGGTGATCGCCGAACTGGAAGCCGGCGACGTGCTCAGCCATCGCCGCGACGAGATCCCGCCGCTGGTGTTGAAACGGCTGGCGCGCGGCGAATACTCGCCGCAGGAGGAGCTGGACCTGCACGGCCTGCCGGCGCATGTCGCCGAAGCGCTGTTGCGCGAATTCCTGCGCGACTGTCGCACCCACGGCGTCGGCTGCGTGCGGATCGTGCACGGCAAGGGGCGCAACTCGGAAGAACGCCTGCCGGTGCTGAAGAACCTGGTCGACCGCGTGCTGCGCCATCGCGCCGACGTGCTCGCCTTCCATTCGCCGCCGGTGGCACAAGGTGGAACGGGGGCGGTGCTGGTGTTGCTCGAGAAACGTTAAGCTCGATGGTCTGCAACCTCGGATGCGCTGCGCTTATCCGGGCTACGACAGTCGAACGATCGAAACATGCATCTGTAGCCCGGATAAGGCCCCAGGCCGCATCCGGGGCCGCCGTGTGAGACGTCGTGGCGGGCCAATACTCTGCAATATCCGGCCTGCTATACCTCCGCTGCGTCGGTGATGTCGCCGAGTTCTCGCAAGACGGTCGTCGCGTAACACCCGGGAGGCAAGGCGAAGCGCAGCTCCAACGCTGCATCGTCCAGCCATTGCCAGCGCAACTCCGACGGCTGCAAACGCAACGCACGTCGCTCCTGCTTCAGGCCTGCACGTTCAAGGCCGGTGCGCAGGCGTGATGCGGTATCGCCCTCGAGCGCGCCTAGTTCAACTTCCCGGGCAATGCCGTCACTTCGCAACTCGCCCTCGCCCCAAAGCGGCCCGGTCGGATGAATGTCGAATGCATCGAGGCGAGCCTGCAATTCTTGGGTCAAAGACTCAGGCCCGAACACGCTGCGGCTGCCGTCGAGCATCCACACCTCGCCATCGAGCGCCGAGTTCCAGATGCCGGCCTCGACGCGCGCGGCCAGCACCCGGTTGAACAGTTCGGAACGCGCGGCCGAGAGCAGCATCGAGCGTTCCTCGCGCTTGACCCGGCGGCCGGCGAACATCGCCACCGCCTGCTGCACGTTGTTCCCGCCGCGGCCGAAGCGCTGCTCGCCGAAATAGTTCGGCACGCCCTGCGTGGCGATCGCCTGCAGGCGCGCATCGATGGCATCGCGCTGTCCTTCGACATCGCGCAGCACCAGCACGAACCGATTGCCGGCCAGCGCACCGCGCGGGAGCTTGCGCGCATGCCAGGCGTGGTCGAGCACGCGCAGATCGTCGGACTGCAGGGCATCGAGGTCGGGCGCGACTTTCTTCGGCAGCCACACGGTGAAGCGCTGCCGGGTGACCGCATGGCGGTCCTTCATCCCGGCCTGGCCGATCGCGGATTCGTCCACGCCTGCCCACGCGGCGATGCGCTTCGCTGCGAACGCGGTGTTCATGCCGCGCTTCTCGATGGTCAGCAACAGGTGTTCGCCGGCACCACTGGCCTCGAAGGCCGGCAGTTCCTCGACGAAGAAATCCTCCGCCGACACGCGGATGCGCGCGGTCAGTACCGATGCGCCATGCGCACGCGCTGGCTCGCTCATGCGCGCACCAGCAGGCAGACCGCCTGTGCGGCAATCCCTTCGCTGCGGCCGGTGAAGCCGAGCGTCTCCGTGGTCGTGGCCTTCACGCTGACGCGGTCGATCTCGATGCCGAGGTCCGCCGCGATCGCCTCACGCATCGCCAATGCATGCGGGCCGACCTTGGGCCGCTCGCAGACCACGGAGAGGTCGCAGTTGCCGACCTTCCAGCCGCGTTCGCGGACCAGCGCATCGCAATGGCGCAGGAAGGTGCGGCTGTCCGCGCCCTTCCAGCGATCGTCGGATGGCGGGAAATGCTTGCCGATGTCGCCCAACGCGAGCGCGCCGAGGATGGCATCGCACAGCGCATGCAGGGCAACGTCGCCGTCGCTGTGCGCGAGGACACCGCGCGTGTGATCGATGCGCACGCCGCCGAGCATCACGTGGTCGCCGTCGCCGAACGCATGCACGTCGAAGCCCTGGCCGATGCGGATGTTCGTGCTCATCGCGATGCGCGTCCTTGCAGCAGGAATTCCGCCAACGCGAGATCCGCTGGCGTGGTGACTTTCAGGTTGTCCTCGCGGCCTTCCACCAGCGCGGGATGCAGGCCGAGGCGTTCGACCGCCATCGCTTCGTCGGTGGCGACCACGCCGTCGGCTTGCGCGGCCTTCAGCGCGCGCAACAGCAAGTCCCGGTGGAACGCCTGCGGGGTCAATGCACGCCACAAGCCATCGCGCGGTTCGGTCCGCGCGATACGGGTGTCGGCGTCGGAACGCTTCAGCGTGTCGCGCACCGGCGCGGCCAGGATCGCGCCATCGATGCAGTCCCTTGCGGCTTCGATCAATCTGCCGATGTCGTCTGCGTGCAGGTGGGGTCGCGCGGCATCGTGGACCAGCAGCAGTTCGTCATCTGCTACACCGGCCGGCAATCCACGCAAGGCAGCGAGCACCGAATCGGCGCGTTCACCGCCGCCGATGCAGGTCAGCACCGGCTTGCCGTGCAACGACGTCAGACCCGGCCAGTGCGCATCATCAGCCGCCAGCGCGACCACCACGCCATCGATCCCGGGATGCGAGAGCACGGCCTCCAGCGCATGTTCGATGAGCGATTTTCCGGCGGCATGCAGATATTGCTTCGGCACCTCGCCGCCGAAGCGGCGACCGCTGCCGGCGGCGGGCACCAGCGCCCAGGTCACGGGCTCGCAGCCGGCGCGGGCGTGGGCGCAACCGCGCTTGCCGGCGCGTCCTCGACCACGCGATAGAAGGTCTCGCCCGGCTTGACCATGCCCAGCTCGCTGCGCGCGCGTTCCTCGACCGCAGCCTCGCCGGACTTCAGGTCCTCGACCTCGGCCGCGAGCGCGTCGTTGCGTTCCTGCAGGCGCAGGTTCTCCGCCTGCTGCGTCGCCACCTGCTGCTGCAGCCCGGCGACTTCCCGGTGACCACCGCTGCCCAGCCAGAGCGTGTACTGCAGGCCCGCCAGCAACAATGCCAGCAACAGCAGCAGCACGCGCACGGGCTTCACCTCCGCGCTGCCTCTCAGCGCTTCAGCGAGACGAACGCGGCGCGACCGGCATAGCGGGCTTCGCTGCCCAGCTGCTGTTCGATCCGCAGCAACTGGTTGTACTTGGCCACGCGGTCGCTGCGGCACAGCGAACCGGTCTTGATCTGGGTGGCGGTGGTCGCCACCGCGATGTCGGCGATGGTGGTGTCTTCGGTCTCGCCGGAGCGATGCGAGATCACCGCCGCGTAGTTCGCGCGCTCCGCCATCGCGATCGCTTCCAGCGTCTCGCTGAGGGTGCCGATCTGGTTGACCTTGATCAGGATCGCGTTGGCCACGCCTTGGTCGATGCCGTCCTTGAAGATGCGCGGGTTGGTGACGAACAGATCGTCGCCGACCAGTTGCACCTTGCCGGCCAGGCGCTCGGTGAGCAGCTTCCAGCCGGCCCAGTCGTCCTCGGCCAGGCCGTCCTCGATCGAGACGATCGGGTACTGCGCGGCCCAGTTGGCCAGGAAGTCGACGAACTGTTCCGAGGTCAGGCGCTTGCCTTCGCCGGTGAGGTTGTACTTGCCGTTCTCGAAGAACTCGCTGGCCGCGCAGTCCAGGCCCAGCAGCACGTCCTCGCCCGCCTTGTAGCCGGCCTTGCCGATCGCTTCCAGGATCGTTTCCAGCGCTTCCTCGTTGCTGCGCAGGTCGGGCGCGAAACCGCCTTCGTCGCCGACTGCCGTGCTCAGGCCGCGGCCCTTCAGCACCGACTTCAGCGCGTGGAAGATCTCGGTGCCGCTGCGCAGCGCTTCCGAGAACGAATCGAAGCCGACCGGCAGCACCATGAATTCCTGCAGGTCGACGTTGTTGTCGGCATGCGCGCCGCCGTTGATGATGTTCATCATCGGGACTGGGAGAGCAGGAGCGCTCAGGCGTTGCCCTATCGGCAACGCCTGCTCCTGCGAGCGCCCGGCCATGGATGGCCGGGCCGGGCTATCCGAAGTCGACGCGCCTGCGCCATGGATGGCCGCGACATCCATCAAATGCCGCCAAAGTGGAACCTTCTTCGATGCCGCGACCGCATGCGCATTCGCCATCGACACCGCCAGCAGCGCGTTCGCGCCGAGCCGGCCCTTGTTCTCGGTGCCGTCGAGGTCGATCAGGCGCTTGTCCAGGCCTTGCTGGTCCTGCGCATCGAAGCCCTTGAGCATGTCGGCGATCGCGCCGTTGACGTTGCCCACGGCCTTGAGCACGCCCTTGCCCAGGTAGCGGGTCTTGTCGCCATCGCGCAGTTCGACCGCTTCCTTGGTGCCGGTGGACGCGCCCGAGGGCACCAGCGCGCGGCCGAAGCTGCCGTCCGCCAGGGTGATCTCCGCTTCGAGCGTGGGATTGCCGCGGCTGTCGAGGATTTCGCGGGCGTGGACGGACGTGATCGTGGTGGTCATCGAGGGGATCGTCGGCTCAGAGGGAGGATTCGGCGAAGCCGGCGCGCTTGGTGATCGCGTCGAGTTCGAGCATGGTTTCGAGCAGGGCTTCCATCTTGCCCAACGGCCAGGCGTTCGGGCCGTCGGACAGCGCCTTGCTGGGATCGGGATGGGTTTCCATGAACACGCCGGCCACGCCGACCGCGACCGCCGCGCGCGCCAGCACCGGCACGAATTCGCGCTGGCCGCCGCTGCTGCTGCCCTGCCCGCCCGGCAACTGCACGGAGTGGGTCGCGTCGAACACCACCGGGCAGCCGGTGTCGCGCATCACCGCAAGGCTGCGCATGTCGGAGACCAGGTTGTTGTAGCCGAAGCTGGCGCCGCGCTCGCAGACCATGATGTTGCCGTTGCCGGTGGACTTGGCCTTCTCGACGACCGGCTTCATGTCCCACGGCGACAGGAACTGGCCCTTCTTGATGTTGACCGGCTTGCCGGTGGCGCAGACCTTGGTGATGAAATCGGTCTGGCGCACCAGGAAGGCCGGCGTCTGCAGCACGTCGACGACGGAGGCGACTTCATCCATCGGCGTGTATTCGTGCACGTCGGTCAATACCGGCACGCCCAATTGGCGCTTGACCTCGGCGAGCACGCGCAGGCCTTCTTCCATGCCCGGGCCGCGGAAGCTGCCGATCGAGGTGCGGTTGGCCTTGTCGAAGCTCGACTTGAAGATGAAGTTGATGCCGAGCCGCTCGGTGATTTCCTTCAGCTTGCCGGCGACATCGATTTGCAGTTGTTCGGACTCGATCACGCAGGGGCCGGCGATCAGGAACAGCGGCCGATCCAGGCCGACCTCGAAACCGCACAGTTGCATGCTCATGCTGCTGCCTCGCTGAGTAGCTTGCCGCCGGCCTTGCGCTCGCGCGCGGCGCGGATGAAGCCGACGAACAACGGATGCCCGTGGCGCGGCGTGGAGAGGAATTCGGGATGGGCCTGGCAGGCCAGGAACCACGGATGCGCATCCTGCGGCAGTTCGACCATCTCCACCAGCAGGTCGTCCATCGACTTGGCCGAGATCACCAGGCCGGCCGCTTCCAGTTGGGTGCGGTAACGGTTGTTGAACTCGTAACGGTGGCGGTGGCGCTCGCCGACGACGTCCTTGCCGTAGAGCTTGTGGGCGAGCGTGCCCGGCTTCACCCGCTGTTCCTGCAGGCCGAGGCGCATGGTGCCGCCGAGGTCGCTGCCTTCGCTGCGGCGTTCGATGTCGCCCGCCTGGGTGCGCCATTCGGTGATCAGGCCGATCACCGGGTGCGGGGATGCGCGATCATTCTCGGTGCTGTTGGCGCCGTCCAGCCCGGCGATGTGGCGCGCCACGTCGACGGCGGCCGCCTGCATGCCGTAGCAGATGCCGAAGTACGGCAAGTGGGTCTCGCGTGCATGCTTCGAGGTCAGCACCTTGCCTTCGAAACCGCGATCGCCGAAACCGCCCGGCACCAGGATGCCGTCCACGCCGGCCAGCACGGTCTCGGCACCATCGCGCTCCACGTCCTCGGCTTCCAGCCACTTCAGGTTGACCCGCGTGCGCTGGCGGATGCCGCCGTGCTTGAGCGCCTCGCCGACCGACTTGTACGCGTCCTTGTGGTCCACGTACTTGCCGACCACGGCGATGGTGACTTCGTCGATCGGATGCGCGGACGCATCGACCACCGCGTCCCATTCGGAGAGATCCGCGACCGGCGCGGCCTTGCCCTGCAGGCGCAACTGGTCGACGACGAGCTGGTCCAGCTGCTGGCCGTTGAGCCAGCGCGGGATCTTGTGGATGTTGTCCTGGTCGATCACCGAGATGACCGCCTTTTCCGGGACGTTGGTGAACAGCGCGATCTTGCGGCGCTCGCCGTCCGGCAGCGGCTGCTCGCTGCGGCAGAGCAGCACGTCCGGCTGGATGCCGATGCTGCGCAGTTCCTTGACCGAATGCTGGGTCGGCTTGGTCTTCAGCTCGCCCGCAGCGGCGATGTACGGGATCAGGGTGAGATGCACGTACATCGCCATGTCCTGGCCGCGCTCGATGCGCAACTGGCGGATGGCCTCGAGGAAGGGCAGCGACTCGATGTCGCCGACGGTGCCACCGATCTCGACCAGGCCCACGTCATAGCCGGCGGTCGCGGCATCGATGCAGCGCTTGATCTCGTCGGTCACGTGCGGGATCACCTGCACGGTGCCGCCCAGGTAATCGCCGCGGCGTTCCTTGCGGATCACCTGCTCGTAGATCTTGCCGGTGGTGATCGAGTTCAGGCCGGACAGGCGGGTGTTGACGAAGCGCTCGTAGTGGCCCAGGTCGAGGTCAGTCTCGGCGCCGTCGTCGGTGACGTAGACCTCGCCGTGCTGGAACGGGCTCATCGTGCCCGGATCGACGTTGAGGTACGGGTCCAGCTTCATCATCGTGACCTTCAGGCCACGGGCTTCGAGGATGGCCGCCAGCGAGGCGGCGGCGATGCCCTTGCCGAGCGAGGACACCACGCCCCCGGTGACGAAGACGAGGGGGGTATGCGAAGCGGGGGAAGTCATGGCGTCGGCACGGCGCTGGAAAGCGGCATTCTAGGCCAAGCGCCCCGCCGCTGCACGCGCCGGCTGCGCTGGCATCCACGGAAACCATTGATCCGCAACGGGAAAACCCGCCACGCTCAGGCGCGGAGGTCGAGCGCCTCGCGCAGCGCGCGCACCGTCGCTGCATCGCTGCGCCAGTGTCCGCGGGCCAGTCCGGCCGGCCCATCCGCGCCGATACCGGGGTCGAACCCCTTGGCAGAGGCATGCAGTTCACGGACGCCCGCGAGGCGCGCGACCTCGGCGATGTTTCCGGGCGTCAGTCCAGCCCCAGCGATCAGCGCGATGCGCCCGGCGGCACATTCGACGTCGGCAGCGATCACGGCAGCGCCGTCCAGTGCGCTGTCCGCGCCGCCGGAGGTGAGGATGCGCGAGCAGCCAAGGCCGATGACCGCCTCAATCGCCGCAGCGCGATCCGCGACCACGTCGAACGCGCGATGGAAGGTGATGTCCATCGTGCCCCCTGCCTCCACCAGTGCGCGGCAGCCCGCCCCGTCGACCCTGCCATCGGCATCCAGCATGCCGATGACGATGCCGTCGCAGCCCAGCCGGGCGCAGGCCTCGACATCGCGACGCATCGCGTCCAGTTCGGCTTGCGAACAAACGAGATCCCCGGCGCGCGCGCGGATCAGCACGTGCAGCGGGATGCGCAAGCGCTCGCGGGCGATGGCGATGCTGCCGAAAGACGGCGTGGTGCCGCCCTCGCCGAGGTTGGCGCACAACTCGACGCGATCGGCTCCACCGGCCTGCGCCGCCAACGCGGATTCGACGGAATTGGCCGCGATCTCCAGCAGTCGTCGCGACGACGCCATCAGGTCTTCGACGTGGCGTAAACCGAGGATGCCTGCAGCAGCGCGTCCTGCTGTTGCGCATCGCAGACCGCATAGACGAAGCCCTGGTGCAACGCGAACGCACCGACCTCGCCATGCCTGTTCATCGCCAGGAAACAGACCTGCAATGTCTTGCTGGCCTGGGGACGTTTCATCACGACGCGTTCGATCGCCAGGTGGCAGGCATCGCCCGGCGAGTGGCCCTGCCGCATCAGCTCGACCACCAGGAAGCTGGCGGCATTGCGCAGCATTTCCTCGCCCACGCCGGAGGCGGTTGCGCCTCCGACCTGATCGTCCACATAGAGGCCGGCACCGATGATCGGGCTGTCGCCGACCCGGCCGTGCATCTTCCAGGCCATCCCGCTGGTGGTGCAGGCACCGGCCATGCGCCCGTCCGCACCAAGCGCGAGCATGCCGATGGTGTCGTGGTTGTCCTTGTTGCCCGGCATGCCGCGGCGTTCGGCGTTGATCTCCGGGGCGTAGCGCGAGGTCTTCAACCACTCGCGCCAGGCCTGTTCCGCTTCGGGCGTGCGCAAGCTGCGCGGCGCGAAGCCTTCGGCAATGGCGAACTGTTTCGCGCCATCGCCGACCAGCAAGACGTGCGGGGTTTTCTCCATCACCTTGCGGGCGACCGAAATCGGGTGGTCGATGTCCTGCAGCGCCGCCACCGCGCCGCAGCTGCCGTCACCTTTCATGATGCTGGCATCCAGGGTCACGACGCCGTCGCGATCCGGATAGCCGCAACGGCCCACGGTGGAATGGCACTGGCCGGTCTCCGCCCAGCGCGCGCCGGCTTCGACCGCGTCGAGTGCGTTGCCGCCGGCGGCGAGCACCTGCCAGGCCTCGCGATTGGCCGGCACGCCGAAATCCCAGGTCGACACGACTTTTGCGCCGGTGGCTTCCGACGATGCACGTGCAGTCGGCAGCATCGCCGCGCCCGCGGCCATCAAGGAAGACTGCAGGAAGCGGCGTCGCGACGACATCGTGGGCCTTGTCAGGAAGGATGGTGGGCAGCGTGCCAGGCGGCGGCGCCGATGATGCCGAGCTGGCCGTGTTCGACCGTGTAGACCGGCACGTCGCGCAGGGTGTCGGAGAGCACGCCCTTGTCGAGGAAGCGTTGCATGAAGCCGCCCTGCCGCAGGTAGTGGTCGAGGTGCCCTGCGAGGCCACCGGCCAGGCAGACCGAACCGGCGCGGAACGTGATCGCGAGGTCGCCGGCGAAGCTGCCCAGCCAGCGGCAGAACAGCGCCGCGCATTCGGCGGCGAGCAGGTCGCCGCCTTCGTCGGCGGCATCGACGAGTTCGCTCGGCGCATGCCAGCGCGGCTGCATGCCGCGCAATTCGCACAGCGCCTGGTACAGGTTCACCAGGCCGGGACCGGACAGTACGCGCTCGTTGTCGACATGGCCGAAGCGCGACTGCAGCAGGCGCACCACGTCGAGTTCCAGCGGCGTATTCGCCGCCAATGCTGCATGGCCGGCCTCGCTCGGTTGCACGCCCGTGCGCCCACCCTGGTCGATGACCAGCGCCGCACCCAGCCCGGTACCGGGCCCGACCAGTACCACCGGCAGTCGCAAACCGTTGCCATCGCCCGCGCCGAGCACCTGCAATTGATCGGCCGGCACCTGCGGCAAGGCCCAGGCCAGCGCTTCGAAATCGTTGATCAGGTGCAGCTGGGCGATGCCGGCCTCGCGGCGGGTCTCGGCCAGCGACACCTTCCACGGCAGGTTGCTGTTCAACAGCTGGTCGCCCTGCAGCACGCCGGCGATCGCGACCACGCAATCGGCCGGGAACGGGCCGGCTTGCGCGGCCTCGCATTCTTCGCGGAAGCGGCGGAGGATCGCCGCCAGTCCGCCGAAGTTCGCGCAAGGATAGCGGCGGTGGAACAGCACCGTGATGCCGCCATCGGCCTCCACCCCGACCAGTCCCAGCCGGGCGTAGGTGCCGCCCACGTCGGCAGCGATCAACCGCGCGCCGGATTGGTCCCCGGTCGCGCGCACGGCGGCGTCCACCACAGGCAAGCTCCCTGGCCGGCGATGCGCCTGGCCTTTCCGCGATTGTATCGGCCATCGCCACACGGCTGGCAGGTCGGCGTGCAAATCCCGACTTCAGGCCACACACTGGCCGCCCCCTGCGTGCGCAAGCCCCGATCGAACGAATGAATACCCGTTACAACGCCGCCGACATCGAAGTCCTCTCCGGCCTGGATCCGGTCAAGCGCCGTCCCGGCATGTACACCGACACCGCGCGGCCCAACCACCTGGCGCAGGAAGTCATCGACAACGCGGTGGACGAGGCCCTGGCCGGCCACGCGCGCAGCATCCAGGTCATCCTGCACGAAGACGGCAGCTGCGAAGTGGCCGACGACGGCCGCGGCATGCCGGTGGACATCCATCCGGAGGAGAAGATTCCCGGCATCGAACTGATCCTCACCCGCCTGCACGCGGGCGGCAAGTTCAGCAACAAGAACTACACCTTCAGTGGCGGCCTGCACGGCGTAGGCGTGAGCGTGGTGAATGCGCTGAGCAGGCATGTCGACGTGTTCATCAAGCGCGACGGCAACGAATACCGGATGGCGTTCAAGGACGGCGATCGCGCGTCGCCGCTGGAGATCGTCGGCAGCGTCGGCAAGAAGAACACCGGCACCCGCCTGCGTTTCTGGCCGGATCCGAAATACTTCGATACGCCCAAATTCAACCTGCGCGCGCTGCGCCACCTGCTGCGCGCCAAGGCGGTGCTCTGCCCCGGGCTGACCGTCACCCTGTTCGATGAGGCCAGCGGCGAACGCAACGCGTGGCATTACGAAGACGGACTGCGCGACTACCTGAAGGGCGAATTGGCCGAGCGCGAATTGCTGCCGCCGGACCTGTTCGTCGGCAATCTCAAGAAGGACACCGAGATCGTCGACTGGGCGGTCGCCTGGGTCGCCGAGGGCGATCTGGTGCAGGAAAGCTACGTCAACCTGATCCCCACCGCGCAGCACGGCACCCACGTCAACGGTCTGCGCACCGGTTTCACCGACGCGCTGCGCGAGTTCTGCGACTTCCGCAACCTGCTCCCGCGCGGCGTCAAGCTGGCGCCTGAAGACGTGTGGGATCGCGTGGCCTTCGTGCTGTCGCTGAAGATGACCGATCCGCAGTTCAGCGGGCAGACGAAAGAGCGACTGAGTTCACGGCAAGCGGCAGGATTCGTCGAAGGCGCGGCGCACGATGCGTTCTCGCTGTGGTTGAACCAGCACACCGAGTACGGCGAGAAGATCGCGCAGCTCGCGATCGAACGCGCATCGGCGCGCCTGAAGACCGAGAAGCAGATCGTCCGCAAGAAGGTGACGCAAGGCCCGGCCCTGCCCGGCAAGCTGGCCGATTGCATTTCGCAGGATCTCTCGCGCACCGAGCTGTTCCTGGTCGAAGGCGACTCCGCCGGCGGCAGTGCGCGGCAGGCCCGCGACAAGGATTTCCAGGCGATCCTGCCGTTGCGCGGCAAGATCCTGAATACCTGGGAAGTGGCCTCGGGGCAGGTACTGGCCTCGCAGGAAGTGCACGACCTCGCGGTCGCGATCGGCTGCGACCCGGGCAAGGAGGCGATCGACGGCCTGCGTTACGGCAAGGTGGTGATCCTGGCCGATGCGGACAGCGACGGCCTGCACATTGCCACCTTGCTGTCGGCGCTGTTCCTCAAGCACTTCCCGGCCTTGGTCGCTGCCGGCCACGTGTTCGTGGCGATGCCGCCGCTGTTCCGCGTCGACGTCGGCAAGCAGGTGTTCTACGCGCTGGACGAAGAGGAAAAACGCCTGCTGCTGGAGAAAATCGCCCGCGAGAAGCTCAAGGGCCAGGTCAACGTCACCCGCTTCAAGGGACTGGGCGAGATGAACCCGCAGCAGCTGCGCGAATCGACCATGCACGTCGACACGCGGCGCCTGGTCCAGCTCACCGTGGACGACCACGACGCCACCCGCGGCCTGATGGACATGCTGCTGGCGAAGAAGCGTGCCGGCGACCGCAAGTCCTGGCTCGAGCAGAAGGGCGACCTGGCGACGCTGGAAGTGTGAACCGCGCCGGGAGTTCAGCGTGATGAACGGCGCCCGGATCGCCCGGTTTTGCCGCGCCATGCGGCAAGCCACTAGACTTGCCGGGCCGGCGACGGGCGCAAACGGAATGCACATGGACACCATCAGGAAACCGCTCGCCCGCTGCATCGGCGCACTGCTTGCCTGCGCCGCGGCGCCGGTCTTCGCGCAGGCGATCCCCGCCGCGGACTTCGCGAAGCGCCAGGAGGCCTGGGGCGCGACGCTATCGCCCATGGGCGAATACGCGGCGCTGGAAGTGCCGGTCAAGGACGGCCTGGAGACCCAGTTGCAGATCGTCAAGCTCGACGGCAGCGGCGACACCAAGGTGCTGCGTTTCCGCAGCCAGCAGCACGTCTCGGACGTCATCTGGACCGCGGACGACCGCGTGGTGGTATCGCCGGCACGCTTGCAGCCGCTGAAGGAAGCCCCGGCGAGCTATGGCGAACTGATGACGTCGGACATCAATGGCAAGAACCAGGACACCCTGTTCGGCTACATCCCCGACAGCGGCAACCTGCGCGGCAAGCGCAAGGACACCGGCTGGTCGGTCGTCACCGAGGTACTCGACGCCGAACCCGGCATGGCACTGGTCGACTCACCTGCTGGGATTGCGGCGAAGATCCGGACTCGGTGATCTTCAAGGTCGACACGCGCACCGGCTCGCGCACGGAGATCGAGCGCGTCGACGGGCGCGCCCATTTCGAGTTCGATCGCACCGGCGAGGGGCGTTTCCGCACGACCTGGAACGACGAGGACGAGCCGATCCTGCACTACCGGTCCGCGAAGGGATCGGCCTGAACCCCACTGCCGGAATCGATCGCCGGCCGGTTGATCTATGGCACCCAGTTCGACCCGGACAACAACGTCGTCTACGCGCTGGTGACCGATGCCGGCGAACCTGCGCAGGCGTATCGCATCGATCTCGCGGCGGGTACCCGCACCAAGCTGGCCGGGCGCGACGACGTCTCGATGTCCGGGTTCATGCTGGAGGGGCGCAACGGCTCGCCGTTCGCGGTGCTCTCGTTCGCCGACAAGCCGTCCGTCCAGTACATCAAGCCGCAGTCCGGATGGGCGCAGCTGCATGCCGGCCTGATGAAGTCCTTCCCGGGGATGATGGTGTCCTTCAGTGGCGTCAGCCGGGACAACGACAAGGTGATGTTCCGCACCTGGTCCGATCGCGATGCCGGGTCGGTCTACATCTATGAGCGCGCCGCGAAGAAGGTGCAGAAGCTCATGGATTCCCGTCCGTGGCTGCCTGCCGCCCGAATGGCGAGCATGAAGCCGATCGCATTCACCGCGCGCGACGGCGGCAAGGTCTACGGCTTCTACACCGCGCCGGCGGGCCCGGGCCCGCATCCGCTGGTGGTGCTGCCGCATGGCGGCCCCTACGAGGTCAGCGACAGCTGGGGCTTCGATGAGGAAGTGCAGTTCCTGGCCAGCCGCGGCTACGCCGTACTGCAGGTGAACTACCGCGGCTCCAGCGGGCGCGGCGAATCGTACGTACAGGCCGGCTGGAAGGGCTGGGGCACGAAGATCCAGGACGACATCACCGATGCGGTGAAGTGGACCATCGACCAGAAGATGACCGACGCAAACCGGATCTGCCTGTTCGGCGCCAGCTTCGGTGGCTACTCGGCCCTCGTGCAGCCGGTCCTCAACCCGGGCATGTACAAGTGCGCGATCGGCTATGTCGGCGTCTACGACCTTCCGCTGATGCGCAAGACCGACAATCGCAATGGCCAGAGCGATGCCACCGAACGCTTCTTCGCGCGCACCCTGGGCACCGACGACGTGGCGCTGGGCAAGGTCTCGCCCGCGCTGCGCGCAGGCGACATCAAGGTGCCGGTGATGCTGGTGCACGGCAAGGACGACAAGACCGCCGACTTCAACCAGTTCAAGGTCATGGAGGCCGCGCTGAAGGCTGCCGGCAATCCCGCCCAGGTCATGCTTGCGGACGGCGAGGGACATGGCTTCGTGAAGCCCGAAAACCGCGCGGAGATGTACCGCAAGATGGAAGCGTTCCTGGCCAAGTACATCGGCCCCGGCGCGAAGTAAGCGCCGGCTCCCGAGGCTCCCCCGGAGGGCGGCGCAAGCCGCCCTTCGTCGTTCAGGACGCCAGCGTCGCCGCCAGCAGGCGGCGCAGCAACGGCCGCAGGCGCGCGGCCTTCGCCTCGTCGTAGGCGAAGCTGTCTTCGTCCATGTAGGTGCGCTGGCTGATCTCCAGTTGCACAGCGTCGATGCCATCGCCCGGAGCGCCGTAGTGGCGGGTGATATGGCCGCCCTTGAAGCGGCCGTTGGCGATCCAGTCGTAGTCGGTTTGCGCGGTCAGCACGGCTTCGATCCGGGCCTGCAGCGCGGGCGAGCAACTCCCGCCATTCGCCGTGCCCAGGTTGAGGTCGGGCAGGCGTCCCTCGAACAGGAACGGCAGGCCGCTGCCGCGGATCGAATGGCCTTCCCACAACGCCACGCGCCCATGCGCGCTGCGCAGGCGATCCAGCTCGTCGCGCAAGGCGACGTGGTACGGCCGCCAATAGCGTTCGATGCGCGACGCCACTTCATCGGCGTCTGGTTCCCGGCCCTGCAGGTAGATCGGCTCGCCGGTGAAGCGCACCAGCGGCACCAGGCCCGTGGTGTTCTGTCCGGGATACAGGCTGGTGTCGTCCTCGCCACGATTGAGGTCGATCACGTAGCGCGAATACCCCGGCACCAGGATCGATGCGCCCAGTTCTCGGGCGAAGTCGTACAACCGCGACACATGCCAGTCGGTATCCGGCGCGATGCGTGCCGGCGGGGTCATCCGCGACTGCAATGATTCCGGAATCAGGCTGCCGTCGTGCGGCAGGCTGAGCAGCAGCGGGGCGCTGCCGCGATGCAGGGTGAACACATCAGGCATGACGGCCTCAGGCGAAGCGCGCGGGATCGAACGGCGCGGGATCGATCGCCGGTGCCCGACCGCCGATCAGGTCGGCCAGCAACTGGCCGGTGCCGGCGCTCATGCCCACGCCCATCATGCCGTGGCCGACCGCCAGCCACAGGTGGCGATGGCCGGGCGCGCGGCCAAGCAGCGGGATGTCGTCACGACTCATCGGCCGCCAACCGAACCACTTCTCGCGCAGTTCGGGGCCGACAGGTTCGTGCAGGAACTGGCGCGCACCGCGCTCCAGCGCGCCCAGGCGCGCCTCGTTGAGGCTGCTGTCGTAGCCAGAGAATTCCATCGTGCTGCCCAGGCGGAACCCGCCCGGCCAGGACGAGACGCAGACGGAGGGTCCATGCAGGATCATCGGCCGCTTCGGCACCAAGGCCGGCCGGCTGTAGGTCATCGAATAACCCTTGCCGGGCTGGATCGCGTTTCGCAGCCATGGCAGCCCGATGTCGCGGGCCATGCGCGGCGACCAGGCGCCGGTGGCGATGACCGCATCGCGGGCGCGCAGCGTGCCTTGCGCCGTCATCGCGACCACGCCGTCCTTGCCCGCCTCGAGCGAGTGCAGGGCGCAATCCTCGACGATGCGGCCGCCGCGTTCGCGCACCACGCGCGCGAGCTCCGCCACGTAGCGGTCGGGCCGCAGCGCGGCATCGCCGCTGAAGCGGATCGCACCGACCACGCCGGGCTTCAGTGCAGGCTCCTGAGCTTCATAGTCGGCGCCATCGATGAGTTCGACGTCGATGCCGAGGTCGCGCAGCAGCGGGATCTCGTGCATCTCGCCCGCCATCGTGCGCTGGTCGCGGAACACGTAGTCCTCGCCGCTCTCGACGAAGTCGCAGTCCAGGCCGTAGTCCTCGATCCAGCGCTGCACGCGCAGGCGCGAATCGGCCAGCATCGTGTACTTCGCGCGCGCGCTGGCTTCCCAGTCGCGCAGGTTGCAGCGCAGGGCGAAGCCCGCCATCCAGCGCCACAGCAGCGGATCGAAGCGCGGCGGCACGAACAGCGGCGCATCCTTCTTGAACATCCAGCGCATCGCCTTGGCGATGGTGCCCGGCGCGGCCAGCGGGGTTGCGTGGCTCGGGGTCAGCGTGCCGCAATTGCCGTGCGAGGCGCCGCCGCCGATGCGGCCGGCATCGATGACGGTGACCGCGCGTCCATCGTTCAACAGCGCCAGCGCGGTGGCCAGGCCGGACACGCCGGCACCGACCACCAGCACATCGATCGGGTTGTCGTTCAATCGCGACGTCACGCCGTCATCCCGGTAGAGGCAAGGCCGCCATTATCCGGGGAACACCGGCCTCCGCCACCGTCCTCAGTCGGTCGCCACCCGCAGCGCCGGGCGCTTGCCGTACGTGATCCAGCGCCACGCCCATTCCAGTGGACCGTAGCGGAACCTGGACAGCCACCAGCGGCTGAGCAGCACCTGCAGCGCGAACACCACGAGTACGTAGACCACCTGCTGCGCGCGCGGCAGGCCCCATTGCCCCAGCCCGTAGCCGTAGAAGAACAAGGTGCCCAGCAGCGACTGCAGGATGTAGTTGCTCAGCGCCATGCGCCCGACCGGCGCCAGGTGCGCGAGCCAGTCGCGGAAGCGCCCATGGAACAGCAGGACCACGACGCCGAGGTAACCCAGGCAGGCCGCCAGGTTGCCGACGAATGCCAGTCCGCTCGCCAGCTGGAAGGCGGCGTCGTTCTGCCCGCGCACATGGGTCGGCGCGATGCCGGCACCCACGACGCTCAAGCCGATCCCCAGCGGAATCCCGATCCACGCCAGTTGCCGGAACAGGCGGAGGTGCGACGCGGGATCCGCCATCACCCCGGAACGGATGAACCAGGCACCGAGCAGGAACACGCCGAGCACGATCACCGCGAAGCTGACGTTCTGGCCCAGGTGCTTGACGAAGGATTGCGCGCGCCACGCCGTCGCCTCGGCATAGGTGCCCGTGCGCATCAGCCGGGTTTCGTCGGCGATGTCCTGCGCGTGTTCCTGGCGGCGTTCGGCACGCTGCTCCCGCGCTTCCGCCAGCGCCTTCTTCAGCTCCGGCGTCTTCGCCTGCGACTGCTGCTGGCGGTCGCGCTCGGCCTCGGGCGGCTGCCCGATCATCACCGCGCCGCCGATGGTCATCGCCAGCGCCGGGATCAGGTACAGCGCCAACCCCGCCGCACGCAGCCCCGACAGCGGCCAGCGCCGCAACGAATACGCGATCACGCCGAACAGCAGCAACGGGATGCCGAAACCCAGCATCGGTTGCCAGGGCAAGGCATGGCCAAGCGATGTCGCCGCGCCGAAGCCAGCGGCCAGCACCAGCAGCAGCACGCCCAGCCACAGCAGGATCCGTGGCTTCGAATAGAACACCAGCATCAGCAACATGGCGCCGGCGGCATAGCTGAAGAGGATGTCGCCGGTCCACAGGAAGATGAAATGCAATGCACCGAACACCGCCAGCGCCAGCGTGCGCCGCAGGTACGGTCCGAAGAAGCCGCGACCGGACTGCTCGGCGCGGGTGAGCATCACCGCGAAGCCCATGCCGAACAACAGCGAGAACATCGTCCAGAACTTGCCGCGGACGAACACGTGGACGAACCAGCCGGCCCAGTAGTCGATCCCGGTGACGCCGGCCGGCATGCCTGCGTCCAGGTCGCCCAGCGGCCGATTGAAGAACTCCACGTTCATCAGCGCGATGCCGAGCAGAGCGAAGCCACGCACGACATCCAGCACCTCGATGCGGTCGCGGATCGCGACCGGACGGAATTCCTGGTTCATTCGATATCCCCCGATGAGGCCGCGATTAGCGCATGCGCACGGCGCGCACACGCGGGCCGGAAGTCATTGCGCCTTTCGTCGCGGCCAATTCGAACGACCCGCACTGCGGGCCGCTTGCCTGTCGATCGACGTCAGCCTGCCGCCGGCTGCAGGCGCATGGCCGGGCGACTGCCGTAGGTCATCCACCGCCACAGCCATTCCATCGGCCCGAGCCGGTAGCGCGCCAGCCACCAATGGCTGAAGACGACCTGCAGCGCGAACAGTGCCAGCACGAACAGCGGCTGCCACGCGCGCGGCAACTGTTCGAAGAACCCCAGGCCGTAGCCGTAGAACACCAGCGTGCACACCACCGATTGCATCAGGTAGTTGGTCAGCGCCATGCGCCCCGCCGGCGCCAGCAAGCGTAGCCGGTTCGCCCATGACGGCCGTTGCATCGCCAGCACGATCACCGACAGGTAGCCCAGCATCATCAGCAGGTTGGCGACCTGCGCCGCGGCCTGCGCGGCCGCACTGCCGAGGCTCATCTCCGAGAAACTCATGGTGGGATGGGTCCACGCCGACCACAGCATCAGCGGCAGGCCGATGCCGAAACCGATGTTGCGCAGGCGGCGGAACAGCGGCAGGTGCGCGGCGCTGTCGCGGATCGTGCCGCTGCGCATGAACCACGCGCCGAACAGGAACACGCCCAGCAGGGTCGGGGCGAAGAACACCAGGAAGCCGAGCATCGCGCCGGTGTCGGTCGCGCGCTGGGCCACCGCATCGGCATAGCTGCCCGCACCGAAGGCCAGTCGCTCGCCCTCGACCAGTGCATTGATCTGCTGCGCCTGCGCGGCCATGCCCTTCTGGAACTCGGCGGCCGCCTGCGGATCCTGCGCCGCCAGCGTGGCGAAGCCCGCCATCGCGAATGTCAGCAGCAGGGGCAACACGAACAGCGCCACGCCCCACTTCGGCAAGCGCGAGACCGGCGTGCGCCGGAAGCACAGCAGCAGCACGAAGCCGAGCAGCGCATAGGTCAGCAGGATGTCGCCGGACCAGACCAGCAACGCATGCGCCAGGCCGATGCCGAGCAGGGCCAGCAGGCGGCGTGCGTAGAGCGCGGTGCCGTTGCGGCCGCCGGCATTCGCCCGTTCCAGCATCACCGCGAAGCCCATCCCGAACAGCAGCGAGAACATGGTGATGAACTTGCCCTGCACCAGCACGTAGATCGCCGCATCAACCGACCGGTCGATGCCGCTGAAGCGCGGGTTGACCCCGGTGATCGATTCCATCAACGGCCCGACGAAGGCCTCGATGTTCATCAGCAGGATGCCGAGCAGCGCGACCCCGCGCAGCACGTCCATCACTTCCACCCGCTCGCCCGCAGCGACCGGCCCCACCGCCTGCATGCCCGACATGGAACGCCCCTCCCCGGTTGCGTGCCGGCAGCGTAGCGCATCGACCAACGCAAACGGCCCGCTTGCGCGGGCCGTCGGGTTGATCTTCAAGCCCCCTGAGTCAGGGGGGGAGGCTGGTCTGTTTGCGCGGCATTGCCGCGCAGGCCAACGAACGCCCGGCTTGTACCAAGCCGGGCCGGGCAGGAAGTACTTGGCGGGGCCCGAAGTTCGCAAAGCAAACTTCGGGATTGATCCTGCGCAGCAGGATCAATGCTGGTGGCCGCCGTCGCCGTGCACGTGGCCGTGCGCCAGTTCTTCCGCCGACGCCTCGCGCACCTCGACGATCTCGATGTCGAATTCCAGGTCCTTGCCGGCCATCGGGTGGTTCAGGTCGACGTCGACCACGCTCATCCCCACCTTCTCGATGGTGACCGCGCGCGGGCCGAAGTTGGTGTTGAGCACCACCTGCATGCCGGGCGCCAGCTTCTGCGCGCCGAAATGCTTCTTGGGCACGCGCTGGCTCAGGCCATCGCGGCGCTCGCCATAGGCATCGGCGGCCGGCACGTCGGCCTTGAAGCTGTCGCCCGCCTCGCGGCCGTCCATCGCCTTTTCCAGGCCGGGGATGATGTTGCCGTGGCCGAACAGGATCGCCAGCGGCTGGCCGCCGTCCTTCGAGTTCTCCACGGGCTCCTGCCCGGCTTCGGCAACGGCGTAGTGGAAACGGACGACGCGGTCTTTCTCGATCTTCATGGGTGCTCTCGGTCTTGGTGCAGTTGCGCGCTTGCCGCCGAACGGCGATGCGGGAACACTGCGCGGATGATGGGACCAGCCGACTGCCAACAGCGACCGGGCGCGCATTATCGGCGCAATGCCGTGCTGGCGCTATCGACCGCCCTGCTGCTGGCCGGTTGCGGCGGCAACGACAACGTCCGCCCGAGCGCGAGCCAGCGAACGCCCCAGCGCGATGGGCCCATCGTCCAACCCGCGGACCCGACGAAGGCGAATGCGGTGCTGATGCGCGCGATCAGCCTGGTCGGCACGCCGTACCGCTACGGCGGCAACACCCCGGAAGGCGGCTTCGACTGCAGCGGCCTGGTCACCTACGTGTTCCGCGACATGCTCGACCTGCGCCTGCCGCGGACCTCGCGCGAGCTTGCCGCCACCCAGGGCCCGCGGATCGCCACCGACCGGCTGGCCGGTGGCGACCTGGTGTTCTTCGGCAGTGGCGGCCAGGTCAGCCACGTCGGCATCTACGTCGGCGAAGGGCGTTTCGTGCACGCCCCGAACAGTGGCGGCACGGTCCGCCTGGATCGACTCGACGGGGCCTGGTGGCGGGATCATTACACCGGCGCGCGGCGATTGCTGAATTGAATCAACGGCTTGCGATCTGCCGCCTTTCATCAAACTGAATACGCCGAATGGCCATTTTTGTGACCGGTCAGCGCACTCATTTGCGTCCAGCTAACGTTTTTTGAACCCTTCACCCGGCGCTCACGGGCATAGTCGCCGCTGGTTTCAAATCGTGATGACCGCGTGACGACAGCGACCCTGCCCCACGGCCATACCGCCGCCCGCCCCGCCCGCCGGGGAATCAACCTCTTCCTCGCCGTGGCGCTTGCCGCTTGCGCCGCCCCGGCGATGGCGATCACCCCCACCGCGCCGCCGGCCGACGCCGCGCCCTCGGTGACCGTCGCGACCCAGGCTCCGCTCGACGCCGTAGCCCCGGTCGACCTGGCCAGCCCCGACAACGCCCCGCTGGTCGCCCAGATCGCCGCGTTGCAGAGCGCCCAGGACGCACCGACCACCTCGTCCCGCATCAAGTCGGTGCTGCAGCGCGCGTTCTCGCTGCTCGGCACGCCGTACCGCTGGGGCGGCACCAGCCCGGAAGGCGGCTTCGACTGCAGCGGCCTGGTCGGCTATGTGTTCCGCACCATCGGCATCGACCTGCCGCGCGTCTCGCGCTCGATGGCCCAGGAAGGCACCGCCGTTGCCGATCGCACCGCGCTGGCCGAGGGCGACCTGGTGTTCTTCGGCAAGCGTGGCCGCGTCGACCACGTCGGCATCTACATCGGCGAGGGCAAGTTCCTGCATGCCCCGCGCACCGGCCGCGACGTGACCGTGTCCAGCCTCGAGAGCGGTTACTGGAGCCAGAAGTACCTGCAGGCCCGGCGTCTCGCCACCGGCGCCTGAATCAGGTTCGCGGCTTCCCGCCGACGCCGCCCCCGGGCGACGTCCTGCGTTTCAGGCCTTCCTGCCGGCCTCGCGATAGCGGGCCACGGTCTGTTCGATGTCCTTGCTGAGCGCCATCACCTGCATCGCATACTCGGCCAGCCGATGGTCCTCGTCGCTGTCGGGTGTCCACGCAGGCACCGCGACCGGCGTGCCCTCCACGCCGTCCAGCGCCACGAACACGATCACGCAATGCGTGCAGAGGCGCTCGCCGGCATCCTGCATGGGGTCGCGCGCCCGCACATCCACCGCGAAGTGCATGGAGCTGGTGCCGGTGTGGACCAGGGTGGTTTCCACGGTGACCAGGTCGCTGATCCGGATCGGCGCGACGAAACGGATCCCGCCCACCGCCACGGTCACGCTGTACCTGCCGCTCCAGCCCACCGCCGCCGCATAGCCGGCCTGGTCGATCCACTTCATCACCTGCCCTCCGTGGACCTTGCCGCCGTAGTTCACGTCGGTGGGTTCGGCGAGGAACCGCATGGTCAACTGGCGCTGCTGTCCGCTCATGCTGGTCTCCGTGGGGAGTGGCCATGCTACGCCGCGCTTGCGATGGCCGCGTCGCGGCGCGATGCTGCCTGCGGGCATCGACGGGGGAATGCACATGGGTCGCACGCTGCTGGGCGCGGTGGTCGGACTGGTCTTCGCCGTCGCCACGGTCATGCTGATCGAATTCGCCGGCCACCAGGTGTTCCCGCCACCGGCGGGGCTCGACCCGATGGTGACCGAGGACATGGCGAAGATCATCCAAGCACTGCCCATCGGGGCGATGGTGTTCGTGGTGGCGGCCTGGGTGATCGGCGCCTTCGATGGCGGCTTCGTGGCGGCGCTCATCGCCCGCAACGGGCATCCACGCGCGGCTGCCGTGGTGCCGGCGCTGATGGTGATGGCCGGCGTGGTCGGCATGATCGTGAAGATGCCCGGTCACCCGCAGTGGATGGCGGTCGTCGGGTTGCTGCTGCCGATCCCGGCCGCGCTCGCCGGCGCATGGCTCGCGGGCAAGGGCCGCCGCACCGCGTGACCGCTCAGACCCGGTAGAACATCCCCACCGAGTGGCTGGACTCGGCGAATCCGTATTGCGCGTAGAGATGCTTCGCCTGGCCATCGGCGAACAGCGAGACATGCGCGGTCGGCTCGGCGTTCGCGCGCAACCAGGCATCCAGTGCGCCCATGATCCGCTTGCCCAGGCCACGGCCCTGCAACTCCGGCAGCACGGCGATGTCGACCACGAAGTGGAAGCAGCCGCCATCGCCGACGATGCGGCCCATGCCGACCACCTCGCCATCGCGCAGCAGGCTGACGCCATGGGTCGTGTTGGCGAGACCGCGCAGCGCGGCCGGCTCCGACTTCGCCGACAAGCCCGTCGCCGCGCGCAGGCGGCGGTAATCGGCGACGCCCGGGAAACGCTCGACCAATTCGATCGCGACCTCGCTCATCGTGGTGCGTCGGCCTCGTCCAGGCCGACATCGGTGGATGCGGCTTCGTAGACGGTGCGGTCGAGCATGCCGGTCTGCTTCGCCACCAAGGTCGGCACCAGGATCTGCCCGGTGACATTGGTCATCGTCCGCATCATGTCGAGGATGCGGTCGATCGCGTAGAGATAGCCGATCGTCTCCAGCGGCAGCCCGGCGGCGCTCAACACGACCGTCGCCATGATCACCGCGGTCCCCGGCACGCCGGCCGTGCCGAAGCTGCCCAGCACCGAGGCCAGCGCGATGATCAGGTATTGCGACAGTGACAGCTCGATGCCCGCGTATTGCGCGATGAACACCGCTGCCAGCGCCGGGTAGATCGCACCGCAGCCGTCCATCTTGATGGTCGCGCCCAGCGGCACCGCGAACGCGGCGTAATCCTTGTCCACGCCGAGGTTGTGGGTGGCGCTGCGCAGCGACACCGGCAACGCCGCGAAGCTGCTCGATGCAACGAACGCCACCTGCATGCCGGGCGCCGCGCCGCGGAAGAACTTCAGCGGGTTCAGGCCATGCGCCAGCAACAGGCCGCCGTACACCACGACGATGTGGAACGCACACGCGGCATACAGCGCGACCACGAACATCAGCAGCGGACGCAACTGCTCGAAGCCGTAGCCACCGACCAGCGCTGCGATCAGGCCGAAGGTGCCGATCGGGGTGAACTCCAGCACGAAGCGGGTCACCTGGATCATGATCTCGCTGGCCTCGCCGACCAGCTTGCGCATGCCCGCGACCTTCTCGCCCAGCTTGACGATGGCGAACCCGACCAGGCCGGCGAAGAAGATCACCTGCAGCACCGTGCCGTTGCGCGGCACCAGCACGGTCATGCCATCGGCGGTCTTCGCGGTGGACGCGCCGCCCAACGCCTGGAACGGATTGGCCGGCACCAGGTTGAGCAGCATGTCGACCACGCCGGGCACCTGCTTGGCCTTGTAGTCGGCGGCAACCTGCAGCACGCCGACACCCACGCCGGGCTTGAGGATCCAGCCGAACGCCAGGCCCACGCCGACCGCCAGCACCGCGGTGATCGCGAACCAGACGAAGGTGCGCCCGGCCAGCGCGGCGATCGACTTCTGCCCGCTGAGCGAGGCCACCGCATTGATCACCGCGAAGAACACCAGCGGCACCGCGATCATCTTGATCAGGGTGACGTAGAGATCGCCCAGCGGACCGAACCAGGTTTCGGCATTCGGACCGAACGCCCAGCCGGCCAATGCCCCGAGGACGAAGCCGGCGACCACGCGCTTCCAGAACTTGATGCGGAACCACCACTCGAACATGCGCGTCACCCAGCGAGGCAGACCGCGACCATACCCGAGCCCCCGCGGGTCCGTCAGTGCCCGGGCCGCAACACTGAAGGACGAGCGACATGCGGAACGTTCATAATCGGCGGATGACGCCATTCCCCCGACGCCGTCCCCTGCTTCCGTTCGCCTGCGCACTGGTCCTGACCGCCTGCGCTGGCGCCCCGACCACCGGTTCCCCACCTGCCCGCAGCGCCGGCATCGATGTCGCCGTGCCGGCCATCGCGCACCCGGCGGGCGAGACCGCCGCGTGGTGGTTCCGCGATGGCGCATCGCAGGCCGCTGCGCGCGGTGCGATGCAGGGCCGGGCGAAGAACGTGATCATCTTCCTCGGCGACGGCATGAGCCTGACCACGGTGGCCGCGGCACGCATCTTCGAAGGCCAGCGCAAGGGCGGCAGCGGCGAAGAGAACCGCCTCGCCTGGGAAACATTCCCCGCGACCGCGCTCAGCAAGACCTACAACACCGACTCGCAGACCCCGGATTCCGCCGGCACCATGAGCGCGATCGCCACGGGAGTGAAGACCCGCGCCGGTGTGCTCAGCATCGGCCAGACCGCGCAGCGCAAGGATTGCGCGGGTGCCCTGGCGGCGCCGGCACTGACGTTGTGGGAACTCGCATCGAGCAGCGGCATGGCCACCGGCGTGGTCACCACCGCGCGGGTCACCCATGCCACGCCCGGTGCCACCTTTACCCACACGCCGGAACGCAACTGGGAAAACGACAGCGACCTGCCCGACCAGGCCGTGCGCGAAGGCTGCATCGACATCGCCCGGCAACTGGTGGAAACCCCGTTCGGGCGCGGCTTCGACGTGCTGATGGGCGGTGGCCGCAAGAATTTCATGCCGGTCACCCAGCGCGATCCGGAAGAGGACGACAAGGTCGGCGAACGCCTCGACGGGCGCGATCTCATCGCCGACTGGCGCAGCCGCCATCCCGGCGGCACCTATGCCTGGAACAAGGCGCAGTTCGATGCCGCGCCGCTCGACAAGCCGCTGCTCGCGCTGTTCCAGCCCGACCACATGCAATTCGAGTACGAACGGCCGAAGGACGTGGCCGGCGAGCCGTCACTGGCGGAGATGACCCGCGCCGCGATCGCGCGCCTGTCGCGCGACCAGGACGGCTACGTGCTGCTGGTCGAAGGCGGGCGCATCGACCATGCCAACCATTACGGCAACGCCTACCGCGCACTCAGCGACACCGTGGCGATGAGCGACGCCGTGCGTGCGGCGACCGAGGCGACCTCGCCCGACGACACCCTGATCATCGTCACCGCCGACCATTCGCACGTGCTGAATTTCGTCGGCTATCCGAAGCGCGGCAACCCGATCCTCGGCAAGGTCCGCGGCGGCAGCGGCGAGGACGATGACGGCGGCCTGGTCAACGACGGCCTCGGCCTGCCCTACACCACGCTCACTTACGCCAACGGACCCGGCTACACCGGCGCGAGCAGCTCGCAACCCGCGGGCCCCAAGCGCTACCCGCACATGGGCAAGGAATACGAGGCCGCCGACGGGCGCCCCGATCTGCGCAACGTGGACACCGAGCATCCCGATTACATGCAGGAGTCCACCGTTCCGTTGCCCAACGAAACGCATGGCGGCGATGACGTCGGCATCTGGGCGCGCGGCCCCGGCAGCGACGCGATCCGCGGCAGCGTGGAACAGAACACGATTTTCCACTTCGCCGCGCAGGCCACGCCACGATTGCGTGCAGCGTTGTGCGCCAAGGGCCTGTGCGATGCGAACGGCGTGCCGGTGACATTGCCGGCGGTCGAAGCGTTCAAGCCGCGCTGATCCTGGCACCCCGAAAAGGGGTCAGAGAACATTTCCCTCGATGCGCATCAGCGTTCGAAATCACGGAAGGACATGTTCTCTGACCCCTTTTCGCCTTTTCGCGCCGGCCGCTAGATGCCTCAGAACGGCTTCGCCAGCACCAGGTAGACGATCGCGAACAGCATCAGTACCGGCGCTTCGTTGAACCAGCGCAATGCCGTCGGCGACGGCAGCGACTTGCCGGCATCGACGCCTTTCAGCCAGCGCCCGGCGACGATGAAGTACGCGAGCAAGGCCGCGACCAGCGCCAGCTTCGCATGCAGCCAGCCGCCGGTGATGCCGAAGTGGAGCCACAGCACCGCCCCCAGCACCACCGCGATGCCGAACATCGAATGGCCGAAGCCGTACAAGCGACGCCCCATCAACACGAGTCGCGCGCGGACGGCCGGCTCGTCGCCGGCTTCGGCGATGTTGACGAGGATCCGCGGCAGGTAGAACACCGTGGCCATCCACGCGATCACGAAGACAATGTGTGCGGTCTTGGTCAGCAGGTAGGCCATCGGGTCGCTCGCGATTCGTCGAAAAGGGGCCAGAGTAAAGTTTCGCGATCCACATCGCATCGCGGGCATGGCTATTCTGGCGCGAAATTTACTCTGGCCCCTTTTCGGCAAGAGCTTCGCCCAGGATGACAAGCGCACCATGACCAAGACCTACGACCGCGCCTATTTCGACCGCTGGTACCGCCGCGGCGGCATCGGTGGCGCCGCGCGGCTGGCGCGCAAGGTGGCGCTGGCCGTGGCGACCGCCGAATACCACCTGGAACGGCCGATCCGCAGCGTCCTCGACATCGGCTGCGGCGAGGGCGCATGGCGCGCGCCGTTGCTGAAACTGCGACCGAAGCTGGCCTACATCGGCTTCGACGCCAGCGCGTATGCGATCGCCCGCTATGGCCGCAGCCGCAACCTGCACCACGCGACCTTCGCCGACTTCGAACACTTGCGCCCCTGCGCGCCCGCCGACCTGCTGGTCTGCAGCGACGTGCTGCATTACCTGCCCACCCGCGAACTGGCGCGCGGGTTGCCCGCGCTGGCCGAACTCTGCGGCGGCGTGGCCTTCATCGAAGCCTTCGCCCGTGAGGATGAAGCGGTCGGCGACGATCACGAATTCAAACGACGACCGGCGGCGTTCTACACCACCCGCCTGCGCGCCACCGGCCTGCGTCCGCTGGGCTCGCATTGCTGGCTGTCGCCCGCACTGGCCGGCCAGGCGACGGCGCTGGAACTGCCCGCCTAGGCGAAGCGCGACCGCGGTCACGGCCGGCCCCGGACGATGCGTTATGCTGCATTGCCGCATCATCGATCCGACACGGGGACTGGCCGCCGCATGCTGCTCTACCACCTGCACGAAGCCTGGCGCGCCGGCCTGGCGCCCTGGACCTATTTCGCCGATGCCGGCGCCAAGATGTATTCCGCCAACGACAGCTGGCTGTCCGCGGTGCCGGGGGCGCAACGCACCGCCGCCGCGTTCGAGCTGATGTACCGGTTGGGCAAGGATTACGAGAAGCCCGAATTCGGCATCCACCAGGTCGAGGTCGATGGCGTGCCGGTCCCGGTCGTGGAGCGCGTGGCGCTGGAAAAGCCGTTCTGCCGATTGCTGCGCTTCAAGCGCTTCACCGACAACGAGGACAAGCTGCGCGATCTCAAGGACGATCCCAGCGTGCTGGTGGTGGCGCCGTTGTCCGGGCATCACGCGACGTTGCTGCGCGACACCGTGCGTACCCTGCTCGCCGACCACAAGGTGTACATCACCGACTGGACCGACGCGCGCATGGTGCCAGCCGAGGCCGGGCCGTTCCACCTCGACGACTACATCGCCTACGTGCAGGACTTCATCCGCCACATCGGCACCGACAACCTGCACGTGATCAGCGTCTGCCAGCCGACCGTGCCGGTGCTCGCGGCGATCTCGCTGATGGCGGCGCATGGCGACCCGCTGCCGAAGTCGATGACGATGATGGGCGGGCCGATCGACACCCGCGAGTCGCCGACCTCGGTCAACAACCTGGCCACCCGCCAGCCGCTGTCGTGGTTCCAGGACAACGTCATCCACAGCGTCCCGACCAACTATCCCGGCCACGGCCGCCGCGTGTATCCGGGTTTCCTGCAGCACATGGGCTTCGTGGCGATGAACCCGGAGCGGCACCAGACCTCGCACTGGGATTTCTACCAGGACCTGCTGAAGGGCGACCTCAGCTCGGCCGAGTCACATCGCAAGTTCTACGACGAATACAACGCGGTGCTGGACATGCCCGCCGAGTACTACCTGGACACCATCCGCACCGTGTTCCAGGAACACCTGCTGCCGCGCGGCCTGTGGGACGTGGCCGGCGAGCGCGTCGATCCGTCGAAGATCCGCGACTGCGCGCTGCTGACCATCGAAGGCGAACTCGACGACATCTCCGGCCAGGGCCAGACCCGCGCCGCGCACAAGCTGTGCACCGGCATCCCGCAGGCAGACCGACAGCACTACACCGTGCCCGGCGCCGGCCATTACGGCATCTTCAGTGGGCGTCGCTGGCGCACCCAGGTCTATCCGCAGGTACGCGACTTCATTGCCACGCATGCGGCGGTCGAACCTGCACAGCGCTCGCTGGCGCTGGAACCGGCACCCGCGGCGAAGCTTGCATCGAGTGGAACAACCAGGAAAAAACCCGCGGCGAAGCCATCGACCGGCAAGAAAAACGCCCGCTAGCGCGGGCGTTTTCTCGATCCCTATCGCGTGCTGTCACCAGGCCCGGTTGCTCACCAGCAGCGCCTTCGCCAGCTTGCCGTGCAGGTAACCGACCAGCCGCGCCAGGTGCAGCATCGCCACGATCAGCACGATCCCGACGGCGATGCTGAGCGGCCAGATCCACGGCGAGGACGGATCGACGAAGCCGAAGAGCTCGATGTCGATATTGGCGTCGAAGCCGAACCAGTGCGCGAACGGCAGCGCGATGAAGCCCGCGCCCAGTGCCAGCGTGGTCACCGCGACGGCGAAGTAGGCAACGCCGAGCGGCTGCATCGCCAGGAAATAGCCGACCGTGCCCCAGGTCCGCGGGTCGGTGAACATCGCGCCGATCCGCTGCAGCCACGGCAGGCTGCGATCCGTGTACACCGGTCGGCGCGGCATCCGCTCACCCAGCATCACTTCGACGATCCGACCCTCGACCAGGGCCAGCACGCGGGTGGCGCCGATGAACAGGATCGCGAACGGGATGCCGATGATCAGGATCGCCAGGCCCAACGACAGCGACAGCCCGGTCACCGCCCAGGTGAAATAGAACGTGCCGGTGGCGAGCGCCAGCAGCATGTAGAACAGCGAGCCGTAGGTGTGCGGATCCACCAGCACGCCGAAGAAGCGGCCCAGCACCGACTTGCGCGGCGGCGGCGGCGGCGCGCGCAACGCGGTCTGCACGCGGGCCTCGGTGTCGCGGTAGATGTCGGCGACTTCGTCCGGCGCGCCGTAGCTGCCGGCGACCGCGGCGATCACGTCGGCTTCGGACTTGCCGGGATTGGCGGCCAGTTCGGAACGCAGGTAGTCCTCGGCGTCGTACAGCGCATCCTGCGCCAGCGCGGGATCGCAGCCCTGCAGCGACTGGCGCAGGCGTTCCAGGTAGGCGGGGATGGTGGTGGGCAGGTCGTGGGCGGTGTTCATGCGCTGGCTTCCTTGAGCACGGCATCGAGGGAATCGCGGGTGGCGCGCCAGGCGGCGCTCCAGTCGGTGAGGGCGTCGCGGCCGGCAGCGGTGGCGCGGTAGTAGCGGCGCGGCGGACCACTGACCGAGGGCTCGACGAAGCTGTCCAGCAGGCCGGCACCTTCGAGGTTCCGCAGCACCGGATACAGCGCGCTCTGCTTGCCGGCCAGCACGCCGTCGCCGGTCTGCTCCAGGCGCTTGGCGATCTGATAGCCGTACATCGGTTCGGTCGAGGTCGCGACCACTGCCAGCAAGGCCAGCGACACCGTGCCGGCGCTGAGCTCCTTGTGGAATTTCCGTAACAGGGTTTCGTCCATCTGCGGATCCGCCGTGTCTATGTTGGATCGAACACTACTATTCAATTCGATATAGCGAATGTGCCAGTAGTCACACCCTCGCATTAGAGCCGCCGCTGGGGCCCCGTTGCCCGATCCGGCGCGAACGCTATGCTTCGGCCTTTCCCGCATTCCGGATGCCCCATGCGCCCTGCCTTGCTCGCCATCGCCCTGTCGCTCGCCGTCGCCACGCCCGCCCTGGCGCAGGACACCGCCAAGCCGAAATACCGCAGCGCCAAGGAGATCATCGATGCCGCCCCGGCCAGCGCCTGGCGCGACCTCGACCCGGCCAACACCCTGTACATGGAATTGCCGGCCGGCCGCGTGGTGATCGAACTGGCACCCGGCTTCGCGCCGGAACACGTGGCCAACATCAAGACCATGGCCAAGGGCGGCTTCTGGGACGGGCTGGCGATCTACCGCTCGCAGGACAATTTCGTGGTCCAGTTCGGCGATGCCGAGGGCGAGGAAGCCGGCAAGGCCAAGCCCTACCCCGCCGGCACCAAGACCCACCTGCCCGCCGAATTCACCCGCGATGCCAAGAGCGCGCGCTTCGACAAATTGCCCGACCGCGATGGCTATGCACCGGAAGTCGGCTTCATCGATGGCATGCCCGCCGCGCGCGATCCGAAGGCGGGCAAGGCGTGGATGGCGCACTGCTACGGCATGCTCGGCGCAGGCCGCAACAATGCCCCGGACAGCAGCATCGGCGCGGAACTCTATGTGGTCACCGGTCAATCTCCGCGCGGCCTCGACCGCCAGCTGAGCGCCGTCGGCCGCGTGGTCAAGGGCATGGAATTCCTCAGCGTCATCCCGCGCGGCCCCGAGCCGATGGGCTTCTACGAGAAACCCGAACAGCGCGCGCCGATCGTCTCGATCAAGCTGGCCAGCGACGTGCCGGAAGCGCAGCGCACACCACTGCAACTGCTGCGCACCGACAGCCAGGCCTTCATCGACGCCACCGAGGCCCGCCGCAACCGCGTCGACGGCTTCTACACGATCCCGGTCGGCCACATCGACCTGTGCAACGTGCCCTTGCCGGTGCGTGCGCCGCCGGCCAAGTGAGGCCAGCACGGATCATGAAAAAGGCGGCCAATGGCCGCCTTTTTCGTTGCACGTACGTAACGACGTGACCGATCAGAACGACTGGCTGAAGCGGATCCCGAACGTGCGCGGTTGCGCGATCACCGTGTACGGCTGGTTGCCGCAGGTGAGCGCGGCGCACTGGGCGAAACGGCTCATCTCGGCGCGTTCGTCGAAGGCGTTCTTGAGGAACAGGTCGATCGACCAGCTGTCCTTGCTCCAGCCCACCGAGACATCCGCCGTGGTGTAGGCGCCGAGGGTGCCGAGCAAGGCGGTCTCCGCTTCGCGCAGGTCCACGCGGCGGTTGCCGACGTGCGAGGCCGAGGCCTGCCAGTAGGCTTCGCCGCCGGCGAGGTCCCAGGTGTAGCGGGCGTTGAGTGCGCCCTTGAACCTGGGGGTGATCGGCAGGCGCGTGCCGGACGCGGCCTGCGGGCCATCCACCGGATCGCCGTTGGGGTTCAGCGTGCCGGGCGGGCACACGGTTTCCGGTTCGCCATCGGGGCGGATCCAGCCGCAGTAGTTGCGGGTCAGCTTGGCGTCGTACCAGGCGAAGCCGCCGCTGATCTGCAGGTTGTAGCTGGCCGCCCAGCTGAGGTCCAGCTCCAGGCCATCGACCTGCGCGCTGTTGGCGTTGCGGATCTCGGTCAGGCCGTTCTGCCCCAGGTAGGAGAACTGGAAATCCTCCCAGTCGGCGCGGAACAGCGCGCCGTTGAACACGAAGGCATTGCCCCAGGTGGTCTTCCAGCCCAGCTCGTAGTTGGTCAGGAAGTCGGAGGTGTACGGCGGCAGCGTGCCGCGACGGTTGATGCCGCCCGGCCGATACCCTTCCGACCAGGTCGCGTAGACCATCTTGGTGTCGTCGATCTGCCAGGTCACGTTGACCTTGCCCAGCGAGTCGCGCTCGCTCACGCGCTTGTCCAAGTTGGTGCAGGGTGCGCCGTGGAATTCCTCGTCGGAGAAGCACTGCGACACGCCGGTGCTGCCGCTGAAGCCGTCGCCGTAGCCGAAGAAGCCCTTCAGCGAATTGTTGGCCTTGAACCAGCGCATGCCGCCGCTCACGGTGACGGCGTCAGTGATGTCGAACGACAGTTCGCCGAACACCGCCTCGTCGCGGTCCTTGCGCTGCTGCGCGGTCAGCCAGATGGTGTCGTCCCAGCCGTTGACCTGGATGTCCGACGACAGGCCATCGACCTTGTAGCGCTGGAAGATGTCGTGGCTCTGCTGCTGCCAGAACAGGCCGGCGACCATGCGCAAGCGGTTCTCCTGCGGCGAGGACACGCGCAGTTCGTGGCTTGTGCGCTTGTAGCCATCGGTAGCCTGGATGTACTGCGCTGGGCTGACGAACGTCGACGGATCGCAAGTGAAGGTGTCCAAGTCGATATCGCCGCAGAAATACGCGCCGTAGCCGGCCAAGGTGTCGTACCAGAAACCGTAATCGCTGTAGTCGGATTCGGAATCGACGTCGCGCTTGAGCTGCGAGAACACGTAGGTCAGGTCGAAGTTGCCGATCTTGCCCTCGACCGTCAGTGCCGCCTGGTGCCAGCGGTCGTCGGAGGATTCGGGGTAGAAGTGCTTGACCGCCATGTCGCCGCTGGCCACGTCGTAGCCCATGGCCGGGTTGCCGGTGTTGGGGTCGATGCCGGCGCTGCCGTAGGCCTTCTGCTTCTGCGCGATCAGCTGCGGGGTGATCGTCCAGTTTTCGTTGAGGTTGAAGCGCAGCGCGCCGCGCAGGCCCATGGTGTCGGCGGTGTTGTAGTCGTCCTCGGCCACGTCCGCGTTGTCGTCGGTGATGCCGGAGGTCGGATAGGTGCGGGTGCCGCGGATGTTGTCCACGTAGCCGGCGTCGTGCTTCTGCCAGCCGACCAGGCGCACCGCCGCGCGGTCGCTGACCGGGATGTTGACGAAGCCTTCCAGCACGTGGCCGAAGCCGCCGCCGTCGATGCCGTTGGCTTCCACCGAATAACCGGCGGAGAACGCCTCGGGATCCGGCTTGCGGGTGATGATGCGCACCGTGCCGGACTGCGAGCTGGCGCCGTACAGGGTGCCCTGCGGGCCGGCCAGGGCCTCGACGCGCTCGATGTCGTACATGTGGATGTCCAGGGCGCCCTGGATCGTGGTGATCGGCTGGTCGTCCAGGTACATGCCGGCGCTGGGTTGCGAACCGGAGTGGTTGCCGTCGCCGCCACTGGCGACGCCGCGCATGTACACCTGCACGAAGCCGGGGCCGGAGAACACGCCGCCGCCGGCGGTGCCGTAGGTCAGGCTGGGGATCAGCTTGGCGTAGTCGTCGAAGTCGGAGATGTTCTGCTGCTCGAGCTGGGTATTGCCCAGCACCTGCAGGCTGATCGGCACCTTCTGCAGGTTTTCCTCGCGCTTCTGCGCGGTCACCGTGATCGTGTCGAGGGTGCGCGCGTCCTTCTTCTCGCCATCCTGGGCGGCGTCCTGCGCCCAGGCCTGCGGCGCGCACATCACCATCGCCACCGCGACTGCCAGCGGCAGGCGGCGGAGCGGACTGGGCGGGACGGTCTTGCGGTTGCTGTACATGGTTTCTTCCCCGGGTTGGTGGCTGCGAATGACGGTGGTCCGCCTTATGGTTGTGGAACGCCCGGCGGCGGTGCCGGGTAATGCTGCAATGCCGGGCCGAGCGCTGTGGCCAGCGGCTCGAGCCAGGGCTCGAAATGCCGCCACTGGTCCAGCCCCTCGCGGTAGATCGGCTGGCGCACCTGCTCGGAACTGGCGGTGCGCACCGGGCGGTCGTTCTCGAAGAAGCGCAGGCAGCGTTCGTCGAAATCCAGCCCGCAATAGTCGAGCAGCGCGCGCACCTGGGTTTCGGTGTCGGCCACCATGTCCTCGTAGATGACGCGATGCACGCGGCCGGGCATGACCGCGTCGAAATGCGCCATCAGCGCCACGTAGTCGGCGTAGTAGCGCCCCATGTCCCCGAGGTCGTAGCTGAAGGCCTGGCCGCGGGCGAAATGCTGCTTGAAGTTGGAGAAGCAGCAGGCCATCGGGTGGCGACGCGCATCGACGATCTTCGCGTTCGGCAGGATCAGCTGGATCAGGCCGACGTGGGCGAAGTTGTTCGGCATCTTGTCGATGAAGAACGGCCGGCCCAGCTTGCGCTGCACCCGCGAGGTCTCCAGGTAACGCTGGCCCAGCGCGCGGAACTCGATCGGATCCAGTTGCTCGACGATGTCGTGGTACGACGTGATTTCCGGCTGCGGGGTGCGCGCGCGCAGGTCGCGCACGATCGCGATCAGGTCGGGCAGCTCCATCGTCGCCTCGACCTGCGGGTGGCTGGACAGGATCTGCTCGACCAGGGTCGAGCCCGCGCGCGGCATGCCGACGATGAAGACCGGTGCCCGATCGGGATCGCCGCTGCCGGCGCGTTCGCGGAAAAACGCCGGCGTGTACACCGACTGCGCGCGGCGCCGGCGCTGGGTGGTCTGGCCGGCGTCATAGGGCAACTGCTTGCGACGAAGCAGGTTGCCTTGCCGGTAATGGGCAAACGACGCCTGGTAATCCCCGGCATCTTCCAGCGCCTTGCCCAGCGCGAACGCCACCTGCAGGCGCTGCTCGTCGGCCAATCCATTGCGTTGCAGTTGCGCCTGCATGGCGGCGATGTCGTGCGCATCGAAGCGCATCGTCTTCAGGTTCGCCAGGCTCCACCACGCGCTGCCGAACCCGGGGTCGATCTCCAGCGCGCGCCGGTAGGCCGAAATTGCCTGCCCCGTCTGTCCCTCGGTCTTCAGCGCGTGCCCCAGGCTCATCCACACGCGCGCATCCTTCGGCCGCTCGCGCAGGATCGCTTCGTACAGGCGGATCGCGTCGCCGTAGTCGCCCAGCTTGCCCAGCACCACGGCCTTCAGGTTGCGCAGCCCCTGGTTGTCGGGATCGTCCGCAAGCAGCGCATCGATCTCGACCAGGGCCTCTTCGTGGCGATTGCCGCGGTCGAGCATCAGTGCGTAGTGGTGGCGCGCCATCGCGAAACCCGGCGCCAGTTCCAGGCAACGTTGCAGCAATTCGATCGCCTGTTCGTTGCGGCCGACCCGCGCAGCGAGTTCGGCCAGCATGCGCAGCGCTGCGACATCGGTCGGGAATCCACGCAGGCGGTCGCGCAGGACGGCTTCGGCCTCCGGCAAGCGACCGCCCGACAGGGCCGCGCCGGCGGTCAGCAACTGCGGGTCTTGCCCACCGTTGCGTGCGTGCGCCAGATAGGCGTGCGCCGCGCCTCCGCGATCGCCGGCCGCCTCCAGCAGCTGCGCCAGGTACAGCCACACCCTGGGCAGGCCGGGTTGCAGGCGTGCCGCCTGCGCAAGTGCGTTGCGCGCCGCCTCTGGCTGCCCGCGCGCCAGCAACGCCAACCCGAGCTCCATCCACACACGCGGCGCCGCGGGCTGTTCGGCGGACAGGGGCTGCAGGACGTCGATGGCTCGCCCGGGATCTCCCAGTGCGTTATGCGCCATCCCCAGCAGCAGCCGTGCGCCCGGCTCGCCGGGCGAGGCATGCAGGATCTGCCGCGCCTGTTCCGAGGCCATCAACGGGTCGTGTTCGAGCATGCGCATGCCATGCGCGAGCGCGGCCTCCACGCTGACGGTCGCTGCGGTGGCGCTCATCGGACCCCTGGGCTGTTTGGGTGGGCCGCGCCCCCCGACACGACGCATCCAATCTACCCGCGGCCATGCGCCAGCGTCCAGCGCCCTCACCCCGCCTTCCCCCCTCGCCGCCTAGCCTGCGCTTCCCCCGAAGGAAACCACGCCCATGCCCCTGTTGCGCATCCGCCTGACCGGCAGCGAGGACGATGTCCGCGCGATCTCCAACCTGTTGCAGAGCCTGGACGGCATCGAACACGTCGAGGAGGTCGCCGACCTGATGCCACGCATGGACGATGCCGATTCCAGCTCGGCCGGCCTCAGCGACCTGCGGGGTCCGGACGCGCACGAGATCGAGATCGACGCACCCAATCCCTCCACCGCCCGCCGCGTGCGCGAGGCCGTGGAGGCACTGGCCTTCGACCTGGACGTCCTGGTCGAGTTCGAGGACGACGACGAAACCTGATGCCGGCTAGCCGCCGAGCAGGGCCTTCGCGACCAGCGGCTTGAGCGTGCGCAGGGCCTCGTTCTGGCTCGCATCCGCCTGGATGTAGAGCGCGGACAGGAACGCCGTGAGGTCATGGCGGCGCGCTAGCCATGCGGCGTCGCCAGCGGCCGGCATCGGCCCAAGGCGTGCCACCAGGCTCGCCAGCCATGCCTGCCAGTCGGCCTCGACCAGGACACCGCGGCGGGCGATGTAGGCCACGGGCTGCACCAGCCGGTCGGACTCGCCGAACACGTAGGCATGGCCGGACGCCGGCACCGCCTGCAACGCGACCACATCGAGGATCCGGCGCAGCTGCGCCGCCTCCAGCGCCGGGTTCAGCGACAACTGCAGCAGCCAATCGGCGCCGTGGGCCACGCCGTGGCGCCAGCCGATGCCGGGCTCGAAACCGCGGTAGTCCTGCACCGTCCCCAGGTACGCGGTCGCACGCGCCAGCATCGCCTCGCGCTCGGCCGGCTGCATCCATGGCGCGACGCGATCGGTGCGCGCCACTTCGGCCAGCACCAGCGCGGCGAAGGCACGCGACACGCCTTGCGGATCCGGCCCATCGAGCCGCGCGAACAGGGCATCGCGCACGCGGCGCAGGAACGCGGCATCGAAATCGCCCGCGCGCATCCAGTGCTGCAGGGCCTCGTAGGCGATGCCGTCGCGCAGCAACGGGTCGGGATCGCCCAGGCAGTCGACCAGTCCCATCGCCAATGCCTGCTTGCCGGCTGGATCCGCCACCGCGAAACCCGCTGCCTTCAAGGCCTGCAATCCCGCCCTGCCCTGTCCCGCTGGCGGGCAGGCCGCCAGCGCCGGCGCACAGGCCAGCAGGATCAACCCCAACCACCAACCGCGCTTGCGCATCGCCCGACCCTTTATGTCCCGTGGTGCCCGCCATCTACGCATGCCGACCACCGTTGCGGCAATGACCGAAACCGGCGGAACGCGCGGCGGCAACCGCCGCCCATCACCAGATGGAGAAGGCCATGCGTGGACGCATGGTCAGAGGCTGGCGCCGTCGTACGGGATCACCGAGAGGCTGGCCAGGTCGACATCAGGCAGGCAGCGCACATTGACCGCGACGGTCGCCTCGCCGGTCTTCGGATGCGTGCCCTCGCCGAACGGGCCGATGCCGCAGACCGGGCAGAACCGGTGGCGGATCGCATGCTTGTTGAAGCTGTAGCTGGCGATGTCGTCGTCCGCGGTCTTCAGGACCATCGCGCTGCGCGGGAAGAACGCCAGCAGGTGGCCGCGGCGACGGCAGATCGAGCAGTTGCAGTCGATGACCGTGTCGATGTCGCCTTCCAGGGTGAACGCGATCGCGCCGCAATGGCAGCTGCCTTCGTGGAGGGTCATTGCTGGGCTCCGGTTCGTGACTGCCGGTATGTTGCCACGCCCCCCCGGATCGCACACGCTAGGGATTCTGCTTCGCTCCCGCCGGACCCAGACCATGCACAGATCCCGTGCCGCCGTCGTTTTGCTTGCGCTCAGCGCCGCCCTGGCGCTGCCCTCCAGCGCGCAGTCGCCTGCCACCTCGCCTGCCTTGCCCGCGACCACCGGCGCATGCCCGTCGATCCCGCTGGCCGGCGCCGATGCCGGTGCCGTGCGCGTGCCCAGCGCGGCCGATGCCTGGGGTGGCCCGCGCACCGGCAAGGAAGCGACGCTGTCGAACCGCACTGTGGCGTATTCGATCGATGCGGAGCTCGACCCTGTCAAGCACACGATCACCGGCAAGCAGGCGCTGACCTGGCGCAACCGCAGCGCGCAACCGGTGTGCAGCCTGTACGTGCACCTGTACCTCAACGGCTTCGACGGCCCCGGCAGCACCTTCATGACCGAACAGCGGGCCAGCGAGAGCGGCTTCCGCAGCAACGTCGACACCAAGGACGGCGAGTTCGGCTTCATCCGCCTGGACAAGGTTCTGCAGGACGGCGCAGCCACGAAATGGACCTTCGTGCAACCCGACGGCGGCCCGAAGACCGACCGCAGCGTGGTCCGCATCGACCTGCCGCGCCCGGTCGCCGCGGGCGCCACCACCACGCTCGACATCGACTTCTTCGACCAGTTGCCGCGGGTGGTCGCGCGCACCGGTTACTACGGCACCTTCCACCTGGTCGCGCAGTGGTTTCCCAAGGTCGCGGTACTGGAACTGGCGGGCGAGCGTGGTGCCACCGCGCCGCGCTGGAACGCCCACGAATTCCACCTGCACAGCGAGTTCTTCGCCGACTTCGGCAGTTTCGACGTACGCCTGACCGTACCCAAGGGCTACACCGTCGGCGCGACCGGTGCATTGACCGGCAAGCCCGTGGAGAAGGCCGGCAAGGTCACCCATCGCTACGTGCAGCACGACGTGCACGACTTCGCCTGGACCACCGACAACCGCTACGCCAAGCCGCTGGTGAAGACCTGGAACGGGCCGAACGGGCCGGTGCAGGTCAAGGTGCTGTACCCGCCCGACTACGCTTCGAATGCGGAGCCGGTCATGCAGGCGACGCTCGATTCGCTCAAGTACTTCTCCGACACGCTCGGTCCCTATCCCTACGGCACCGTCACCGCCGTGGTCCCGCCGTACGGCGCGGACGAAGCCGGCGGCATGGAATATCCGACCTTCTTCACCGCCGACAGCACGCGCCAGGTCGAACCGGGCACGCTCGGTCGCTTCGCCCTGGACTTCGTGACCGTGCACGAGTTCGGCCACGATTATTTCTACGGGATCCTGGCCTCGAACGAATTCGAGGAACCCATGCTCGACGAGGGCATGAACGAGTACTGGGACCAGCGGATGATGACCGCGCGCAAGCAGGACCTGCACCTGACCCTGCCGTTCCTGCGTGCGCTCGGGATCGGTACCACGCTGACCCCGTTCGACATGGAGCGGATCGGCGCCAGCCTGGGCGACCCGGCCGACGCACTGGGCGACAACAGCTGGTCGCGCCTGTCCAGCGGCAGCTACGGCACGGTCTATTCGCGCACTGCCACGGTGATGCGCCAGATCGAGGCCATGGTGGGCACGCCGGCAATGGAACGCGCGATGAAGCTGTACTACGAGCGCTGGAAGTTCCGCCACCCGTCGCTGGCCGACCTGCGCGAGGCACTGGCCGAGGGCACCGGTCGCCGCGACATCGTCGAAGCCAACTTCGACGCCTTCATCTACGGCACCGGCCGCGTGGACGACCGCGTGGAGAGCATCCAGAGCCGCGAACTGCTGCCGCAGCCGGGCTACTGGTCGCATGCCGGCAAGCAGGTGCTGATCGGCAGCAAGGCGCTGGACAAGGCGATCGAGGATCGCCGCCGCGCGTGGAAGGCCAAGCACCCGAATGCGAAGGAGTGGGAAGGCGCCTTCCCGTACAAGACCCGCGTGGTGGTGCGCCGCGACGGCCAGGCGGTGCCGCAGGTGCTGCGCGTGCGCTTCGCCGACGGCAGCCACCGCGACCTGCCGGTGACCGCCACCGGCAGCTGGCAGCGCTTCGAGTTCGTCACCGCGTCCAAGGCGGTGTCGGCGCAACTGGATCCCGACGACCTGATCCGCACCGACCTGTCCGAGCTCAACGACAGCCGCACCGTCGAGGCCGACGGCAGCGCCGCGCGCCGCTGGTTCGGCGACTTCACCTCGCTCCTGCAGTCGCTGTTCGCGCTGCTGTCCTTCGTCTGAGGCGCACACCATGTCCTCCACCCGACCGACTTCGCTTCCCGTCCGTTCCGCCATCGGCGACGGCCTGCGCGGTGCCCTGCAGTGGCGCCTGTGGCTGCTGTGGATCGGCGCCAGCCTGGGCTGCGCGCTGATCGCCGCCCTGCCCACCTGGAACTGGCTGGCCGAAGCGCTCAACCATTCGGTACAGGCCAGGGCCATCGCCAATGGCGAAGCGCCGACGCTGCTGCTCGACCTGCTGCTGTCGCGCAATGCCCCGCACGGCGTGCTCGGCGAAAGCACGATGATCGGCGCGATCCTGATGCTGCTGTTGTCGCCGCTGCTGGCCGGCGCCACCCTGACTGCGATCCGCTCGCGCAGCCGTCCCGGTTTCGGCGACCTGCTGCGCGGCGCGCTGTCCGAATACGGCCCGCTGCTGCGGATGCTGCTGTGGTCGGCGATCCCGCTGGGCCTGGCCCTGCTGGTGATGTCGGTGATCATCGGCGCCAACGAATCGGCGCACGAAGACGCGATCGTTGGTGCGGGCCTCGACACCGGCCGCACCGTCGCCTTCGTCGTTGGCGGCGTGCTGTTCGTGCTGGCCCATGCCAGCCTGGAGGCCGGCCGCGGCTGGCTGGCCGCCGATGGCCGCCTCCGCTCCGCCCTCAAGGCCTGGTGGCGCGGCCTTAAGCTGCTGTGCCGGCGCCCGGTGGCGGTGCTGCTGGCCTGGCTGGCGACCACCCTGCTCGGACTGGCGCTGGCGCTGCTGTTCGCCTGGTTGCGCCAATTCGCCGGCGGCGCCGGGCTGGGCGGCTTCCTGCTGGCGATGCTGCTGGGTTGCGGCATCGCCGCGGGGCTGGCCTGCGGCCGCATCGCCCGCCTCTACGCGATGGCCGCGCTGGCTGCGGACCAGCACGCGCGCCGCTGATCCCGGGCTTGCCTCCCACCCCGGTCCGTCGGGGCGGGCCGTTCGGTTAAGATTGTCCACGAGCCAAACCAGGGGGAACGGCGTGGCCTTCTTCGATCTTTTCAAGCGCAAGCCGGCCGCCAAGCCGGCGAGCAAGCCCTTCGTCATGCCGCCCGGGCTGGTGCCGAACCAGGCACCGGTGCCTGCACCCGCCGCGCCGCCTGCCGCGCGCGAACCCGCCATCCCGGCACCCGTCGAGCTGCCTGCCGACGTCCAGTCCGAGGCGGCCCAGGTTCCCGCGGAACCCGCCCAGCCCGACCACGACGGCCCGGAACGCCGCGAACGCAACCGCCGGCACGCGCGCCCCGGCTTGCGCGTGCTGGTCATCGACGATTCGCCGACCATCGTCGCCCTGCTCAAGCGCATGCTGCAGCAGAACCAACTCGTGGTCCTGGAAGCCTTCGACGCCGAAAGCGGCATCGAGATCGCCCGCAAGGAAGTGCCGGACCTGATCTTCCTGGACATCGTGCTGCCCGGGATGGACGGCTTCAACGCGCTGCGCACCCTGCGCCGCGACCCGATCACCAAGCACCTGCCGATCATCATGATCAGCGGCAACGCACAGGCCACCGAACAGTTCTACGTGCAGCGCATCGGCGCCGACGACTTCATGAAGAAGCCGTTCTCGCGGGCGGAAGTGTTCATGCGCATCGAGGCCCTGCTGGACGCGGAGAACATCCCGCGCCACGGCAGCAAGCCCGGCACCCGCGCGGAAGCGGCGGCCGCGGCGGGCCAAGGCTGAATCGCCGAAAAAGGGGTCATAGCGAAGTTTCCTGACCTGCTTTTCGCAATGCGCGCAACAGAGCCGGCAGGAAATTCACTCTGACCCCTTTTTGACCGGCACCAGCCGCAGGTCCTGGAAGTCGAAGCTGAAGTCGGTCAGCGGCGAGATCGGCTCCATCCGCATTTCGCGGATGTGGCCGTCGGCATCGAGGCTGAAGTTGACGAAGGCATCGGCATTGAGGCCGCGGTCGCGCCAGCGCACGATGAAGCTGTCGTGCTGCCAGTGCTCGATGTCCCCCAGCAACTCGGCGGTCTTCGCGAACTGCATTTCAAGGCCCTTCGCGCCCTGCCGCACCAGCACGTCGCCGTACCACGGGTCCCGGTAGGTACCGGCGTACTTCGCCAGCGCCAGTGACGGCTTCGACGCGGCATCGCGCGCGGCCACGTGCTTCTTCCAGTCTTCGTCGGCATTGCCCTGTGCGCGGGCGAACGACTCCGCATACGCCTGCAACCAGTCGTTGCCGCCGCGGCCCAGCATCATGTCCAGCGCTTCGTAGGTGATCGCGTGGAAGGCCTGGCCGATCTCGCCGCTGGTCAGCACCACCACGCCGAGTTTCTCGCCCGGCACCAGGGTCAGCCGCGAGACCTGCCCCGGCCAACCCCCGGTGTGCCAGACCAGCCGCTCGCCGGCATAGTCGGACAGGTTCCAGCCCTGCCCGTAGCCCATGAAGTTCGGCACCATCGGCGCCAGTCCCGGGATCGACGGCTTGCCGACCGGGATCGGGGTCAGCACCGTCCACATCTCGCGCTGGCGGGCCTCCGAGAACAGGCGCTTTGCGTTTTCTCCGCTGCCGGAGATCACGCCACCGGCCAGTTGCAGGCGCATCCACTTCGACAGGTCGTGCACGCTGGAATACAGCCCGCCCGCGCCCGACACGTTGCGCCAGCTGGTCACCCCGACCGGGCGCAGGTCCTTGAAATCGAACTTGGCATGGCCGGTCGCCACGTTGTCGCCGCGCTTGAGGTCGTCGCTGTTGTAGCGGGTCTCGGCCATGCCCAGCGGCTGGAAGATGCGGCTGTCGAGGAATTGCTTGAACGGCATGCCGGACGCTTCTTCCACCACAAGTTGGGCCACGCCGAACAGGATGTTGTCGTAGGCGTACTGCTCGCGGAAGCCGCCGGTCAGCGGTACGTCCTTGAGGCGTTCGGCGACCTCGCGCGTGGAGTATGTCGTGGTCGGCCAGTACAGCAGGTCGCCCGCACCCAGGCTCAGCCCACTGCGGTGCGCCAGCAGGTCGCGGATGCGCATCTCGCGGGTGACGTAGGGATCGCTCATGCGGAACCACGGCAGGTGGTCGATGACGCGATCCGTGGTCTGCAGCTTGCCCTCGTCCTGCAGCATGTTCAGCGCCGCCGCGGTGAACGCCTTGGTGTTGGAGGCGATGGCGAACATGGTGTGCGCGTCGACCTTGGCCGGCTCGCCGAGCTTGCGCACGCCGTAGCCGCGTTCCAGCACCACCTGCCCGTCCTTGACGATCGCCACCGCCACACCGGGTACGTCGAACTGCTTCTGCACCGCGGCGACGAAGGCATCGAAGCGCGCCAGCCGCGCCGCATCCGGCAACGGCGCAGCGAGTGGCGCCAGGGTGTCGTCGACGCGGATCGGCGGCGGTGCCTGCTGCGCCTGCGCGGGTGCCCCCGCAAGCACGACGGCCAAGGCGATGGCGAGAGGAAGCAGGCGCATGCGGAATCCTTCGTTGGCGATTCCGCGAGTATCACCAGCATCGCGGATGGCGTCGATGGCCACAGGTCACGCCCGCCGGCATCGCGCGGGCGATGTACCCTCGCGTTTCCCGCACGTGGAGCATCGCCATGTCCCAGCCCGCGAACACGACGTCCACCATCATTCCCTGCCTGCGCTACCGCAACGCGCTGGGCATGATCGACTGGCTGTGCGATGCCTTCGGATTCCAGGAACACGCCGTGTATGCCGACGGCGACACCGTCCACCATGCACAACTGGTGTTCGGCAAGGGCATGGTGATGCTGGGCTCGACCAGCAATGTCGGCGAATGGGGCAAGGCCATCGTGCAGCCGGAAGACATCGGCGGCCGCGAGACCCAGAGCGCCTGCGTGATCGTGGCCGACGCCGATGCGCACTACGCACGTGCGGTCGCCGCCGGCGCGACCATCGCCATCGACATCGCCGACCAGCCCTATGGCGGCCGCGGCTACGCCTGCAAGGATCCGGAAGGCCATTATTGGTGGTTCGGCAGCTACGACCCATGGGCGGAACCTGCGCAGGCATGAGTCTGTTCCCGGCACCCGACGACTGGACCGCGCAACGGGTCGATGCCATCGACGGCATCCGCACCGGCATCGGCGGCTGGACGTACGCGCCGTGGCGCGACAATTTCTATCCGAAGGGACTGGTGCAACGACGCGAGCTGGAATACGCCAGCCGGCACCTGAGCTGCATCGAGATCAACGGAACCTACAACGGCGCGCAGAAACCGGCGACGTATGCGAAATGGCGCGACGAAACGCCCGAGGGTTTCGTGTTCTCGGTGAAGGCGCCGATGCGGATCATGCAGTCGAAGGCGTAGGCGAAGACCGGCCCGCAAATCGAGGACTTCATCGGCGGCATCAGTGAGCTCGGCAACCGGCTGGGTCCGCTGCTGTGGCAGTTCGATGCCGGACTGACGCTGCAACACGATTCGTTTGAAGCGTTCTGCGAATTGCTTCCACGCGAAGCCGACGGCCGTCCGCTGCGGCATGTGCTGGACGTGCGCGATGCGGCCTTCATCGATGCCGATTTCATCGCGCTGGCGCGCAGGCATGGTGTCGCCACCGTGTTCACCGACTCCCCTGAACATCCGTCGTTCGCAGATGTGACCGCCGATTTCGTCTACGCGCGGCTGATGCGTGCCCGCAGCGAAATCGCCACCGGCTATCCGCTGGACGAACTCGATGCATGGGCGGCACGCGCACGCCTGTGGACACGCGGCGAGGAGCCGGACGACCTGCCGAAGATCGTCGACAGGGCAGCACCCTCGCAACCGCGCGAGGTCTTCATCCAGTTCATCAGCGCAGCCAAGGAACGCAACCCGGCAGCGGCGACGGCCTTGTACGCCATCCTCGCGCGCAGCTGATCCCTGTCGGAGGGCATGTGCCGTCCGGCACTTCGCCACGCCACAGGCTTGACGGCACCTTGTGCAGGCTCGAGGTCACCCCGGAGGAGCACGCCATGAACACCCGCCGGCAGTTCCTGACCCGCGCCGCGCTGGCCAGCGCCGCCCTCGCCGCGATGCCGCTGGCCGCCTGTGCGCAGGAGCGCCCCGAAACGGCACGCCCCAAGCCGACCGGCGCGATCGCGGGCCGCGTACCGCTGGGCGGCGCATTGATCGCGCGCGCCATTCCGTCCACTGGCGAATCGATCCCGACGATCGGCGTCGGCACGTCCGGCAGTTACGAGGTGCCGCTGGATTCGGCCGAATTCGCTGCGCTGAAGGATGTGCTGAAGGTGTTCTTCGCCGGCGGCGGCAGCGTCATCGACACCTCGCCGAATTATTCCAATGCCGAGGACGTGGTCGGCGCCCTGTTGGCCGAAGGCGGCTGGCGCGAGCGCTGCTTCCTGGCCACCAAGCTCGCGGCCGACGATCGCGCCGCGCTGGAAGCGCAGTGGGCCGACTCGCTGCGCCGGCTGCGCACCGGCAAGGTCGAACTGCTGCAGGTCCACAACCTGCGCAACCTCTCCCAGGCCCTGCCGTATGCGCGCGAACTGAAGGCGCAGGGCAAGACGAAGTACATCGGCCTGACCCACTTCCGCGACAGCGCGCATGCCGAGCTGGCCGGGCTGATGCGCAAGGAAAAACCGGACTTCGTGCAGATCAACTATTCGGTGTCCGCGCCGGCGGCGGCGAAGACGGTGTTCCCGGTCGCGCGCGAACTCGGCATCGCGGTGATCGTCAATCGCGCCTTCGACGACGGCAAGCTGTTCGCGCGCAGCAAGGACATGCCGCTGCCGGGTTGGGCCGCGGAGATCGGTGCGACCTCGTGGGCGCAGCTGTTCCTGCGCTTCACGATCAGCGACGAGGCGGTGACCGTGGTCATCCCGGCCACCGGCAAGCCGGAACGACAGGCGGACAACCTCAAGGGCGGCATCGGCCCGTTGCTGAGTGCCGCGCAACACGCGGAACTCGTCGCCTTGTTCGGCTGAGACGACGATGCAGAAACGCCTGGCCCAGCTGTTCAACCTCCGGCGCGGCGAACTCGCGCCGGTACTGGTCGCCGGGCTGTTCTTCTTCTGCATCCTGACTGCGCTGCAGATGCTGCGCCCGGCGCGCGACGCGCTGGGCATGGAGCGCGGCATCGACAGCATCCGCTGGCTGTTCATCGGCACCGCGGTGGTCACCTTGCTGGTGAATCCCGTGTTCGGCTGGCTGGTCAGCCGGCTCAGGCGCCTGCAGTTCATTGGCGCGACGTACGGCTTCTTCGCGTTGAGCCTGGCCGGGTTTTGGGGCTTGCTGGTGTTCGCGCCCGGTGTGGTCGGCGCGCGCAGCGGGCAGGTGTTCTACGTCTGGTTCAGCGTGTTCAACCTGTTCGTGACCATGGTGTTCTGGGCCTTGCTGGCCGATCGCTTCAGCAGCGAACAGGGCAAGCGCCTGTTCGCGCTGATCGCGGTGGGCGGCACGCTGGGGGCGATCTTCGGGCCATGGCTCGCATCGCAGTTGGCGGAGCCTCTGGGCACGCCCGCATTGTTGCTGGTCGCCGCGGGTTTCCTTCTGCTGGGCATCACGCTGGCGTGGTGGCTGGTACGGATCGTTGGCGACCGCGAGGCCACATCGACGCAGGTTGCCGAGGCACGCGACGACGAACAGCGCATCGGCGGCAGCGCCTTGGCCGGGCTGCGCGCAGTCTTCGCATCCCCTTACCTGATGGGCATCGCCGGCTACGTGCTGACAATGACGATCGTCGCCACCTTCGTCTACTTCAGCCGCCTGCAGATGGTCGCCGCGGCGGAGAGCGACCTCGATGCGCGCACCGGCCTGCTGGCCAACATCGACATGTGGACGCAGCTCGCGGTGCTGCTTTTGCAGCTCACCCTCACCGGCCACATCATCCGCCGCTTCGGTTTGGCCTTCGCGCTGGCCTTGCTGCCGATCGCCAATGCGCTGGGCTTCATCGGCCTGGCGATCTTCGGGTCATTCGCTGCGCTGGTGCTGCTGGAAGCGCTGAACAAGGCCGTGCAACGCGGACTCACCCGGCCCGCGCGCGAAGCGCTGTTCACCGTGATCAGCCGAGAAGACAAGTACAAGGCCAAGGCCTTCATCGACACCTTCGTCTATCGCAGCGGTGACGTGGCCGGTGCGCAGGTGGAAGGCCTGCTGGGGCGGCTCGGCATGGCGTTGGGCGGATTGGTGAGCGTGGTGATCCCGTTGGCGCTGGCTTGGGCGATGCTCGGGATCTGGCTGGGGCGGGCGCAGGCGCGCGAGGCGGCCGAGCAGAAAATGGGGTCAGAGTAGATTTTGCGCGGATGGATTTCTGCTCCCCAAGCATCTCGCGCGCAAAACTCTACTCTGACCCCATTTTCCTGTTCGATGCCTTCCGCTTCTTCGACTTCGGTTTCGGCTTCCGCAACGCCGCCTCCCACGCACGTTGCGCCCACGGCCGGAAATCCTGCGGCGAATCCAGCGCCTCGTCCGGCACCGTCCAGTAGCTCATCGGCACCGCCTTGCCCTTCGCCTCGTACACGAACGGCGCGCTGCCTTCCGCCTCGAAGGCCGCGCGGGTGGCGTCGTCGACCTTCAGGTACAGGGTCTCGTCGATGACGATCGCGAGGATCACGCCGTCGCGGTACACGCCATGCCCGCCGAACATCGCGCGCGTGGTCACCGGCGCGAAGGCGGAAAAAAGATCGTGCAGGTAATCGAGGTACTCGCGGCCCATGGTCTCGCCTCCGTCCGGCGATAATGCGCGCATGAGCAACCGTGACACCACCCGCGCCCTGTGGCAGATCCACCTGTGCGTGCTGCTGTGGGGCTTCACCGCGATCCTGGGCAAGCTGATCACCCTGCCGGCCCTGCCGCTGGTGTGGTGGCGGATGCTGATCGTGGTCGCCGCGCTGGCGCTGTTGCCACGGGTCTGGCGCGGGGTGCGGGCGATGCCGCTGCGCGCGCGCTGGGCGTATGCCGGGATCGGCGCGCTGGTCGCGCTGCACTGGCTGACCTTCTACGGCGCGATCAAGCTGTCGAATGCCTCGGTGGCCGCGACCTGCATCGCCTTCGCCACCCCGATGACCGCGCTGGTCGAACCGCTGCTCACACGGCAACGCTTCCAGCCGCGCGACCTATTGCTGGGGCTGGCCTCGCTGCCCGGCATCTGGCTGGTGGTCGGCGGCGTGCCCGCGGGCATGCATGCGGGCATCGTGGCAGGCGTGGTGTCCGCGTTGTTCGTCGCCCTGTTCGGCACGCTCAACAAGCGCATGGTCGATGGCGGCGATGCGCTCACCGTCACCGCACTGGAGCTCAGTGCCGGCACCTTGACCCTGACCCTGCTCGCGCCGTTGATGCCGATGCTCGTGCCCGCCTTCGCAGGCCCGCTGCTGGTGCTGCCCACCGGGATGGATGCGTTCTGGCTGGTCGTGCTGGCGCTGGCCTGCACGCTGTTCCCGTTCGCGCTGTGCCTGGTCGCGCTGCGGCATCTGTCCGCATTCACCGCGCAGTTGTCGGTGAACCTGGAGCCGATCTACGCAATCGTGCTGGCCGCAATCCTGTTCGGCGAGCAGCAGGAACTCGGCGGCAAGTTCTACGCCGGCGTGGCGATCATCCTGGGCGTGGTGTTCGCGCAGGGGCTGCTGGCCGGCAAGCGCAAACCGCCCGTGCACCCGGAACAGGCGGCGATCAGCGAAACCCACCGGATCGCCGACTGAACGCCGCGGTTCGCGTCGCGGCCCGCGTCGTGGCAGGCTAGCCGCTTCCCCGTCGACGCCCACCGCATGTATCTCGGCTACTACGGCCTGCACGAAGCGCCGTTCTCGATCACCCCGGATCCGCGCTTCGTCCATCTCAGCGAGCGCCACCGCGATGCCCTGGCGCACCTGCTGTTCGGCATCGACAAGGGCGGCGGCGGCGGCTTCGTCCAGCTCACCGGCGAGGTCGGCACCGGCAAGACCACGCTGAGTCGGCTGCTGCTGGAACAGTTGCCGGACAACGCGCGCATCGCGCTGGTGCTGAACCCGCGACAGAACGCGATCGAATTGCTGGAGACGATCTGCGAGGAATTGCGGATCGACATCACCGGCAAGCGCGGTTCCGCGAAGGCGCTGGTCGATGCCCTCAACGTCTACTTGCTCGATGCGTATGCAAAGGGCCTGCGCGTCGTGCTGCTGATCGACGAGGCGCAGAACCTGCCGGCCGACGCCTTGGAGCAGGTGCGCCTGCTGACCAACCTGGAAACCGACACCCAGAAGCTGCTGCAGATCCTGCTGCTCGGCCAGCCGGAACTGCGCACGATGGTCGCGCGGCCGGAACTGCGGCAGTTGGCGCAACGCATCACCGCGCGCTTCCACCTGACCCCGCTCGACGCCAAGGAAACCGCGGTCTACCTGCGCCATCGCTGGCGGGTGGCCGGCGGCACCCGCTTCCCGTTCGATGCCGCGGCAGTACAGCGCCTGCATGCGCGCGCCGGCGGCGTGCCGCGGCTGATCAATGTCATCGCCGAACGCGCGCTGCTGGCGGGGTATGCACGCGATGCCACCAGCATCGACGCGAAACTGGTCGATGCCGCCGCGGATGAAGTCCTGCCGCCGGTGCTGGCGCGGCGCAGCTGGCCGTGGCTGGCGGGCGCGGCGGCGCTCGTCGCGATCGCGCTGGCCGCTGGCTGGGCCTGGCGCAGCCGCACTGCTGACTCGCCCGCACAGGCGCCGAAGACGACAGCCACGGCAGCGTCGGCGACGACGGTCTTGCCCGCGCCACTTCCCGACGCCGAAACGCTGGATGTCGCCGCCCTCGTGCAACTGCTCGGCGCGACCGGCGATACCCCGCTGCCGGCCTGGCAACACCTGCTCGGCCTGTGGTCGTTGCCCGCGGACGCAATCACCGTCGATCCGTCGGGCCCGTGCACGCCGAGCGCGCAGGCCGAGGTGCATTGCGTGCAGGGTCGTGCGCGGCTGGACACCCTGCTCGCGTTGGATCGCCCGATCCTGCTGCGCCTGCAGGACGGTCGCGCGCGCGCATGGGCGGTGCTGCTGGGTGCGGACGCACGCAAGGCACGCCTGCGCATTGGCTCGCGCACGATCGACCTCGACCGCGTGCTGCTGCAGTCGCGCTGGAACGGCGACTACGCCGGCCTGTGGCGCGGCCCGGCCGTGCTGGCGAAGCCGCCGCGGCTGGACAGCACCGGCGCGGCGGTCGACTGGATCCGCCAGCGCCTGTCGCCTACCGGCAATGTCGTGCCCGGCGCGCCCTACGACGAGGCGTTGCGTGCGTCGGTGCGCCAGTTGCAGGAAGCGCGCGGCCTGCCCGCGGACGGCATCGCCGGCCCGCTCACCCTGATGGCGTTGGCCGACGATCCACCGGGCCCGCGCCTGCTTCGCGTCCTGGACTGACCCGATGTCGCTGATCCTCGAAGCCCTGCGCAAATCGGAAGCCGAACGTCGCCGCGGCAACACGCCCGACGTGGCGATGGAGCTCCCGCCTGCGCCTTTGCGCACGCGCAACGCTGCGCCCTCGTGGTTGTGGCCGGTCGTGCTGCTCGTCCTCGCGATCGCCGCGATTGCGTGGTGGCTGGCGACGCGCGGCGATGTCGCCGAGCCGGCCACGCCGGCCATCGCCGCCAATCAGGAAACAACGGCGTCGCCTGCCGCAGTGCCGGCCGTCGTGCCGCGCCCGGTTGCGACGGCACCGGTCACGGAGACGCCCGTCGTTGCAACCGAGTCGCCGACGCGCGAAGCCGCTGCCGCACCGATCGCCGCAACTCCGCCACCAGCACCGGCGCCCGCACGCGAACTCCCGCCGCCGCAGGCGCCAATCCTTCCTCCATCCGCGCCAGTGCCCGCCACCACCTCGATGAGCGGCGTGAAGCTGAGCATGCACATGTGGGACGCCGCGCCGGACAAGCGCTTCGTCATCCTCAACGGCCAGCGCATGGCCGAGGGCGACCGCAATGGCGACGTGCAGGTCGTGGCCATCGAGCGCGACGGCGTGGTGGTGGAACGCGACGGGCAGCGCGCGCGCGTCGCGCTGCCCTGACGCTTATTGGCCCATGCAGCAGCAGTTGAGCTTGTTGCCGTCCAGGTCGCGGAAGTAGGCGGCATAGAAGCCCGGGAAGCGTTCGCCTGGCGCACCTTCATCGGTGCCGCCGAGTTCCAGCGCCTTCGCGTACACCGCATCGACCTGTTCGCGCGACGTCGCACCGAGAGCGACCATGCAGCCGTTGCCGACCGTCGCCGCCTGCTTGTCGAACGGATAGGTAATGCCCAGGCCTGCGCCGTGCTCCGAGTTGCCCCAGGCGATGAAATAGTCGGGCTCCTCCATCTGCCGCTTCGCGCCGAGCGGCGCGAGCACACTGTCGTAGAACGCGGCGGCGCGTGGCAGGTCCGTGGTGCCGAGGGTGGCGTAAGCGAGCATCGGGATTCTCCGGCTGGAAGGAGCCGCAGCCTACACCCGGTGGCGGGCGGTATGCTGGGCGCATGCAGACACTCGATTTCGAACTGGACCGCGACTTCGTCGAACTCAACCAGCTGTTGAAGCTGGTCGGCCTGTGCGACAGCGGCGGTGCCGGCAAGCAGCTGGTCGCCAGCGGCGCGGTGCAGGTGGATGGCGCGATCGAGCTGCGCAAGACCGCGAAGATCCGCGCCGGGCAGCAGGTTCGGGTCGACGATGTGCTGATCCGGATCGTGGCCAGCTGAATTTTTTTCAGGACGGCGTGTGAGATTCCCCGCGTCGCTGCGAATCATGGTCTCGAAGGGCGCGATGGACGCGTCGGGGACACCATGGAGACCATCGCCACCATGACCGGGCTCGGCCACCAGCAGGCGTTTTCCGCATTGCTGCAGCAGCATGCCGGCATCGTGTTCAAGGTCGCCAACACCTACGCGCGCCTGCCGGAAGACCGCGCCGACCTGGCCCAGGAAATCGCCGCCCAGCTCTGGCATGCGTGGCCGAAGTACGACAGCGCGCGCAGTTTCAGCACCTGGATGTACCGGGTCGCGCTGAACGTCGCGATCAGCCATGTGCGCGTGCAGTCGATGCGCAATCGCCACGACGCCGTGCCGCTGGACGACGCCCTGCACGATGTCGCCGACACCGGCGCCATCGACCACGAGAGCGACCAGCACCTGCGCCTGCTGCAGGGCTTCATCGCCCGGCAACCGCCACTGGATCGCGCGTTGCTGCTGCTCTACCTCGAAGACCGGCCGCAGCGCGAGATCGCCGAGATCCTGGGCATCAGCGAAGCCAATGTCTCCACCAAGGTCGGGCGGCTGAAACAGCGCCTGCGCGACGAACTCTGAGCCGATCCGGCATCGAACCGAACCAGACAATGGACATCACGATGGAACTCGACGACATCAAATCCGCATGGCAGGCGCTGGACGCGCGCCTGGCCCGCCAGGACGCACTGCAACTGGAACTGCTGCGCGGGCAGAAGCAGGCGCAGGCGCGCCGCAACCTGCGGCCGCTGGTGTTCGGCATGGCGCTGCAGGCAGTGCTCGGCCTCGGCCTGGTGCTGCTCGGCGTGGGTTGCTGGCGGCAGAACCTGGACGTGCCGGGCCTGCTGGTCGCCGGCATCGCCCTGCACGCGTTCGGCGTGCTCCACATCGCCTTCGCCGGCATCGTCACCGGACTGGCGACGACCCTCGACTATGCATTGCCGGTGCTCGCCATCCAGAAGCGCCTGCGCCTGCTGCTTCGCGTGCAGGTGTTGAACTCCAACCTCTGCGGCGCGCCGTGGTGGGTGCTGTGGGTGCTGGTGGTGATCGGCTTCGCCGGACTCTCGCCACAGGCCGGGCAGCTGGAAACGCCGACCTGGATCTGGATCAGCCTGGCCATCGGCATCGTCGGGACATTGGCGACCTGGTGGTGGTCGGCGCGCGGCACTCGCGGGGCACGCGATCCGCTGGCGCGCATGGACGACGGCGCCGACGGCATCCGCCGCAACCTGCGCGTCTACGACGAGCTGGAACGCTTCGAGCGGGAGTAACCGCGCCAGCGGCCTGAGCGCGTCGATCACGACGCCCCGCCTTCTTCTGGGCCGCGTTGCCGGCCTCCACCCATGAACCCCGGCCTGTCGCACGCCATCGCGTGCGGCATGGCCGCGCACATCCCGAACAACGGAGAACGCGATGCAAACCACGCTTGCCCACCCACCCCGCGAACGCCTGCACGGACTGGATGCCGTGCGCGGCATCGCCCTGCTGCTCGGCCTGGTCGTGCACGCCAGCATGTCCTGGATTCCGGGGGCGCAACACTTCTGGGTCGTCAGCGACGCCTCGCCCGGCGAATTCGCCGGCCTGCTGTTCTACGTGCCGCACATGTTCCGGATGCTGCTGTTCTTCCTGGTTGCCGGCCTGTTCGCGCGGATGGCTTGCGAGCGGCTGGGCACCCTCGCTTTCATCCGCGATCGCGCGCGCCGCATCGCGATCCCGCTGGCCTCGCTGTGGTTCCCGATGTTGATGACCATCGTCGCGGTCATTGCCTGGAATGCCTGGCTGGTGAACAACGGCAGCATGCCGCCTGCGCCGCCGACGCCGCCGCTGTCGCCGCGCAACTTCCCACTGACGCACCTGTGGTTCCTGTACGTGCTGCTGCTCTGCTATATCGCCGCGCTGGCGCTGCGCGCAACGCTCGGCCGCAGCGCATTCGTGCAACGCGCGGGTGACGCCTGCGTGCCACTGCTCGCATCGCCGGCCGGGCCGCTGCTGCTTGCATTGCCGTTGGCCGCCGCCCTGATTACCCATCCGAAATGGTTCGCATGGTTCGGCATTCCCACGCCCGAACAGTCGCTGTATCCCAGCCTGGCCGCGTGCGTCGCCTTCGGCAGCGCGTTCGCCTTCGGCTGGCTGCTGCATCGGCAACAGGCGCTATTGCAGCGCTGGGCATCGCACTGGCCGTTGCATCTGGCCATCGCGGTGTCGGCCACCGTCGGCTGCGTGCTGCATGTCGGGCTTGCACCGAAACTGGTGCCTGCAACGCAGGACATCGCGACCGTCGGCTACGCGATCGCATACGCGCTCGCCGGCTGGAGCTGGACCTTCGCCATCCTCGGCCTGGGCCTTCGCTTCCTGTCCGGCCACAGCCCGGTCCGGCGCTACCTGGCCGATGCCTCGTACTGGATCTATATCGCCCACCTGCCGCTGGTGATGGCCATGCAGCTTGCGATGTCGCGCGTCGACTGGCCATGGATCGTCGAGTTCCCGATCGTGCTGGCAGTGGCGATGTCGCTGCTGTTGCTCAGCTATGACGTGCTGGTGCGCAACACCTGGATCGGTGGATGGCTCAATGGCCGGCGCAAGCCGCGCGGGCTGGAAGCGGCGCGTTGAGACGGCACCATGCGACGTCGACCTCAAGGGAATCCATGCGCATGATCCAACCTCGCCATTCCGCCGCCTTGCTGATGACGGGCATCCTGCTGCCGCTCGTCGTGCTGATCATGCATCCCACCGGCCACGAGCTCGCCGACGATCCGGACGGACGCATGCGGGCGGTCAACACCCTGGTGCATGGCATCGCCATCGCCTGCCTGCCCTTGCTGGCAACCGGCCTGGCCGGACTGTGCGCGTGGCTGCGCTGGCCGGCGACTGCATCGCTGGCCTTCGCCGTCTACATGGTGTCCGGCATCTGCAACCTGGTCGCGGCGATGATGAGCGGCTTCGTTGCGCCGCGCCTGCTGTCGGGTGGCGCAACGCCGAATGCCTCGCTGCTGCACTTCACCCACGACATCAACCAGGCGTTCGCGACCAGCGCCGTCGTCGCGGCCGGCATTGCCTTCGTGCTGTGGAGCCTGGCGCTGCATCGTCGCGGCAGGACATGGCTTGCGGCGCTGGGCGTGGTGATCGGCATCGTGCAGGTGACCGGCATCCTGTCCGGCCTGCTGCAACTCGACGTCAAGGGCATCTTGCTGGCGACGGCCTTGCAGGCTGCATGGCTGTTGCCGCTGGCATGGACGCTGCGCCTGACCTCCAAGGAGTGAGGTGATGCCTGTTCGCGGTTTCCCAGCTCTATCGCTTGTCCTGCTACTGGCTACCACCGCAGGAGCAAGCGCAAACGGGCCTCGATCGACACCAGGATGAGACATCATGAAATTCCATGAGCTCGGCAACAAGGCAGGCGTTCCCCTCGTGTTTTTCATGGGGACGCCGCAACGGGGCGAAGCCGGCAGCGAGTTCTCCGGACTGGCGAAGCAACTCGATGTCCGGCTGATGTGCCCGACGCGCCCGTGGTACGACGGCGACGACTGCGAGCCTTCATTCGAGATCTGCAGCCAGCGAGCCCTGCAGTACCTGGATGCCAACGGCATCGACCGGTGTCATGTCATGGGTGGCAGCGGTGGAGGGCCATTCGCTCTCCACTTCTCGTCCAACAACCCGGACCGGGTGAAGGCGTGCTATCTGCTGGCCTCCATGGGCACGCCGGAGACGTTCACTCGCACAGTGACGTCGCCGCCAACCCTGCAACTCCTCGAACTCTTCGGCACGAACAGTTACGAGGACGCCATGGAAACGCTCGGCACATGGGGTCTTCCGCCTGATCTTGCGCATGGCGCCTGGGGTGACTTCGAGGTGCTTCTGGGATCATGGGACTCGATCCCTTGCGCCAACGCACCGATGGTTTACATCCATCACGGCGAAGATGACGAGAATGCGCCCATCCAGAGCATCCGGGATCTTGTTCGCCTTTTGCCCAGGCACCAGTGGCGAGTCTCGGAGCAGGCCAGCCACGCATCACTGGCCCACGATGAGGCGTTCACCGCGTTGAGACGCATTTTTGCCGAGGTCGGTCGGCGCTGAGGATTCGCTCAACCCGGAACATCTTCGTTCAGTTGAACGGAAACGCGGCATCGAACGTGCGCTTCTCCAACCTGCGTCAGCGTGCGATCTCCAGCGACGCATCCTCGCCATCGTCGGCCGCAGCTTCATCGGCGGCCAGCGGGTCGGGATCGTCGCCGGCAGACGGTCCGGGTTGGGTCGATGCGGCATCCACGGCGGGCGCAACGCTGGCCACGTTCGGGGCCTTGACACGGCCCGCACCGGCGGGCGGCGGATCGGGCATCGGCACAGTCGGTTCCGGCATGTCCTGCGGCACGCGCGGCATCAGGATCGCGCCATCCAGTTCAGCCATCGGACTTTCATCCGCGCATTGCGCACCGGGGAAGCCGAACTGGCCGCGCAGCGCGAGCCCGCACTGGTTGATCTGGTCGATGTCCTGGGTTTCCCCCAACGCGCCCTGCGCGCACTGCGCGTCATAGGCGCGGCGGAAGGCGTCGCGGCGCTGCAGGAAATCGGTACCGCAACGGCGCGCCAGGCGGATCCGGTTGAGGTCGTCCTCCACCGCATTCGCACCGGAGAGCCCGTACTGGTCGAGCTCGTCGACGGTGAGGATGCGCAGGGTGCGATTGGGCACCGTGGTCATCAGGTCGTAGACCTTGTCGGACGCGCCATTGCGCTCCAGGTAGTTGCGCAGCTCGTCGCTGACCGTGCGCAGTTCCTCGCCGAGTTCCTTGCGCGAGGTCGCGGACGAGCGCAGGCGGATCATCCGGTGGATGCCGACCGGCCCGGCGATCACCCGCATGTCGCCCGCCGCCAGCAGCAGCACGCAGGCGCTGTGGCAAACGGAATCGCCGCGCACCCAGATCGTCCAGTCGTTCTCGCCGATGGCGTCGCCGGCGCGGATCGCGGCTTCGACGTGGCCACCGGCGGAGTCGATGTCGAGGATGCGCTTGCCGATGCCGAGGTCGCCGGCCACCTTGCCGCTGCGTTCCATCAGCGCGGCGAAGCTGGCGGTGACCTTGCCCTTGTAGCGCAGCCGCAACAGGCCAGTGCCGCGGCAGTCCTGAAGGCTGCGGCGCAGGTCTTCATACGCCAGCGACAACAACGGCCGGCCGCCACCCAGGGTGTAGTCGGCGCTGCAATCGACCCAGGCATCGCCGGCCTCCAGCCGCACCGGCGACCAGTCGATCGCATCCTGCGGCTTGCGCTGCACCACCGGCCCGGTGCCCAGCTCCGCGTCCGCATTCGCGTTCGCGCTGGTCAGGGTCGGCTCGGATTGGCGGCTGCAGGCACTACCCAGCAGGCAAAGCGCGATCAGGATCCAGTGGAGGCGCATCGAACCGTGGCGGCGGGGGGGATGCCCCAGTCTAGGGCGCATTCGGGCCGATGCGCGGAACCGGCCATGAACTGCCCATTGCGGGCGCGATGTTGTCGGCGATGCGGTCGCCCGCTACGGTGCCGCGATGACTGCGACCATCAACCCGCGCCCGCGCCGCTCCTGGCTGGCCCACCTCTCCGCCGGCCTCGGGCTGTCGGCGCTACTCGGGGTGCTCTGCTTCCACTTCCCGGAGCTGTTGACCAGCCGCGATTTCCGCGCGGTCTACAGCGAGGCCTTCGCACGGCACCTGTTGCTGTTCGGACTGGTCGCGGCCTTTCTCACCGGCACCTTCGCGATCCTGCGCGGGCGCAACCGGCGGGTGGCGATGCTCGGGGTCGGCAGCGCGGCGCTGGCGGTGCTGCTGGGCGGGGCCACCGTGCACTTCGACGCGATCGACTCCACCCCGTTCTCGCTGGGGCTGGACTGGTTCGTGATCTCGCTGTTCTTCTCGGCACTGGTATTCATCCCGATCGAGCGGATGCTGCCGGTGCGGCCGCTGTCGCCGCTGCGCGCGGAGTGGCGAACCGACCTGGCGTATTTCTTCATGGGTCATGTGCTGGTGCAGTTCATCCTGATCGCGGTGACCGCATCGACCAGTACCGTCGCCGCGCTCGCGGCGTTCCCGTCGGTGAAGGCCGCGATCCAGTCTTTGCCGGTGTGGGCGCAGTTCCTGCTGGCGGTGTTCGTGGCCGACCTGGCGCAGGCGCTGCTGCATCGCGCATACCACAACACGCCCTTGCTCTGGCGCTTCCACGCCGTGCACCACTCCACACGGCGGATGGACTGGCTGGCCGGTTCGCGCATCCACCTGCTGGAGATCGTGCTGACCCGCAGCGTGGTGCTGTTGCCGCTGGTGGTGCTCGGGTTCGCGCCGGCGGCGGTGAATGCCTACGTGATCCTGGTCGGCCTGCAGGCGGTGCTGGCGCATGCCAACCTGCGGCTGGATTTCGGCTGGCTGGAACAGGTGCTGGTCACGCCGCGCTACCACCACTGGCACCACGCGCGGCAGGCCGAGTACATCGACGTGAACTACGCGATCCACCTGCCGCTGGTGGACCGGTTGATGGGCACCTTCAAGTTGCCGCCGCGCGGCGAATGGCCCGCCGAATACGGCGTGATGAAGCTCGACACCGTGCCGGTCGGCTTCCTCGCGCAGGCGCGGATGCCGTTGTCGCGCAGGAAGACCTACGACGATTACGTGGGCCGCGACGACGCCTGAGCCTCCCCGCGCGAGGCCGCCAGCCGTGCCTGCACGAACCCGAGGTTGCCCGCGACCTGCGCGCGCATCGCCGCGGCCTTCTGCAACACCTCCGCGCGCAAGGCCAGGCCGGCGTCGACCTGCGCCCTGGCGCGGTCGACAATGGCGTCGACCTGGCCAGCCAGATTCCCCGCATCGAACACGGGTTCATCGGGATGTAGCTGCTGCATCAACGTCGCCATCGTGTGCGTATTGGCGCCCATCGCCACCAGCGGCGTACCGCCGGTCGCGGCGAAGATGCCGGGATGCCAGCGACCGCCCACGTGCACGCGCGCGTTGCCGAGCACATCGATGCCCTGCAGGACCGGCAGGTTCAGACCGAGCTGCGGAAAGCCGGTCGCCGCTTGCACCTTGCGCATGATCGCGGCATCGATCTCGCACGGCGCGACCAGCACCACCTGCGCGACGTCTTCCGCCAGTCGCTTGCACAAGGCCACGAAGCCCCCGCAGGATCGTCGCCCTGCCCGGTGCCGACGAAGGCGGAACTCGCACTCACGGTGACGTAGGGTTTGCCGGCATCGAAGGCGGCGCTGCGATCCGGCCAGGCGTTGAACTGGCCAGGGCGGCGGGCCAGCGCACCCCATGCCTGGAGCGGTGCCGGCGTGGCGGTCCAGCCCACGTCGGCGAACTGCACGAACGCGGCCTGCGGCACCAGCGCGCGATACGCGGCGGCGGACACGTCCTCGCGGACCTGCACTTCGTCCAGCAAGGGCAGCACGCGCGCTACCATCTCGGCCAGCGCGGGCTCCGACAGGTCCAGGGTCAGGTTGGCCAGCACCACCGGCTTGGCGAAGACGACCTTGGCCAGGTAGGCGAGCATCAGCAAGCGCCGCCCCTTCATGGCGCCGGGGCGGATGAAGTTCTCGCCATTCATGAACAGCAGCTCGCAGCCGGCGAGCAGCGGCAGCACCCGCTCCAGCCCCTGGCTGCGGCCATCGCGCACGGCCTGGGCGATGACGAGCAGCTCCTGCCATGTCCGCGGCACCGGTACCGTCGGGTCGTCGCGGAAGAACCAGCGGCTGCCCAGGCTGCGCAGGCGCACGCCCTCCAGTGCGCCAAGCGCATCGCGATACCAGTCGCCCATGAAGCGGCAGCCCCAATTGGGGTGGTCGGCGGTGTCCGGGGCGTAGAGGAGTTTCATGCGGGCACCTTCGCCCATGCGTCCGCAGCGCACAATCCCTCGAAACTTGCGATGCCGCGATCAGCCTCTCCGCAACGCGAAGAACCCGATGTCCCGGCGCAGGCGATAACCCATCTGTTCGTACAACCCGCGTGCGCGCGCATTCGCGTACGCGACGTGCAGGAACGGCTTGTTGCCTTCCTGCAGCGTCCGATTGCTGAGGTACGCCGTCAGTCGCCGCGCGTACCCACGGCCGAGGAAATCCGGGTGCGTGCAGATCGCGCTCATCTCGCGGTGCCCGGGGGCACCCAGCCGCTCGCCGATCATCGCCGCCAGCCGGCCCTCCATGTACATGCCGAAATAGCGGCCCAGTTCCATCGTGCGTGGGCGGAAGTAATGCGGATAGACCAGTGCGGTCAATGCGAGCACATCGGCGCGATGGGCATCGCCAAGCTCGACGATGCCTGGGCCGTCGATGACCGGCAATTCACGGTCGCACTGCATCTGCGCCAGGTCGGCGAAGCGTTCGATCGCCCAGCCTTCCGGCACGGCCGCAGGCGCGACGCCGAGCAGCAGCACGCTGTCGCCTGCCGGCACCAATGCCACCAACGGATCGGCCAGGTCGAGAGTGGGATGGGGGATGCCCAGGAACGGGGCGACGTCCGCCGGATAGCGCTTCACCTCGCCCGCCTGCAGGGCGATGCCGGCATGCAGGCTGCCCAGCGCCGAGAAGAACGGGTTGTCGAGCGGGTGCGCCGTCATCCCGGCAGTGTGCCGATCACGGAATCTTTCCGCCACGCTGTCGAAACTGTGCCTGCGCATTCGTCATGGTCATTGCGGCACCCATCCACGCCCGCCAACAACGGAGAACGCCATGAGCTACATCGACGGTTTCGTGATCGCCGCCCCCACCGCCAGCCGACAGGAGGTCATCGACTACGCCGCCCGCTTCGACCCCATGTTCCTGGAGTTGGGCGCGCTGCGCGTGGTCGAGTGCTGGGGCGTCGACGTGCCGCACGGCACGGTCACCGACTTCCACCGCGCCGTGCAGGCGAAGGACGATGAAACCGTGATGTTTTCGTGGATCGAATGGCCGGACAAGGCGACCCGCGACGCCGGCATGAAGCAGATGATGGAAGACCCGCGGATGGAGGCGGCCAACCCGATGCCGTTCGACGGCAAGCGGATGATCTTCGGCAGCTTCGAGAACGTGCTCGACCTCAGGGCCTGAGCCCCGCAAGCCCGCGTTATGCTGGCGGCTCCATCCCCCGGAGCCGTCCCATGACGCGGTCATCGTGGCTGTTCGCCAGCGCTTTCCTCCTGCTCGCGGGTTGCAAACCGGCCGCCGAGCCGACGGCTCCCGCGAGCGCGCCTGCTTCGCCCGCGACATCGACGACTCCCGCCCAGCTTGATGCCGCGGCGCCTGCCACCGCAACGGCACCGCAGACCGCCACGCCAAGCTTCGACTGCACCAAATCGCCCAGCGAATTCGAGCAGATGGTCTGCAACGACCCGGTGCTGGCCGCGCTCGACCGGCAGTTGGCCGATACCTTCGCGCAGGCGCTGGCCAGGGCCAGCGACAAGGCGACCCTGCAGGCCAGCGAACGCGGCTGGATCAAGGGCCGCGACGAATGCTGGAAGGCCGACGACAAGCCGGCCTGCGTGCGCGAAGCCTATATCGAGCGGATCGTCGATCTGCACATCCAGCAAGGGCTGGTGGTGATCCCGTCCGCGGTGGAGTACCGCTGCGACGACAACAGCAAGCCGTTCACCGCCACCTTCTACAACGACGAGCCGCGCGCCGTGGTGTTGACCTGGGGCAACGACCAGGCGATCGTGCCGGCCGCGGTGAGCGCCAGCGGCGCACGCTACGCCGCCGATGGCGTGGCGTTCTGGGAACACCAGGGCGAGGCCCGCGTGGACTTCTACGGCAACAAGCTGGTGTGCAAGCCTGCGAAGTGAGGGGGCACTGTGCGGCCGCCACCACCCGCTGCTTCCGTTGAGCATCCACGGGAGCAACGTGAGTCCCGCGGATGAAGCAACCAGACAAGACACCATCGAACGGAACGGGTGGTCTCGCGGGCATGCGCGAGCAAGCCGGGATGTTCATCTACCTGTTCTTCGGCATCCACATGCTGATGTTCGGGCTGTCCGGCTTCTTCATGGCGTATTCGTCCGAGGCGCCGGACCTGACCTTCCTGTACATGCACGGCGGCATCGCCATCGTGGTGTACATGGTGTTCTACCTGGTGATCTTCGGCCGCGACCAGGTGGGCTGGATGCTGGTCAACGCCGCGCTCGGCATCCTCGGCATCCATGCGCAGATCGGCTGGATCCTGGCCCGCTTCGACAAGCGCATCGAGGACTACCCATGGCAGGTCCACGTCATCCCGTTCCTTTACTACATCCTCTACACCTTCCTGCTGCGCCAGTTCCTGATCGACGCCACCCGCAGCCGCAGCAATCCGCAACGCAAGCGCCTGGTCGATGCCGCTTACGTGGTGTTCTCGCTGCTGGTGTACGGCGTGATGCTGTGGCGACTGCAACAGGCGGCATGAACCGGCACGTCAGCGCGCCATGCAGGCCTTCCAGCGCGACTCCACCCGACCGGCGAACCACGCCGTGGTCAGCTTGCGGGTGATCTTGGGGCTCTCGAGCGCGATGTCCGGCACCCGCGCGCGCGGCACCGGCTTGCCGCTGCCCTTGCGGTCGGCGATGGCGAACACCGCGCGATACAAGGCCGTGCCTTCGAAACCGGCACTGTCGCCGCGCTTGAGGTCCGCGCGGATCGCCGCGGCGTCCATGCCGAGCAGCATGTCGATGCTGCGCAATGCGGCTTCGGTCGCACCGGGCTTTTGCATCGACGCACCGGGCGTGAGCAGGTCGCCATCGCGCACCAGTTTCTTGCCGCTGGCGATCGCCGCGGCCTGCTGGAACGCGGCATTGCGGCTGGCATGCCAACCCGCGTTGAAATCGGCGAAGCGATAGAGCGGCGTGTCGTAGTCGGCCGGGTAATCCAGCAGGTGCTTGATGCCGAAGTACAGCCCGCCGCGACGACTGAAGACCTCGTGGCGGATCGAGCCCTCCACGGTGTACGGATAGCCACGCGCGTGGCGCTCGGCGAAATCCACCCGCACCTGCATCGGCCCGCCGGTGCGCACCGGATTCAAACCGGCCAGCAACTTGCCGCTGCCCAGGGGCAGGCGCGCCACCATCTCCTCGAACAATTCGCTCATCTCGCGCTCGCTGCGCAGGGCCTGCAGGCGCTCGGCATAGGTGCGACCATCCGGCGCGCGCAATTTCAGCGCCGCATCGATGGCAAATTCCGGGACGTGTTTGGCCGCGGCGCGGTGCTTGATCTCGGCGATGGCGATGCCGCCCAGGCCGGGCACCGCCGGGTCGGCACGATAGGTCGACTCCTGCTCGACCACCGCCAGCACCGCGCACAGGTTGGCGGTGCTGGGCTCCAGTTGCTGCGCCGCGAATGCGGCCTGGATGTCGCGCGCCCAACCATCGCGGTCATGCAGCGTCGCCGGCAACTTGCGCAGCAGTTCGGCCTGCACCTGCTCCGGCGTGCGCTGCGATTCGCAGCCGGCGAGGCTGGCGATGCCGAGGCACAGGGCGAGCAGCGCGGGGATTCGATGGCGTCGTTGGACGTGCGTCATGCGGCGCTGCCGGCGGGGTTCGGCAGAGGCTAGCAAAGCCACCTGAATGGCTACCTCCCGCTACGCCGACGGGTCGTCGCGGGCGGCGCGTCCACGATGCGACGGCGTGATCCCGATCACCTTGGGCACGGCCCCCACCACCAGCCGGGCGACCACCGCGGTGACCAGCGCCACCATCTCCTGGCCGATGCCGGCGGCCATGCCGATCGCGGCGGTCATCCAGATGCTCGCCGCCGTGGTGAGGCCCTCGACGCGGGATCGGTCGCGGCTGTGCAGGATCGCGCCGGCACCGAGGAAGCCGATGCCGGACACGATGCCCTGCATTACCCGGGTGTTGTCGTTACCGCCGATGCCGGCCAGCGTCGGCGCGAGCACGAACAGCGCCGAGCCGACCGCGACCAGGATATGCGTCTTCAGGCCCGCGGCGCGCCCCTTCTGTTCGCGCTCCCAGCCGATGATCCCGCCCAGCACCGCGGCCACCAGCACGCGCACCACGATCACCGTCAACGTCGCCGCATCGGGCAACGCCAGCTCCGCGGCCAGCGCTTGCAGCACCTCGTCCATGATCAAACTCCACCAACTCCTGGCCGCATCCAACCATGCGCGGTGTCATGGAGACGTCATCGCGCGCGCCGCTAGACCTGCGTCGTCTTCCAGCGCCCGCGCGAGAATAGCCACAGGGTGAACAGGCCCACCGACGTTTCGGAGACGAACACCGCCCAGAACACGCCGGTTTCCTGCAGTCCCAGGTGCAAGGCCAGCACCCAGGCCAACGGGATCTGGATCAGCCAGAAGAACACCACGTTGATCCAGGTCGGCGTCTTCGTGTCGCCGGCGCCGTTGAAGGCCTGCACGCTGACCATCCACCAGCCGTACACGAACAGCGAATACGAGAGTATCCGCAGCCATTCCGCGCCGATGGCGATCACGTTCGCGTCCGCGCTGAAGATGCCGACGATCTGCCGCGGGAACGCGAAGAACAGCACCGCGATCAGCAGCAGGTAGGCCATGTTGTACCAGCCGATCTGCCAGACCGAGGCCTCGGCGCGCTCCGGCTGCTGCGCGCCCAGGTTCTGCCCGACCAGCGTCGCCGCCGCATTCGACATGCCCCAGGCCGGCATCATCGTGAACATCATCACCCGGATCGCGATGGTGGCACCGGCCACCGCCTCGCTGCTGATGCTGGAGAGGATGCGCATGAGGAAGATCCACGAGGTCATCGCCACCAGCATCTGGCCGACGCCGCCCAGCGAGGTGCGCACGATGTTCCACAGCACTGCACCACGCCACGCGAGTTGCGAACCCAGCACGCGGATGTGCTGGCCGCCGCGGAAGAGGATCCACAGCTGCATCAGCACGCCCACGCCGCGACCGATGTTGGTGGCGATCGCCGCACCTTCCACGCCCATCGCCGGTACCGGCCCCCAGCCGAAGATCAGCAGCGGATCCAGCAGGATGTTCAGGCCATTGGCCACCCACAGCACGCGCATCGCGATGGCGGCGTCGCCGGCGCCGCGGAAGATCGCGTTGATCACGAACAGCAGCATGATCACCGCGTTGCCGCCCAGCATCCATTGGGTGTAGCGGTAGCCGTGCTCGATGCTCCACGCATCCGCGCCCATCAGCCGCAACAGATCCTGCGCGTAGACGATGCCGACGACCGCGGGGAGGATCGACACCAGCAGGGCGACAATGATCGCCTGCACCGCGGTCACTGCGGCTTCCTCCTGCTTGCCCTCGCCGACGCGCCGGGCGATCACCGCGGTCACCGCCATCGCCAGCCCCATCGCGACCGAGTACAGCAGGAACAGGTAGCTCTCGGTCAGCCCGACCGTGGCCACCGCCGACGCGCCCAGCTTGGCCACGAAGAAGATGTCGACCACCGCGAAGGTCGATTCCAGCACCAGCTCCAGCACCATCGGCACCGCCAGCAGGAACACGGCGCGCCGCAGCGGGATCTTCGTGTAATCCGCATTGGTGCCGCGGATCGCGTCGCGCAGGCTGGCCCACAGGGATTGCGCGGCGAGGTCGGTGGCGGGCGTGTCCTGCGAGGGTGTCGGCTGCATGGCGCCTCCTTGCGTTCGGGCGGATGTTACCTGCGACGAACGGCGGAGACCGGCTTCGACACGTCGAAATGGGGTCAGAGTGAATTTCGTGTCGATCTGTTCGGTTTCGCAACAAGGGCGGTCACGAAACTTCACTCTGCCCCCATTTCGGCCCTGCGCCTGCGATCATGCGCGCATGACCACGCCCACCACCTTCGCCGACCTTGCCCTCGATCCGTCCCTGAAAGCGGGCCTGGACGCACTCGACTACACCACGCTGACCCCGATCCAGGCGCAGGCCCTGCCCGCCGTGCTCGAAGGCCGCGACCTGATCGCGCAGGCGCCGACCGGCAGCGGCAAGACCGCGGCATTCGGGCTGGGCCTGCTGCAGGGCATCGACGCCACCGCCACGCGCACCCAGGCCTTGGTGCTCTGCCCCACCCGCGAACTCGCCGACCAGGTCGGCAAGCAGTTGCGCAAGCTGGCGACCGGCATCGCCAACCTGAAACTGTCGGTGCTCTGCGGCGGCATTCCGCTGGGTCCGCAACTCGCCTCGCTCACGCATGCGCCGCACGTGGTGGTCGGCACGCCCGGCCGCGTGCTGGAACTGGTGCAGAAGGACGCGCTGGACCTGCGCAAGGTGCGCACGCTGGTGCTGGACGAAGCCGACCGCATGCTCGACATGGGCTTCGACGAACCGATCCGCGCACTGGTCAAGCGCACGCCCAAGGAGCGGCAGACGCTGCTGTTCTCGGCCACCTTCCCGGACACGATCCGCACCCTGGCCAAGGCGATGCTGCGCGAGCCGCTGGAAGTCAGCGTGGACGGTGGCGCGCAACCGGCGGCGATCCGCGCGCATTTCTTCGAGGCCGATGCCGCGCGCCGCGCACCGCAACTCGCCGCGCTCTTGCTGCAGTTCAAGCCGGAATCGACGGTGGTGTTCTGCAACATGCGCCGCGATACCGAGGAAGTCGTCGGCTCGCTGGCGCATTACGGCTTCACCGCGCTCGCCCTGCACGGCGACATGGAACAACGCGATCGCGATGAAGTGCTGGTGCGTTTCGCCAACCGCAGCTGCAGCGTGCTGGTCGCCAGCGACGTTGCCGCGCGCGGGCTCGACATCGACGACATCGGCGCGGTAGTCAACTACGAGCTGCCCACCGATGCCGATACTTACCTGCACCGGGTCGGCCGCACCGGCCGCGCCGGTCGCGATGGACTGGCGCTGAGCCTGGTCGCATCGGGCGAACGCAATCGCGTTGCATTGATCGAGGAACGCCAGGGTGCACCCATCCGCTACGAGCGCATCGCTGCGCTCGAAGGCCAGCCACGCGACGTGCCGCAGGCCGCGATGGCGACCCTGCGCATCGACGCCGGCCGCACCGACAAGCTGCGCCCCGGCGACATCGTCGGCGCGCTGACTGGCGATGCCGGTCTGTCGAAGGACGCCATCGGCAAGATCGACGTGTTCGCCACCCGCAGCTATGTCGCCATCGCCCGCCACCAGGCCAACCACGCCCTGGCGCAACTGCGCGCGGGCAAGATCAAGGGCCGCAAGTTCCGGGTGAACAAGCTCTAGCGGATTCCCGCTGCTCGAATCGGCATCGATGCGATGCCGGTTGCAATGATTCCATATTTCTGGACATATGGAATCATGGACACCGGCACCGCTCTTTCCGCACTCCGCGCGCTGGGTCACGAATCCCGCCTCGCAGCGTTCCGCCAGTTGGTGCAGGCCGGCCCCGACGGTCTGTCGGTCGGCGAACTGCGTGAGCACCTGGCGTTGCCGCCCGCCACGTTGAGTGCGCACCTCAACGTGCTGCGCGCCGCCGGCCTGGTCGACGACGAACGCGAGGGCCGGGTCATCCGCGTGCGCGCGGACTATGCGCGGATGAACGCGCTGCTCGCCTATCTCACCGAGAACTGCTGCGCCGGTACCGCGGAATGCGGGCTGGCCAGTGCCTGCACGCCACGCACACCAGGAGCCAAGCGATGAACCGTTTCCACGTGCACCTCAACGTCGCCGACCTCGGCGGCAGCATCCGCTTCTACAACGAGTTGTTCGGCGCCGAACCCGTCGTGCGCAAGCTCGACTACGCGAAGTGGATGCTCGAGGACCCGCGCATCAATTTCGCGATTTCCAATACCGGCCGCGCGCCCGGCATCGATCACCTTGGCCTGCAGGTGGACAGCGGCGAGGAGCTGGCGGCGCTGGGCCAACGGCTTCAAGCGGCGGGCGGCACGCTGGTGCCGGAACATGCCACCGTCTGCTGCTACGCGCGCTCCGACAAGACCTGGACGGAAGACCCGCAGGGCACGCGCTGGGAAACCTTCCACACCTTCGGCGAGGCCACCACGTACCACGCCGGCGATGCCGCCTGCGCCACCGATGGCGCGTCGTGCACGCCCGACGTCCGGGCGATGCAACCGATGACCGACAAGACCGCGTCCTGCTGCGCCCCGCAGTCCGGCTGCTGCTGACCCATCCCCCACCGACGACGCCCCAATGCCCACGACGCCCTACAACATCCTGTTCCTGTGCACCGGCAACAGTGCCCGCAGCATCCTGGCCGAAGGGCTGATGAACCAGCTTTCCGAAGGTCGCTTCCGCGCCTTCAGCGCCGGCAGCCAGCCGATGGGCCGGGTCAATCCGCTCGCGCTGGAAACCCTTCATAAACTCGGCTGCGATGCGAGCGGCATGTCCAGCAAGAGCTGGGACGTGTTCGCCGACGCCGATGCGCCGAAGATGGATTTCGTCATCACCGTCTGCGACAACGCCGCGGGCGAGGCCTGCCCGTACTGGCCCGGCACGCCGATGACCGCGCACTGGGGTTTCCCGGATCCGTCGCACGTCGAAGGCGACGATGAGGCCCGTCGCAATGCATTCGCGAAGACGGCGCAGGCCATCAGCCATCGCCTGCGGCTGTTCCTGTCGTTGCCGATGGACAAGCTCGACCAGCTCTCGCTGCAGCGCGAGCTGCGCAGCATCGGCAGCGCATGATCGCCCTGCACCGCCGGCTGCTGGCCGAGGCGCTCGGCACCATGCTGCTGCTCGCCACCGTGGTCGGTTCCGGGATCATGGGCGTGGCCTTGTCGAACGGCAATGACGGCATCGCCCTGCTCGCCAATGCCGGTGCCACCGCCGGCATGCTCTACGTGCTGATCATGGTGCTGGGCCCGATTTCCGGCGCGCATTTCAACCCCGCCGTCACCCTGGCAATGCGCCTGCGTGGCGAGATCACGTCGGCGCATGCGATCGCCTACATCGCGGTGCAGGTGCTGTCAGCGATCGCCGGCGTGCTGCTGGCGCATGCGATGTTCGAGCAGCCGCTGCTGCAGCCCGGCACGCATGCACGCAGCGGCGGTGCGCAATGGCTGAGCGAAGGCGTGGCGACCTGCGGCCTGCTGCTCACCATCCTGCTCGGCACACGCCATCGAGCGAACGCGATCCCGGCGCTGGTCGCCAGCTACATTTTCGCCGCGTACTGGTTCACCGCGAGTACCTCGTTCGCGAATCCGGCAGTGACCCTGGCGCGTTCTCTGACGCAGAGCTTCGCCGGGATCCGCCCGCAGGACGTGGTCGGTTTCGTGCTGGCGCAACTGGCTGGCGCGTTGGTCGCGCTCGCCATCGCACGCCTGCTGCTGGCGCGTGGCGACGTGGTTTCAGCGCGCAGCTGATTCCACCGCGACCACCGACCGCCACCAGCGTTCGCCGGCATGCGGCGCATCGATGCCGATGCGTTCGCCCATGATCGGGGTGGCGATGCCGATGCCGCGTTCGTCGCCCAGTGCAAGCACGCGTTCGAACGGCTCGAACCACGGATGCATCGACAGGTCGAAGGTGCCGTTGTGGATCGGCAGCAGCCAGCGACCACGCAAGTCCTGGTGCGCGCGCACGGTTTCTTCCGGCTGCATGTGCACGTAGGGCCACTGCACGTTGTAGGCACCGGTCTCCATCAGGGTCAGGTCGAACGGGCCGAAGCGCCGGCCGATCTCGGCGAAGCCGTCGAAGTAACCACTGTCGCCGCTGAAGAACACCCGGCGCTCGCCGTCGTCGATCACCCATGAGCCCCACAGCGTGCGATTGCCGTCGCGCAAGCCGCGCCCGGAGAAATGCTGCGCAGGGGTGAAGGTCAAGCGCACGCCCGCGACCTCGGTGCCCTGCCACCAGTCGAACTGGCGGATCTTGTCCTTCGGCACGCCCCACTCGATCATGCGGTCGCCAACGCCGAGTGGCGCCAGGAATACCTCGACCTTGCCGGCCAGCGCCTGGATCGCGGCCTTGTCCAGGTGATCGTAGTGATCATGCGAGAGCAGCACGCCGCGGATCGGCGGCGAATGCGCGGCAGCGGTTTCGACATCCGTCGTCGCGCTTGCCGCGGGTCACGCCAACGGCAGGTCGCTGTCCGCACGTGCCATCGCATCGTGCAGGGCGCGCACATGCTCGGCCTTGGGGTCGATGCGCGCCGTGTCGCCGAGCGAGCCCAGGTAGCAGCACGCGGCATGGCCTCTCGATCGCTGCTCGTAGCCTGCGATCCATGCCAGGCGCTCCGGCAGGTTCGCCTGTTCCGCCGACCAGGCCGCGACCGGCGGGCGGATGCGCTGGTCGATGCCGATTCGCCACGGCTTCGGCGTGAGCCGCGCGCGGAAGCAGCGCTGCACCTTGCACATCACCGTGTACAGATGATCCGCCTGCAGCGCGGAGAACAGCAGCGCGGCATCGGCATCATCCGGCTGGAAAGTGCGGTGCATCGCCAGCACGCGCAAGCCGGCCGGCGTGCGATAGATGCGCAGGTGCCACTCCGGATGCGCGGCGCTGAACGCCTCCACCAATGCCAGCGCTCGCACCTCGGCACCACCATCGCGATCGAACACGGCCTGCTGCCGGCGCAACCAGAACCGATTGACCGCCCACACGCCCAGCATCGCCAGCGCCACGCCGGCGACCCAATGCCATGCGAGCAAGCCGACCGCGAACCCGACCGCCGCGATGATCGCCAAGCCGCCGATCGAGACCACGCAGCCCGATGGCCGCTCGGCCAGGTCGACATCCGCGAACAGCACGTCCGGGGTGTTGAGGCACAGCGCGCCGTAGCTGTTGCGGGTGATCACCACATCGCCATGCCGGGCTACGATCTGCTCGCGGATCGGCACCCCGGCGACGCCGTAATTGGTGCGCAGTTCTCGCCGTGGCAATCGCGCGCCGGCGAGGATCGCGTCCAGCGCCTGGCGGGCGCGCGCATTCGCATGCGCCTGCGCGGCGTCCACGCTTTCATCCGACCAGCCGTAGCGGCGGACGGTGATGGGACGGCCCTTGTGACGGGCCTGTTCGCGGGCTTCGGCCCAGTATTCCGGCACGATCATGCAAGCCAATCCCCGATGATTGCGGCCTGCCGATTGTGCCCGAGCACGCCACCCCCCACAGTGGCCGCCACTGCCATGGCTGGGTTTCCGCTACCCTCGCAGGCGCATTCCAACGACAGGCAGCCCCCGATGCTGAGCTGGATCCGCAACTGGCTGTACGCGCTCGCCCTGCTGGGCGGCTTCATCGTGGCTGCGTGGTGGTTCGTGCAGCAGACCAGTTCGTACACGCGACTGGACACCCTGATCCACAAGCATCCGGTGGTCATCGGCGAAATCGGCAAGGTGGCCTCGATCAAGCTGCCGCTCTTCGGCTATGGCCTGGACGTGAACGACGGCCGGATCGATCCGGATTTCAATGTCCACGTGACCGGCAGCAAGGGCGAGGCCACGGTGCGCGCCGCCTTCGTGGACGGCGCGATCGCCGATGCCCATCTCATCACCGCCGAGGGCCACACGATCCCGTTGGTCGTCCCGCGCTGAACGCCGGCGCGCAGGCGCCGACGCGAGGTGCGTCTACGGGCTGCCGCCGGCGACGAACAACGACGGCTGCGAATGCGAGGGCACGCTGTAGGTCCGCCCCTGCACCGGTCGCGACACCAGTTCCAGTACCAGCCCGTAGTCCTCCAGCGACGCTGCACCCGTCGCGGGGATGGTCAGCGTCTGCGCCGGCAGCGAGACCGTTTCGTCCCCCTGCGGCATCGAGCGGATCTTCACCGGGTCGGAGCAGCCGGCAGGCTCCCATGGCGTGTCGGTGGCCTTGCGCGCCAGGCAGACGCGGTAGGTGGTGTAGGGAATCGTGCTGGGGTTGGCCGGCTGGTCCGCGACCTGCACGCTGCCCAGGCGAACCCGCAGCCCATCGCCATCCTGCGTCACCACGCCCGTTGCGTTGACGACGACCGGCCATCGCGCGTCATCCTGGCGGAAGGTGACCGGGAATTCCGCGGTGGAACCAGCGCCCACCTGCAATGTCGCAGCGATCAGGAACGTCAGCATGCCTACCCTCCCCAAGGGTGATCATCGATGACGGATGGATCGACGATCCCTCCGTGCCCGCGTCATGACCGCAACTGTCCGTGGGTCATGACGCGATGGCATGTCCTTGATACCGGGAATGTCCCGCGGTGTCTTGCTGCAGTGCGGTGTGCGGAAATGGCATATGGGATGCGCCGATGCGCATACCGCAATGCGCGCATTCACATCCGCACGATGGAACGCCGGATCAGCCCGGCAGGCCCGCCGCGATCTCGCGCAAGGCACGTTCGAACACCTCGACCGGCTGTCCACCGGACACCAGGTGCTTGCGTTCGATGATCACTGCCGGCACGCCGTTGATGCCGTTGCGGGTGAAGAACCGTTCGGCCTCGCGCACCTCGGCCGCGTATTCGTTCGACGCCAGGATCGCCTGCGCGCGCTCGGCTTCGAAACCGGCACCGCCCGCGATATCGACCAGGGTGGCGTGGTCGGAGACGTTGCGGCCCTCGCTGAAGTAGGCCTGCAGCAGCGCGTGCTTGAGCGCGCGCTGGCCGCCTTCGATGCCGGCCCAGTGCAGCAGCCGATGCGCGTCGAAGGTGTTCCAGATCCGGCTGCGCGCGTTGAAGTCGAACACGAAGCCCAGCGCCGCGCCGCGCGCGCGGATGCGTTCCTGGTTGTCTGCAAGCTGCGCCGGGTCCATGCCGTACTTGCGCTGCAGGTGTTCGCCGATGCCCTCGCCTTCCGCCGGCAGTTGCGGGTTCAGTTCGAACGGCTGGAAATGGAGTTCCGCCGCGACCGCGCCCTGGGTGCGCTGCAGCGCCCGCTCCAGCGAGACCAACCCGATCGCGCACCATGGGCAGACCACGTCGGACACGATATCGATGCGCAGGGTTTTCATGGCGTCACTCCATCGTCGAGGGATGCGCGCAGCGCGCGGGCGAAGCCGTCGCCTTGCGCCGGGTCGCTGTCCAGGTAGAAATCGGGTTCGATCAGTTCGGCTTCCATCAGCAGCCAGCGACCATCGGCATCCGGCACCACGTCGATGCGCGCGTACAGCAGCGGTGCATCGATCGCGGCCAGGACCTGCCCGGCCAGCGCGACCGCGCCGGCAGGTGGCGCATCGAGCACGCAGTACACACCGCCGAATTCCTCCTGCACGCGGAACTCGCCCGGCACCGGGCGCTTGTTCACCACATGGCTCAACACGCCGCCGAAATACAGCAGCGAGGTCTCGCCTGCGGTTTCGATGGTCGGCAAATATGGCTGCACCAGCATCACGGTGCCGTCGATCGGCGCGATGGCATCGCCGCGCCGCACGCGCACGGTCTTCCATGCGCCGCCGGAGATCGCCGGCTTCACGATCAATTCGTCCGCGCCGGTATCGTCGAACATGCGCTCGATCACCTCCTGGCGCAGCGCGTCGGTGAAGTCGGTAGCCGGGATCGCGATGCCGCGTGCGGCGAGTTCGGACAGGTAGCGCTTGTCGGAATTCCACGCCAGCACGTCGGCGGGATTGGCCAGCGCGATGCCCTCCCGCTGCCAGGTCGCGCAGGCACGCAGCCAGCGCGCATGGTCGAAGTGATAGCCCCAGGCCAGCAACGGCAGCACCCGCGCAAAGCCGCGCAGACCACGCGCGTCATCGACATGCGAGGTCCACGGCACCGGCACCGCGGCGATGCCGACGCGATCCAGCGCGCGCTGCAGGCGGCCGAGCACCGTGGGCCACAACGTGCCGTGCGAGGCCTCCGCCGGATCGGGCGTGAGGATGGCGATCTCGGTCATGGCATTCGCGCGCGGGAAGGACAGCGGCCATTATCGGCGGCCATGCCCGCGACCGCGAGCGCGCCGCGTACTTGCGGCACGCGGGGCCGACACGCGATCCTGCCCCGGGATGCGCGGCATCCGACCATGGCCGCAACACGGCCCGCACGCCACGCTAGGGTTCCACCGATGCAGTCATCGTTGTTGACCAACCTGCTGTTGCCGCTCGCGCTGGGCGTGATCATGCTCGGGCTTGGCCTGGGCCTGACCCTGGCGGACTTCCGCCGGGTCGCCCGCTATCCGCGCGCAGTGCTGACCGGACTGTTCCTGCAGACCGCGGTGCTGCCGTGGGTTGCGCTTGGCCTGGCCCTGCTGTTCAAGCTGCCGCCCGAACTCGCGGTGGGCCTGATGCTGCTGGCGGCCTCGCCCGGCGGCGCCACCGCCAACATCTACAGCCATCTCGCCCGCGGCGACGTAGCCCTCAACATCACCTTGACCGCGGTCAACAGCGTGCTCTGCCTGCTCACGCTGCCGCTGATCCTCAACCTGTCGCTGGAATTCTTCCTGGGCAGCGGCCAGTACGTGCCGCCACCGGTGCAGAAGATCGTCGAGGTCGCGGTGATCATCCTGCTGCCGGTCGCCTTCGGCATGCTGGTCCGCGCCCGCGCGCCGGCCTTCGCCGCGCGCATGGAGAAACCGATCCGCCTGCTCTCCGTGCTGGTGCTGGTGTTGCTCATCGTGGCCGCGGTGGCCAAGGAATGGCGCACCCTGTTGCAGTTCTTCGCCAGCATCGGCATCGTCTGCCTGCTGTTCAACCTCGCCAGCATGGCCACCGGCTACGCCGCGCCGCGCGCACTGAAGCTGCCACGCAAGCAGGCGATCGCCATCGCCATGGAAATCGGCATCCACAACGGCACCCTGGCGATCTTCATCGCCCTCAACGTGCTGCAGAACGCGACGATGTCGATTCCCGCCGCGGTCTACAGCCTGCTGATGTTCTTCACTGCCGCGGCGTTCGCGTGGTTCGCGGCGCGACGCGGGCAGGATGGCGACGCCTGAGAGCCGCGTGCCCGCAGGCGCGCGCCCTCAATCGCCGGGGCGTGGCCCCGCTTCCAGGTGCGTCAGGTAGAGCCGCAGGTCGAACTCCAACTGGTGGTAGTCGGGTGCCATGTGCGTGCAAAGGCGATAGAACGCCTTGTCGTGTTCGGCTTCCTTCATGTGCGCCAGCTCATGCACCACGATCATCTTCAGGAACTCGGCGGGCGCGTCGCGGAACACGCTGGCGATGCGGATCTCGCGACTGGACTTGAGCCGGTCGCCGTGCACGCGGTACTTGGTCGTGTGTGTTCCCAGCGCATCCTTCATGACCTGCAGCTTGCCGTCGTACAGCACCCGGCCCAGCGGCACCGACTTGCGCAGGTGACGATCCTTGAGGTCCTGCACGTAGTCGTAGAGCTGGCCGTCGTTGCGGATCGCATGCGGCTGCTCGTACTTCGCCGCCAGCATCGCGCCCAGCCGGCCTTCCGCGATCAACGCATGCACCCGCTCCAGCACGTGCGGCGGGTAACCGGCAAGGTATTTCAGGGGCGTCATGGCTGGCAGGCTGAATGGGGGCTCAGGGGACGGCAGGTATGATGGCCCGCAAACCCACGATAGAACACCGCAGCATGGCCAAGCCGAACCCGCTCCAGGAACAACTGCTCAAGGCGGGCCTGGTCAAGAAATCCAAGGTCTCCGAGGTCGCCCGCGAGCAGCTCAAGGCGAAACACGGCAAGGCACCGGCGGCCGCCACCGACATCCAGCTGGACGCGGAACGCGCGCGCGCCGAAAAGGCAGAACGCGACCGCGCGCTGGAAAGCGAGCGCAAGGCCAAGGCACGCATTGCGGAACTGGCCGCACAGGCGCGGCAGATCATCGCCGACAAGAAAGTGCCGCTTACCGGCGAGATCGAATACCGCTTCACCGCCGATGGCGCGATCCGCACCCTGCTGGTCGATGAGGCGCTGCGCAAGCAGCTGGCCTCCGGCGCGCTGGTGATCGCCCGGCAAGGCGACCGCTACGAACTGCTGCCACGCACCGCCGGCGACAAGGTGCGCGAACGCGATGCGAGCCTGGTCGTGCTCGACCACGGCCAGGCCGCAGGCAACGAAGCCGCGGTGTCGACCTCGGAAGACGATGCGTACTACGCGCAGTTCCAGGTGCCCGACGACCTGGTCTGGTAACCGCGCAGTCGCGCCGCCGTAGCCTGCCCGCACGCCGGGCATCGACCGACGCGCGCCTCGCGTCACCCTCATTCCATCGCCCATGCGGCGCGCAACACGGACCTGTCCTTGAACACCACCGCGACACCGAATCCCGACCACGCAGCGGCCGTCACCCACGACGTCGCGACTCCGGACAACCGCCTGCAACCCGCGCTTTCGTTGCTCGACGCGATCATCGCCGACCGCGACGTGCTGGAGGCATGGCCGGCAGCGGATCGCGAACGCCTGCTGCAGGCGGTCGCGCTGGTCCACCACCCGGAACCGCGCGCTCGGCGGCGCAAGTCGAAGGACCTGGCCCGCGAACGTGCGCAGGAAAAGGCGCGTGCGACCGAGGCTCTGCTCGACCAGACCGGCATCCGCACCCTGCGCCGCAAGCCGGTGTTCACCACGCCGAACTATTTCCCGCCGCAGGCGCCCGGCCTGCACGACCCGCGCAACAACGCCTCGGATCCGGTCGCCCACAACGAGTCGCCGGAACTGCTGCATTGCTATGTCTGCAAGCAGAAGTACACGCGCATCCACCACTTCTACGACCAGTTGTGCCCGGCCTGCGCGGACCTGAATTTCTTCAAGCGCACCGAGACCGCCGACTTGCGCGGGCGCGTGGCGCTGCTCACCGGCGGGCGCGTCAAGATCGGCTACCAGGCCGGCCTGAAACTGCTGCGCGCGGGCGCGTCGCTGATCGTCACCACCCGCTTCCCGCGCGATTCCGCCGCGCGTTACGCCGCCGAGCCGGATTTCGGCGAGTGGGGCGACCGCCTGGAAGTGTTCGGCCTGGACCTGCGCCATACGCCCAGCGTGGAGGCGTTCTGCAGCGAGCTGCTGGCCACCCGCCAGAGCCTGGACTTCATCATCAACAACGCCTGCCAGACCGTGCGCCGCCCGCCCGCGTTCTACGCGCACATGATGGAAGGCGAAACCGCCGCGCTGCATGCGATGCCCGCCGACGTGCGCAAGCTGCTGGGCAATTACGAAGGCTTGCGCAGTGCCGACCTGCTCCCCGGTGCGGATGCGACCGCACTGCAGGCCAGCCGCAGCGAGATCGCTGGTGTCGCCGGCCTGGTGCGTGCCGCGGAACTCTCGCAGGTGCCGCTGCTGGCGGATGAACTGCTGGGCCAGGCGCATCTGTTCCCCGAAGGCCGCCTCGACCAGGACCTGCAGCAGGTAGACCTGCGCGGGCGCAATTCATGGCGTTTGCAGATGGACGAAGTGCCGTCGGTCGAGTTGCTGGAAACCCAACTGGTCAACGCAGTCGCGCCGTTCATCATCAACGCGCGGCTGAAGCCGCTGATGCTGCGCACGCCGGAACGCGACAAGCACATCGTCAACGTGTCGGCGGTGGAGGGCCAGTTCTATCGGAACTTCAAGACCACCAAGCATCCGCATACCAACATGGCCAAGGCCGCGCTGAACATGATGACGCGCACCGCGGCCGCCGATTACCACGGCGACGGCATCCACATGAACAGCGTCGACACCGGCTGGGTGACCGACGAGGATCCCGCCGAGATCGCCGCGCGCAAGATCGTGGAGGAGCGCTTCCACCCGCCGCTGGACATCGTCGATGGCGCGGCGCGGATCGTCGATCCGATCATCCACGGCTTCAACACCGGCACCCATGTCTGGGGCCAGTTCCTCAAGGACTACGCGCCGACCGATTGGTGAAGCGCGGCCAACGCCGCATCCAAGCAGCGCTGGAGGGCAGGCCTCAACCCTTCAGCCCGGCCACGATCTCCGGCACGTCCAGGCCGATCTCCAGTTGCACGCGCACGTACTCGCGCTCCTTGCGCGTGAGGGTGCGACCGATCTCGATGCGCACGTCCTCCGCCTGCAGGATCTTCATGATCCGCGGCAACGCCGAGCCGATCGCGTCGGGGCCGTAGCCGGCTTCGCGCAGGGCGGCCTTGATGAGTGCTTCAGCGTCCATGGCGGGTCCGGTTGATCGTGGGAGGTGCATTGTGCCCCGTGTGCTGAAATGGGGTCAGCGCAGGTGCGTCTCGTCCGCATGGTCCAGCCAGTTGCGGCCCTTGTTCTCCAGGAAGAACACGTACACCAGCAGCGATACCGCGATCACCGCGGTGGCATAGAGGACGAACGTCTCGACATGATCACTGCGCAAGCTGGCCTGGTAGAGCAAGGGCGCGGTGCCGCCGAACGCGGAATTGGCCAGCGCGTAGCCCAGGCCCACCCCCAGCGCTCGCACATGCGTCGGGAACAGCTCCGCTTTCACCACCGCGTTGATCGAGGTGTAGCCGGTGAGGATGACGAAGCCGAGCGCCAGCACGCCGAAGGCGTGCAACCAGCCGGTCTGCTGCGGCAGGTGCAGGACCAGGAACCAGGTGTAGAGCACGCCGCCGATGCCGAAGAACACCAACAAGGTCTTGCGCCCCACAAGATCCGACAACCAGCCGCCCAGCGGCTGCAGCAGCATCAGCACGCTCAGCGCAACCAGGTTGATCACGGTGCCGGTCAGCACGTCGCCGCCGGCGAACTGCGCCTGCACCATCTTCGGGCCGATCACCGAATACGTGTAGAACGCCAGCGTGCCGCCCGCGGTGATCAGGAAGCACAGCAGCAGCGGTCGCCACTGGTGCACGAACAATTCGCGTAACGACCCGCTCTTCGCTGCCTTGCCGGTGCGCGCGGCTTCGATCGCTGCGGCATCCAGCGATTCGTCCATCGAGCGCCGCAACCAGAACACCACGACCGCCGCGATCCCGCCCAGTCCGAAGGCCACGCGCCAGCCCCAATCGGAGATCTGTTCCGGTGTCAGCCATTGCAGCATCAGCAGTAACGTGGCCTGCGCCAGCACATGGCCGCCAACCAGGGTGACGTAGTGGAACGATGAGAGGAATCCGCGACGCCCGGGGATCGCGGCCTCGGACATGTAGGTCGCGCTGGCACCGTATTCGCCGCCGGTCGCGAAGCCCTGCAGCAGCCGCGCGAACAACAGCAGCAAGGGTGCCGCGATGCCGATCGTGGCCACTGTCGGTGTGACCGCGATCAGCAGCGAGCACACCGCCATCAGCGTCACCGACACGGTCAGCGCCAGGCGCCGCCCATGGCGGTCGGCGAAGCGGCCGAAGTACCAGGCCCCGATCGGTCGCATCAGGAAGGTCATCGCGAAGATCGCCCACACGTACAGCGTGGCGTTCCTGTCGTCCGCCGAGAAGAACTTCGCCTCGAAGTACGTCGCGAACACCGAATAGACGTAGACGTCGTACCACTCGACCAGGTTGCCGGCCGAACCCTTCAGCGTGTTGGAGATCGAGCGGCGCAGGTCGCCCGGGGCACTGTCGGCGTCGCGGGTGTCGGCTGCGGGCATGCGGGGATGATCGGGGGGCGTGGCGCGAGGATAGGCGATGCCAACCCGCATCGCTCGCTCCGTCCATGCCGTATTGAGGGACGCACCGGCCTCATCGCCTACTGCCAACGTGGCCTGCACACAGCGCTTGCTCTGGTTTGAAGTCGCGGCATGCCGCATCGGGCGGCCTTGAGGGGACTTTCCATGAAGACTCGCCACTATGCATTGGCGCTGAGCGCGCTCGCGCTTGCCGCCGCAAGTTTTGCCGCGAACGCGGCCATCGTGTTCCAGAACCTGGGGACCAGCGCACCACCGGCTAGCATCGCCGGTCGCAGCATGTTGCCATTCAACCAGGCTGCGCAGGAAGCAATCCCGAACTACACGAATGGAATCTCCGTGATTCCCGGAAGTCCCGTTCCCGGAAACTTGAGCATCAGTCCCGCTGCTTACAGGCTCACGCCTGGAGACGGATGGGGCGGCAGCGGGATCTGGGGGCGCGGTTATGTCGGGCCGGTTTTCCACTCGTCCCAAGGACCGATCACGCTGACGCTCCCGGCGAATGCACGCGCATTCTATTTCTACGTGCAGCCAGCCACGTATGGAACCTGGAACGTCACCGCCACGACGAACTCCGGCGCAACCTCTGGCGCGGTGTCCGTCGACGTGTACGACGAAACCGGTGCGGCCAAGGGGTTCGCCTTCTACAGCACGGCGGGCGAAACGATTACCTCGATCACGATCTCGAACGATTCTCAGAATACCGGAGGCGCGGTCGCGGAGTTCGGGATTTCCACCGCAAACGGTGCCACCACCTGCGCCAGCGAGGGCTACACCGGCACCAAGCTGCTGTGGTGCCAGAACATCTGCGAGAAGGGATACACCGGCGCCCAGCTGGATACCTGGATCCACCGCTGGATCAATCGCTACCGCGACCTGCCCTACTGCGCGCAGGAAGGCGGCGGCGAGGAACCGCCGCCCCCCCGCCGCAACAGCCGGCCTGATACCGAGGCAACCAGCAACAGCACAAGGCCGGCGAATGCCGGCCTTGTCGTTTCCGGGGCGCGCAATAACGCTGTCAAAAAGCAAAAGGAGCAGGCGAACCTGCTCCTTTTGCCTTGGCCGTCCTGGCCAACCGCCCTGGTGTGGGCATCCTGCCCGCGGTTCCAACTGACTGTGGGGATGAACAAGGTGGCCGTCCCTGGCCACGCCGCGGCTGTCCCCGCTCGCGCGTGTACGCGACGCGAAGACACGATGCGCCATCGCTGCTTCGCTTCAGCTGCATGAACGGGTTTCATCGGCCTCACCCACTGCGATCGGTAGCATCCGGGCATCCCCCGCACCAGGATCAGCATGCCGATTCGCATCTACACCACCGCACCCGCGCGCAATCTCCTGGACGACCGACCCTTCGGCATCACTGCTTGGACGGACGACACGCACGCAGCCGAGGTCTACGCGATCGTGCTGCTGCCCGATGGCACGCCGGTGCTGCGGGGCCATGAAGTCTCGCTCACCTCCGTCGACATCGAGGGCGGCCGCGAACATGCGATGCGCCTTCACCTTGGCCGGTTGTGGGCCACGCTGTCCGACATCGACTGCCCGCCGCTTGACCAGTTGCTGGAAGAAATCCCGGTCGAGGAATTCGCGCTGACCCAGATCGGGAAATCGTCCATCCGTGGTGTGGTGGCGCAGATCGCTCTGGAGACGCAGTCCGATGAACTGGCGAACGCGTTCGCGGCCTTCCCGCGCACCAGTTAGGAATTGCGCCGGGGCGGTGCATGCGTCCCTCGCTTCGGCGGAAAATCGAACCGAGCCAGGCACCGGATCCCACGTGCATCGCAAACCGCATCTGCCGACCAAGACCTGCCCGGTGTGCCAGCGCCCGTTTGCGTGGCGCAAGAAATGGGAGCGGGCGTGGGAGTCGGTGCGCTATTGCAGCGAGCGGTGTCGGCGACATCGAAGCGGGGACGTCGCGCGATGATCGGGCTGCTGTCGCTGCGCCGATCCGTCAGGCCGGATGCGCCGGTGCCAGGATGGACTCGAGCAAGGCGCTCAACCGTTGCTCCATCGCGGCGCGCACCGGCGGACGCAGGGCCTCGGCCTGCAAGCGCACGGGCTGCGCGTAGATGTTGAAGGTCTCGCGCATCTCGTCCGGGTCCCGCGCGGCGTCGCGGATCACATCGGCCATGAGCGACAGACGGGTGATGCGCTGGGCGACGGTCTCGGCCAGCTCGTCCATCCCGCTTTCCGGCGACAGATAGCGGGACACTTCCGACATCAGTTCGGTCACATCGTCCGAAACGATCCGCGGCTCGAAGTCGAAATGGCAGAGGCTGCCGAACACCACGCCATCGTCGCCGATCAGCGGTACCCCGCAGTAGGACTGCACGGCTTCGCGGGCGGGATGCCGGACGATGCGGCCGTCCTCCAGCGATCGAGTGACGAGGAACGCATTCTTCGATTCGCGCACGATCCCGCAGTACGACGCACCTTCCGGCACCACCAGCAGGGCTTCCGGCGCATCCGACTCGCGATCGAAGATCGCCAGGTTGGCCGCCCCCGTGGCGGTGAACCGGTAGACCGCGGTGAACCGATAGCCGGTGGTGGCATTCAACTCGCGCAAGGCCTCGTTGATCTGCAGGCTCTGCAGCAGGTAGCGGAGGCGGTCGGGCACCAGGGCGTCGATCATCATGCAATGCCTCCTGGAAGGAGCGGCGGGGCTCCGGGTCGGACGGATCGAAAGCGTCGGCGTAGTGTGGGCGCGCGTCGTTTTGCGCACAACAGGAAAACGGGTCGGGTGGATCAGGACACCCTGCCCCCCTCCACGTCTTCGCCGTCGCTCACTCCCACTCGTCGTCCAGGCTGGTGGAGGCACCGAAGCCGACGACCTCCAGCAACGGTGCCAATGGCGGAATCCGCGGGTCATCGCTGGGGAAGTACGAGTCGCGCGGCAGCTTGGCCTTGTCGGTCGCGGGCGCACCCGCACGTAGGCCGAGCCTCACGTCGAAGTACATGCGCTCGCCCTCCTCGACATCCAGCTTGCCCAAGGTGGCGTCGTCGCCGATCGCGGGGCTCCACTGGTCATGCGCCGTGCCCGTCCCGTCCTGGTCGAAGCCGCTGAACCCGAACGGCTTGCCGTTGCGTTCGCGCAGCTCCGCGAACGACATGCCGACATGCACGCCGCCCTTGCCGCGCCAGCGCGATACCCGATCGCGGACCTCGATGCTGCGTAATTGATCGAGTTTTTCGCAGTCGTAGAAGAAGGCATGCGCGCGGCACGCGGGATCGTCGGGGAACAGGATCACTTCGCAATGGTAGGCATCGGCAGCCGGCATCACCTTGCGGAGGTTGTCGGTGCCGAAGCGGGCCTGCAGGTCGGCCAGGGATGTGCCTTGGGAAAACGTGCCGGGTAGTTGCCAGTCTTCGGCCTGCGCTGCGGCAGGTGCAGGCAGCGGTTTCGCCTGCGCTGGTTCTTGCGCATGGACGACGGGCGGCACCGGCAAAAGCGCAAACGCGGACGCGAGCAGCACGTTGCGAAGCTCACCGGTTCTCGCCATGTGCTTCTCCTGGACGTATTGCGAACAACGCCAGCCGCCAAAAGACTCGGTCACAGGTGGTGAGGAAGGATGACCAAACAACATCCTTGCGATGCGGCTACAGCCCAGCTTCGTCGAGCATCTCCAACAATCGACGCTTGCGCGCGTGAGTAGCGCGCACCATCGCCACGAAGTCGAGCAATCGACCGGAACGCTCACATCTTGCTGCTTTTGCCAGTAGCCCCACCAGACCCTTGTAATCACTGGGGCTTCGCAAACGACCTTCTTGCCCCTGCGCAAGACGCAGGTAAAACGATGAGGCCGCCGCGGGCTGGGACTTCTGCAGGCGATCAGCAAGCTTGCGCAGGGCGAACGACTCTACCGACTTCTCGTGTGCAAGCGCGATGGCAGCGGCGATATCACCGTCGTGCATCAGCAGTTGCATGCGCTGCCCCGCCAGTTCGCCATCTTTTTCGGTGACGAATGCAAGCGCCTTTTCCCGCCACTGCGGCCATGCCGCACCGGCATGCAGCCTCAAGGCATCCCAGCGATCCTGGTCGGGTTGGTGGTGGAACGCGGCCCAGACCTGCTCCAGCGCTTCGTCGCCCAAGCCGGCATCCAGCAGGCACTCAGCCAGTGCGACTCGCAGTTCCGACGCCTTCGGAAACCGTTTGACGGCGCTCTCCGCGAAGGCCATGGCTTCGCGAGCACGTCCAGCTTCGCGAAGGCTCGCCACCACCCTTACATGGTTACGCGGCATCGAGAGGTCGCGCCGCAGCACACGCTGCAACAGCTCGAAATCATGCAAGCAGTGGGCCAGCGCTTCGACGAGCGCACATACCTGAAACCCGGCATCGTCCCAGCCGCCTCGCTTGATCGGTGGCAGCCGCTCGAACGCATCCACGGCAAGTTTGGTGTAGGCCACCTGTCCCGGCGCACCCAATGGCTCCCAATAGTCGATGATCGGCAGCAGCCCCCAATGATCCTGCGACTGCAACGTCCACAAGGACTTGGCAAGCACCTTGCCTGGAGGTTGCGCGCAGCAGGCTTGGGCATGCAGCACTGCAATCGCCGCCATGCACTCGCCCACCGCTCCTTCCGAGTCGTCCACGCGTTCGATCACCTTGAAAAGCCGCTTCAGTGCGTATTCGCACAGCACACGACATTCCGCCGGGTCGCGCTGCAGAACATCGCCGAGCAGATCGATGACGGCCATCAGCCGATGGGCGTACTCCAGGGTCCGCCGATAGTCCATGAAGCTGCCGGTGGAGAGGGCTTTTGCCAGCGCTTCCCGCATTGCACTCGGTTCGCTGGCGGCCTGGTAGAGCCGCAAGCGCTTTTCGGTCTCCCGATCGTCGTGCGCCAGTGCAATCAACCAGTCCGCCAAACGCTGCGCCGGCTGCGCGCGCAGGAAGTCCGCCAGATGACCGGTCCCCGCCGCCACGCGCTTTCGTCCGCGATCCGAAGCGATCGTCGCCCGTGCGCGAGGAGCATCGCCCGTGCGCGCCACAAGCACAGCTGCGACCAGGTGTTTGCACAGAGCGCCGCCGTCCGCCGCTGGACAAGCGCAATCCCAATGCCAAGCGCCATCGAGCCGCTTGAACCACAGACGGTAGATCCGGCTGCCGTGAGCCTCTCCGACCAGCGCGTCAGCAGACACCTGCGACAGCGAGATCGCGCCACCCTTGACGTAGCCGATGCCACGCTTGTACGCGCCCTCGCCGGCGATATCCCGCAGCCACGCTTCGTCGGGGAATTCAGCGCAAAGGCTCATAGCATCGGCAAGTCAAGTCCCATCTCCCGCGCACACTCCTTCGCGATCTCGTAACCCGCATCCGCATGCCGCATCACCCCGGTGCCGGGGTCGTTCCACAGCACCCGCGCGATCCGCTTGTCGGCTTCCGGCGTGCCATCGCAGACGATCACCACGCCGCTGTGCTGCGAGTACCCCATGCCCACGCCGCCGCCGTGGTGCAGGCTGACCCACGTCGCGCCACCCGCCACATTCAACATCGCGTTGAGCAACGGCCAGTCGGACACCGCGTCGCTGCCGTCCTTCATCGCTTCAGTTTCGCGATTGGGCGATGACACGCTACCGCTGTCGAGGTGATCGCGGCCGATCACCACCGGCGCCTTCAGTTCGCCGTTGCGGACCATCTCGTTGAACGCCAGGCCCAGCTTGTGGCGCAGGCCCAGGCCGACCCAGCAGATGCGCGCCGGCAGGCCCTGGAAGCTGATGCGCTCGCGCGCCATGTCCAGCCAGTTGTGCAGGTGCGCGTCGTCGGGGATCAGTTCCTTGACCTTGGCGTCGGTCTTGTAGATGTCCTCGGGATCGCCACTCAGCGCGACCCAGCGGAACGGGCCCACGCCGCGGCAGAACAGCGGCCGCACGTAGGCGGGCACGAAGCCGGGGAAGTCGAACGCATTCGTGCAGCCCACGTCCTTCGCCATCTGCCGGATGTTGTTGCCGTAGTCGACGGTGGGAATGCCGGCGGCGTGGAAGGCGAGCATGGCCTCCACGTGCACGCGCATCGACTGCTTGGCGGCATCGCGCACGCCATCCGGATTCGCCTTCTGCTCGACAAGCCACTGTTCGACCGTCCAGCCGATCGGCAGGTAGCCGTGCACCGGGTCGTGCGCGCTGGTCTGGTCGGTCACGCAGTCGGGGCGCACGCCGCGACGCACGAGCTCCGGCAGGAGTTCGGCGGCGTTGCCGAGCAGGGCGATGGATTTCGCTTCGCCCGATGCGGTGTACTTCGCGATGCGCGCGAGCGCGTCGTCGAGGTCGCTCGCCTGCTCATCGACATAGCGTGTCTTCAGGCGGAAATCGATGCTGGTCTGCCGGCATTCGATGTTGAGGCTGCTCATGCCCGCGAGCGAAGCCGCCAATGGCTGCGCGCCGCCCATGCCGCCGAGTCCTGCAGTGAGCAGCCATTTGCCGGTGAGGTCGCCGCCGTAATGCTGGCGACCCATTTCCACGAAGGTCTCGTAGGTGCCCTGCACGATGCCCTGGCTGCCGATGTAGATCCAGCTGCCGGCGGTCATCTGCCCGTACATCATCAGGCCCTTTTTATCGAGCTCGTGGAAGTGTTCCCACGTGGCCCAGTGCGGCACCAGGTTGGAGTTGGCGATGAGCACGCGCGGCGCGTCGGCATGGCTGGGGAACACGCCGACCGGCTTGCCGGATTGCACCAGCAGGGTTTCGTCGTCGTTGAGGTTCTTGAGCGATTCGATGATGGCGTCGTAGCAGTCCCAGTCGCGCGCGGCGCGGCCGATGCCGCCATAGACCACCAGCGAGGTGGGGTCTTCGGCCACTTCCGCGTCCAGGTTGTTCTGCAGCATCCGGAACGGCGCCTCGGTCAGCCACGACTTGCAGGTGAGCGTATTGCCGCGTGGGGCACGGATGACGCGGGACGGATCGTGACGGCTGGACATCGGCATGGCTCCTGCAAGCGAAGCCGCGATTATCGCACCGGCACCCGGCCCGACTCAGCGGTATGGAAGCCGAGGTGTCACCTGCCTCCGCTATCATCGGCGCATGGCTTTCCTGCTCCGCGGCGCACTGCTGGCGCTGCTCCTCCTCGTCCAGGGCTGCGCCACCACGCGCGCGCCCGACGCCGCGCCGACGGTGGTGCTGGTCTCGATCGACGGCCTGCCTGCCGCGGTCCCCGGCAGCGGGCGCATGCCCGCGCTGGACGGCATCGCCCGCGAAGGCGTGCAGGCGGCGTGGCTGCAGCCGAGCTACCCCACCCTGACCTTCCCCAACCACTACACCCTGGCCACGGGCCTGCGCCCGGACCGCCACGGCATCGTCAACAACAACATCAACGACGCCGTGCTGGGGCGCTACGTGTCCAAGCAGGCCAGCGCGCGCGATGGCCGCTGGTACGGCGGCGAGCCGATCTGGGCCACCCTGCAGCGCCAGGGCGGGATCGCGGCGACGATGTTCTGGCCGGGCTCGGAAGCCGAGATCGCCGGGCAGCGTCCGCGCTACTGGACGCCTTTTGACGGCAGCCTGCCGGTCGATGCACGCGTCGATCAATTGCTGGCCTGGCTGGACCTGCCGCCCGCGCAGCGCCCGCGCCTGCTCACCCTGTACATGGAGCAGTACGACGTGGCCTCGCACGCGTCGGGCATGCATTCGCTGCAGGCGGTGCAGGCGCTGGCCACGATCGATGCCGGCCTCGCGCGATTGCGCGACGGGTTGCACGCGCGCGGGCTGGACGACCGCGTGGACCTGATCGTGCTGTCCGACCACGGCATGGCCGATGTGCCCGCCGCGAACCTCGTCTTCCTCGACGACCTGCTGCCGGCGGATGCGATGCAGGTCGAATCCGTCGGGCAGATGGCGTGGCTGACCGCGAAACCGGGCCGCGAGGCGGAGGTCGAGCGTGCACTGGTGCGTCGCCACGATCATTTCGAATGCTGGCGCAAGGCCGATGCGCCGCCCGCCTGGCACTTCGGCCGCAACCCGCGCATCCCGCCGATCATCTGCCAGGCCGACGATGGCTGGCGCGTGTGGCTGCATCGCTATCCGGTCTCGACCGTGCTGAAGGGCGAGCACGGGTTCGCGCCGGAGGACGTGGGCATGCGCGCGGCGTTCACTGCGGTGGGGCCGTCCTTCCGCAACGGCGTGCGCCTGCCCGCGTTCGACAATGTCGATGTGTATGCGTTGCTGGCGCGCTTGTTGCGGATCACGCCTGCAGCGAACGATGGCGACATCGCGCCCCTGCTGCCCGCATTGAAGGACAGCCGATGATCCTGTGCCGGCGCATCGACAGCCCGGTCGGGCCACTGATGCTCGCGGCCGACGACAGCGGCCTCCGCCACATCGAATTCCGCGACAACCGCCATCCGGTCAATCGCGGCGACTGGCACGGCGGCGACAATCCGATCCTGCAGGCGACCGAGGCGCAACTCGCGGAGTATTTCTCCGGCACGCGGACCCGCTTCGACCTGCCGCTGGCACCCCGCGGCACCGAATTCCAGTTGCGCGTCTGGCAGGCCCTGGCGCCGATCCCGCATGGCAAGACCTCGACCTACGCCGAGCAGGCACGCACCATCGGCAGTCCCGATGCGGTGCGCGCGGTGGGTGCGGCGAATGGCCGCAACCCGCTGCCGATCGTGCTGCCCTGCCATCGCGTGATCGGTGCGGATGGCGCGCTGGTGGGCTTCGGCGGTGGTCTGCCGGTGAAGGAGTTCCTGCTGCGGCTGGAAGGTGCGTTGCCGGCGCAACAAGGCGGATTGTTTTAAGCGAGCAACACCTTCATCGCCTCGCGATAGCGCGCCGCGACCGCATCGCGATCGCGATGCCGACCGTCCTCGACCACGCGCGCGCCGGCGACCTCGACATCGCGCACCAGCGGGCGATTGCCGCTGAAGATCCAGCGGTCGATGACATCGCCTTCGGTCGCGCCGGCCAGGATCGCCGCGTCGGCATCCAGCACGATGACGTCGCTTTGATTGAAGCCGGTGCTGTCGGCAGCACTCGCGACTGCACCATTCAACAAGGTGCTGCCGACGCTGGGCACGCGCATGCTCGACGCGATGTTGCGACGCTGCGCGCGCAGGCGTTGCCCGTATTCCAGCCAGCGCAGTTCCTCGACCGGATCGACCGAGCTGTTCGAATCCGAACCCACGCCCCAGCGCCCGCCCGCATCCAGGTAATCCCGCAGCGGGAACAAGCCATCGCCCAGGTTGGCTTCGGTTGTCGTGCAGATCGCCACGGTCGCGCCGCTGCCCGCGATGTCCTGCACTTCGCCATCGTCCAGGTGGGTGGCGTGTACCAGCGTCCAGCGCGCGTCCACCGGCACGCTGTCCAGCAGCCATTCCACCGGTCGCGCACCGCGCAGCGCGATGCATTCCTCGACTTCGGGCAATTGCTCGGCGATGTGGATGTGGATCCGCGACGCCGCCGGCAGCGCGGTCAACACCTCGTGCATCGGGTCGGACGGCACCGCGCGCAGGCTGTGCAGCGCGCAGCCGATGCGCACCGTGTCGCCTTCGCTGATGCGCAACGTGTCGAGCAAGCGCAGGTAGGCGTCGACGGAATGGCCGAAGCGCTGCTGGCGCGCCGACAGCGGCCTGCCATCGAAGCCACCGGTCATGTACAGCACCGGCAACAGGGTGATGCGGATGCCGGCATCGCGCGCGGCGCGCAACAGCGCCTGCGACATCGCATCGGCCTGCGCATAGGGCGTGCCATCCGGCCCGTGGTGCAGGTAGTGGAATTCGCAGACCGTGGTGTAACCGGCTTCGAGCATCTCCACGTACAACTGCGAGGCGACGGCGCGCAGCAGGTCGGGATCGAAGCGCGCGGCCATCGCGTACATGGTTTCGCGCCAGGTCCAGAACGAATCCGCGGGATCGGTTTGGCGTTCGGCCAGGCCGGCCATCGCCCGCTGGAAGGCATGCGAATGCAGGTTGGCGATGCCGGGCAAGGCCCAGCCGCGCGCGCTGCGGGTGGCAATCGACGTGTTCGGCGTGTGCATCGGCGCATTGTCGCGCAAACCCGCCGCGGGCTGCGGTAGGCTTTGCGCATGGACGGCATGCTGGTGCTCGGAATGATGTTCGCGGCCATGGCCCTGGCCGTGCTGCTGATCCTGCACCTGCGCCGTCGCTACGGCTCCGGCAGCGATGGCATCGGTGGCGGTGGTGGAGACGGCGGCCATTCGCACCATGACGGTTGCGATGGCGGCGGCGACGGAGGCGGTGGTGACTGATCGCTGGGACGGCCTGCTGCTCGGCCCCACCTTGGCGACGCTCGACAGCGACACTGGTCATGGGTTGATCGAAGACGGCGCGCTGGGCTGGAAGGATGGCCTGCTCACCTACGTCGGCCCACGCAGTGGATTGCCCGGCGATGCTTCTTCGCTCGCCGATGAGGTGATCGAGGCCGAAGGCCTGGTCACGCCCGGCCTGGTCGATTGCCACACCCATCTCGTCTTCGCCGGCGATCGCGCCAGCGAGTTCGAACTGCGCCTGCAGGGCGCGAGCTACGAGGAGATCGCACGCAGCGGCGGCGGGATCCTCTCCAGCGTGCGCGCCGTGCGCGAGGCCAGCGAAGACGAACTCCTGGCCCAGTCGTTGCCGCGTGCACGCGCATTGATCGCCGATGGCGCGACCACGCTGGAGATCAAGTCGGGCTATGGCCTGGACCTGGCCAATGAACGCAAGATGCTGCGGGTTGCGCGGCGCATCGGCGAAACGCTCGGCATTGACGTGCGAACCACGTTCCTTGGCGCGCATGCGCTGCCCGCGGAATACCGCGACGATGCCGATGGCTACATCGATGCCGCCATCGGCTGGCTGCACGCCTTGCATGCCGAAGGCCTGGTCGATGCCGTGGATGCGTTCTGCGAGCGCATCGGCTTTACCTCCGCGCAGACGCGGCGCATGTTCGAGGCCGCGCGTGCGCTTGCATTGCCGGTGAAGTTGCATGCGGATCAATTGAGCGATAGTGGCGGCGCGGCACTCGCCGCGGAATTCGTTGGACTGTCCGCCGACCACATCGAACACACCGACGAGGCCGGCGTGCGCGCGATGGCCGCGGCCGGCACGGTCGCGGTGCTGCTGCCCGGGGCGTTCCACGTGTTGCGCGAAACGACACTTCCGCCGCTCGAACTATTGCGCGCGCATGGCGTGCCGATGGCGGTGGCGACCGACTGCAACCCCGGCACGTCGCCGCTGCTGTCGTTGCGGCAGGCGATGCAACTGGCTTGCACGCATTTCAAACTGACGCCGGAAGAAGCATTGCGCGGCACGACCATCAATGCCGCGCGCGCGCTTGGCCTGCAGGATCGCGGCGTGTTGCGCGTCGGCTTGCGCGCCGACATCGCCCACTGGCACGTGCGGCAACCGGCGGCGCTGTGCTATTGGCTTGGCGGGCAACTGCTGCACGCCTCCTATGCCGGCGGTCGCCGGCTCGCCTGAATCCCTGGAGACTTCAATGCGCCATGCCATGCTCGCCGCTTCGATCCTCGCCTCGCTGGCGCTTGCTGCTCCCATCGCGCAGGCACAGGACGCCGCGGCGAAACTGGCGCAGGACGCGATCATCGTCGACACCCACATCGACGCGCCCGGCATCCTGATGGACAAGTGGGCGGACCTCGGTGTCGAGGCGAAGGATCGCGAGTTCGATCATCCCAAGTCGCGCGCGGGCGGCCTCGACGTGGCCTTCATGTCGATCTACACCTCGCCCAAGCAGGACGCCGACGGCAGCGCCTGGCATGTGGCCAACCAGATGATCGACGGGGTCGAGGCGCTGGTGCAGCGGCATCCCGACAAGTTCGCGATCCTGGCCTCGCCGAAGGATGCCACGCGACTGATCGAAGGCGGGCGCGTACTGCTGCCAATGGGCATGGAGAACGGCGCGCCGCTCGGCGACCAACTCGCCAACGTGCAGTTCTTCTTCGATCGCGGCGTGCGCTACATCACCCTGGCGCACAGCGGCAACAACCGGCTCGCGGACTCTTCCTACGCACGTACGAAGCAATGGAACGGCCTCAGCCCGTTCGGCCGCGACGTGGTGCGCGAGATGAACCGGCTCGGCATGATCGTGGACGTGTCGCACCTCGGCGATGCCTCGGCGAAGGAGGCGATCGCGCTGAGCCGGGTGCCGGTGATCGCCAGCCATTCCGCGTTCCGCCACTTCACCCCGGATTTCGAGCGCAACATCAGCGACGACATCGCCAAGGCCGTCGCCGCGAAGGGCGGCGTGATCCAGATCCCGTTCGGCACCGCCTTCATCGACCCCGCCAGCGCCGCCGACACCCAGGCGCGATTCCGCGCCATCGACGAGTTCGACCGCAACAACGCCGCGCTCAAGGCGCAGGGCCAGCCGCCGAAGGACCGCGTCGCGTTCGACAAGGCCTGGGACGCCGCGCATCCGGTGCGCGCGAGCACCCTGGCGCAGGTGCTGGACCAGATCGACTACGGGGTGAAGCTGCTCGGCATCGATCACGTCGGCATCGGTTCCGACTTCGATGGCGTGGACGGCGAGCTGCCGGCCGAACTCAAGACCGTGACCGACTTCCCCCACCTGGTCGCCGGCCTGCAGGCGCGCGGCTACAACGACGCCGACATCCGCAAGATTCTTGGCGGCAACCTGTTGCGCGCCTGGGGGGCGATCGAGGACGGCGCGGCGAAGTAACGGCCAAAACGCAAGAACCCCGCCGGAGCGGGGTTCTTGTCGTGCATCGCGGGAAGCGGGCTGTCAGGCCTTCTTCGCCACGACCTTCTTGGCCGGCGCCTTGACCGCGGTCTTCGTCGCGGCCTTCTTCACCACGGAAGCAGCGGCGGTGCCGGCGGCCTTGGTGGTTGCGTGCGAGCGTGCATTGCCATAGCTGGCGTTGTAGCGCTTGCCCTTGGCGGTCTTGCGGTCGCCCTTGCCCATCGTGATGCTCCTGGATCGATTCGAGTGTGTGGTTCGCGCCGCGCGCGAGACCGGCGATTCTAGCACGCGCTTCCCGCTCCCCGTTCCTAACCCCCTTGGCAAGGGGGTGGGGCCGTAGGGGCCGGGGGGTGAGGATGGCCTGCCCGCGCGGCACTGCCGCGCAGGCCAACCGAACGCCCGGCGCGCTGCACCGCGGCGGACTGGAGGCACGTAGCGGGGGCCAGGGTTTGCAACCCCAACCTTGGCATTGGCCAAGGCGCAGCCTTGGTCAATGCCCGTGGGCGCAGCTGGCGTCGTGGACGTGGCCGTGGTTGAGCCGCAGGTTGGCCAGATGGGCCAGCCCGACCAGGGTGCCGCCAAACGTCATTGCCACCGCATGCGGCACGACGGAATGGTGCAGCGGGGGATACAGGATCCCGATCCAGAGCACCGCCAGCCCGGGGATCAGCAGCCACAGCGCGCGCATGGCGCGGTGCCGGCGGTAGCTCCAGACCAGCACCGCCAGCCCGAACAGGGTGGCGAACAGCACGAACCCGACCTCGAAGCTCGGTGCCAGCGCAGCGGACAGGCCCAGCGAGGGCAGCAGGGCAATCAGGATCGGCAGCAGGGCGCAGTGGATCGCGCACAGCAGTGCCCCGGTGGCACCGAGGCGGTCGAACAGGGCGTGCAGGCGGGGATTCATGCAGGGGTGACTTCAGGCACGGGTGGGGATCCGATTTTGATATGTTATAACATCTTTCATCGTCATCACAGTGTTTCCTTCCATGCCCCGGCACTCCCACGCATTCAAGCACGCCGTCCTGGCCAGCGCGCTCGCCCTGGCCCTGGCTCTCGTCGCACACGCCCAGGACGCGCAGCACGCCCAGCATGACCACGAGCCGAAAGACCTGGCTGCGGTCGAAGTCCGCGCCACCCCGTTGGCCGATACCGCCGAAACCCTGGCCACGCCGGTCGAGGTGCTGGCGGGCAGCAAGCTGGACGAGGCCAAGGCCGGCACCCTGGGCGAAACGGTGGCCAAGCTGCCGGGCGTGCAATCGTCGAACTTCGGCCCCGGCGTGGGCCGGCCGATCATCCGCGGACTGGACGGCGCGCGCGTGCAGGTGCTGAGCGACGGGTTGGGTTCGGGCGACGTGTCGACGGTCAGCGTGGACCACGCGGTCACCATCGAACCCTTCCTGGCCAACCAGATCGAGGTGCTGAAAGGCCCGGCCACCCTGCTCTACGGCAGCGGCGCGATCGGCGGCGCGGTCAACGTGGTCGATGGCCGCATCCCCGAATCGCTCCCCGACGCGCCGCTGGAAGGCCGCGCGGAACTGCGCGGCGGCAGCGTCAACGACGAACGCACCGGCATGTTCCGGCTGGACGGCTACGCCGGGCAGTTCGCGTTCCACTTCGATGCCCTGCATCGCGAGGCTGGCGACTATTCGATTCCCGGTTTCGCCGAAAGCGCCGCGCACCTGGCCGAGGAAGGCGAAACCCCCGATCCGGACGATGCCGGCACCCTGGGCAACAGCGCCGTGCGCACCGACAGCGCCGCACTGGGCGTGTCATGGATCGGCGCGCGCGGCTTCCTTGGTGCGTCGTACAGCCTCTACAACACCGCGTACGGCATTCCCGGCGGGGATGACCATGCCCACGAAGAGGACGACCACGACCATGGCCACGGGCACGGGCACGAGGAAGGCGAGCACGACGACGAAGCGGACGATCATGGCGAGGGCGATGTCCGCATCGTGATGGACCAGCGCCGCAGCGAATTGCGTGGCGGCATCGACGACCTGGGCCCGTTCGAATCGCTGCGGGTGAAATTCGCCAACACCGATTACACCCACACCGAATTCGAAGGCGCGGACATCGGCACCGTGTTCCACAACCGTGGTCGCGAGGCCCGCGCGGAACTGGTGCATGCGCCCGTTGCCGGCTGGAAGGGCGCGTTCGGCCTGCAGGCCAGCGATCGCGATTTCGTTGCGGTCGGCGCGGAGGCCTTCGTGCCCGGCTCGGTCTCCCGCGACACCGGCCTGTTCTGGATCGGCCAGCGTGCATTCGGCCCGCTGCAACTGGACCTGGGCCTGCGCCACGACCGCAACCGCGTAGACGTCGACCAGTCCGCCACCGCATCGCCCGATCGCGACTTCAAGACGACGAGCCTCTCCGCCGGGCTGGGCTGGAAGGTCAACGACGCGCTGCACTTCAACCTCGGGCTGGATCGCGCGCAACGTGCGCCGACCGCCGAGGAGCTTTACTCCTCCGGCCTGCACGTCGCCACCGGCGGCTTCGAGTTCGGCAATGCGGCACTGGGCGTGGAAACCGCCCAACGCATCGAGCTGGGCATGCACCTGCATCGCGGGCCGATCGAGGCGCAGCTGTCCGCATGGCATGCGCGTTACGACGACTTCGTCTACCTGGCCGATACCGACCTCGAGGTCGAGGGCTTTCCGGCGCGCGTGTGGCGCCAGGACAACGCGCGCTTCTCCGGCATCGAGGCGCGCGTGGACTGGCAGATCGCCGAGGGCGACAGCGGCCTGTGGACCATCGGCGCGTTCGCCGACACCGTGCGCGGCAAGCTCACGGATGCGCCGGGTTCCGCGCTGGTCGAAGTCGATGTCCCGCACGGCGATCACTATCACCACGAGGAAGCGCAAGTAGCGACCGGCGGCAACCTGCCCCGGATCGCGCCGTCACGCGTTGGTGGCGAACTGCGCTGGGAACGCGATGGTTGGCGCGCAAGCCTCGGCGCAGTGCGATATCTCGAACAGGACGACGTGGCGGCGTTCGAGGACGCGACCCCCGGCTACACCCTGGTCGACGCGCACGTGGCCTGGCATATCGACACCGCCAGCGGCCGCGAGTGGGAGGTCTTCGTGGATGGCAGCAACCTGAGCAACCGTGAAGCGCGCCCGCACACCTCGTTCCTCAAGGATGTGGTGCCGTTGCCGGGCCGCAACCTGGTGATGGGCGTACGCCTGTTCTTCTGATCGTCGCCTGACCCCCGCGATCGATCGGCGCCTGCCTCCCTCCGGGGGGCAGGCGGTTTTATTTGCGCGCGCACTCCGCGCAGAGCCCGTGCACTTCCAGAGTCTGCGTCTGCGGACTGAACCCCAGCGCGCGCGCTTGCGCATCGAGCGTGGCCACGACGTGTTCGTCCTCCAGCTCCACAGCCTTGTGGCAGGCATCGCAGATCAGGAACGGCGCAGAATGCTGCGCGGCATTCGGGTGGTGGCAGGCGACGAAGGCGTTGACCGACTCCAGCTTGTGGATGAAGCCATTGGCCAGCAGGAAATCCAGCGCGCGATACACCGTCGGTGGCGCTGCCGCGCCGGCACCCTCGCCTTCGCGCACCTTGTCGAGCAGGTCGTAGGCCTTGATCGGCTTGCCGGCATCGGCAACCAGCCCGAGCACGCGCGCGCGAATCTCGGTCAGCCGCAACCCGCGCTCGCTGCAGGCGCGCTCCACCGCCGCGACGAAGCCGGCGGCATCGTGCACGTGGTGGTCGGGACTGCTGCAGGCGTGCGACTTGGCCATGACCGTGATCTGGGTTCAGCCCGACAGCTTCGCAAGGGCCGCGTCGATCCGCGCCAGCGCTTCGTCGCGGCCGCACAGGTACACGGTCCAGCCGATGTCCGGGCTGACCTGGGTGCCCGTGATCGCCACGCGCAACGGCTGCGCGATCTTGCCCATGCCGATGCCAAGCGCCTCGGACACCGTCTTCACGACATCGTGGATCGGCTCCGGCGACCAGTCCGCCAGTTCGGCAAGCCGCGTGCGCATCTGCGCCAGCGGTTCACGCGCGGCGTCCTTGAGATGCTTGGCCACCGACGCGTCGTCGTAGACGGTCAACGGGCCGAACCAGACCGCGGATTTCTCCGCCATTTCCTTCAGCGTCTGCGCACGCTCCCGCAACGCGATGACGAGATCGGCCGGCTTCGGGCCCTTCGCCAGGTCGTAGCCCGCCTGTTGCAAATGCCATTCGAGATGCCTGGCCACGGACTCGGCATCGTCCGATTTCAGGTATTGCTGGTTGAGCCAGCCCAGCTTGGCCATGTCCAGCCGCGCCGCCTTCGCGTTGACATCGGCAAGGTCGAACAGCGACTGCATTTCAGCGATGGAGAACACTTCCTGGTCGCCATGCGACCAGCCCAGGCGCACCAGGTAATTCAGCAACGCATGCGGCAGGTAGCCCGCGTCGCGGTACTGCATGACATCGGCGGCGCCGGTGCGCTTGGACAGTTTGGCACCCTGCTCGTCCAGGATCATCGGCAGGTGGGCGAAATTCGGCACCGGCGCGCCGAGCGCTTCATAGATGTTGATCTGGCGCGGCGTGTTGTTGACGTGGTCGTCGCCACGCACCACGTCGGTGATGCGCATGTCGATGTCGTCCACCACCACCGCGAAGTTGTAGGTGGCGTAACCGTCGCTGCGGAAGATGACGAGGTCGTCGAGCTCGCTGTTGGCGATCTCGATGCGACCCTTGACCTTGTCGTCCCACGCGACCACGCCATCGATGGGATTGCGGAAGCGGATCACCCGGTTCGGATCGTCGCGCCAGCCGGCGTTCGCGTCGCGATACGCGCCGTTGTAGCGCGGCTTGTCGTTGGCTGCCATGGCGGCCTCGCGCATCGCCTCGAGCTCCTGCTTGGTCTCGTAGGCGTAGTACGCATGGCCCGAAGCCACCAGTTGCTCGGCGACCTCCTTGTAACGGTCGAGACGATGGGTCTGGTAGATCGGGCCTTCGTCGTAGTCCAGGCCCAGCCATTCCATCGCCTGCAGGATGGCGTCGATCGCCGCCTGCGTGCTGCGCTCGCGGTCGGTGTCCTCGATGCGCAGGATGAACTCGCCGCCCTTGTGGCGCGATTCCAGCCAGCAGTACAGCGCGGTGCGCGCGCCGCCGATGTGCAGGTAGCCGGTGGGACTGGGGGCGAAGCGGGTGCGGACGGTCATGGGATCGACAGGACATGCGGTGGTCGCGCATTTTAGCGTTTACGCCCTCCCCTGCCTGCGGGGGAGGGTTGGGGTGGGATTTAGTCTTGGCGAGGGCTAACCCCCTCCCAGCCTCCCCCTGCAGGCAGGGGGAGGAGTTTTACAATGCCCGCATGACCACGCTGTTCATCGCCGACCTCCACCTCGACCCGGAACGCCCGGCGATCACCGAGCTGTTCGGCCGCTTCATCGATGAGGAAGCGACAGGCGCGGACGCGCTGTACATCCTCGGCGACCTGTTCGAGGCCTGGGTCGGCGACGATGATCCGTCCGATGCAGGCGCGTTCGTCGCCGACAAATTGCGCGCACTGGCCGCGTCCGGCGTGCCGGTGCGTTTCATCCGCGGCAATCGCGATTTCCTGCTCGGCGCGGACTACGCGGCGCGCTGCGGCATGACATTGCTCGACGAACCGCGGGTCATCGACCTGTACGGCACGCCGACGGTCATCCTCCACGGCGACCTGCTCTGCACCGACGACCTCGCGTACCAGCAATTCCGCGCGCAGACCCGCGACCCGCGCTGGCAGATGCAGTTCCTCGCCCAACCTCTCGAGGCACGGCTCGCGTTCGCCGCACAGGCGCGCGCGGCCAGCAAGGCGCGTTATGGCGAGCTGGTCAGTGCCGGCACCGCCGAGGTCGTCGGCGACGTGGCGAAGGACGCGGTCGACGCGCTGTTCGCGACCTCCGGCGTGCGCCGGATGATCCACGGCCACACCCATCGCCCGGCGATCCACGATGAAGGCGAAGGGAATACCCGCGTCGTGCTGGGCGACTGGTACGAGCAGGGCTCGGTGCTGCGGGTCGGCGAGGACGGCGTCGAACTCGCTTCGTTGTAGTCCGACGACGAGGACACAGGGCATTCGCTGCGCGCCTCGAAATGCCGCTGTGCGAACGCCCCGCGCCCTCGTCGCCTCATCGCCTGGCTATTTCGCCGCTTCGCCACAACCCTTGTAGTCGATGTCGCCGTAACGGAACGTCGACACCATGCTGTAGGTGTTGTCCGACATACCGTCACTGCAGGTCCCGCTGCTGACCGCCAGCACGAAGGGCTTGCCATCGTGCTGGCCTGAAATCTCCACCCCATCGGCCAAGGTCTTGCGCGTGCCTTGCATCACTACGCCGGGCTGGTCTTCCGGCGTCGTGTACGTCAGTCGCGTGCCCTCGACGTTGACGCCCCAGAACGGCTCGGTGCCGAACGCGCGGAAGATCCGCAGCGGCTCGACGTTCTCCTCACCGGCAACCCGCTTGGCGGATGACGTTTCGACGGCGGGCGATGCAGGCACAGCCGGCGCGACCGCATCCGCCGGCGGCACGGGGTCAGCCGGCGGCTGCGACGGTTGGCAGGCGACCAGCAGCAACGAGAGCGACGCGATGGCGAATTTCAAGGCAATGCTCCAGGACGGACAGCGCGGAGTGTGCCGCATGCCATCTTCGGCCGCGATGAAACTCAGCCGGCTTCGGCCAGCAGGCTTTCCAGCTCTTCGAGATCGAAGCCGGCCTCCAGCCGCGCCTGGGTATTGAACGGCTTGTGCAGCACGCCGGTGGCGTATTCGCGCAGCAACTCTCGGAACCTGGCGCGTGGCTCGATGTCTTCGCGTTCGCAATGCCATCGATACCAGCGCGAACCCGAAGCGACGTGCGCCACTTCTTCGCGCAGGATGATGTCGAGGATGTCGGCGGTCACGTCATCGCCCAGCGAACGCAGCTTCACGATCATTCCCGGCGTGACATCCAGCCCGCGCGCTTCGAGGACGCGCGGCACCAGCGCCATCCGTGCCAAGCCGGAACCTGCCGTTTTTTCCGCCATTTCCCACAGGCCGTTGTGGGCATCGAAGTCTCCGTAGTCGTGGCCGAGTTCGTTCAGGCGCGCGCGCAGCATCGCGAAATGGCGGGCCTCGTCGTTCGCGACCGAGACCCAGTCGGCGTAGTACGCGGCCGGCATGCCGCGGAAGCGATACACCGCATCCCAGGCCAGGTCGATGGCGTTGAACTCGATGTGCGCGACCGCATGGATGAAGGCCGCACGACCTTCGACACTGCCGAAGCCGCGGCGCGGGAGATCGCGTGGATGCACGAGCAGCGGACGCTGCGGGCGGCCGGGCATGCGGATCGGCTCGGGTGGCGGCGCATCGGCATCGATCACGAGTTCGCCGCGGGCGAAGGCGTTCGCCATCGCCAACGTCAATGCAGGCTTTTCATCCGGCGTGTTGGCGTCGAGGCAGGCGCGGGCGGCAGCGAAGAGGTCGGTCATTCTTGCGCTTGGTGTTTCCTTCTCCCGCCGGGAGAAGGTGCCCCGCAGGGGCGGATGAGGGTTCGTTTCATTCGACTGAACGAGCCCGTCGCACCCTCACCCCAACCCCTCTCCCGAGGGGAGAGGGGCTCAGGACGCCCGGCGCGTCTTCTTCGCGTCATCCGAGCGCAACTGCTGCAGGCGCTCGAAATAACCGGTCTCGATCCCGGTCACGTATTCGCCACTGAAGCAGGAACTGTCGAAGCGGCGACCCGGGAATTTCGGCCCGGCTACCGCGGCTTCGAGGTCGGACAATTCCTGGTAGATCAGCCAATCGCAGCCCAGCAACTGCTCGATGTCCTTCTCGCTGCGACCGTGCGCCACCAGTTCCTCACTCGACGGCATGTCGATGCCGTAGATGTTCGGGTAACGCACCGGCGGCGCGGCGGACGCGAGATACACCTTCTTGGCGCCTGCATCGCGCGCCATCTGCACGATCTGCTTGCTGGTGGTGCCGCGCACGATGGAATCGTCGACCAGCAGCACCACGCGGTTGCGGAACTCCAGCGGGATCGGGTTGAGCTTGCGCTTCACCGACTTCGCCCGCTCGCCCTGCCCCGGCATGATGAACGTACGGCCGACATAACGGTTCTTGATGAAGCCTTCCCGATACTTCACGCCCAACACATTCGCGATTTCCAGCGCGGAATCGCGGCTGGTGTCGGGGATCGGGATCACCACGTCGATGTCGTGGTCGGGGCGCTCGCGCAGGATCTTCTCGCCCAGGGTCACGCCCATCCGCATGCGCGCCTTGTGCACCGAGATGTTCTCGATCATCGAGTCCGGTCGCGCGAAATACACGTACTCGAAGATGCAGGGCGCGTGGTCCTGCGGCTGCGCGCACTGCTGCGCGAACAGCTCGCCGCGCGCGGTGATCACGATGCCTTCGCCCGGTTCGACATCGCGGATGCGCTCGAAACCGAGGATGTCCAGCGCCACGGATTCCGAGGCCACGATGTATTCGTCGCCGCCCGCGCCCGCGCGCTTGCCCAGCACCAGCGGGCGGATCCCGTGCGGATCGCGGAACGCCACCAGGCCCAGGCCCAGCACCGCGCAGACCACCGCGTAGCCACCCCTGGCACGGCGGTTCACGCCTTCCAGCGCGCGGAACACCGCATCCGGCGTCAGTGCCTTCTGCAGGTCCAGTTCGTGCGCGAACACGTTGAGCAGCACTTCGGAATCGGATTCGGTGTTGACGTTGCGCCGATCCTGCTCGAACACCTCGCGACGCAGCGCGTCGGTATTGATCAGGTTGCCGTTGTGCGCCAGGGCAATGCCGAACGGCGAATTGACGTAGAACGGCTGCGCTTCGTCGCTGCCCTCGCTGCCCGCGGTCGGATAGCGGCAATGGGCGACGCCGACGCGGCCGGACAGCAGCGCCATCGCCGACTGGTCGAACACGTCGCGCACCAGCCCGTTGCCCTTGTGCACGCGCAACTTGCCGCCATCCGCGGTGGCGATGCCGGCCGCGTCCTGGCCACGGTGCTGCAGTACGGTGAGGCCGTCGTACAACTGGGCCGCGACTTCACTGTGGCCGACGATTCCGACGATGCCGCACATGGGGTTGTTTCCTGGTTCGAACGAGGGTGTTACGGATGCGGGCGGACGATGCCGTCGATGCCGGCCTTGGCCTTGACCTGCGCCTTGAGCGCGTCGGCTTCGGCACGGTTCATCGCCGGGCCGACACGCACGCGGGTGCGGGTGCCGCCTTCGGTGCTGACGCTGTCGGTGAACGCGTTGAAGCCGGCACTGCGCAGCTTGTCGCGCAAGGCAGTGGCTGCAGCGGCATCGGCGAACGCACCGACCTGCACCGCGAAACCGGTCTTGCTGGTGTCGGCGGGCTTGCTGGCCGGCGGCGGGGTGACCACAGCAGACTTGGGTACCGGTGGCGTCGGCTTCGCCTCGGCCACGACGGCAGGTTTCGCCGCAGGCGTGGTGACCGGCGCAGCCGGCTTGGTGGCGACGGGCGGCAGCGGTTCGGCCTTGACCGGCGCCGTCGGCGTGGCGGCCACCGCGGTCGAAGGTGCGGACACCGGTGCCGGTGGCGTCGCCGGATTCGCATCCAGCGCGATGACCTTGGCGCCGACGTTCGGATTCACCTGCGCGGCCCGCAGCCGCGCGGACTCGGCCACGGCCAGGTCGGCGAACGGACCGATGCGCACTCGCTCGGCCTGGCGCCCGTTGAGTGTCACCGTTTCGCGGTAGCCGGGCAGCTCGGCAGCCTTGAGCGCGGCAATCACCTTGTCGGCATCCGCCGCGGTGGCATAGCTGCCGAAGCTGACCGCATGGTCGCCGGCCGCAGTGGTCGGGAACGCACCCTGTTGCGTGCTGGGCGCTGCCGCATCCGGCATCGCCGAAGGCATCCCGGTCGCACCACCTTCCGGGGCGCCTGCCGGCGCGACCAGTGGCAGGTCGCGGGTGACCATGCCGTCCGCAGTCTCGGGTTCGGCGGGCACGTCCAGCGCCACATCGGACACGCCACTGTCGGGCGCGGGGCCCTTGACCAGCATCGGCAGGAAGATCACCGCCAGTGCGACCAGCACGACCGCGCCGACCAGGCGCTGCTTCAACGAGGGTTCCATCGGCATACCGGGGACCAGCGGCGGCGGGGGAGCCGGAATTATACCGCGCCGCGATTAACGTCCCCCTGCGAACCCATGCAACGCGTCGCCACGCGGGAGAGCAATCGCACGCGTCATCTATCGGCCCCGAATCGCCTCAGGGCGACTGCCGTGGTGTGGAAGGAGCCGAACACCAGCACGCGCCCATCGGGCGTGGCCGACTGCAGCGCGGCTTCGAGCGCGATGCCGGGATCTGCATGCGCATCCGCCGTGGCGGCTTCGGTACCGGCCAGGCGTTGTCGCAACGCGCTGGCTTGCTGCCCACGCGAACCCGCATCGACCAATCCCGCCAGGTGCCAGCCATCGACCTGCCCGGCCAAGGCCGTGACCACCCCCGCGGCATCCTTGTCGGCCAGCGCCGCATACACCGCAAGCGTGCGACGTCGCGGCTGCGCGCGCAGCCATGCCGCCAACGCACGCGCTGCCTGCGGGTTGTGGCCCACGTCCACCACGATTTCGACGCCATCGCGGCGGAACCGCTGCAGGCGACCGACCACTTGCGCGTTGGCGATGCCCTCCGCGTACGCCTGCCGCTCGATGCGACCCGGCAGCGCGCGCAGTGCCGCCACCGCGCAGGCCGCATTGCGCAATTGCACCGGTGCATCCAGCGCCGGTCGCGGCAGGGTCATCGCATGCCCGACTTCGCGCCAGCGCCATGTCGCGGCATCGACGGGTTCCGCGAAGAAATCGTTGGCGATCCGCCATGACTGCGCGCCGATCGCGTACGCATGCCGCAACACGCTGGCCGGCGGGTCGTCGTCGCCCAGGATCAGCGGCTTGAACGGGCGGGCGATGCCGGCCTTTTCGAAACCGATGGATTCGACGTCATCGCCCAGCCAATCCTGGTGGTCGAGGTCGACGGTGGTGATCACCGCGACGTCGGCATCGACCAGGTTCACCGCATCCAGGCGACCACCCAGGCCGACTTCCAGCACGACCAGGTCCAGCCTCGCCCGGGCGAACAGCCACAATGCGCACAGCGTGCCGTATTCGAAGTACGTCAGCGGGGTGTCGCCGCGCGCGGCCTCGACCGCCTCGAAGCCTTCCACCAGCGCGTCGTCCTCGACATCCGCGCCCTCGATGCGCACGCGCTCGTTGTAGCGGAACAGGTGCGGCGAGGTGTAGGCGCCAGTTTTCCAGCCATGCGCGCGGGCGATGGCCTCGATGAAGGCGACGGTCGAGCCCTTGCCATTGGTGCCGCCGACGGTGATCACGCGCTTCGCCGGCTTGCCCAAGCCCATCCGCATGGCCACTTCGCGCACGCGCTGCAGGCCCATCGCGATGGACTTGGGATGCTGTTGCTCGATGTAAGCGAGCCAGTCGCTCAAGGGACGCGTGGGCATGCCGCTATTATCCGGCCTCGTCCCCGCCGAGCGACACCCCGACATGAGCCAGCCCGCGCCGATCCTCGGTTCCATGCGTTTCGGCAGCTGGGGCGCGAAGCTGTCGCCCACCGCGGTCGCATCCTTGCTGGAGGGCGCGCTCGATGCCGGCATCGACACCCTCGACCTGGCCGACATCTACGGCGACCACGCCACCAATCCACTGGTGGGCGAGGCGCTGGCATCGCGGCCCGGATTGCGGCAGCGGCTGAAACTGCTGGCCAAGGTCGGCATCGTCCGCACCAGCAGCCCCGGCAACCCGCGTGGCGTGCAGCACTACGACCTGTCGGTGCGCCACCTGCGCGCGGCGCTCGACACCAGCCTGCGCGACCTGCGGACCGACCATGTCGACGTGCTGATGCTGCATCGCTTCGATCCGCTGCTGGAGCCGGCAGTGATCGCCGATTGGGTGCGCGAGGAACAGGCGACGGGACGCGTGGGCGCCTTCGGCGTGTCGAACTTCGGCGCGCACGCACTGGCGCTGTTCGACGGCACGCTCGGCATCGTCGGCAACCAGGTCGAACTGTCGCTGGCCAACAGCACGGTCATCGAAGACGGCACGCTCGACGCCACCCGCGCGCGCGGCGCCGAGGTACAGGCATGGTCGCCGCTGGGCGGAGGTGGATTGCTGCAATCTTCCGGGCCATTGCACGAGGCGCTGCAGTCGTTGGGCAATGAATTCGGGCTGGATGCCGCTTCGCTGCTGTTGCGCTGGGTCGCCAGCGTGCCGGATACGCGCGTGGTCATCGGCAGTACCGATCCGGCGCGCATCCGCGCTGCTGCCGATGCCTGCGCAACACCGCTGCCGAAGGATGCGTGGTACGCGCTGTGGGAAGCGGCGCGCGGGTATCCGGTGCCCTGAGCGTTACAGCGCGCGGTGCTTGGCCTCGCCGAACAGCGCGGTGTGGTGGCTGCAATCGTTGAGACGCACGACTTCGAGCGCATCGACCGAGGCGCCTTCCAGCAGGTTGATCGTGGTCGGTGCCTGGCGGAAACCCCACAGCTTCGACAGCGGGATGCCCAGGATCCGGCACAGCAGCACGCGATTGACGGCGTCATGAGCCACGACCAGCAAAGTGTCGTCCGCGCCCAGGCCGGCGCAGGCACGCGCGAATGCAGGCCAGGCACGGTCCAGCACCTGCTGCAGCGATTCGCCACCCTCGCCCGGCATCTGCACGGTCTCGGGCGCGTCGCGCCACGCGCGCAGGCGCTCGCCGTCGCGTGCGTCGATCTCGCTGGCCAGCAGGCCTTCCCACTCGCCGTGGGCGATTTCCTTCAGGCCTCCGTCGAACATCAGCTGCCCCGCGCGCTCGGTGCCCAAGGCCAGTTCCGCGGTGCGTCGCGCACGCGACAGCGGCGAGGCAACGGCGCGGTGGATCGGCAGGTCGCGCAGGCGTTCACCGAGTGCAGAGGCCTGGCCGATGCCGACCTCCGACAGGGGAATGTCTTCCTGCCCCTGGTAGCGGCCTTCGGCGTTCCACGGCGTCTCGCCATGACGTGCAAGCAGGATCTTCATGGCAGCGGCCCCTGTTCATCTATGTTGCGTCGCAACAGCGTAGCAGGTTGCACGCGACTTTACGGCGCAGGCGTTAGGCTCTCCAGCCGCTTACCAGGATCCCCCGCATGCAAGCCAAGGGCGAGTTCGAGGTCAAACGCATCCCGCAGGACGAGCTGGACATCGGCCAGGGCGCCACGGTCGGCCATTCGCGCTTCGACAAGCGCTTCCACGGCGCGCTAGATGCCACCAGCGTGGTCCACATGCTGGCAGTGATGTCGCCGGTGCAGGGCTCCGGCGCCTACGTGGCGATGGAGCGCATCGTGGGCAGGCTGGACGGTCGCAGCGGCAGCTTCTTCGCCCAGCACAACGGCATCATGGATCGCGGCAAGCCCTCGCTGGAGCTGACCGTGGTCCCTGACACCGGCACCGACGAGTTGACCGGCCTGCACGGGCGGATCGCTATCGACATCGTCGACGGGAAGCATTTCTACACTTTCGATTACGACTTCCGCGACTGACCCCGCGCGCAAATGGAAACGCCGGCACGAGGCCGGCGTTTCCGTTTCACGCATCGTGCGCTTGCATCACTTCTTCGGCGCGACGCCCATCTCGCTCAACAGCCGCGGCGCCGGCATCACTTCCTGCATGATCCAGCGCATGTAACGCTGGTCGACGGAAATCATCCGCGACATCGACGGGTCGAACACCCAGTTCGAGGCCACCGACTCCCAGTTGCCGTCGAACGCCAGGCCCACCAGCTTGCCGTGCGCATCCAGCACCGGCGAACCGGAATTGCCGCCGGTGATGTCGAGGTCGGACAGGAAATTGACCGGCACGGTCTTCAACTTCGCATCGGTCATGCCCGAATACCGCTTGGCCTTGATCGCATCCAGCTGCGCCTGCGGCGCATCGAACGGATCCTTGCCGGTCGCCTTGTCCGCCACCTGCTCCAGCGTGGTGAACGACGCTTCGGGCGTGTGGCTGCCGGGCTTGGTATAGCCCATCACGTTGCCGAAGGTGATCCGCAGCGAGGAGTTCGCGTCCGGATACACCGCCTTGCCCTGCGCCTTGTTGTAGTCGGCGACGGCCTGCAGGTAGGTGGCGCGCGGGGCGATGGTTTCGCCGGCGCGCAGCTTGCGGTCTTCTTCCAGCTTCAGCGAGGTCGGCAACATCGCCACCGCGTACTGGATCGCCGGGTCGGTGCTGGACTCGAACGCCTTGTGATCGGCGTTGAACCACTTCATGCGCTCTTCCAGGCTGCCGAGCTTGCTGCCATTGAGGCGATCCAGCGCGGCATCCACCGCCTTGGCATCGTTGCCGCCGATCCATGCGTCGATCGCGGCGATGCGCTGGTCGGCCGGCAAGGCGATGTAATGCATCAGCCAGTAGCGCTGGATCTGCCGATCCATCTCCGCCACGTAGCGGCGCTCCATCTGCTTGATGCCGCCCTCGATGCCGGGCAGGTCGCGCTGCTGGAAGCCGGACTCGCGCTGCGCATCGGGCTTCTCGCGCTCCACCGCGAGGCGGTACAGGGTCAGCGCACTGCCACCCAGCGCACCGCCGACGTTGCCGATCACCGAATCGCGCTCGCGCGTGGTGCGGCCCTGCTCGCTCAGCGCCGTCAGCGTGGCATGCGCGGCCAGCGCCTGCGCACCATCGGCACCGCGCGACTTCAGCCAGTCGAGCACCGCCTGTTCGCGCTCGCGCTTGATGCCGGCGGCGCCCATGCGGGTGAAACCTTCCATCTGCCCGTCGTAATTCTTCAGCGTATTTTCCCAGCCCTGCATCGCGGCGGCGTACTTGACCGCGATGTCCGGGTTCTTCTCGCCGGCGGCATTCACCATCGCCACCAGCTCCTTGAAGCGCTTGGTGACGGTGGGATAGGTCCAGGTGCTGGTGGCGTCGAAGTCGGCGGCCAGCGCGTAGCGCGCGGTGCTGCCCGGATAGCCGGCCACCATCACGAAGTCGCCTTCGCGCAGCGGCTGGTCGGCGATCTTCAGCCAGTGCTTCGGCTTGAACGGCACGTTGTCCTTGCTGTACGCGGCCGGCTTGCCGTCCTTGCCGACGTAGGCCCGGTAGAAGCTGAAGTCGCCGGTGTGGCGCGGCCACATCCAGTTGTCGATCTCGCCGCCGTAGTTGCCCACGCTGCCCGGCGGCGCGTAGGCCAGGCGCACGTCCTTGATCTCGATGTTCTTGAATAGGCGATAGGTGTTGCCGCCCATGAAGCTGTAGAGGCGGCAGCGATGGCCGGCGTCGGCCTCGCACTCGGCGACCAGCTGCTTGTCCAGGTCTTCCACCGCCTTCGTGCGCTCCAGCGGCCCGGGCGCGGCCGCGATCGCCGCCTTGACCCGGTCGGTCACGTCGGTGATGTCGGCCAGCACGAAGATGCGCGCATTCGGACCGGCGGACACCTCATCGGCCATGCTGGCGGGATTGAAGCCCTTCTCGAGCAGGTTGTTCTCCGCCGTGGAGTTGAGCTGGATCGCGCCTGCCGCGCAGTGGTGGTTGGTCACCACCAGGCCCTGCGGGGACACGAAGCTCGCGGTGCAACCGCCCAGCGAGACCACCGCGCCCATCGGGTCGCCGGTGAGGTCAGCCAGTTGCTTCGGATCCAGCTTCAGGCCCGCCTTCTTCAGCGGGCCGGCGATCTCCGGCAACTGCTGCGGTACCCACATGCCTTCGCCGGCGGACACCGTGAACGCCGTTCCCATCGTCAGTGCCGCGATCGCCGCGGCAAGCATCGTCTTCTGCATCGTCCTGTCCTGTGGTTCGTGTGCGTGGTTCGTCATTCGCCGTGGAACATCATTCCGCCGGCAGGTTCATTTCGCTGAGCAGGTGCGGCGCCGGATACACCTTGGCCAGCAACCAGCGCAGGTAGCGCATGTCCACGTGGATGGCCCGCTTGTAGCGGGGATCGAACATCCAGCTGGCGCTGACCGCTTCCCAGTTGCTGTCGAAGTTCAGGCCGATCAGCTTGCCGTTGGCGTCCAGCACCGGCGAGCCGGAATTGCCGCCGGTGGTGTCGAGGTTGGTCATGAAGTCGACCGTCTGCGTCTTCAGCGTCGGGTCGATGGTGGTGCCGAAATCGCCCGCGGCAATCGCATCCAGCAGCGGCTTGGGGGCATCGAACGGTTCCACGCCGGTGTTCTTCTCGACGATGCCGGCGACCGTGGTCAGCGGCCGGTAGTCCATGCCGTCGCGCGGGCTGAGCGGGCTGACCTTGCCGTAGCTCACGCGCAGGGTGGAATTGGCGTCCGGATACACCGCCCTGCCCTGCGATTCGCGATAGCCGATCAGCGCCTGCATGTACGCCGGGCGCAGGCGCATCAGCTCGCCGCTGCGCTGCTTGCCTTCTTCCTCCAGCCGCAGCAGCGCCGGCTGCAACGTGGCCGCGAGCTGCATCAGCGGATCGGCCGATGCGAGCACGGCGTCGGGCGATGCCTTGATCAGCGCCAGGCGATCCGCTTCGACACCGAGCTTGGTCTGCGCGTAGAGGCTGTCGAGCCTGGCGCTTGCCATCGACTCGTTCGCACCGAACGCGGCATCGAACTCGACGATGCGCTGCGACGCCGGCAGCGCGTAGTAGCGCTTCAGCGCGTAACGCAACGTGGCCTTCTCCACCTCGGGATCGTAGCGGCGCTGCAACTGCTTCAGCCCGCCTTCGATCAGCACCTCGTCGCGTTGCTGGAATCCCGATTCGCGCTGCGCATCCGGCTTGCCGCGCTCCATCGCCAGCCGGCGCAGCGTGATCGCGGAACCCAGCAGGCCCGGGCGCAGGAACGGCAGCAGGAAGTCGCGTTCGCGGGTGGCCTGCCCCGCATCCAGCTGCGCCTGCATCGCGCGGATATCGGCCTGCCGTGCGGCGGCATCGGGCTGCTTCGCCAGCCAGGCCAGCATCGCCGCTTCATCGGCGGCACGCACGCGCACCGCATCGCTGCGGCGCAGGCCGTCGAGTTCGCCCTGCGCACGCTTCAGGGTGTTCTTGTTGCCGGCCACGGTGGAGGCGTACAGCACCTCCTTGGCCTTGTCGCCCACAGTCGCGGCTTCGATGGTCTTGATCATGCCGCCGACCACATCGATGCGCGCGGGCAGCAGCCAATCGATCTGGTTGGCGAATTCCGATGCGGTGCGGTGGCGGAAGGTAGTGCCCGGATACCCCGCGACCATCGCGAAGTCGCCGGCCTTCACCGGCGCGGTGGACACGGTGAGGTGCGCAGGCGGCGCATACGGCACGTTGTCCTTGCTGTAAGCCGCCGGCTTGCCGTCCTTGCCCACGTAGGCGCGATAAAAGGTGAAGTCGCCGGTGTGGCGCGGCCACATGAAGTTGTCGATGTCATCGCCGTAGTTGCCGATCGAGCGCGGCGGCGCATACACCAGGCGCACGTCCTTCAGTTCGAGCTGCTTGATCAGGTAGTACTCGCGGCCGTAGTACATGCTGGCCACGCTGCAGCGATGGCCGGCGTCCTGCTCGCAGGTGGCGACCGCCGCCTTCTGCGCGGTTTCCACCGCCTCGTAGTACGCACGCCCGGTCTTGCCGGTCGCATCGGCCAGGATGCGATCGGTGATCGGGTCGAAGCCGACCGTCACCCAGATCCGCGCCGCCGGACCGGCCGACGGTTCATCGGCCATGCTCGCGGCAATGAAACCGTCCTGGATCAGGTTGCGTTCCGCGGTGGAATTCAGCTGGATCGCGCCGAGTGCGCAATGGTGGTTGGTGACCGCCAACCCCTGCGGCGACACGAAGCTCGCAGTGCAGCCGCCGATGGAGACCACAGCGCTCATCGGATGCCTGATCAGGTCGGCCAGGTCCGCGGGGTTGCCCTTGAACCCCGCCGCCTTCAGCTGCTTCGCCAGTTGCGGCAGTTGCGACGGCATCCACATGCCTTCGTCGGCATGGGCTGCACCACCGGTAAGGACGAGGGCAACGACGACGGACAACGTGCGGTGGCGCATGGAAACTCCTGCAGATCGGTCAAACGCGGATTACACCACTCGAGGCATGGTGCTGGCGTGTGCCTGCGGTCATGACCTGGCGCACAGGCCAGCGGCGGTAGAATGCGCGCCTCGATCCCGCAAGGCGAACCCGCCATGTCGCAGACGCAAACGATGAAGGCGCTGGTCAAGCGCGAAGCCGGCAAGGGCATCTGGATGGAACAGGTGCCGGTACCGACGCCCGGCCCCAACGAAGTGCTGATCAAGCTGGAGAAGACCGCGATCTGCGGCACCGACCTGCACATCTACCTGTGGGACGAATGGAGCCAGCGCACGATCAAGCCAGGCCTGGTGATCGGCCACGAGTTCGTGGGCCGCATCGTCGACCTCGGCCCGGGCGTCACCGGCTACCAGTTGGGGCAGCGCGTCAGCGCCGAAGGCCATATCGTCTGCGGCCACTGCCGCAACTGCCGCGCCGGCAAGCAGCACCTGTGCCCGAACACGGTCGGCATCGGCGTGAACCGCCATGGCGCGTTCGCCGAATACATCGTGATGCCGGCATCGAACCTGTGGCCGATCCCGGACCAGATCCCGAGCGAGCTCGCCGCGTTCTTCGACCCCTACGGCAATGCCGCGCACTGCGCGCTGGAATTCGACGTGGTCGGCGAAGACGTGCTGATCACCGGCGCCGGTCCGATCGGGGTGATCGCCGCGGGCATCTGCAAGCACATCGGCGCGCGCAACGTGGTGGTCACCGACGTCAACGACTTCCGCCTGAAACTCGCCGCCGACATGGGTGCGACGCGCGTGGTCAACGTCGCCAACACCTCGCTCAAGGACGTGATGGCCGACCTGCACATGGAGGGCTTCGACGTGGGCCTGGAGATGAGCGGCAACCCGCGCGCCTTCAACGACATGCTCGACTGCATGTACCACGGCGGCAAGATCGCCATGCTCGGGATCATGCCAAACGGCGCCGGCGCCGACTGGGACAAGATCATCTTCAAGGGCCTGACCATCCACGGCATGTACGGCCGCAAGATGTACGAGACCTGGTACAAGATGACGCAGTTGGTGTTGAGCGGCTTCCCGCTCGGCAAGGTGCTGACCCACCAGTTGCCGATCGACGACTTCCAGAAGGGCTTCGACCTGATGGAAGGCGGCAAGTCGGGCAAGGTCGTGCTGAGCTGGAACTGAGGCCGCGCCGATGTGGTTCGTGCTGGTCATCGCCATCGTCGTGATCGCCGGCTGGATCTTGCTCGCCAACAGCGACAAGGTCACGCGTACCGGCGATTCGGCTTCCGGATGGAACGAGTCTGCGCCGGCGAATGCGTACGACAACCCGTGCGACACCAACGAAAACAACGATCGCCCGTTCGAGCCCGATGCCTGCGGCGATGCGTCGGATGATGCATCGTCCGACGACGCGGGCAGCAGCGACAGCGACAGCGGCAGCGGCAGCGGCAGCAGCGATTGAAACGACCTCGACAGGAACAGACATGTCCTTGACCCAGCGTTACGCTGACACCCTCGACGAGATCCGCGCCGCCGGCCTGTTCAAGTCCGAGCGCATCATCACCAGCCCGCAGTCGGCGGAGATCCAGCTCGCCGATGGCCGCACGGTGCTGAATTTCTGCGCCAACAATTACCTGGGCCTGGCCGACCATCCGGACATCATCGCGGCCGCGAAGGACGCGCTGGACACCCACGGCTTCGGCATGGCCAGCGTGCGCTTCATCTGCGGCACCCAGGACCTGCACAAGCAACTCGAACAGACCATCGCCGACTTCTTCGGCACCGAGGACACCATCCTCTACGCCGCCTGCTTCGATGCAAACGGCGGATTGTTCGAGCCGCTGCTGGACGAGCACGACGCGATCATCAGCGACGCGCTCAACCACGCCTCGATCATCGATGGCGTGCGCCTGTGCAAGGCCAAGCGCTACCGCTACGCCAACTGCGACATGGCCGACCTGGAAACGCAGTTGCAGCAGGCCAAGGCGGACGGCGCGCGCACCATCATGATCACCACCGACGGCGTGTTCTCGATGGACGGCTTCATCGCGCCGCTGGACGAGATCACCGCGCTCGCGGCGAAACACGGCGCGCTTGTGCACATCGACGAATGCCATGCCACCGGCTTCCTTGGCGCCAGCGGCCGCGGCTCCGCCGAGGTCAAGGGCGTCATGGAGAAGATCGACATCTTCACCGGCACCCTGGGCAAGGCGATGGGTGGCGCACTCGGCGGCTTCACCACCGCGAAGAAGGAAGTGATCGAACTGCTGCGCCAGCGTTCGCGCCCGTACCTGTTCTCGAACTCGTTGCCGCCGCACGTGGTCGCGGCCGGCATCAAGGCCTTCGAGATGTTGTCATCGGCAGGCGAGTTGCGCGAACGACTGCGCGAGAACACCGCCCATTTCCGTACCCGCATGGTCGATGCCGGGTTCGACATCCGCCACGGCGTGCATCCGATCAGTCCCGTGATGCTCTACGACGCACCGCTGGCCCAGCGCTTCGCCGAGCGCCTGCTGGAGGAAGGCATCTATGCGATCGGCTTCTTCTTCCCGGTCGTCGCGAAGGGACAGGCGCGCATCCGCACCCAGATCAGCGCCGCGCACACGCGCGAGCAGTTGGATCGCGCGATCGATGCGTTCGTCCGCATCGGCCACGAACTCGGCGTGCTGAAAGCCTGAGGCTCAGTCGCCGCCGAGCGCGGCGACTTCTTCGGCGGTGAGTGCGCGCCACTGCCCCTTCGCCAACTCGCCGAGGTGCAGTGGCCCGATGGCAACGCGGACCAGGCGCAGCACGCCGATGTCGAACGCATCCAGCAACCGACGGATCTGCCGGTTGCGACCTTCATCGAGCACGATTTCGAGCCAGGCATTCTTTGCGCCCGTGCGCAGCAGGGACGCCGACTTCGCCCGCAACCACTCGCTTTCGAAGGCGATGCCTGCCTGGATCTTCGCCAGCATCGCTGCGTCCGGGATGCAGTCCACCTGCACGTGGTAGGTCTTGTCCGGCCCGCTTTCCGGTGAGGTGATTCGACTCGCCCACTCGGGATCGTTGGTGAACAGCAACAGCCCTTCGCTGGCCTTGTCGAGGCGGCCCACCGGCGCGATGAAGCCGAGGTCCGCAGCGTCGAAGCAGCGATAGACGGTATCGCGCCCGTGTTCGTCTCGCAGGGTCGTCACCAGCCCACGGGGTTTGTTGAGCACGAGATGGAGGCGCTCGCGCGGCGCGTCATCCAGGCCATGACCATCCACGGCGATCCGATGCCGGCCGGCGATGGTGGGGAATTCGGGATCGCGCACCACGCGTCCATCCACCTGGACCCGACCGGCGCGAATCCACTCACTCGCTTGCGTGCGCGAGCACAGGCCGCGCTTGGACAACACGCGTGCCAGTCCGATCCGGCGCGGGGCATCGACCACGATTGCCAAGCCCCGGCAGCAGTGCGATTACTTCTTCGGCTTTTCCGCGGGTGCGGGGGCAGAGGCCGGTGCCGCTTCGGCCGCAGGCGCATCCTTGCGGCCGACCACGCGCACGCCCTTCGCCTTCATCCACGCATCGAATTCATCGGCGGTCATGCGCTTGCCGTTCTGGGTCATGTCGAACCGCCAGGGCGCGTTGTCGAATTCGGTGCGCGGCTTGTAGGCCGCCGGGTCGCCCGGCTTGGCCACGCTTGCCGGGATGCTCGCTTTCGCCATCGCCCGGCAACCGTCCAGGCGGATCCGCAACAGCACGTTGTCCACCGACAACGCTTCGTCGAAGGATTGCGACAACACGCCGGTCGCGCCACCGAGTTGGGTGGTGGCGGGCGGCAGCTCGATGGCCACCGGTGCGATCAGGGTGGGTCGCACCGGTGTCGCGGAGAGCGCATCGCCATGGCAGGCATCGCCCGCCGCATGCGCCAGGCCAGGAATGGCCAGGCACAACATGAGAGACAACGCGCTGCGGATCGACACCATGGACACAATTCCCCGTTGAGACCTGCAGTGTAGGTGCTGGTGCGCGAATGCCGCAATCACGCGATTGATCGCGCACTGCAAACGACGAAGCCCGGCACAAGGCCGGGCTTCGCATCTTGCATTGCTGGCGACCAGGATTACTGGGCGTTCAGCTCGGTACGGCGGTTGGTCTCGCTCTTGCAACCCGGCAGCGTCTGCGCGGTCTGCTCCAGCGGACGGCTCTCGCCGTAGCCGACCGGACCCGCCAGGCGGCCACCGTCGACACCGTTGCCGGTCAGGTAGTCGTACACGGCCTTGGCGCGACGCTCCGACAGCGACTGGTTGTACGCATCGGTGCCGCACAGGTCGGTGTGACCGGCGACTTCAACGCGCAGCTCCGGGTAGCGCTTCAGGATTTCGACGGCCTCATTGAGGATCGCGACGGCATCCGGACGCAGGGTCGACTTGTCGAAGTCGAAGTTGACGCCCTTCAGGTCGATCGAGACCGGCACCGGGCAGCCGTCCGGACCGATCGTCTGGCCAGCCTGCGAACCCGGGCACTTGTCGTTGCAGTTGTTGACGCCGTCGCCGTCGTCATCCAGATCCGCGCAGCTGGTTTCCGCGACCGGGGCCGGGGCAACCGGGGCAACCGGCTCCGGGCCGAGCGCCACGGTCAGGCCGACCGAAGCGAGCAGGTCGGTGAACATGTCTTCCTGGTTACCGATACGGGCTTGCTGATCGTCGAAATCGACGCGGGTGCCAACTTCGGTACGGAGATCGACGCGGCCGAAGTCGAACTGCAGGCCGGCGCCCAGGTTCAGGGCGAGGTTGGAGTCTTCATGCTGGCCCGGGGAATTCGGGTTCGGGAACGCGTTGTACTCTTCTTCATGGCGCTGATAGCCGACGCCACCGCGCACGTACGGCCACCACTTCGAATCCGCATTGCGGAAGTGATAACGCGCATCGAGGGAGACGCCGTACTGGCTCCACCAGAGATTCGGATTGATGGTCTTGTCCGGATTCTGGTAGTTCAGTTCCGCTTCGAGCGACAGGTTCGGGTTGAGGAACTTGCCGAAACCCATGGTCACGAACAGCGAGTCTTCGGTACCACGATCGTTGTCCTGGAAGTTCACACCGGTCGAGCCGGAGACATACCAGCGATCATCAAACTCCTGGGCGGACGCAGCCTGCGCCATACCCAGACTACCCAGAAGGGCAGCGCAGAGGAGTTTCTTATTCATGTTCAGCTCCTTGATCAGTAATAGAAACTAGTGACGCCAAATTATGTGCTTCAGACGGCTGAGTCCGCACGCCATCCCGCGTACACAGTAATGGCGGCCACGTGAAAGCCGTGTTAACACTAGCATAACAGTTGTCACGATGCAAAACGGAGGCCGGTTGAAGGGCACTTGATGCCTGCCTGCAGGCACTGCCGGCATCCCCTCCCGACTGGCGCGGCCGACATGCAAATCTAGCACGTCGGATCGTGACGTATGGCGCGGTTGCAGCCTGTAGGTGGCAGTCTCCCCATACTGACCGATGCAGTAACCCGATTGATGCCATGCACATGACCGTACGCATGGGTATGCTTGCGCGATGACCAGTCCTCCCTACCCGCACCTGTTCCAGCCCCTCGACTTGGGCTTTACCCGCCTGCGCAACCGGGTGCTGATGGGATCCATGCACACCGGCCTTGAAGACCGCGCGGCGGATTTCCCGAAATTGGCCGCGTATTTCGCCGAACGTGCGGCCGGCGGAACCGGGCTGATCGTGACGGGTGGGTTCGCGCCCAACCTGGTCGGCTGGCTGAAGCCGTTCGCGAGCCGGATGTCGATGCCCTGGCATGTCGCAAGGCACAGGCAGGTCACCTCGGCGGTGCATGCCCACGACGGCAAGATCTGCATGCAGTTGCTGCATGCCGGGCGTTACGCCTACCACCCGCTGTCGGTGGCGCCGTCGAAGCTGAAGGCACCGATCAACCCCTTCACCCCACGGGCGCTCTCGGTGCGCGGGATCGAGCGTCATATCCGCGATTTCGCCACCGCCGCCAGCCTGGCCCGCGAGGCCGGCTACGACGGTGTCGAGGTCATGGGCTCGGAGGGCTACCTGCTCAACGAGTTCACTACGGCGCGCACCAACCGGCGCAATGACGCCTGGGGCGGCGACGCGACCAAGCGGATGCGGTTCGCGGTGGAGATCGTGCGCCGCGTGCGCGAGGCCTGCGGCCCGGATTTCATCGTCGTCTACCGGCTGTCGATGCTCGACCTGGTCGAGGGCGGCAACGGTTGGGACGACATCGTCGCCCAGGCGCAGGCCGTGGAGGCCGCCGGCGCGACCATCATCAATACCGGCATCGGCTGGCATGAAGCGCGGGTGCCGACCATCGCGACCTCGGTGCCGCGTGCCGCGTTCGCTGGCGTCACGGCGAAGCTGAAGCCCCATGTGCGCCTGCCGCTGGTCGCGACCAACCGGATCAACATGCCCGAGGTCGCCGAGGCGGTCCTGGCATCCGGTGCCGCCGACATGGTGTCGATGGCGCGGCCGTTGCTGGCCGACCCGCAATGGGTGGAAAAGGCGCGCAGCGGTCGCAGCAACGCCATCAACACCTGCATCGCCTGCAACCAGGCCTGCCTGGACCATGTCTTCGAACAGAAGAAGGCAAGTTGCCTGGTCAACCCGCGCGCCTGCGCGGAAACCGAACTGAACTACCCGAAGGCCGCGTCGCCGAAGTCCATCGCGGTGGTCGGTGCGGGTCCCGCCGGCCTCGCGTGCGCCACCGTCGCAGCCGAGCGTGGGCATCGCGTCACCCTGTTCGATGCCGCGGACCGCATCGGCGGCCAGTTCAACCTGGCCAATACGATCCCGGGCAAGGAAGAATTCCACGAGACCCTGCGCTACTTCGGCCAGCGCATCGACGACACCGGCGTCGCCCTGAAACTGTCCACCCGGGTCGATGCGGATGGCCTCTCCGGTTTCGACGAGGTGGTGGTCGCCACCGGCGTCACCCCGCGCGCGGTGGACATCGAAGGCCATGACCATCCAAAGGTCGTCAGCTACCTCGACGTGCTGGAACGCCGGGTCACGCCCGGCGCCAAGGTCGCGATCATCGGCGCGGGCGGCATTGGCTTCGACGTTGCGGAATTCCTGGTCGAAACCGGCCCGTCGGCCACGACCGACCCCGCCCGCTGGATGGCCGAATGGGGCGTGGACGCCAATTTCGAAACACCCGGCGGCCTGGTGCCGGCGCATCCTGAACCGCCGGCGCGCAAGGTCTGGCTGCTGCAACGCACGGCAGGCAAGCCCGGTGCGCGGCTGGGCAAGACCACCGGCTGGATCCATCGCGCCACGCTGAAGGCGAAGGGCGTGAAGATGCTGGGTGGCGTCGAATACCTCGGGGTGGACGATGCCGGCTTGCACGTGCGCGTCGATGGCAGCGAACAAACGCTTCCGGTCGATCACGTGGTCATCTGCGCTGGCCAGGAATCGCGGCGCGGGCTGTTCGATGCGTTGCAGACAAAGGGCCAACGCAGCCACCTGATCGGCGGTGCGAATGTCGCGGCTGAGCTGGATGCGAAGCGTGCGATCGCCGAGGGAAGCAAGCTCGCAGCTGGCTTGTAGGCCACCTACTCCGAATAAAAACTCCAATCGAATCAGTGGCTTCCAAAATCACTGTTCAGCTTGCGTTGGGGAAAGTGCCCCTAAGGTGCGCCCACTTTCCGCCCTGCCCGGACGCGACCCTTCGCGCATAGGCAGGTCACCCGCCCCCCGCACTGAAGCGGCGGGCCCGGGCAAAGGCCGCCACAGAGCTGCCGCCCTCCCCAGTACGCCATGACGCCCGTGTTGCCATCGGTTCGTGCCGATGCCAACGCCTGCGCCGCAACGGAGCAAGGAGTTCGACATGAAACTGGCCTGGATCCTCTGGCTGTCCAGCAACGTGCTGCCGCAGCCGGCCGCCGACTCGCTGTGTTTGTCCACCACCGTCTACCTGGAAGCCCGCGACCAGTCGGTCCGCGGCCAACGCGCCGTCGCCGAGGTCGCCCTGCGTCGCCGCGACAGCGGCCTGTGGGGGCACAACGTCTGCGAGGTGGTGACGGCACGCAAGCAGTTCGCACCCACGATCGTGTCCCCGCAGACCCGGCTGTCGAACGGTGAAGCCTGGGCCGAAGCGGTCACCATTGCGCTGGAATCCGAGCACAACTGGTCGCTGCCGAAGGGCCAGCGTCGCGAGATCGTGCCCGGCGCCAGCCACTTCATGGCGCATGCGATCGCCAGCCCGAGTTGGCGCAATGCGTACCAGGTGGCCACCATCGGCGACCACACCTTCCTGCAGGTGCAGAAACTCAAGTCGCGTCGCGGCTGACCGGACCGCGCCAGCACCAGCGACCGGCAATCTCGTCCAATGAAAAAGCCGCGCACTGCGCGGCTTCTTCATTGGACGTCGCCCCCTTCAACGCTTGTCGAGCGGCACGTATTCGCGGTCTTCCGGCCCGGTGTAGTTGGCGCTGGGGCGGATGATCTTGCCGTCGATGCGCTGTTCGATCACGTGCGCGCTCCAGCCGCTGGTACGGGCAATCACGAACAGCGGGGTGAACATCGCGGTGGGCACGCCCATCATGTGGTAGCTGACCGCGCTGAACCAGTCGAGGTTCGGGAACATCTTCTTGATGTCCCACATCACCGATTCCAGGCGCTCGGCGATGTCGTACATCTTCATGTCACCCTGCTCCGCCGAGAGTTCGCGCGCGACGTCCTTGATCACCTGGTTGCGCGGATCGGACACCGTGTACACCGGATGGCCGAAACCGATCACCACTTCCTTGCGCTCGACGCGCGCCTTGATGTCCGCCTCGGCCTCATCGGGCGAGTCGTAACGCTTCTGCACTTCGAATGCGACTTCGTTCGCGCCGCCATGCTTCGGGCCGCGCAGTGCGCCGATGCCGCCGGTGATGCAGGAATGCATGTCGCTGCCGGTGCCTGCGATGACGCGGCAGGTGAAGGTGGACGCATTGAACTCGTGCTCGGCATACAGGATCAGCGAGGTGTGCATCGCCCGCACCCACGACTCGCGCGGCGGTTCGCCGTGCAGCAGGTGCAGGAAGTGGCCGCCGATGCTGTCGTCGTCGGTTTCGACGTCGATGGCGCGGCCGTTGTGGCTCCAGTGGTACCAGTACAGCAGCATCGAGCCGAGCGACGCCATCAGCTTGTCGGCGATGTCGCGCGCGCCGGGATGGTTGTGGTCGTCCTTCTCGGGCGACACGCAGCCCAGCACCGACACGCCGGTGCGCATCACGTCCATCGGATGCGCCGACGGCGGCAGCTCTTCCAGCGCGGACTTCACCGCGGCCGGGATGCCGCGCAACGACTTCAGCTTGGCCTTGTAGCCGGCCAGCTCGTCCTTGTTCGGCAGCTTGCCGTGCACCAGCAGGTAGGCGATTTCCTCGAACTCGCTGGTGTTGGCGAAGTCGAGGATGTCGTAGCCGCGGTAATGCAAGTCGTTGCCGCTGCGGCCGACGGTGCAGAGCGCGGTGTTGCCGGCGGCGGTACCGCTCAGGGCGACGGATTTCTTCGGCTTGAACGTGGGGGCCGGTGCTTGTTCGCTCATGGTGGTTTCCTTCGCTTACTTGTTCTGCGCAAACAGCGAGTCGAGCTTGTCTTCGTAGGCGTGGTAGCCCAGGAAGTCGTACAGCTCGGCGCGGGTCTGCAGGGTGTCGACGATGTGCTTCTGGGTGCCGTCGCGGCGCACGGTTTCGTAGAAGTTGAGTGCCGCCTTGTTCATTGCGCGATACGCGCCGCAGCAGTACAGGGCGATGTCGACGCCGGCATCGCGCAACTCGGCGGTGGTATAGAACGGCGTGCTGCCGAACTCGGTGAGGTTGGCCAGCACCGGCACCTTCACCGCGGCCTTGACCTTGCGGTAGTCGTCGAGCGAGGTCATCGCCTCAGGGAACACCATGTCGGCACCCGCTTCGACGTAGGCCACGGCGCGCTCGATCGCGCTGTCGAGACCTTCGACTGCGGCGGCGTCGGTGCGTGCCATGATCACGAACGATGCGTCGGTGCGCGCATCGACCGCGGACTTCACCCGATCGACCATCTCCTGCGTACTCACCACTTCCTTGCCCGGGCGATGGCCGCAACGCTTCTGGCCGACCTGGTCTTCCATGTGCACCGCGGCCACGCCGATGCGCTCGAAATTGCGGATGGTGCGGCCGATGTTGAATGCGCCACCCCAGCCGGTATCGATGTCGACCAGCAGCGGCATGCCGGTGGCATCCACGATCCGGCGCGCGTCGGTGAGCACGTCTTCCATCGTGGAGATGCCGAGGTCGGGCACGCCCAGCGAGTTGGCGGCGACACCGCCGCCGGACAGGTACAGCGCCTTGTAGCCGGTGCGTTTGGCCATCAGGCCGGCATAGGCAGTAATCGCGCCCATCACCTGCAGCGGGGATTCGGCGGTGAGGGCGGCACGGAAGCGTGCGCCTGCGGTCTCGGACATGGCGTCATGTTCCTTGGGCGGAGTCCGCCATTTTAGCGCGTCGGCCGGAGCGGCCGGCACCCGACTAAAGTCCCGAACGGATCCGTTCGCGCAGCGCCGCCAGTGCTTCCGGATCCAGTTCTCCGAGCACGCCGCGCTTCGACTCGGGGATGTGCGCGGCAGGATCGGCGTCGCCGAACACGTAATGATCGAACAGCGTGCGCCAGGCCTGCCGCTCCTTCGCCGGCAATGCCGCGAACGCCAGCCGTGCATGCAACAGCGCCCCGAGCGCAGGCGCGGTCGCACGGCCCTCGAGCTGGGCCGGCATCCACCAGTAGTTCACCAGCGCATTGAGCGGCTCCAGCGACTCGACCTGGTGCCACCACAGCGGCGGCATGTACAGGGCATCGCCAGGTTCGAGTTCCGCGACCAACGCATTCGCCAGCGCTTCGCGCAAGCGTGGATGGCGCTCGAAATCCGGCTGGTCCGGGCGCGCCAAGGTGAGCGCCGCCCCGGTCGGGGCGAAATCCAGCGGTCCGATGTAGAGATTGGCCACCTGGTCGGTCGGAAAAAGAGTGAAGCGCCGACGTCCGCATGCGACCACCGCCAGATTGTGCGACGCGTCGAAATGCGCGGGGGTGACGACCCGGTTGCCTGCCCACAATCGCGGCTGCGCCGACATCGGCAGGCAGGGCATCGGATGCGTGGCGAGGAAGCCCGGCAAGCATTCGGACACAAGCGCGCTCTGCAAGGCGAGTCCCGGGACCGCGCCGTTCGTGCGGCTGTAGGCGGCCAGCCGCTGCAGGGCCTCGGTCACGCCGACCCTGAAGTGCTGGTAGTTGAAGCCGTCCAGCGCCGCGTTGTAGCCGACCACGCCTTCGGCTTCCGGCGGCATCCGCAATACGTCCACCGGCGCGCCATTGTCGAGCGCGGCGACCGCCTGCGCGAACTCGCCGAACGACCGTTTCGCCGCTTGCACCAGCGGCCAGTCGCGGCACAGCCCGCGGATGAGCAGCGGCTCGCCCGCCGCGACCGCATCGGCCAGGGCGAAATCGCGTGCGTCATTGGCGAATTCGGCGATGGGCGCGCTCATGCGATGGCAGACGTCGTGGCGTGGTCGTTCGCAGTGTGCGCGAGGCGCGGTGGAAACGAAAACCCCGGCGAGCCCGCGCAGGATCCGTCACGGTAATCGCCGGGATCGGCGCTTGGCATCAGCGATCTTTCGATCCGGGCATGAACCTCAAACGTTGCGGCGCTTGAGTTCGGCGAGGAACGTCACTGCAAGGGCTACGATGTTTCGCGCGCCAGCATGTCCCTCAGGATGGGTTTGTAGTTCCCGATTGCGGCCACGGCGACACCCTGGTTTGCCACCCAGAACCGAAGTTCTTTCAAGAGTCCGGGTTCTTTCATGTAACCCGCGAGCACCGCTTGCGCCTCCACTTCGGAGATCGGCGCGTCGCAGTCGAGCAGGTACTGTTCGGCCGGCCTCGGCTGTTGCCAGCACTTCGCCCAGATATGGTCGGCGACCACCGAAGGCGTCAGCCCGCGCACGATCCTGCGATATTCCGGTTGCATCATGAACAGGTAGGCGGTGCCGGAGCCGTTCTCGAGGTAATTTTGGGACAGCGCGTCTCGCAAGCGCTGGTCCCGGATCAGCCCGAGTTCGCCGCCGCTGCGCATCTCCTGATAGGTCGAATCCGAAGTCACCCATTGCCAGAGTTGGCTGGCCTGGTAGAACGCCAACACGGTTTTCCAGGCGGAGCCCTCCACCAGTTCGCCGGTTTCGGCATAGCGAATGGCACCCTTGCCGTAGGCGATGACCTGGCGCCACAAAATTTCGCGGCGCTCGATCGATAGCAGGTCAGCCTCCAGGTTGACGCGGATGCGGGCCAGGTAGGCCTGCGCCTTGGCGTCTTCTGCGCGTTGCTCGTTCCAGTTGGCGGCCTGGATACCCAGGAACACGCCGCCGACCAGCAGGACGAACTCGATCAGGATCGTGGTCCAGTTCTGTTGCTTCAGCGCAGTGGTGAACCGGCGCAGGATCATGGCTGCCCGGCCCCTGCGCGCTCGGCGCCAGGTTCGAGGAGGGCGATGACGGCCTTGGCTTTTCCCTGCTGCAGGCGGACGTTGAGAACATGGGCGTGCGAGGCGCTGGCGAACGTGTTCAAGGCCGTCTCCACACCGGGATCGGCGCCGAGTTGCGCGAGGTCCACATCGGCCCAGGGCTCGCCGCCGTGGCGCAAGATCTCCTCCGGATCCATCCGCGCCGCATCAGCGCCACGGTCGTAACGCATGTGCCTCACCAGTGCGGGCCGCTGGGGGTCGACGCGCTGCACCAGCACGTCGTAGGCCTTCATGGTGAAGCCTGCCTGGGTGTCGTAGTCCGCAAGCGCCTCGCGCAATCGGCTGTCGCGCAAAAGTCCCAACCGTCCGGCGGAGAGCAACTCGACATAGCTGGCTGCGCGCGGGGCGGGGATCCGGCTGCCCATCGTGGCGTCCAGGTCGCGCAGCAGCTCGGCCTTGGGGCGCAGCCACGTGCCGCGCTGGCGGAATGCGTCAAGATCCTTGATCAACCGGACCGGCGCGGCCGCGGTGTCCTCCCACCGCGTCAGGTTGATTGTCAGGCGCGCATCGATGGCGCCGAAATCGCGCTGCAGCCGCGCGATGTACTCGGCTTCCAGCGTGTGTTCCCGCCGGGTCTCGTTCCAGTTGGCGACTTGGATGCCCAAGAACACGCCCACCACCAGCAAGACGAACTCGACGGCGATCGCGGTCCAGTTCTGCTGCTTCAGTTGCTCGGCGAGGCGGCGCAGGATCATGGTGTCTCAGCCCTCAGCGCGCGGAACGTCTTGCGCGCCTCGCCATTTCCAGACAGCAAGTCGATCAGCGCGGTCTGGTTGTCGGCGAAGCACAGGCGCAGCGCCGGAGCGAATCTTGCCGAGCCCTTCAGGACCTGCACTGCGGCGTGGACCTGCTCTGCCGGCAGGCCGAGCGTGCACGGATAGTCGATCGAGTGCGTGATCGTCGCGTAATCGAGAGGCGTGCCGAACCGGTCGCCGCAGCGCGCCAGCAAGGCTTCCTGGACGCGGGCAGAGACGGCTTCCCGGAACAATCTTCGATACTCGGAGTCCTTGGTCTGCTGGGCGATTTGGTCCAACCATGGCGCGGTGAAGACATTGCCGGCGGCATCGCGCAATGCGGGGTCTGCGATCAGGCCCATGGTGCCGGTAAACACCAGTTCATCGTAGGTGGCGCGGTAGCGGCCGTTCTCCTTGTACTGCGTCGCCCGATACGCACTGATCAGGAACTGCTCATCCGACATCACGACGCTTCCGTCAAGCGCATCCAGCACACGCCGCTGGTTCGCATTGGTTTCGCGGTTGTACTCGATGATCCATTCGTAGCCCCACGCTTCCTTGCGCAGGTCCTGGATCAGGCGCTCCGTGAAGACCGCAGCTTTCTGCCGCATCTCCCGCTCGGCGTTCCAGTTGGAGACCTGGATGCCGAGGAACACGCCGAGTACCAACAGCACGAACTCGATGGCGATCGCCGTCCAGTTCTGCTGATTCAGATTCTCGACGAGGCGGCGGAGGATCATGACGATGGCCCCGTGGATGGCGGTGGGGCCTTGCTAGCCAGGCTGCCGTGCCTGCGTTTGGCGGCCCGTCCCCGGATCGGCACGATGCGATCCACGGCGGGCACGGCGTCAGCGCCCTGCCACGACCGGCTTGAAGTAGCGCTCCACCGCCAGCTTGCCGATGGCGATGCCGGCATCGCGGCCTGCATCCACCGAGAAGCGGTAGTGCACGCCTCCAAGCAGGCGCGATTCGCTGACCTCGTCGATGTACTCGCGGGGCGTGTCGTAGCGCCGCAGCAGCGTGTCTTCCTCGGCCAGCACGATCGAGGGTGCCTGGGCACCGAATTCGGCGGCGATCACCGCACCGACGGCACCGGCCGACAGGCAATGGCCGCAGGGATACTCGGGATGCGGCGGGGTGTTGCCCAGCAGCGGCTCCCACTTGCCATCGGGGTCGGTGGCGGGGTTGCCGTCAGCTGCCGCGTTGCGGATGGCGGTGATCGGACGCCACAGGTTGTAGGCGTACTTGCCGTCCATCATCGACACATAGGAATCCGCCCAGGCCATGTCGGCCAGCGCCAGGAAGCGCGCGTCATCGACCAGCGAGCGGCCCGGGCGGCCGACCAGTTGCGGCAGCACGATACGCACGCTGCGACCACCCCAGAACTTGCCGATGTCAGCCTGGTCGGCCGTGCGCTCCTCGGATTTCTTGCCGCCCAGGCGCTTGATCTCGTTGAAGTCGCGCGCCCAGATGTCGCTGTCCAATGCGGGTGGAGGCGCCGCGCGGACCTCGTCGGCGCGGGTCATCACCCATGGCCGGATGCGCGCGATGTTCACGCCGACGCGTTCGATGGTAGGGACATAGACGCCGACCACCGGTGCATCGAACAAGGGATCCGGCACGTTCGCGCCCGAATCGGCGCGGGCGGCAAGCAACGCCGCCGCGGCGGCCTTCCCGACCTTCGCGCCGGCATCGCGGGCCTTGGCGTCCTTGACCTCCGCCAACGAGGATTTCAGGGCGCCGGCAAAGCCCTCGGCCTGGTCGGGGCACAATGCCACCAGCAGGTCATGCGCCGCGCTGGCGGCAGCCGCCTCCATCGAGCCGGTGCCGCGCACGGCCGGACCCGGGAGATACGGGGTGTACTTGCCGGCGATGCGATTGACCGCTTCGAACATGCCGACATTGACCATCGCGCCCAGGTCGATCTGGCCGTCCTTGCATTCCTTGGCCTGCAGGTTCCATTGCGAGAGCACGCCGTTGACCACGCCTGCCGAGGCGGGAGGCGATGCCAGCAATGCCAGCAACACGCACGGACCAAAGCCGACGGCGTTCTTCCCCGACATGACAGTTCCCCTGCTACACCCGTGGATTGGTGCGCCCGGCGCGACGTCCCCTCGCGCTGTCGCAGCATAGGCACGGCCTTGGGCGCTCCCCGCCATCACCTGCCTTGTCCTGCAAACGCAAGAAGGGCCGGCACGAGGCCAGCCCTTCCCGTTGACGACAGTCGCGTTGGCTTACAGCAGGTGCGCCACGCCGGCGCGCTCTTCTTCCAGTTCGGCCAGGGTCTTGTCCATGGCGGCGCGGCTGAAATCGTCGACCGGCAGGCCTTCGATGCGGGTGTACTCGCCATTGGCGCAGGTCACCGGCACGCCGTACATCACGCCTTCCGGGATGCCGTAGCTGCCGTCGGACGGCACGCCCATGGTCACCCACTTGCCGTCGGTGCCGAGCGCCCAGTCGCGGATGTGGTCGATCGCCGCATTCGCGGCCGATGCGGCGGACGACAGCCCGCGCGCTTCGATGATCGCGGCACCACGCTTGCCGACCTGCGGGATGAAGGTATTGGCGTTCCAGTCGGCGTCGCCGATCTTGTCCGCGAGCGACGCACCACCGACGGTGGCGAAACGATAGTCCGGGTACATGGTCGGCGAGTGGTTGCCCCACACTACCAGCTTCTCGATGTCGGCCACGGCCACGCCCGCCTTGTTGGCCAGCTGCGACAGCGCGCGGTTGTGGTCCAGGCGCAGCATCGCGGTGAAGTTCTTCGCCGGCAGGTCGGGCGCGGACTTCATCGCGATGTAGGCATTGGTGTTGGCCGGGTTGCCGACCACCAGCACCTTCACGTTGCGCGAGGCGACCTTGTTCAGCGCCGCACCCTGCGCGGTGAAGATCTTGGCGTTCTCCAGCAGCAGGTCCTTGCGCTCCATGCCCGGGCCGCGCGGGCGGGCGCCGACCAGCAGGGCGTAGTCGGCGTCCTTGAACGCGACTTCGGCGTCATCGGTGCCGACCATGCCGGCCAGCAGCGGGAACGCGCAGTCCTCCAGCTCCATCATCACGCCCTTCAGCGCGGCCTGGGCCTTCTCCATCGGCAGTTCCAGCATCTGCAGGATCACCGGCTGGTCCTTGCCCAGCATTTCGCCGGAGGCGATGCGGAACAGCAGGGCGTAACCGATCTGGCCGGCGGCGCCGGTGACTGCAACACGGACGGGGGACTTCATGGGGACTCCTCGAAAAATGACGATGCGGCATCGGGGCCGCATCGATTGAACGGAAAAGAATCAGGCCAGTTCGGCGAAGAATTCCTGGATGCGCGCCAGGCCCGGCGCAAGCTGCGGCGTCGGGCAGGTGTAGCTGATGCGCAGCGCGCGCGGCTCGCCGAACGCAGAACCCGGCACGCAGGCCACGCCCTTGGCTTCCAGCAGCACGTTGCAGAAATCCACGTCGTCCGCGATCTTCGCGCCGTTGTGCGACTTTCCGAAAGCGCAGCTGATGTCCGGGAACACGTAGAACGCCCCCTGCGGACGCGGGCAGACCACGCCCGGGATCGCATCCATCACCGCCATGACCTGGTCGCGCTTGGCCTGGAACTCCGCGTTCTTCTGCGTCGGCACGTCCTGCGGGCCACTCAGCGCGGCGATCGCGGCGGCGATCGTCACCTCGGGGATATTGGTGATGTGGTTGGAGTTGAGCGTGGTGACCGCCTTGGCGACCGATTCCGGCCCGGCCATGAAGCCCACGCGCCAGCCCGGCATGCCGTAGGTCTTGGACAGCGAGTCGATGAAGATCACCCGGTCGCGCAGTTCCGGGCGGACCTGCACGAAGTTCACGTACTCCAGCCCGTCGAACAGCATCCGGTTGTAGATGTCGTCGGCGATGATCCACGTGTCGGGATACTTCACCAGCACGTCGGCCAGCGCGACGATCTCGTCCCGGCTGTAGACCATGCCGGTGGGATTGGACGGGTTGTTGAACAGGAACACCTTCGGCTGGTGCGTGGCCAGGGCCTCGTCCAGCTGCGCCGGGGTGAGCTTGTAGTCCTGCGATGCAGGGCACGGCAGGGTGACCGCCTTGGCGTTCACGATGTCGGCGATGTCGAGGTAGGTGGTCCAGTACGGTGCCGGGAAGGCAATCACGTCGCCTTCGTCCAGCAGGGCCTCGGCCAGGTTGTAGATCACGTGCTTGGCGCCGATGCCGGTGGAGCAATTCGCGCGGCCGTAACCGGTCAGGCCGATCGCCTCCATGTGCGCGATGAAGGCATCGAGCAGCGCATCGGGACCGCGATTGCTGCCGTACTGGCCGCTGTCCTTGGCTAGCGCTTCGCGCGCGGCGGCATACACGTGGTCGCCGGGCAGGAAGTTGGGGACGCCGATTGAGAAGCTGATGATGTCGCGGCCTTCCGACTTCAGGCGCTTGGCCTTCTCGGCGACGGCCATGATGGCGCTGGGCTTGGCGCGACTCATGCGCCGGGCGAGTTGAGGCATCGTGGGGGGGACCTCGAAAGGGCCGCGTGGCGCGGCATGGCATGGACAAGCGGCGTGGATAAAGCAGCGGGATTTTAACACAGGGGTCGATCCGGACCGGCCCTGCCCGGCAACAAAAAAGGTTCATCACGGAAGTCCGGGAAGCGCCCACAAAAAAAGGAACGGCGGATTCGGGTGAAGATGTTTGTGCGACCAAACGTCTAAACCGAAGCCACCGTTCCCATGTCAGATAGTAAAGCTTGCCTACCGTTCTGGGAGGGCTTTCATGT
>NZ_JAYRTQ010000010.1:0-151158 GCF_041919455.1 Thermomonas sp.
ACACCAGGATCGCGCCGTCCATCTGCGCCGCACCCGTGATCATGTTCTTCACGTAGTCCGCGTGACCCGGGCAATCCACGTGCGCGTAGTGGCGCGTCGCCGACTCGTATTCCACGTGCGCCGTCGAAATCGTGATGCCGCGCGCCTTCTCTTCCGGCGCCGCGTCGATCGCGTCGTACGCCTTGAACTCGCCGCCAAAACGCTCCGCGCCCACCTTCGTCAGCGCCGCCGTCAGCGTCGTCTTTCCGTGGTCCACGTGGCCAATCGTGCCCACGTTCACGTGGGGCTTGGTGCGCTCGAACTTACCCTTTGCCATGGCTGCGTCTCGTTTGGAGGCTGGATATGGTGCTCACGAAAGGAATCGAACCTTCGACCTCCTCCTTACCAAGGAGGTGCTCTACCGACTGAGCTACGTGAGCGAGTTGTGACAGGGGGGCCGTGCGTTGCAATGCAATGGTGGAGCGGGAGAAGGGAATCGAACCCTCGTAATCAGTTTGGAAAACTGAGGTTCTACCATTGAACTACTCCCGCGCCGGGAGCCCTGCCTGTGTTGCACCGGTAGCTGGTAAGGCCGCCGGGTACCGCGAAATCCGTGGAGCTGGTGGAGGGAGGTGGATTCGAACCACCGAAGGCGTAAGCCAGCAGATTTACAGTCTGCCCCCGTTGGCCGCTTGGGTATCCCTCCGATTGTCCTCGATGGCGAACCGAAGCCCTCCAAAGAGCCCGCAATTTTGACCACCCGCCGCAGGACTGTCAACGCCTTCGTGCAGAAATTTGGTCAGACGTTGAAGCGGAAGTGAAGTACGTCGCCTTCCTGCACGCGGTATTCCTTGCCTTCCAGGCGCAGGCGGCCGGCGTCGCGGGCACCGGCTTCGCCCTTGTACTTGAGGTAATCGTCGTAACCGATGGTCTCGGCGCGGATGAAGCCCTTCTCGAAGTCGGTGTGGATCACGCCCGCGGCCTGCGGCGCGGTGGAACCGGCCTTGACCGTCCACGCACGGACTTCCTTGACCCCTGCGGTGAAATAGGTCTGCAGGCCGAGCAGCTTGTAGGCCGCGCGGATGACGCGGTTCAGGCCGGGTTCGTCGAGGCCAAGGTCCTTCAGGAACTCGTCGCGGTCGGCGTCGTCGAGCTGGCTCAACTCTTCCTCGATGGCCGCCGAGACCGGCACCACTTCGGCACCCTCGCCCGCCGCGCGGGCGCGCACCGCATCCAGGTGCGGGTTGTTGTCGAAACCGTCTTCCAGCACGTTGGCCACGTACATGACCGGCTTCAGGGTGATCAGGAACAGGTCGCGCACCGCCGCCTTGTCGTCGTCGGACAGGCCCAGCGAACGCGCCGACCTGCCTTCGTTCAACCCGGCGCTGATGCGTCCCAGCACCTCGGCGCGCGCCTTGGCGTCCTTGTCGCCGGTCTTGGCGGAACGCTCCGCCTTGTTCAGCGCCTTGTCGACCGACTCGAGGTCGGCCAGCGCCAGCTCGGTATCGATGGTGTCGATGTCGGCCAGCGGGTCGACCTTGTTGTTGACGTGGATGACGTCGTCGTTCTCGAAGCAGCGCACCACGTGGGTGATCGCGTCGACTTCGCGGATGTGGGCCAGGAACTTGTTGCCCAGGCCTTCGCCGCTGGCGGCACCGGCGACCAGGCCGGCAATGTCGACGAACTCGACCGCAGTCGGGATCACCTTCTGCGGCTTGACGATGTCGCTTAGCGCATTCAACCGCGGATCCGGCACCGGGACGATGCCGACGTTCGGCTCGATCGTGCAGAACGGGAAGTTGGCGGCCGCGATGCCGGCCTTGGTGAGCGCATTGAAGAGCGTGGACTTGCCGACGTTCGGCAGGCCGACGATGCCGCATTTGATGCCCATGTCGCGTGTTGCTCCGTTGTCGCGCGGCTGCTGGCCGCGCGAGGAAAAATCGGTTGGATCAGCTCGGCCGCGGCGTATGCAACCGGGTCATCGCGTCCTGGTAGTTGCCATCCATCGCCAGCGGCAGCACGCCGATGGCGTCGTCGATGGCACGCAGGATGCTCGCCTCGTCGTCGCGCCCGGGCTTGCCCAGCACCCACGGCGTGACCTTGTCCTTGTGCCCGGGATGGCCGATGCCGACCCGGAGGCGGTGGAACTTGCCATGCCCGAGCAGGCGCATGGTGTCGCGCAAGCCGTTCTGGCCACCATGGCCACCGTCGAACTTGAGCCGTGCCACGCCGGGCGGCATGTCCAGTTCGTCGTGCGCGACCAGCATTTCCTCGGGCTCGATCTTCCAGTAGCGCAATGCCGCGGTGATCGACTTGCCCGAGAGATTCATGAAGGTCGCGGGCCTCAGCAACCAGACATCGCGGCCGGCGATGTCGACCTTGGCGATCTCGCCGAACAGCTTGCTGTCCAGCCCGAAGCGCGCGCCCGCCTGTTCCGCCAGCGCGTCAATAAACCAGAACCCGGCGTTGTGCCGGGTTCGGGCGTGTTCGGGTCCGGGATTGCCCAGCCCGACGATGAGGCGCAAGCCTGCCATCGCGGCATCGCAAAGCAATGCGGGCATCCCGCCGGCGCGAACCGGCGGGACGCGACGCGATTACTTGTCGTCCTTCTTGGCGGCCTTGGTCGCCGGCACTTCCGCGGTTTCCGGCGCGGCTTCCTCGACGTCTTCCTTGCCGTGCTTGGCGATCACGACGGCGACGTCGTGTTCCTTGCCCAGCTTCAGCTCCGGGATCTCAACGCCGGCCGGCAGCTTCAGCTCCGACAGGTGGATGATGTCGCCGACGGCCAGGTTCGACAGGTCGATCTCGATGAACTCCGGCAGGTCCTTCGGCAGGCAGCTCACTTCGACGTCGTTCAGTTCGTGCAGGACGACCACGTCGGCGGCCTTGCCCGCCGAGGACTTGTCCTCGTTGAGGAAGTGCAGCGGCACCTTCGCGCGCAGGGCCTGATCGGCGCTGACGCGCTGGAAGTCCAAGTGCATGACCAGCTGCTTGAAGGGGTGGCGCTGGATGTCGCGCAGCAGGACCTTCTGGATGTCGCCACCGAGGCTCAGGTCGAGGATCGAGGAGTAGAACCACTCGTTCTGCTGCGCCAGCCAGACCTTCTCGTGGTCGAGCTGGATGGCGACCGGATCGATGCCGCCACCGTAGACGATGGCCGGGATCTTGCCGCTGGTGCGGAGGCGGCGGCTCGCACCCTTGCCTTCCACTGCGCGGCGTTCGACGTTGATTTCATGCGTTGCCATGTTGTTTCACTCTCGTTGCGTTGGAACCGCCTCGCGGCGGCGATGTCACTCACCCGCGACCAGGTGAGTGGGGTGCGATGCCGGGGACCGGCATCGCGGATTCTCGGCGTCAGTCGACGTAGAGCGAACTGACGGATTCGCCGAACGCCACCCGGCGGATGGTTTCGGCCAGCAGCTCGGCCACGCTGAGCTGGCGGATCTTGGGGCAGGCCTTGGCGGCGTCGGACAAGCGGATGGTGTCGGTCACCACCAGTTCGTCCAGCTGCGAGCGGGTCACGTTGTCGATCGCCGCGCCAGACAGCACCGGATGGGTGCAGTACGCCGCGACCTTCAAGGCGCCACGCTCCTTCAGCGCGTTCGCGGCGGCGCACAGGGTGCCGGCGGTGTCGACGATGTCGTCGACCAGCACGCAGGTCTTGCCCTCGACGTCGCCGATGATGTTCATCACCGTGGACACGTTGGCCTTTGGCCGGCGCTTGTCGATGATGGCCAGGTCGGCGTCGTCCAGCCGCTTGGCGATCGCGCGTGCACGCACCACGCCACCCACGTCGGGCGAGACCACGATCAGGTTGTCGGTGCCATGCGCACGCCAGATGTCGGCCAGCAGCAGCGGCGACGCATACACGTTGTCCACCGGGATGTCGAAGAACCCCTGGATCTGGTCCGCGTGCAGGTCCACCGTCAGCACCCGGTCGCAGCCGACCGCGCCGAACATCTTGGCGGCCACCTTGGCCGTGATCGGAACGCGCGAAGACCGCGGGCGGCGATCCTGGCGGGCGTAGCCGAAGTACGGCACCACCGCGGTGACGCTGGCCGCCGAGGCGCGCTTCAGCGCATCCACCAGCACCAGCAGCTCCATGAAGTTCTCGGCGGTCGGCGCATTGGTCGGCTGGATGATGAAGACCTCCTGCCGGCGCACGTTCTCCTCGATCTCGACCTGTACTTCGCCGTCGGAGAAGGTGCTGACCAGGGCCTTGCCCGGACGCACGCCAAGTTCGCGGCACACCGCATCGGCCAGCGGCCGGTTGGCATTGCCGGAAAAGACCAGGAGATTGCGATCGTCTTGCATGGTGGGTTCCGCTGCGCTCTGACCGTGGCGGTGCAATGGACCGCGCTGGCACGCTGCGCGGCGGGGAAATGACGAACATGCAGCACTGGAAAATGGCAGGGGCGGAAGGATTCGAACCTACGCATGCCAGGATCAAAACCTGGTGCCTTAACCGCTTGGCGACGCCCCTGCATTGAAACCTTCCATTGCATCCAGCAATGGCGACCGATCCGCACCTCGCGCCAGCCAGGCATGGAGGCCGGGCGGAAGCGAGGCCAGCGCCGCTTCGGCGGACTCGCGATCTGCGAATTCGACGAAACAACCACTGCCGGAACCCGTCAAGCGCGGCCTGCCGATGCGTGCCAGTTGCGCGAACAGGGCCTCGACGGCAGGTTCACGACGGCGCAGCACCGGCTCGAACGCATTGTCGAGCACAGCCCCTGACGGGGATGATCCGGAAAGGAAGCCCGCTATTTTCGCGGGTGCAGCATTCCGCGTCAAATCAGGGGCTTGGAACAGGGCCGCTGTGGCGGAATGGACGCCCGGGCTGGCCACCACGTACCAGGCCGGCGGCAGGTCGACGGCGGTCAGTTCATCCCCCACGCCTTCGGCCCAGGCGTTGTGGCCGTGAACGAACACCGGCACGTCCGCGCCCAGCTGCAGGCCCAGCGCCGCCAGCCGGTCGATGCCGAGATTCAGGTTCCACAACCGATCCAGCACGACCAGAACGGTCGCAGCATCGGACGATCCACCACCGAAGCCGCCCCCCATCGGGATCTTTTTTTCGATGCCGATATCGGCACCTTGATGGCCATTCGACTCTTCTTGAAGGATTTTAGCGGCCCTCACCATCAGGTCGTCGACTTCGGAAACCCCTTCAGCACCGGCACCGACCCGGGCGATGACACCATCCTCTCGCGACCGCAGGTGGATGCCATCGCCCCAGTCCAGCAGCCGGAACACCGTCTGCAGCGTGTGGTAGCCATCCGCTCGACGACCGGTGATGCGCAGGAACAGGTTGAGCTTGGCGGGCGCGGGCCAGCGGCTCCAGCCTTCGGTGGCAGGGAAGTCCGCCATGCGCCGGATCAGTCCACCGCCCAGCGGTCCACCACCAGGCGTACCCGGTCCGCGTTGCGCTCAGCGGTGATCCGCGCCGGCAGATCCACTCCGCTGATGGCGTCAGGCTTCCAGTCGGCGTAATCGATGATCCAGCCGGCCTGCTCGATGCGCTGCACCCGCCCGTCCTCGCCATAGCCGACCAGGGCCGCGCCGAACGCGGCCTCGCTGGCCCAGGCGCCACGCACCCAGCAGCCCAGGCCAGCGATGGGGATGTCCCAGCCCGTGCGCTCGCGCAACAAGGCCGCGGCATCCCTGCCACGCACCGGGCCGTCGGGGACGCCCTGCAAGGTCGCGCCCTCCACATCGACCTCGAGCGCCCAGCCCTGGCGGGTGACCGGTGCGGTCAGTTCGATCCTCGCCTTGCCGGCGGACTGCGACCACTCGATGCGGCCGCTGCCACCGTCCTTGCCGTTGGACAGGGCGACACGGCCGGTCATGGCCCACGCCGGGCTGGCGCAATCGCCAGCGGCCAACCCCAGGCGTTCGATGCGCTGGCGCTGGGCCACGGCCTGCGCCGAATCGGCGTCGGTCCCGATGATCGTGCCGGGCGCCGCTTGCCGGGCGACAGGCATGCCCTGGCAGCCGGCCAGCACGGCCACGCCCAGCGCGGCCAACACGACCCGCGCATTCACGCGCCGGTCGCCTGCAGGGCGCGCTGCAGCGAGCGATTCTCGGGATCGATCTTGCGCGCTTCCTCGAAGTACTTGCGCGCTTCCTCGCGTTCGCCAAGGACCCACAGCACGTGGCCGAGATGGCTGCCGATGTCGGCGTCCTTCTGCAGCGCGTAGGCATGGCGCAGGTGGTCGAGCGCCTGGCGCGGCTTGCCCAACCGGAACAGCACCCAGCCGTAGCTGTCGATGATCGCGGCGTTACCCGGCGCGGCAACACGCGCGCGGTCAATCAGCTCCAGCGCTTCGCGGTAGCGGGTGGTCCGATCCGCGAGGGTGTAACCCAACGCGTTGAGCGTGTTCACGTCGTCCGGCGAGATCACCAGGATGCGGCGGAAGTCGGCCTCGGCCTTGGCGATCTCATCGCGGCGCTCCCACAGCAGCGCGCGGGAGTAGAGAAGCGCCTCATCGTCGGCGAATGCGGCCAGTCCGCGCGCATAGGCGTCGAGCTCGCCGGCGGCGTCCTTGTCCTTGAGCCGCAATTCGGCCTCCAGCAGGTAACCATCGCGACGTGCTTCTTCGTCCAGGGCCTGGTCGGACTGGATCGCGCGCAATTCGTCGAACCCGGCCGGCTTGCGGCCCATCGCGTGCAGCACGCTGGCCCCGCGCAGGCGGGCGATGCCCTGCACGCCGTCGCCGGGCACATTAGCATACCAGCCGCGTGCATCTTCATAACGCTCCAGCAACTCGGCCAACTGGCCCAGCAGCAGGCGCCGCATCGGGTTGGGATGAGTCGCCTCGCGCTTCAATTCCTCGTACAGCGCGGCCAGCCCGGCCTTGTCCTTGGCCTTGTCCAGCAGCATCGCGCGCTGCGCATGGCTGGCATCGTCCTGCGCGCCCCAACCCAACACCTGAGCGGCTTTGGCGCTGTCGCCCAGGGCATCGTATTCACCGGCCAGCGACCAGCGCAGTGGCGTGGACAACTTCGCCGCATCCTCCAGCCCGGCGAGCAGGGTCCGGGCCTCGTCCAGCTTGCCGCCCTCGCGCAGCAGTTGCGCGCGCAGCAGGGCCACCCGCGGCTCGCCCGGATAACGGCGGACGATCTCGCCGACGATGCGCTCCACCAGTTCCGGCTGTTCCAGGCGCTGCGCCAGCCCGCCGAAACCCAGCCAGGCCTGCAGGTCGTCGGGTAGCAGGTTGTCGTCGACGATCCCGTCGATCATCGCCACCACCAGCTTCTGTTGCTTGCCGACCGCGCCGAACAGCGCCGCCAGCGCGCTGCGCCAGCCCTTGCCGCCACCGGCCAGCAGGGCGCGCAGTTCGCGTCGGGAGGCGCGCTTGTCGCCGGCCCGCAGGGCCAGCCCGGCCGCGACCATGCGTTGCGCCTCGCCGCCGTCGGGTGCCAGCGACTGCCAGGTCCTGAAGGCGTCGCGGGCCAGCGCGTCCTCATCCGCCAGCAGGGCGATGCGGGTAGCACGTTCGGCCAGCACCGGGTCGCTGGCGCTGCGCGCGGCCTGCAGGTACTGGCGGGCGGCCTCCGGCAATTGCCCGGCCTGCAGGGCGAACTCGCCGGCCAGGCTGGCCTCCAGCGGATCGACCATGGCCTTCGCGGATCCTGGCCTGGAGGCGCTCATCGCCAGGGCGGGAGCGAGCAACGCCGCCAACAGCAGCAGGCGTGGACCAGCGTGTTGCGGGATGGGCATCGGGCGGGCCGGTACAATGACGGATCGGGCCAGCAGCTTATCGCAGGCACCTGAACGGATTTTCCGCATGGCCTTGCACGTCCTCGGCATCAACCACCAGACCGCGCCGGTCAGCCTGCGCGAGAAGGTGGCGTTCGCCCCGGATTCGCTGGCGCCGGCACTGGCCTCGCTGCGCGCGCTGCCCGAGGTGCACGAGGCCGTGCTGCTCTCCACCTGCAACCGCACCGAGCTGTACGCGCATTCGGACGACGACGGCCAGGCCCTGGCCGGCTGGCTGAGCACGCATCCCGAGGCCGGCGGCGACCTGCACGCCTATCTGTATCGCCACCGCGACGCCGACGCCGTGCGCCATCTGTTCCGGGTCGCCAGCGGGCTGGATTCGCTGGTGCTGGGCGAGCCGCAGATCCTCGGCCAGGTCAAGCAGGCCTGGTCCGCCGCGCGCCAGGCCGGCGCGCTGGGCGGCCAATTGGACCGACTGTTCCAGCAAGCCTTCGCCACCGCCAAGCGCGCGCGCACCGATACCCGCATCGGCGCGAACCCGGTTTCGGTGGCCTCCACCGCGGTGCGGCTGGCGCAGGAAAGCTTCGCCCGGCTCAGCGACTCCACGGTGCTGCTGATCGGTGCCGGCGAGACGATCGAACTCGCAGCCCGTCATCTGGTGGAAGCCAAGGCGCAGCGCCTGTTGATCGCCAACCGCACCCTCGCCCACGCGCAGGAACTGGCCACTCGCCACGGCGGCATGGCGTTGCCGCTGGCCGAGCTGGACAAGCACCTGGCCGAGGCCGACATCGTCATCTCCGCCACCGCCAGCCGCACGCCGATCCTGCATCGCGCGCAGGTCGAACATGCGCTGCGGCTGCGTCGACATCGGCCGATGCTGCTGCTCGACCTGGCCGTGCCGCGCGACATCGACAGCGATGTCTCCGGCCTGCGCGATGTGTTCCTGTACACGGTCGACGACCTGGAACGGGCGATCGAGGACAACCGCCGCGGCCGTCGCGAGGCCGCCCAGCAGGCCGAGGCGATCATCGAGCTGCAGACCGCGCGCTTCGTCGAGCACTGGCAGGCCAGCGGCCGCCAGCAGCCGCTGCTGCGCCTGCGCGCGCATGGCGACGCCGCCCGCGCGGACGCGCTGGCCAAGGCGCGCGCGCAACTCGCCGCGGGGATGCCGCCGGAACAGGCGCTGGACCTGCTCGCGCACACCCTGACCAATCGCCTGCTGCATGCGCCCACGGTGGCGTTGCGCGATGCCGCCCTCAGCGGCGACGGCGACCTGGCCCGCGCGGCGGAAAAGTTGTTCCCGGCGACCGGCACGGACGATTCGAACGCATGACCCCGGCGCTGCGACGCAAACTCGACGCGCTGGTGGAACGGCGCGAGGAAGTGGAGCGGCTGCTGGCCGACCCCACCATCGCCGCGGACCAGATGCGCTTCCGCAACCTGTCGCGCGAATTCGCCACGCTGCAGCCAGTCGCGGACGCGCTGGATGCCGAAGCGCGTGCGCGCGCCGACCTGGCCGCAGCCGAAGCGATGCGCGGCGATCCGGAGCTGCGCGAACTGGCCGACGACGAGATCGAAGCGGCCAACTCGCGGCTGCAGCAACTCGAAGGCGAACTGCTGGCGCAGCTGGTGCCGAAGGACGCGCGCGACGGCGGCGGCCTGTACCTGGAAGTGCGCGCCGGGACCGGCGGCGACGAGGCCGCGATCTTCGCCGGCGACCTGTTCCGCATGTATTCGCGGTACGCGGAGGCGCAGGGCTGGCGGGTCGAGGTGGAATCGGCGAATCCCGGCGAGCACGGTGGCTACAAGGAACTGGTCGCCCGCGTGGAAGGCGATGGGGCCTACGCGAAGCTCAAGTACGAATCCGGCACCCATCGCGTGCAGCGCGTGCCGGCGACTGAATCGCAGGGGCGCATCCACACCTCGGCAGCGACGGTGGCGATCATCGCGATCGAACCCGGCGGCGACACCGACATCGTGATCAACCCGGCCGACCTGCGCATCGATACCTTCCGCTCGTCCGGCGCGGGCGGCCAGCACGTCAACAAGACCGAATCGGCGATCCGCATCACCCACGTGCCCAGCGGCGTGGTCGTCGAGAACCAGACCGAGCGCAGCCAGCACGCGAACCGCGACAAGGCGATGAAGCGCCTGCAGGCGATGCTGGTGGATGCCGAACTCGAGAAGCGCACCGCAGCCACCGCCGCCGACCGCAAGCTGCAGGTGGGCAGCGGCGACCGCAGCCAGCGCATCCGCACCTACAGCTACCCGCAAGGCCGGATCACCGACCACCGCGTGGAAGGCCTGACCCTGTACGACCTGCCGAACATCCTCGAAGGCGACCTGGACCCGCTGGTCCTGCGCCTGCAACAGGAACAGCAGGCCGAAGCCCTCGCCCGACTGGCACTGGAGCCATGACGATGGACGAAAACACGACAATCTCCCGCGCCGGCCCGGCCGACCTCGACGCACTGGCCGCGCTGTTCGATGCCTACCGCCAGTTCTACGAACAGCCCTCCGACCTCCCGCGCGCGCGCCAATGGCTGCGCGAACGCCTGCGCTTCGGCGAGTCGATGGTGCTGGTGGCCAAGCGTGGCGGCATCGCCGTGGGCTTCACCCAGTTGTATCCGATGTTCTCCTCGGTGCGTACCGCCAGGACCTGGATCCTCAACGACCTGTTCGTGGACGCCGGCGCGCGCCGCAAGGGCGTGGCACGCGCGTTGCTGGACGCCGCCGCCGCGTTCGCGCGCGAGGACGGCGCGATGGGCATCTCGCTGGAAACCAGCCAGGACAATGCCGCGGCCCGCGCGCTGTACCGCGCCGCCGGCTGGAACGAGGACGCCACCCAGTGGTATTCGCTGGGGTTCTCGAAGCTGCACCACTGATGCAGCGCGCGCGGCCGCGGCCTACACTCGGCGCATGACCGCCGCCCCTGATTTCCAACCATTGTCGCTGTGCGTGCTGACCGTGTCGGACACGCGCAGCGCGGACAACGACACCTCCGGCAACACCTTGTGCGACGCGCTGCGCGATGCCGGCCATCGCCTGTTCGAGCGCGCCATCGTCCGCGACGACAAGTACGCGATGCGCGCGCTGGTCTCGCGCTGGATCGCCGATGCCGAAGTGGACGGCATCCTGGTCACCGGCGGTACCGGCTTCACCGGCCGCGACTCCACCCCGGAAGCACTGCTGCCGCTGCTGGACAAACAGATGCCCGGCTTCGGCGAACTGTTCCGTGCGATCAGCTTCGAGGACATCGGCACCTCGACGCTGCAATCGCGCGCGTTCGCCGGGCTGGCCAACGCCACCTTCCTGTTCGCACTGCCCGGCTCGACCTCGGCCTGCCGCACCGGCTGGGACCGGATCATCGCCGCGCAACTCGATGCACGCACCAAGCCCTGCAACCTCGCCAATTTGAAGCCCCGGCTCAAGGAGTGACGATGGCCCTCGATACCACCCTGCGACTGCTCAGCAAGGCCAGCGGCCTGACCGTGGTCGACATCGCCACCGCCATCCCGCGCGCCGGCGTGAGCACGGTGAATGCCTGGCTCAAGGGCGAGAAATTGCCGGGCAAGGACCAGGTGGATGCGCTGGCGCGGACCTTCGGGGTGCCGGCGGGCGCACTGCTTTCGGAACTGGCCAGCACGCTGGACCCGGCGCGCACCAAGGGCGAGCACGACCTGCTGGCCGCCTACCGCAGCCTGGGCACGCGCCAGCAGGGTGCGTTGCTGGAAGTGGCGCGCAGCATGAAGCCGGCGAAGCCTCGGAAATGACCAAGCTCAAGCGCAAGGACTACGAGGCGCTGCTGCAGCCGCTGCAGACCGAGCTGGCGAACATGGCGCGCTGGGTGCAGCACACCGGCCAGCGCGTGGTCGTAGTGTTCGAGGGCCGCGACACCGCCGGCAAGGGCGGCGCGATCAACGCGATCCGCGAACACCTCAACCCGCGCCAGTGCCACGTGGTCGCGCTGCCCAAGCCGACCGAGCGCGAAGCCGGCCAGTGGTATTTCCAGCGCTATGCGGCGCAGCTGCCGGCGGCGGGCGAGATCGCGCTGTTCGACCGCAGCTGGTACAACCGCGCCGGCGTGGAGAAGGTCATGGGCTTCGCCAGCGACGCGCAGGTCGAGGCCTTCCTGCACGCCACGCCGCAGTTCGAGCAGCAACTGGTCGATGACGGCATCCTGCTGTTCAAGTACTGGCTGTGCTGCGACCAGGAACAACAGGAAAAGCGCTTCGCCGAACGCCTGGAGGACCCGCTGAAGGGCTGGAAGCTCTCGCCGATCGACCTCGAGGCGCGCAAGCGCTACCGCGACTACACCCGCGCCCGCGAGGACATGCTCAAGGCCACCCACACGCGGCATGCGCCGTGGACGCTGGTGGATTTCAACGACCAGAAGCGCGGCCGGCTGGCGCTGATCCGCGACCTGCTGGACCGTTTGCCGGACACCGCGATCGACGCGCCGAAGATCGAATTCCCGAACCTGGTCGGCAAGCCAGCCAGGGAACGCTACGGCGTACTCAAGCCCATCCCGCCGTTCAAAGCCTGAGGCTCAGGGTTTGGGCGGCGGCGCAACCGCGGCTGCCGGCTTGGCCGCGACCGGCGGCCATGGCAGGCCAGCTTGCTTCGCCAACGCGGCATAGCGTGGATCGTCGCGATAGCGCAGCAACAGGGCGTCGTACAGCAGGCTCTGCATGCCCGGGTCCCGTGCCTTCAACGCACGTTGCAACCAGTCGAACATCGCATCTGGCTCGCCGCGCACCGCATACACCTGCGCCATCTGGAACGCCCAGCCCTCGGCGTACTGCTCTACCGCTTGCAGACTGGCATCGGCGACAGTGCGATCCGGACCCGCTTGCGCCGCAAACGCAAGGGCGAAGTCACGCCAGGGTCCTGCGGGTTCCGCTTCGGCCGCTTTGCGCGCACCTGCTGGATCCTTGCGCAGCACCTTCGCGATCGCCAGCAAGTGATGGTTGTAGATGCCTTGCGGCTGGAGCTCGATCGCCTTGCCGATGGCCTGTTCCGCCTCGTCCAGCCGACCCAATGGCATCAGGTAGGCGACCAGCCAGCGGTACCAGTCCGCGCTGCGCGGATTCAACTGCAGGGCCTTGCGGGTCAATTCGACCGCCTGCGCGAGGTCGCCCTGGCTGGCCCGCGCCACACCCAGCTGGAACAACGCATCACCATCGTCCGGGTCGAGTTCGACCGCACGCTTGAGTTCGGCCTCGGCGTCGTGCCAGTTGAAGTCACGCAGCATCAGCAACTGGCCGCGCGCGATCCTGGTCTGTGGCTGGTTGGGCGCGAGCCGCATCGCCTGCTCGATGGACGCGTCCGCCTGCGCGAATGCCTGCTCGGCCTGTTCGCCGGACAATCCACCGGCGGACAAGGTGTCGATCAACATCCGACCTTTCCACGCATAGGCAAGCGCGTAATCCGGGTCCAGTTCGATGGCATGGTCGTACGCCTCGACCGCCGCCTCCAGCTTCGTGGCCGACCGTGCTTCCAGGTAGGCGTTGTAGGCATCCAGGTTGCCGCTGGGCGGCCGGTCGCTTTGCGCCTTCGGTGCCGTGGCCGGCTGCAGGCGCGACTTGAGCGCCGTGGCGACCTGCGCGGTGATCTGGTCCTGCAGGGCGAACAGATCCTTGTAGGGGCGGTCGAAGCTGGCGGCCCACAGGGTGCTGCCATCCGCGGCCTTGGTCAGGGTGGCGCTGACGCGGACGGTGTCGCCGACCCGGCGCACGCTGCCCTCCAGCAGGTGCGAGACCCCCAGCTTGGCGGCGATGGCCCTGCTGTCTTCCTTGCTGTCGCGGAACTCGAACGACGACTTGCGGTTGATCACCCGCAGCCCGTCGATCCGCGCCAGGGCGATGATGAACCCCTCGGACAGGCCGTCGGAGAAATATTGCTGGTCCTTGTCGCTGCTCTGGTTCTCGAACGGCAACACCGCGATGGAATTGCCCACCTGAGCGACCTGCACGGCCTGCGCGGGCGACGTGCGTTCCACCAGCCGATCGGTCAGCAGCAGCACCACCGCGATGGCCAGCACGCCGATGATGATCAGGTCGGTGCGGCGCTTGACCTTGCGTGCGTCCGGCGCGTTGTCGTCGACCTCGCCTTCGAGCTTGAGGCCGTGGCTGGTGAACTCGTAGCGCCAGGAGAATGCCAGCCACAGCGGGAAGCCGATCGCGGCGGCGATCAGGAACCAGCGCGTGGCGGATTCCGGCGCCCCGAGTTCCGGCCCCAACTGGGCGATGCCCTGGGCCAGCGCCCACACCGAACCGATGTAGAGGATCGCCGCGCGCGGCACGTTGCGGCGCTTCAACTCCCCGATGAACCTGCCGATCATGCCGCGCCCTGTGGCATCCCCTGCCCGATTCTTGCATAACGAAGGCGCAAGTCGGCGCAGGACAGGCTCATGTGAAGATCAACCCGTCTCGAAACCTCCGCCTGCCTGCGACGCATCATCCGGCAACACCAAACGCGACACCGCATCGACCCGTGCCAGCGGCGGTCCGAGGTGCAGCCATCGTTCCAGCATGTCGATGGCGGCCGCATCGCCGATGGCGAGCACGTCCACGCTGCCATCGGCCAGGTTGCGCGCATGCCCGGCCAGCCCGAGGCGCATGGCTTCATCGCGGGTCGAGGCGCGGAACCACACGCCCTGCACCTTGCCACGGACGATGAACCGCGCCGATGCCATCTCAGCCGGCCGCAGGTCCGCCCGCCGCGGCGATGTCTTCTTCCAGCATCCGCGCGCTGACCGGGCCGGTGTACTTCTTCACCACCGCGCCATCGGGGCCGATCAGGTAGGTGAACGGCAGGCCGCGCGGCGTGTCGAAATCGGCCGGCGGGTTGTACACGTCGATCAGCGCCATCGGATAGACCACCGGGTGTTTCACCAGGAACGTGCGCAATGCATCCTCGGTGGTGTCCTCATAGGCCAGGCCGACGACCACGATGTGCTCGCGCATGGCATCCAGCGCGGACAGCTCCGGCATTTCCTTCAGGCACGGGCCGCACCAGGTCGCCCAGAAATTGACGATGGCCCACTTGCCGCGCTGCGCGGCCAGGTCGAAGGCCTGGCCATCCAGCGTGTTCACTTTCAGCGTGGGGAACTTGGCATTCGTCGCCGCGGACGGTTTGGGCGCGGGCGCCTGCGGCGTGGCGACCGGTGCGGAGGCCACGGGTGCCCCATCGACGGCAGCATCCCGCTTGCAACCAGCGCCCGTCGCCAACAGGACCAGCGCCAGCGGGACGAACATGGTGCGCGGTGCGTTCAATTCACTCTCCGGGAATGCGTTCGTAGACGCAGGACACGCGCTGCTTGAGCAGGTCGCGCAAGGGCATGCGCAGGCCATTGATGACGTCCATCACCGCGACGCCCAGCGCATCGTCGCGATGCGGCAGGTGGACTTCGGCCACCGGCACGCGTAGGTGCGCGGCCTCGTACAACTCGGCCAGGGTCACGTCGTTCAGGTCGCGGGCCAGCAGCCATTCGCCGGTTTCGGCGCGGCTGACCACGTTGATCGCCGCCATCTTCCCCAGCAGTTCCTGGATCAGGCTGTCGGTGAGGATCGGTTCCAGGTGCTGGATCTCGTCGCTGTGCAGGCCCTTGCCGGCCGCGCGCGCATGGTGGAAGCGACCGAGCATGCGCAGCAGGCCGTACAACTCGTAGCCATGCGGCAGCCGCAACGCCACCGGCTGGTAGCGGAACGCCGACATCGACGAGGCGAACGATGCGCCGAACAGGATCGAAGTCCAGCCAAGGAAGATCCACAGCATCAGGATCGGCACGAAGGCGATCGCGCCGTAGATTTTCTGGTAGGAATCGAAGCTGCCCAGGTACAGGGCGAGCCCCGACTTCACGCATTCGAACAGGAACACCGACAGCGCCGCGCCGGCGAAGGCGTGTCGCCATTTCACCGTGCGATGCGGCACCACTTTGAAGATCGCGGCGAAGGCGAGCAGCTCGATCGCCATCGGGGTGGCGCGCAGCATCAACGCCTCCAGCCAGCGCCCGGGAACGGTTTCGAAGATCGCCAGGGCAAAGAACCGGGTGAGCAGCGCCAGGCTGGTGGCGGCGACCAGCGCGCCCAGGGTCAGCACGGTCCAGTACACCAGGAAACGGCTGAACTTCGGACGCGCCGTCGGCACCCGCCAGATCCGGTTGAACACCGCTTCCACGCTGTTCAGGGTCACCAGCAGCGACACGATCAGCGCCAGCGCGCCGGCCGCGGTGAGCTTGCTGGTGTTCGCCGAGAAATCGGTGAGGTAACCGGAGACCGCGCGCGCCGCGCTGGGCACGAAGTTGGCGAAGATGTAGGTGGTCAGGCTCTCGCTCCACTGGTTGAACACCGGGAACGCGGACAGCACGCCGAACACGACCATCGACAACGGCACCAGCGCGAACACGGTGGTGTAGGACAGCGCGCCGGCGGCCTCGAACAAGCGGTCGCCAAGGAAGCGCTTCAGCACGAAGCGGCCGAAGCTGCCGGCGCGCGCGCGGTCGCGCAAGCGGTCGCTCCAGCGGTTGAGGGAATCCAGTGGCTCCATCGTCCAAGCCTAACCGATGGCATGTTGTGGCCGCATGCCATGCCGCATCGCCTATCCTTCGCACTCTCTCCCGATGGCGCGCGGCATGCCCGAGATCCTGGTCCTCTACTACAGCCGCGGCGGTTCCGTTGCGCGGCTGGCGCGGCAGGTCGCGCGCGGCATCGGCGAAGTCGACGGCATGCAGGCACGCCTGCGCACGGTGCCGCCGGTGGCGCCGGTCACCACGATCGCCAGCCCGCCCGAACCCGAGGACGGCGCGCCCTACGTGGACAGGCGCGACCTCGCCGAATGCGCCGGCCTGCTGATCGGCAGCCCGACCCGCTTCGGCAACATGGCCGCGCCGATGAAGCACTTCATCGACACCCTCGGCGCCGAATGGGCCAGCGGCACGCTGGTGGGCAAGCCAGCCGCGGCGTTCACCTCCACCGCGACCATGCACGGCGGCCAGGAATCGACCCTGCTGACGATGCTGGTCCCGCTGCTGCACCACGGCTGCGTGATCAGCGGCATCCCGTTCACCGAGGCCGCGCTCAACACCACCCGCAGCGGCGGCACGCCCTATGGCGCCAGCCATGTGGCCGGCGGGCAGGACGACCCGGAACTCAGCGATGACGAAGCCGTGCTCGCGCGCGCGCTGGGTCGCCGCATCGCCGATCTCGCCCGGCGGTTGCAGGCATGACGGCGTTGCGGCCATTGGCGTTCGCGTTGCTCGCGCTGGCGATGTTCTACGTGGCCTGGTTCGCGCGCGACGAGCACCTTCTGACCGGGCTGGTGGCGTTCGCGTTGCCGCCGTTCCTGCTGGGGGTCGCCGCCTGGCGCGGCTGGCATCGCGCCGCGTTCGTGGCCGGCGTGCTCGCCCTGCTGTGGTTCTCGCACGGCGTGATGCTGGCCTGGTCGGAACCCGCGCAGCGTTGGATGGCCCTGCTCGAAGTCGCGCTGGCGCTGGCGATCATCTATGCCGCCTGCCTGCCGGGCGCGCGCGCCCGGCGCGAGAAAAAGTCCGGCAAGCCGGAATGAGCGGCGATCCGCGCATGGCCGGCTTGCCGCCGGCCGTGGTCGATCTGGTGCATGCCGGCGCACGCGCACTGCGCGATGGCCAGCCACAACGTGCGGAGCCGTTCCTCCTGCAGGCCTGTGCGCAGGCAACCACGCATCCGGAACCGCTGCGTTACCTGGCGATCCTGCAACTGCACACGCGCCGCGCGCCGATGGCGATGCAGACCCTGCAGCGCGCATTGGCGCTCGCGCCCGACGACGCGCTGCTGCATTGCGACCTGGGCACGGCGCAATCCGCCAGCGGCGACATCGAATCCGCATTGTCGAGCTGGCAACGCGCCTGCACGCTCGATCCCGCGCAACCGATGCCGTGGTTCAACCGCGGCCGCAACCTGCAGCAACTCGGACGCACCGACGAGGCCATCGCCGCCCTGCAACAGGCCACCGTACTGGCAGCGGAGATGTTGCCGGCGCACATCCTGCTGGGCGATGCGCTGGTGCATGCCGGGCGCTTCGACGAAGCGACGTCGTGCTATCGCGGCGCGCTGCACCTGCACCCTGCCTGCGGCGATGCTTGGCGCGGCCTGTCAAACATCAAGAGCCGCGCGCTCGGCGATGAGGATGCACGGGCACTGCAGGCGCAACTGCAGCGGCTCGACATCGCGGATGCCGACCGCGTGGCGATGGGCCATGCGCTCGGCAAGCTGCGCGAGGACCAGGGCCGTCACGCCGATGCGCATGCCGCCTTCGTCGCCGCGAATGCGCTGCAGAAACGACTGACGCCGTGGAGCCGGCAGGCATTCGAGCAATTCGTGGCACGCGCGCTGGCGGCATCCGAGGTATTGCCCGCCCCGCTCGATGCGGACCTCGGACGCGAGGCGATCTTCATCGTCGGCCAGCCACGCTCGGGGTCGACCCTGTTCGAACAGGTCCTGGCCGCGCATGCCGACGTGGAAGGCGCCAGCGAATTGCCGGACCTCGGCATCGTCATCCAGCAGGAATCGATGCGCCGGGGCGTGGCGTATCCGCAATGGATCCCGCAGGCCACGGCCGGAGACTGGCACCGACTCGGCAGCGACTACCTGGCGCGCACTGCGCGCTGGCGTGCGCACAAGCCGCGTTTCACCGACAAACTGCCGGAAAACTGGAAGCACGCCGGCATCCTGCGCGCGATGCTGCCCGGCGCCACGGTGATCGAGACGCGCCGCGATCCGCTGGAAACCGCGTGGTCGTGCTTCAAGCAGCAGTTCTACAGCCAGCCGCATTTCGCCAACGACCTCGGCGACATCGCCGTACACATCCGCGGCAGCGAACAAGCGATGGACACGTTCCGCGCGCGCGATCCGGCGCGGATCCGCCTGCATCGCTACGAAGACCTGCTGGCCGATCCGGAACCGCGCATCCGCGCCCTGCTCGACGACTGCGGCCTGCGCTTCGACCCGGCCTGCCTGGCCTCGCACGAGGCGCGGCGGAACGTGCGTACGGCAAGTGCTGCACAGGTGCGCCAGCCGTTGCGCCGCGACACTGCCCGTGCGTCGGCGTACGGCCCGCTGCTCGATCCACTGCGTGCCGCACTGGAGCCGCCACGCTGACCGGACGGTGTCGCCGCGCACGGTTTTGGCGGACAATCCGCGCATGGACAACCTGCTGATCGTCACCACCGGCGGCACCATCGACAAGGTGTACTTCGACGCGAAATCCGACTACCAGGTCGGCGACCCGCAGATCGGACGCATGCTGCAGGAACTGGGGGTGGCGTTCCGCTTCCACGTGATCCCGCTGCTGCGCAAGGACTCGCTGTTCGTGGACGACTCAGACCGCCAGTTGCTGCGCGCGACCATCGCGGCGCAGGACGAAGCCTGCGTGCTGGTGACCCACGGCACCGACAGCATGGTCGAGACCGCGCGCGTGCTGGCCGGCATCGAGGGCAAGACCATCGTGCTCACCGGCGCACTCAGCCCGGCGCGCTTCGAGGGCTCGGATGCCGAATTCAACATCGGCTGCGCGGTCGGCGCGGTGCAATCGCTGCCGCCGGGCACCTACATCGCCATGAACGGGCGCATCTGGGATCCGCTGAAGGTGCGCAAGAACGTGGACGCGAACCGCTTCGAGGCGCTGGGCTGATCGTTCACGGCGGCATCCCGATCACGGCTTCCAGCAAGGAAAACCCCGGCCGAAGCCGGGGTTTTTCGTTGTAGCGGGTCACACGCCGGCTTACATCGTGATGGACCAGCTGTTGATGTAGCCGGTGTCGGTGCTGGCGCGATCCTTCACCCGCAGCTTCCAGGCGCCGTTGATCGTTTCGCTGGACAGGTTGGTGGTGAAGGTCTTGACGATGTTGTCCGCGCTGCCACCGGTGCGGTTCTGCAGCGTATACACCGTGTTGTCCGGCGCCAGCAGCTCGACGATCAGGTCGCCGCTGTAGGTGTGGACGATGTTGACCGCCACCTGGGTGTTGCTCGGGGCGTTGCCGCTGCGGCCCGACACAGTGATGGTGCTGGTGATGCCGGTGTTGTTGTTGTCCGGGATGTTGTAGTCGGTGCCGTTGGTGTAGGTCTGCGGGCTGCCGCCACCGCCACCGCCAGTGGTGTAATTACCGATCAGGCTGACCCCGGAGAACGCCGAGTAGGCCTTCAGGCGGACGTGGTACGTGCCTGCCGACGGCGTGGCGAACGTGCAGGCCTCGGCATTGCCGGACTTGTACGGACGGCAGTCGTAGGACGAATCGGTCGGTGCCGAACCGAACTTCACATACATGTCGGCATCACCGGTGCCGCCGGACATGGTGAACGTCAGGTTGGTCGCACCGGACGGCACCACCATCGTGTAGTTCACCGAATTTCCGGCCGTCTGGTTGATGCCGGTGACCGCAACGCCCTTGGTCAACACGCCGCCGGTGCTGCCGCCACCGCCGCCACCGCCCGCGCAGCTGACGCCGACCGAGGTGAACGCCGCAGTGACATCGGCCACGGTGAAGCCGAGGTCGGCCGCCGCGGTCTGCACGCCGCAGGCACCCTGATTGAAGGTGCTGCTCGCGGTCCAGTAATCGCGGTTGGCGCGAGCGAAGACCTGGAACGCCTTGACCGTGCCCCAGCCCGGCTTGATCGCCAGCAGGTAGAACGCCTTGTTGTAGACGCCCGAGCTGTAATGCACGTCCATCGAGCTGGTGAAGTTGGCGGCGTTGTCGATCGAGCTGCCGTCCTGCGGCGGGTTGTTCATGTAGCGCAGCGCGCCGGTGCCCTTGAAGATGTCGGCGCCGACCTTCCAGTCGTTGCTGCCACGCATGTAGAACTCGGCGGCTTCGCCGGCCATGTCGGAGAACGCCTCGTTCATGCCGCCGGACTGGCCCGAGTAGGTCAGGTTGGACTGCTGCTCGGTGAAGCCGTGCGAAACCTCGTGGCTGGACACGTCCAGGCTGACCAGCGGGTAGAACGTGCTGGCGCCGTCGCCGAAGGTCATCGCGCTGCCGTCCCAGAACGCATTCTCGTAGCTGGTGCGGTAGTGCACCTTCATGGTGAGCTGGAAGGTCAGCGGCGCCTGGCCGATGTAGGCCTGGTACATGTTGTAGATCACGTTGCCGAAGTAGTGGGCATCGTTCAGCGGCGAATATGCGCCGTTGATGGCCTTCACCGTGTTGCGCGGGCAGGTGTAGGAGAACGCGGTATTGCTGGTGTTGCTGGTGCTGTTGTTGAGGTTGACCGTCTTCACGTTGGCGCTGTTCATGGTGCAGGTGCTGCCGCTCTGCGCCACGTCCAGGTAGCCGAAGTTGGTGCCGTACTCGTACTGGCCGGTCTTGCTGTTGCCGCCGGGGCCGGTACCGACCAGGGCGTGCTGGATGTTGTCCCACTGCTTCAGCACGCGGCCGCTGTTGGCATCGACGATCACCACCGGGCGCATCGGCGCACCGGCGCCATCGGCGAAGAACGAGACCTTGTAGGCCAGGTGGCCGCGGCCCGTGTCATCGATGAACACCACCAGGTCGGTGGTCTCGCGCTGGGTGAGCATGCCGGCGATGCTGTTGCCGAGGCCGGCGCGCTTGCCGGCGACCAGCGCGGCTGCCTTGCCCAGGCGCGGCGTGGTCGAGGCGATGTCCTGGTCCAGGCCCGAGATCAGGTTGCCGAACATGGTGCGCACGTTGCCGGCGCCGTCTTCGCTGACCACCACGTCCTGGCCGAGGATCGGGATGCCGCGCCAGACCTGGTCATAGCGGTAGTTGCGGACGCCGCGGTCGGCGCGCTGCTTGCGCATCAGCAGCGTGGTGTCGGCACCGGCGGCCATGAACTGGGCATGGCGGCGGTGGGCCATGTCGGCCACGCCCTGGGTGGCGATCCGGGACTGGTACTGCTGCTTGAGCTGGGCGACGTCGCGCTTCTGCAGGTCGACCTTGCCCGCCGCCTGGGCGCCGGTCGCGACGAGAGACAACGCGATGGCGGTGGCGAGCATGTTGATTCGGCTATGACGATTCACTGGCACTACCCCTAGTGGTGATGTTTGTTGAGTCGCCGCGGACGCGGCGCATGGTCAGGCAACACACGAATCGCCCGCGCTGCCCCTGCAGGGGTCTGTTGGTCGCGGGTCGTTCGGGAAAGCTGAACCGTTCCCGAAGCGATCCGGACAGTTACGTCGGTGACTATCGACCGTCAAGCGTCGACAGGCATATCCATATAACGAACGGTGATTAGTCGTTATGAAATCGTAGTCAATGGCGTTCCAGAGCCATTCATGAAATTGCTTCGATGCAGCATCGACGCACCTGAACAGTGACTGGTTGGCACTTCTGCTGCGCGGCAGCATGGAAATGCGCTGACTTCATGGGGCAAAAAGTGACGCAAGAGGGCTGTGTCGATGGTCACGAAGCAGTGACACCGGTCACCTTTGCGTGAAGCCCCCGCTCAGAGCATGCCTGTCTCGAGCTTGGCCAGCTCCGACATCATCGAACGGCCCCACGGCGGGTCGAAGACCAGCTCGACGTCCGCCTCGGCCACGGTCGGGATCAGCTCCAGCTTGCTGCGCACGTCGTCCACCAGCACTTCGCCCATGCCGCAGCCGGGGGCGGTCAGGGTCATGCGTACCTCGACCGTGCGTCCGCCGTCCTCGCGGGCACGCACGTCCGCCGCATAGACCAGGCCGAGTTCGACGATGTTGACCGGGATCTCGGGGTCGAAACAGGTCCGCAATTGCTGCCAGACCAGGGCTTCCACGTCTTCGTCGCTGGCCCCTTCCGGCAGGGCGATCGGCGCCGGCGGCTCCTTGCCGATCGCGTCGCCGTCCTTGCCGGCGATGCGCATCAGGTTGCCTTCCACGAACACGGTCCAGCTGCCGCCCAGCGACTGGGTGATGTAGCCCACGGTGCCGGCCGGCAGGGTGACTTCATCGCCCTGCGGCACCAGGACGGCGGCGCAATCGCGCTCGAAACGGACGGGTTCGCTGCTGCGGGAATACATGGGCAAGGCGGACGGTGGAATCCGTACCATTCTAGTCCCTTTGCCTGCTGGGTATGATGCGCGACCTCATGGCGACCCCCATCATGACCCCGGATCCCGCCGCCAAGCCTCGCTGGTTCGCCCTGCCCTTGCTGCTGCTGGGCCTGCTGGGCTTCGTCTCGGCGTGGGTGCTGCTGGCGCTGCTGCTGGCGCGTCAGTGCGCGTGGCTGGCCCCATTGGCCGCGCTGGACATGGTGCTGCTGTTGGCGATCGGTCGCTGGCCCGCCGGTGCCGGGCGTGCCGGTCTGGCATTCGCGGGCACCGCGCTTGCCATCGTGCTGGCCAATTTCGGCATCGCCGCCGGCGAACTCGGCCAGAGCTTCGGCATGCGCCCGTGGGAATCCGCGACGATGCTGGGCGCGAACCACGCCTGGACACTGCTGCAGATGGCGAACACGCCGCTCGACCTGGCCTTTTATGCGTCCGGGTTGCTGCTGGCGCTGGTCGTGGGCTTCAGTGCCCGCCGTCGAGGGCCTTCAGTTCGCTGACCAGCGCGCTGGCCACGCCGGCGCCATCGCCGTAGAGCATGCGGGTGTTGTCGGCATAGAACAGGGCGTTTTCGATGCCGGCGAACCCGGTGCCCTTGCCTCGCTTGATCACGATGGTGTTCTTCGAATTGACCACGTCGAGGATCGGCATGCCGTAGATCGGCGATGCCGGATCGGTCTTGGCAACCGGGTTGACCACGTCGTTCGCGCCGATCACCAGCGACACGTCGGTGTTGGCGAATTCCGGGTTGATATCGTCCATGTCGGCGATCAGGTCGTAGGGCACGCCGGCCTCGGCCAGCAGCACGTTCATGTGCCCCGGCATGCGCCCGGCGACCGGGTGGATCGCGAACTTCACCTTGACCCCGCGCTCCATCAACCGCTGGCTCAGTTCCCAGATCTTGTGCTGGGCCTGCGCCACCGCCATGCCGTAGCCCGGCACGATCACCACGCGCTCGGCGTAGGCCATCATCGCGGCGACGTCGGACGCTTCGATCGGCTTCATCGAGCCACCGATCTCCTGCATCGCCCCGCTGCCGCCACCGAAGTCGGAGAACAGCACGTTGCTGATCTTGCGGTTCATCGCCTTGGCCATCAGCCGGGTCAGCAGCATGCCGGCCGCACCGACCATGGTGCCGGCGATGATCAGCGCCTCGTTGCCCAGCACGTAGCCCTCGAATGCCACCGCCAGGCCGGTGAAGGCGTTGTAGAGCGAGATGACGACGGGCATGTCGGCGCCACCGATCGGCAGCGTCATCAGCACGCCCAGCGCCAGCGCCAGCGCGAAGAACGCCACGATCCACGGCATCGCCAGCGTCTGCAGCGCCATCGCCCCGCACACCACCGCGGCAACCGCGATGGCGGCGTTGAACCATTGCTGGCCGGGGAAGGTGTAACGCTTGTCCATGCGCCCGTCGAGCTTGGCCCAGGCGATGACCGAGCCGGTCAGCGACACCGCACCGATCAGCGAGCCCAGCACCGCCAGCACGCCCGGCACCATGCCGGGCGATTGCCCGGCGGCCGACCAGCGCACCAGCTCGACTGCGCCGATGCCCGCTGCGGAACCACCGCCCATGCCATTGAACAGGGCAACCATCTGCGGCATGTCGGTGATCGCCACCTTCTTGCCCCAGGCCCAGTTCGCGGCCACGCCGATGACGATGGCCGCGACCATCAGGCCGATGTTGTGCAGGCCGGGAAGGAAGAACGTGGCCACGGTCGCGATGAGCATGCCCACGCCGGCCCATTGGATGCCGCTGCGCGCGGTCTTCGGGCTGGCCATGCGTTGCAGGCCGAGCAGGAACAACGTCGCCGCGACGAAATAACTCAGCTTGACCAGCACCAGCAGGCTCATGCCTTCGGCTCCGTCTTCTGCGACGGCTTGAACATCTCCAGCATGCGCTCGGTAACCACGTAACCGCCGGCGGCGTTGCCCGCGCCCAGCAGCACCGCGATGAAGCCCAGCGCCTTTTCGAGGGTGGTATCGGCGTGGCCCAGCACCACCATGGCGCCGATCAGGACGATGCCGTGGATGAAGTTGGAGCCGGACATCAGCGGCGTGTGCAGGATCACCGGCACCCGCGAGATGATCACGTCGCCGGCGATCGCCGCCAGCATGAAGATGTACAGCGCCACGAATCCGTCGCCCACGAAGCCTCTCCCCGATCGCCTGCCCGCATCATAACCACGGCCCGCGCGCTTGTGCCCCCTGTCAACCGATGCACCACATGGGCGTTTCGCATGTCGTGAATCCCACCCATCCCTCCCGTGCCCAACCCCGGCATGGCATGCCCCGAGACTGCCCGACATGCTGTTCGTCGCCGCTAAGCTAGGCCAGGTGGAAGAGGCCATGCATGCAGGAGGGGAGTCCGGCGATGTCGTCGCCGTGCCCCCCTTGCCCACCTCGCTGGAGCAATTCCTGGCGGGCATCGACGCGCGCGCGTTCCGCTTCGCCGAGCTCGGCCTGCGCCATCGCGAGGACGCACTGGACGCAGTGCAGGATTCGATGATGAAGATGCTCGGCTACCGCGACCGGCCGGCATCGGAATGGAGCCCGCTGTTCTGGAGCATCCTTCGCAACCGCATCATCGACATCCAGCGGCGCGGCCTGTTCCGCCTGCGCTGGCTGCTCCCCGGCAGCACCGACAAGGACGGCGAGCCGGTGGACTGGGCCGACGACAGCCCGGATCCGTCCCGCACCAACGACAGCCGCGAAGCCTGGTCGCGGATCAGCGAGGCCCTGCGCACGCTGCCGGCGCGCCAGCGCGAAGCCTTCACCCTGCGCGTGCTCGAGGAACTGGACGTGGCCGATACCGCGCGCGCCATGGGGTGCAGCGAAGGCTCGGTCAAGACCCATCTTTCGCGCGCCCGCGAGGCGCTGCAGCGGCAACTGGAGGAATTCCGATGACCATCCACCCCGACCACACCGGCGTCGACGCCGATGCACGCTTCGATGACGCGTTGCGACGCCAGCATGCGACGGCGCTCGATCGCCTGTCGCCGCGGGTGCGCGCGCAACTCGCCCAGCGGCGCAATGCCGCCCTGCGCGGCGAACGGGTCGCGCCTGCGCGCGGCGGCATGCGTTACGCCGCAGCCGGTTTCGCCGCCGTCTGTGCACTGGCCATCGGCCTGCAGTTCGGGCTCGCGCCGTCCCCCGACACGCCCGCCACTGGCCTTGCCTCCGTGGTTGCGACCGGCAACGACACGACCATGCTCGATGAAGACCCCGAGTTCTACGCATGGCTGGCATCCGCCGATGCCCAGCAGATCGCGATGGAGTAACCGATGAACCGCACGATCCGCCTCACCGTCCTGGCCTTGGCCCTGTGGCCTGCATTCGCCTTCGCGCAGTCCGCTACCGTTGCCACGCAATATCCCGAATGGGACCAGCTCACCCCCGCCCAGCGCGATGCCCTCATCGCGCCGCTGCGCGAGCGCTGGAATCGCAATCCCGACGAACGCGCGCGCATGGTCGAACGCGCGCAGCGCTGGAAGGCGATGCCGCGCGACCAGCGCGAGCGCGCCGGGCACGGCATGCAGCGCTGGGAACACATGACGCCCGAGCAGCGCAGCGAGGCGCGCGCGCTGTTCCATGCCATGCGCGGCATGGACAAGGACCAGCGCAAGGCGTTCATGGCGCAGTGGCGGCAGAAGACCCCGCAACAGAAGACCGACTGGCTGAAGGCGCATCCGGCGCCGGAGAAGCGGGAGCGCTAGGCGCTCACTGGGCCTTGGCGGCGCGCGACCCGGCGAGCGCCAGCGACTTACGCAGCAACCACCCGCTCCGGCCACACCGTCTTGGCCAGCAGCTCGTCGTCCCAGTCGAACGCCAGCGCGCCGTCCTTGAGCAACAGGCTGACGAAGTTGTAGACATTGCGGGCGTACATCTCGCTGGCGTGCTGCGCGCCCATCGAGGCCAGGTTGAGCGGGCCGGCGATGGCCACGCCGTGGCTGTCGACGGTCTCGCCCGGCTGGGTCAGTTCGCAATTGCCCCCGGTCTCGGCGGCCAGGTCGACGACCACGCTGCCCGGCTTCATCCCGCCCAACATCGCCGCGCTGATGATCTTCGGCGCGGGACGGCCCGGCACCGCGGCGGTGCAGACCACCACGTCGATGCCCTTCAGGTGATCGGCCAGCCGTTGCTGCTGCAGCGCGCGTTCCTCATCGGTGAGCTGGCGCGCATAGCCGCCCTCGCCCGCCGCGGACACGCCGAGGTCGAGGAACTTGCCGCCGAGCGATTCGATCTGTTCGCGGGTTTCCGGGCGCACGTCGAAGCCTTCCACCGCCGCACCGAGGCGCTTCGCCGTGGCGATCGCCTGCAGGCCAGCCACGCCAGCACCGACGATCAATACCTTCGACGGACGGATCGTGCCGGCGGCGGTGGTCAGCATCGGGAAGAAGCGCGGCGCCAGCTGCGCGGCGATCAACACCGCCTTGTAGCCGGCCATGCCCGCCTGCGAGCTGAGCACGTCCATCGCTTGCGCGCGGGTGGTGCGCGGGAGCTTTTCCAGCGGGAAGGCGACGATGCCGCGCGACGTGATCGCTTCGCCGCGCGCGGGGTCCGCCTGCGGCTGCAGGCTGCCGACCAGGACAGCACCGGACTTCAACCCACCGATCGCTGCAACGGACGGCGGCTGCACGCACAGGACGATGTCGGCGCCTTCGCGCGGGTGTGCGGTGATATGCGCGCCGGCATCCACATAGGCCTGGTCGGGGAAATACGCGCCATCGCCGATGCCGGGCTCGATCCGCACCGTCGCGCCCGCTGCCACGAGCTTCTTGCAGGTCTCCGGGGTCAACGCAACGCGCCGTTCGCCCGCGACGCTTTCGCGCGCCACGCCAATATTCACCGCCATCGCCCGCTCCCTCGCCGTGATGGCTGCATCCTACCGAATGCAGGCTGGATGCACGCAGGCGCCGTTACCATGACGACATGACCAAGTCCCCCACGACGCTCAGCCTTGCCGCCCTCGACAGCCGGTTGTCGGTGCCGACCCGGCAACTGGCCGCACCCGGTCCGGACGACCATCAATTGCACTGGATCCTGCGCAGCGCCTCGCGCGTGCCCGACCACGGCAAGCGGGTGCCGTTCCGCTTCCTGCGCATCGCCGGCGATGCCCGCGCTGCCCTCGCCGACGCCACCATCGCCCGCCTGCTCGAACGCGAAACCCGGCCGGCAGAAGGCGCGATCGAGAAACTGCGCAACCGGTTCATCCTGCCGCCGCTGACCATCGCGGTCATCGCCAGGCTGGGTGATGACGAGAAGATCCCGGCATCCGAACGCTTCTCGACCGCGTCCTGCGTCTGCCTGTTGCTGCTGCAGGCCGCCCAGGCCGAAGGCTATGGCGCGCAATGGTTGACCGGCTGGCCCTGCTACGACCGCCCGTTCCTGGAAAACACGCTCGGCCTGCAGGCGGACGAGCAACTGGTCGGCACTATTGCGATGGGCACGCCGCAGGTCGATGTGCCGGATCGCGAGCGACCGGATCCGCGCGACCTGCTCACCGATCTTGTCCTGTAACCGGATGACCCAGCCCACCCTCCATCTGGTCGATGCGTCGATGTACGTGTTCCGTGCCTGGCATTCGATGCCGGACGAGTTCCACGATGCCGATGGCTGGCCGACCAATGCCGTGCACGGCTTCACGCGCTTCCTGCTGGAGCTGCTGGAACGCGAGCGGCCGACGCATATTGCGATCGCCTTCGACGAGGCGCTGGACTCCTGTTTCCGCAACGCGCTGTACCCGGCCTACAAGGCCAACCGCGATCCGGCGCCGCCGGAACTCAAGCGCCAGTTCGCCTGGTGCAAGGCCCTGTGCAGGGCGGTGGGGTTGGCCACGCTCGCGCACGGCGACTTCGAGGCGGACGACCTGATCGGCAGCGCCGTGCACCGCTCGCGCGGCAACGGTTTCCGCAGCGTGATCGTGTCGGCCGACAAGGACCTGTCGCAGTTGCTGGCGGCGCACGACGAGCAATACGACTTCGCCAAGGGCCAGCGGTGGGGCGCAGACGGAGTGAAAGCGCGGCATGGCGTGCATGCGCACCAGATCGCCGACTACCTGGCGCTCACCGGAGATGCGGTGGACAACATCCCCGGCATCAGCGGGATCGGCGCGAAATCGGCGGCGGTGCTGCTGGCGCATTTCGGATCGCTGGATGCCCTGCTGGCGCGCATCGACGAGGTGCCGTACCTCCGACTGCGCGGTGCGGCGGGGATGGCGACGCGCCTGCGCGAACAGCGCGAGCATGCGCTGCTGTGGCGGCAACTCACCACGATTCCGCTCGACGTGCCCCTGCCCGACGGCGATTTCGCGCGCGGCACCGGGGACACGGCCGAGCTGCAATCGCTTGCGGACTGGATGGGCTTCGGACCGTTGACCCGCAAGCGGCTACAGGAAGCCGCACGCCTGTCGGCTTAGGGATTCGATGCGGCGGCGTCAACCGGCGGGCGACTCGCGCAGCGGCATTTCGAGCCGCGAAGCGAGCCGCCCGTCGGTTGGCGACGTCGCGGCGCCAGCACCCATCGCGCCCAAGGGGCAGCGGCGGGTATCCGCTACGCGCCTCGAAATGCCGCTGCGCGGCCACCCACCGCTGCCGCTTCGTCGGCCTGTCGCCTTCCGCGGTTAAGATCGGGGCATGGGCAAGAACCTCAAGCAGACCTTGTACGAAGGCGACTGGCTGCGGCTGGTGCGCATCGACCACTGGGAGTCCTGCGAACGCACCCACGGCCAGGGCATGGCGGTGATCGTGATCGCGGTGACGCCGGACGATGAAGTGCTGTTCGTCGAGCAATTCCGCGTGCCGCTGGGCTCGCGCACCATCGAGATGCCGGCCGGCCTGGTCGGCGACGACCATGCGCAGGACACCCTGGCCGATGCCGCCCGGCGCGAGCTGATCGAGGAGACCGGCTGGTCGCCCGGCCGGGTGGACGTGCTGCTGGTCGGCCCCACCAGTTCGGGCATGAGCAACGAGCGGATCGCCTTCGTCCGCGCCCGCGACCTGACCAAGGTCGGCGAGGGCGGCGGCGTCGACAACGAGGACATCACCGTGCACACCGTGCCGCGCAGCGACGCGCCGCGCTGGCTGATGCAGAAGCACGCCGAAGGCTTCGAGCTCGACCTCAAGCTGTGGGCCGGGTTGTGGATGATCGACCGCAACCCGGACGGAAGCCCGGCGACCTGAGTGTGCTCAGGCGGCGAAGCGGTCGGTAGCTTCCACCAGCGCCGCGATGTTCTCCGCCTCGAAGCCGGAATGGCCGGACGCCGCGCTGACGATCAGTTCCGACTTCGGCCACGCCTTGTGCAGGTCGAACGCGCTCTGGATCGGGCAGACCACGTCGTAGCGGCCGTGCACGATCACGCCGGGGATGTCCTTGATCCGGTGCGCGTCGCGCAACAGCTGGTCCTCGACCTCGAAGAAGCCGCCGTTGACGAAGTAGTGGTTCTCGATCCGCGCGAACGCCAGCGCGAATTGCGGGTTGCCGTGGGTGGTCGCGTAGTTCGGGTCGACGTGCAGGTAGCTGGTGCCGCCTTCCCAGATGCTCCAGGCCTTGGCGGCGGCGAGGCGCGTGGCCTCGTCGTCGCTGGTGAGGCGGCGGTGGAACGCGGAGATCAGGTCATGGCGTTCGACCGGCGGAATCGCGCTCAGGTAGTGCTCCCACGCATCCGGGAACAGGCGGTTGGCGCCTTCCTGGTAGAACCATTCCAGTTCCCAGCGGCGCAGCATGAAGATGCCGCGCAGCACCAGTTCGGTGACGCGCTGCGGGTGGGTTTCGGCATACGCCAAGGCCAGCGTGGAACCCCACGAACCGCCGAACACCTGCCAGCGCTCGATGCCGAGCCGCTCGCGCAGTTTCTCGATGTCGGCGACCAGGCTCCAGGTGTCGTTGTCGGTCAGGTCCGCATGCGGCGTGGAACGACCGGCGCCACGCTGGTCGAACAGCACGATCCGGTACTTCGCCGGGTCGTGGAAACGCCGCATCTTCTCGTTGCAACCCGCGCCCGGCCCGCCATGCAGCATCACCACCGGCTTGCCGTCCGGATTGCCGCACTGTTCCCAGTACAGGGTGTGGCGGTCGTCGACCTTCAGCGTGCCGGTTTCGTAGGGGGCGATCTCCGGATACAGCGTGCGCATGGGCAGGATCCGTGGGTGTGTGGGGATGGGCATTGTAACGCCCGTGCCTCGGGCAGCCCGGCTCAGCCGGCCCATCGTCCCAGCGTGACACGCTCGCGGTCTTCCAGGTCGCGCGCGGTCTCGACGTCGATGAAGCCCGCCTCCCGCAACAACGCACGTGCCGTCTCGCCCTGCTGCCAACCATGCTCCAGCAATAGCCAGCCATCGTCGAGCAGGTGATGTGGCGCGGCGGCGGTGATGCTGCGGATAGCATCGAAGCCATCACTGCCCGACGACAAGGCACTCGCCGGCTCGAAACGCAGGTCGCCCTCGTCGAGGTGCGGATCGCCCTCGGCGATGTAGGGCGGATTGCTGGCGATCAGGTCGAAGCGCTCGCCGACCAGCGGCACGAACCAGTCGCCGTGGCGGAACTCGATGTTGGCGACTTGGTTGCGCGCGGCATTGCGGCGCGCCACCGCCAGAGCTGGCTCGCTGGCATCAGTGGCGACCACGTGCGCGCGCGGGCGCTCCTTCGCGATCGCCAGCGCGATCGCCCCGCTGCCGGTACCGAGGTCGGCGATCCGCGCAGCCGTGCCCGTCCGGATCCGCGCCAGCGCCAGTTCGACCAGCAATTCGGTCTCCGGGCGCGGGATCAGGGTGGCCGGAGACACCTCCAGCTCCAGCGTCCAGAAGCCCTGCACCCCGGTCAGGTAGGCCACCGGCTCGCCGGCTTCCCGGCGCGCCAGCAGATCCGCGAAGCGCTCGGCGGCGGCCTCGGCCACGGCATCGCCTGAATGCGCGAACAGCCAGCTTCGCGGTCGCCCAAGCGCATGCGCCAGCAGCCACTCGGCATCGACGCGGTCAATGGCAGCGGCCTGTCGTAACAGGGTTTCGATGGTCGCGGGCGCGGCGGACATGGCCCCAGTGTCGCATCCGGACTTGAATCAACGCGTTCGAGTCGCCATCCATAGACCCCATCTATACAAACAATTCAATCAATCTAATTGATCAATAATCCGGCGTTCGTTAGATTGAGCGCGTTGCAGCAACCCACCCCCCAACTCCAGCTGAGGTTCCAATGTCCCCGCTCGATTCCAGCGTCACCCTGAACCAGCGTCCGCTGATCAACACCAAGATGCCGGCGTTCAAGGCCAATGCCTACAAGAACGGTGCCTTCATCACCGTCAGCGACGACGACCTGAAGGGCAAGTGGTCCGTGCTGATCTTCATGCCGGCCGCCTTCACCTTCAATTGCCCGACCGAGATCGAAGACGCCGCCGACCATTACGCCGAGTTCCAGGCCATGGGCGCGGAGGTCTACATCATCACCACCGACACCCATTTCAGCCACAAGGTGTGGCACGAGACCTCGCCGGCCGTCGGCAAGGCGCAGTTCCCGCTGGTCGGCGACCCGACCCACCAGCTGACCCGCGCGTTCGGCGTGCACATCGACGAGGAAGGCCTGGCCCTGCGCGGCACCTTCATCGTCAACCCGGATGGCGTCATCAAGACCGCCGAGATCCACGACAACGCGATCGCCCGCGACGTCAAGGAAACCGTGCGCAAGCTGAAGGCCGCCAAGTACGTGGCCGAGCACCCCAACGAGGTCTGCCCGGCCAAGTGGAACGACGGCGCCAAGACCATCAAGCCTTCGCTGGACCTGGTCGGCAAGATCTGAGTACCGCTGCGCGCGGTCCTGTCGCCGCGCGCAGTCCGCCCCTCTCCCCTCCCGGGAGAGGGCTCCGGCCAGCCCCTCGCGGGCGGTTGGCCGCAGCCCTTTCCGCTTCACCGCCGCGCGCACTGCGCGCCGCGTCATCACGCGAGGATCCCCCATGCTCGACGCCGACCTCAAGACCCAACTCGCCGCCTACCTCGAGAAGCTGCAACAGCCGATCGAGCTGGTCGCCTCGCTGGACGATGCCGACACCTCGCGCGAACTCGACGTGCTGCTGGGCGAGATCGCCGCGCTCTCGCCGAAAATTTCCCGCGCCGTGGGCGATGACGTACGCACGCCCTCGTTCCTGATCCGCCGCGTTGGTAGCGACGTGCAAGTCGGCTTCGCGGCGATCCCGCTGGGCCATGAGTTCACCTCGCTGGTGCTGGCCCTGCTGCAGGTCGGCGGCCATCCGGTGCGCATCGACGATGCGCTGGCCGCGCAGGTGCATGCGCTGCAGGGTGAGTACGCGTTCGAGACGTACATGTCGCTGCATTGCCAGAGCTGCCCGGACACGATTCAGGCGCTGAACGCGATGAGCGTGCTGAACCCGCGCATCCGCCACGTGGCGATCGACGGCGCGCTGTTCCAGGCCGAAGTGGAAGCGCGCGAGATCCTGTCGGTGCCGACCATCTACCTCAACGGCGCGGTGTTCGACGCCGGCCGCATGAGCATCGAACAGATCGTCGCCAAGCTCGACACCGGCGCCGCCGCGCGTGCCGCCGAAGCGTTGAACGATGCCGCGCCCTACGACGTGCTGATCGTCGGTGGCGGCCCGGCCGGTGCCGCCGCGGCGATCTATGCCGCGCGCAAGGGCATCCGCACCGGCATCCTCACCGAGCGCTTCGGTGGCCAGGTGCTGGACACCATGGCGATCGAGAATTTCCCCTCGGTCGAATACACCGAGGGCCCGAAGCTGGCGGCCTCGCTGGAAGCGCACGTGCGCAGCTACGGCGTTGACCTGGTCACCTCGCAGCGGGCGAAGGCCCTGCATCCGGCGGCCTCCGCCGGTGGCCTGGTCGGGATCGAACTCGATAGCGGCGCGACCCTGCGCGCGAAGACGGTGGTGCTCGCACCCGGTGCGCGCTGGCGGCAGACCGGCGTGCCCGGCGAAGCCGAATACCGCAACAAGGGCGTGACCTACTGCCCGCATTGCGATGGACCGCTGTTCAAGGGCAAGCGCGTGGCGGTGATCGGCGGCGGCAACTCCGGCGTGGAAGCGGCAATCGACCTGGCCGGCATCGTCGAGCACGTTACCCTGCTCGAATTCGACGGCAAGCTGCGCGCCGACGAGGTGCTGCAGCGCAAGCTCTACAGCCTGCCCAACGCCACCGTGCACGTGAATGCGCAGACCACCGCTTTCACTGGTGATGGCAGCAAGCTGCAGGCGCTCGAATACACCGACCATGGCACCGGCATTGCGCACAGGATCGACGTGGCCGGCGTGTTCGTGCAGATCGGCCTGCTGCCGAACAGCGAATGGCTGAAGGACACCGTGCTACTGACGCCGCGCGGCGAGATCGTCATCGACGACCGCGGCCACACCAACCTGCCTGGCGTGTTCGCCGCCGGCGACGCCACCACCGAGCCCTTCAAGCAGATCGTGGTGGCGATGGGCGGCGGCTCGACCGCGGCGCTGTCCGCCTTCGATCATCTCATCCGCCATTCCGCGCCCGCCGCCGGCGAATCAGTGGCGGCCTGAGCGATGACCGCCCCGGCACCGACGTTCGTGGTGCAGCGCCTCGACCACGTGGTGCTGCGCGTCCGCGACCTCGACATCGCCGAGGCGTTCTACCGCGAGGTGCTGGGCTGCGACGTGGTGCGCAGGCGCGATGACCTCGGCCTGCGCCACCTGCGCGCAGGGGCGTCGATGATCGATCTGGTTGCAGTGGATGGAAAGCTCGGCCTGCGAGGTGGCAGTGCCGCCGGGAGCGAAGGCCGCAACGTCGACCATCTCTGCCTGCGGATCGAGCCGTTCGACGAGGCCGCCATCGTCCGCCACCTCGCCGCGCATGGCCTCGCGCCGCATGGCCCGGCGAGCTCGAACTTCGGCGCCGAGGGCGATGGCCCGTCGTTGTACCTTGGCGATCCGGACGGCAACACCGTCGAGCTGAAGGGGCCTTCGCGTTGAACCTGCGCGACCTCAAGTACCTGATCGCCCTGGCCGACCTGCGCCACTTCGGCAAGGCCGCGGATGCCTGTTTCGTCAGCCAGCCCACCCTGTCCACCCAGGTCCGCAAGCTGGAGGAGGAGCTCGGGGTGACGCTGGTGGAACGCGCGCCGCGCAAGGTGATGCTGACCCCGACCGGGCAGGACGTGGTGCAGCGCGCGCGCCGGATCGTGGCCGATGTCGAACAGATGCGCGAGGCGGCACGGCGCAGCAAGGACCCGGAATCCGGCTCGCTGCGACTAGGCGTGTTCCCGACGTTGGGACCCTACCTGCTGCCGCACGTGGTGCCGCAATTGCGCGAGCGTTTCCCGCAACTGGAACTGCTGCTGGTCGAGGAGAAAAGCGACGTGCTGCTGCAGCGGCTGCGCGAAGGCCGGCTCGATGCAGCCCTGCTGGCGCTGCCGGTGCACGACGAGCAGTTGCATGCCGAATTCCTGTTCGACGAACCGTTCGTGCTGGCCGCGCCGCGCGGGCACGAACTCACATCGCGTGCGTCGCTCGGCGTCGACGAACTCTCCGATGAAACCCTGTTGCTGCTGGAGGATGGCCACTGCCTGCGCGACCAGGCGCTGGACGTGTGCCGGCTGTCCGGCGCGCACGAGAAGTCCGGTTTCCGCGCCACCAGCCTGGAAACCCTGCGGCAGATGGTCGCGGCCGGGGTGGGCGTGACCCTGTTGCCGGCACTCTCCGTGCATGCGCCGGTCGCGCAGCCTGCCGGCATCCAGCTGGTGGCATTCCGCGCGCCGGCACCAAACAGGCGGATCGCCCTGGTCTGGCGCAAGTCGTCGGCGATGGAGGCATTCCTGCGCCAGCTGGCCGACGCCATCGGTACGCTGGCCCGCGCGCAACTGCAGGCCGGCTGAGTCCACCGCCCATGGGATTGCCAGTGCGCTGGATCGTGATCGCGGTGCTAGGCTGCCTGCTGCTGGGTTGGTGGTTGTCGAATCCGCCGTCATCGTTGCCCGCTCCCGACGGGACGACAGTCGGCAACAGCGTGCGCGCCGCCACCAGCGGATGCCCCTTGCCGCCGCGGGTCGAGCGCGGCGGCATGCCGCTGCAAAGCGAGATCCCGTCGACGATGCCGAGGCTGTCGATGGAAGGCGCAACGCTGCAGCCGCTGGCCGGCTTCAGCATCGAGGCACGCGTGCTCGGCCGCGAGGATTACCGGATGGGCCGCGAAGCCGATTTCTCGCCCACCGACCTCGCGCTGGGCTGGGGCCGGATGACGGAAGACGCCGTCCTGGGACAGTTGCAGATCAGCCAGGGCGGCCGCTGGTACCGCTACAGCTGGAAGAATGATCCGCCGATCCCGCTGGGCGAGATCGTGCGCAGCAGCGCGAACATGCACATGCTGCCGGCCGACGACGCAGTGGCCGCGGCGTTGGGCGATGTCGAAGCCGGCGATCGCGTGCGCATCGACGGCTGGCTGGTGCAGGTGAATGCACCGGACGGCTGGCGCTGGCGCAGCTCGCTCACCCGCGAGGACAGCGGCGGCGGTGCCTGCGAGGTGGTCTACGTCTGCTCGGTGAGCCAGCTGTAGGCGGGCGGGGCTTGCGCGCGGATCGGCGATTCGCGCGATGATGCCCTGCATGAAACGACTCATCCTGACCTGTGCGCTGGCCTGGCCCCTGGCCACCATGGCGCAGTCCGCCACGGGCATCAGGGAGGAAGTCAGCATCGTGTTCGTCGGCGACGTGATGGTGGCGGAGACCCCGGGCCAGCTCATCGCCAGCGGCGTCGATCCGTTCCTGCCGTTCCAGTCCATCCTGCAGTCGCACGACATCCGCATCGGCAACCTGGAATGCGTGGTCGCTACCGGCGGCAAGGCCGAAACCAAGCCCTACACCTTTCGCGCGGACCCGGCCGTGCTGCCGGTGCTGCTGCGCCACTTCGACGCGATGTCGCTGGCCAACAACCATTCCGGCGACTTCGGCAAGGCGGCGTTCGCCGAGCAACTCGGGCTGATGAAACAAGCCGGACTGCCGTACTTCGGGGGCGGCCTTGATGCGACCGAAGCGCATGCGCCGTGGATCGTGGAACGCAACGGCCTGCGCATCGCCCTGCTCGGCTATCTGGAATACAAGCCGCGTTCGTTCGAAGCCGATGCCCACCGTCCCGGCGTGGCATGGAGCGGCGAAGACGACCGGGTGATCGAGGACATCATCGCCGCGCGCACCGTACACCACGCCGACATCGTGATCCCGTACATGCACTGGGGCTGGGAAGAGGAAGCCCAACCCAGCCCGCGCCTGCGCGCATTCGCGCGGCGGATGATCGATGCCGGCGCCGACATGGTGGTCGGTGGCCACCCGCACGTGACCCAGGGCGCGGAAACCTACAAGGGCAAGCCGATCGTCTTCAGCCTGGGCAATTTCCTGTTCAACGGCTTCGACACCGAAGCGACGACCACCGGCTGGGTGCTGTCCGTAAAATTGAGCCGCGAGGGCGTGCGCGAATGGCGCACCCACGTGGCCAGGCTCGACGCCAACGGCGTGCCGCATCCCGCCATCGACGCCACCAGCCCATGCGGCGTCGCCGGCGACCCGGCCGTCCGGCAATGCAAGGGCACTCCATGAAGCGGATCGCTGCCTGTGTCCTGCTGGGCCTGGCCTGCAGCGATGCAGCCGCCGCCAGCGCTCGCTGCCACATCATCTACGGCGGCGAGGAATGGACGATCGACGCCGCGCCCACCGGGCAGCCGTATCGCGTCGAAGGCAAGAAGATCGGCCGCTACTTCGAGTTCAAGCCGGTATTCGCCAACCAGCCCGCGACCGGCCAGTCCATCAGCATCTACACCTACGGCATGTCCACGGGTGAGCCTGTGCTGATCCACCAGGCGCTGTATCGCCCGCCGTTCGATGAGCGCGCCGACGGTTACGGGTTCACCGGCTTCCAGTACGTCTACGAACCAAGCAAGAGCAGCGAACTGCAGTACTGGTGCCAGGCACTGCCCTGAGTAAGCACGAGTACCTCAGGCGCCAGTACCGATCTGGCAACTCACGCCGGTGCCACCCAACCCGCAATAGCCCATCGGATTCTTCGACAGGTATTGCTGGTGTTCGTCCTCCGCGTAATAGAACGGCGGCGCGGGGAACAGGATTTCGGTGGTGACTTCACCAAGCCCGGCATCGACCAGCCGGCGCTGGTAGGCATCGCGGCTGGCCATGGCGATATCGAACTGTTCCTGCGTGGAACAGTAGATCGCGGAACGGTACTGGGTGCCGATGTCGTTGCCCTGGCGCATGCCCTGGGTGGGGTCGTGGCTTTCCCAGAACGTCTTCAGCAATGCGTCGAACCCGACGTCGTTCGCGTCGTACACCACCAGCACCACTTCGGCATGACCGGTTTCGCCGGAACAGACTTCGCGATAGGTCGGGTTGGGCGTGATGCCGCCGGCATAGCCGACCGCAGTGGTGAACACGCCGGGCAGCGTCCAGAACTTGCGCTCGGCGCCCCAGAAGCAGCCCATGCCGAATTGCACCGATTGCATAGCGGCGAATTCGCCCGCGATCGGGCGACCGTGCACGTGATGCGCGTTGCGCACCGGCATCGGGGTCTCGCGCCCGGGCAGCGCGCGCGAGGGATCGACCATCCTTTGTTTCCAGCCGCCGATGCCCAGCATGTCGAATCTCCTTCAGGACCGACTTGCTGGATGGCGGCGGTTCGCCTGCTTTGCAACCCGGCGCGATCAGTCCACGTAGGCCGGCGCGGCGCAGACGCGATTGCGGCCTTCGCGCTTGGCCCGGTACAGCGCCTTGTCGGCGCGGGCCAGCAGTTTTTCCGGATCGTCGCCCTCGCGCAGCACCGCCATGCCGATGCTGATGGTGAAGCGCAGCGACTCGCCCTGCCAGTCCACCACCGCGGCTTCCACCGCTTCGCGCAGGCGGTCGCCGACCAGCCGCGCCGACGCCGCATCCTGCCCCGGCAACAGCACCAGGAATTCCTCGCCGCCGTAGCGGCCGAACACGTCCTGCGGGCGCAGCTCGGCGCGCAGGGTGGCGGCGACCTTGCGCAGGCATTCGTCGCCGCAGGGATGGCCGTGGGTATCGTTGATCCGCTTGAAGAAATCCAGGTCGATGAACAGCACGGCCAGCGGCTTGTGGTTGCCGGCCAGCTTGCATTCGCGCGCGGCCAGCTGGTCCAGCGTGCGCCGGTTGAAGCCACCGGTGAGCGCGTCGCGCTCCGCCGTGCGTCGCAGCAGGAACGCGGCATGCGCCGCATCGGCCTGCTCCACCGTCGTGCGCGCCATCTGCACCAGTGCGGCCTTGTCCTCGGCCGCCAGCATGCGCCGCACCGGCGCGACCAACGCCGCCCAGGCGGGCGCCTGCACCCGCAGCGGCACGATGAGGTAATTGCCATCGCCCGGATCGTCGCTGCGACGGCCAGCGGCCAGGCGCACCTCGACGGGCTCACGGTTGCGCGCATGGTCGCGCACCAACCCGCGCGCGGCCTGCACCGCCCGTGCTGTCGTCGTCGTCTTGGCGGTGGCCTGCACGAACAGCTTGCCGTCGCCAAGGTAATCGTCGCCGAGCACCAGCGCGTCCTCGGTGCCCAGCAATTCGCCGGCATGCGCGCCGAGCAGGCGGAACGCGGCGTGGGCGATGCGGTCCTCCGGCACCTCGCGCATGACCTGCTGCAGCGACTGGGTGAGGCGGGTGCGGACCTGCTCGTGGCGCAGCCGTGCCTCGCTGTCGCGACGCGCGCTGGTCTCGTCGTCCAGCTGCCGGCGCACCATGCCCACCCGACTGCTCAGGCCGACGAACAGCACCAGCGAGAACAGCACCAGCACGACCTGGTAGCCATGGCGGACCAGCATGCCGTCGACCAGCACGCCGCGATTCATCGCCATGTGCGCGATCGCGGCCAGCAGCAGCGCCACCAGCAATGTTGCGGCTGCCAGTGCCATCGGGATCCCGCGACGCGCGCCGTCCAGCATCGCCCAGATGCTTGCGGGCGCGGACAGCATCCACGCTAGCGGGGCCGCGACCTGCAACGCCGCGGACGCCGATGGCATCGGCAGGAAGGCGAGCACGATCGGCAGCGCGACCACCGGCAGCAGCATCGGCAAGCGCCGTACCTGCCGCGAGCGCGACGCGCCGGCATCGACGAACTGCAGGACCAGCCACAAGCTGCAGAGGTTGAACAGCAGCACTGCCAGCCAGAAGCCGCGCATGCCCATCCCGGCCATCGCGTCCATGCCTGGAAGCGCGTAGAGGTGGCCCTGCAGCACCGCCATGAACACCAGCGCCGTCAGGGTGTACGCCGCGTGGGCCAGGAACAGCACGTCGCGCACCGCCCAGTACAGCGCCAGCGAGGCGATCAGCAAGGTCGCCCAGGCGGCGTACAGCGCGCTGGCGAAGACCATCTCGCGCGCGGTCAGCCGCAGGGCCCCGTCGATGGCGATGACACGAGGCGTCAGCGCGGCCTGCAGCGCGGAATGCGCATTGAGCTGGAATCGCTGCGGACCCACCAGGCCTTCCGGCAGTACCACCGCATACCCCGCGGGCGAGAAGCCGTCATCGGCTTTCGGCGCGAAGAATCCGTCCGGCGTGCTGGTCCAGGGTTGGCCGCGCGCGTCCTTGCCGCTCAACTGCAGGGATTGCAGCGGCTCGCGCGGCAACCACAGCACCCGCGGGCCATTGCTCGATGCCGGCAGGTCGAAGTCCAGCGTCGCCTGCAACGGGATGCCGGCACCGGGGCCGGCGACGATCCGGGACCCGGCGGAAGCCGCATCGCCATCGCCGAGGCTCACCCGAACCGCCACCTCGCCCGGCATCGGCGCGTCGGCCTTGACCAGCCAGGCCAGGGCGAGGCCCAACACCGCCAGCGCACCCAGCAGGGCCAGCATCGGCAGCAGCCGGTTCACCACGGTCATCCGGCGATGTCCTCGCCCGTCGCATCGCCGGCATCGGTTTCGTCATCCGTGATGCCGCCAAGATCCAGCGCATCGACCAACGCGCGGGCGCGCCACCAGGCGGCCTCGGGAACCATCACCGCGACCAGGCCGAACACGCCGAGGTCACCCATGCCGCCGATCAGCGCCTCGCCGCGGACGAAGGCGGGGATGCCTTCGGCCTCCAGCGCCTGGCGGACCAGGTGGGCGTCGATCAGGTTCGCGGCCTCGTAGACAGTGCGCATGGATCCCCCCCACGCAGGGACATGCAAAGCCCGTGCCAAATGGCCAGGAATCCCGGCTTGGCTGGCCTCCGCTACACTTGCTGGCTGTTCCGCAAGCGCGATTCCACGTGTCCGACACCCTTCCCAGCACCGCCGCCGACGCCGCCCCGGCCAGGACCGACTTCATCCGCCAGATCGTCCGCGACGACCTGGCCAGCGGCAAGCACGCGGCAATCAAGACCCGCTTCCCGCCCGAGCCCAACGGCTACCTGCACATCGGCCATGCCAAGGCGATCTGCCTGGACTTCGGCGTGGCCGCCGAGTTCGGCGGCAGCTGCAACCTGCGCCTGGACGACACCAACCCGGCCCGCGAAGACCCGGAATACGTCCGCGCGATCCAGGACGACGTGCGCTGGCTGGGCTTCGACTGGGCCAGCCTGCGCCACGCCTCGGACTATTTCGGCGTGTACTACCTGGCCGCGCTGAAGCTGATCCGCCAGGGCGATGCCTTCGTCTGCGACCTGAGCGCCGATGAGGTCCGCGAATACCGCGGCAGCCTGGTCGAACCCGGCCGCAACTCGCCGTACCGCGAGCGCAGCGTCGAGGAGAACCTCGACCTGTTCACCCGCATGCGCGCCGGCGAATTCGCCGATGGCGCGCGCACCCTGCGCGCGAAGATCGACATGGCCAGCGGCAACATCAACCTGCGCGATCCGGCGCTGTACCGGATCAAGCACGTCGAGCACCAGAACACCGGCGCCGAATGGCCGATCTACCCGATGTACGACTTCGCCCACGCACTCGGCGACGCCGTCGAAGGGATCACCCATTCGCTGTGCACGCTGGAGTTCGAGGACCACCGCCCGCTGTACGACTGGTGCGTGGACCGGGTCGACCTGGCCGCGAATCCCGACCTGCTGGAACCGCTGGTGCCGCAGGGCCTGCCGAAGGAAGCCGGCAAGCCGCGGCAGATCGAGTTCTCCCGGCTCAACTTCAACTACCTGGTGATGAGCAAGCGCAAGCTGCTGGCGATGGTCGAAGACCGGCTGGTCGACGGCTGGGACGATCCGCGCATGCCGACCCTGCAGGGCATCCGCCGCCGCGGCTACACGCCGTCCGCGCTCCGGCTGATGGTCGATCGCGTCGGCATCAGCAAGCAGAACTCGCTGCTCGACATCTCGATCCTCGAGGGCGCGTTGCGCGATGACCTGGATGCGCACGCACCGCGCCGGATGGCGGTGATCGATCCGCTGAAGATCGTGCTCACCAACCTCGATGCAGCCCACGAAGAAGCCCTGACCTTCTCCAACCACCCGAAGGACGCGACCCAGGGCGAGCGCAACATCCCGTTCTCGCGCGAGCTGTGGATCGAGCGCGAGGACTTCGAGGAAATCCCGCCGCCGGGCTTCAAGCGCCTGACCGTGGGCGGCGACGTGCGCCTGCGCGGTGCCGGCATCCTGCGTTGCGATGAAGCGGTCAAGGACGCCGACGGCCGCGTCGTCGAACTGCGCTGCACGCTGGATCCGGACTCGCGCCCGGGCAAGGACGGCGCCAACCGCAAGGTCAAGGGCACCATCCATTGGGTGAGCGCGGTGCACGCGATTCCCGCCGAGATCCGCCTGTACGACCGCCTGTTCACCGTACCGAACCCGGACACGGAGGACGGTGGCAAGACCTATCGCGACTACCTCAATCCGGCGTCGCGCAAGGTCGTGACGGGCTATGTCGAACCGGCCGCGGCAGATTGCGCGCCCGAGCAGGGCTTCCAGTTCGAGCGCCTGGGCTATTTCACGGCTGATCGCTACGATCACGCTGCCGGCAAACCCGTGTTCAACCGCAGCGTGACCCTGCGCGATACCTGGGCAGGCAAGGCCTGATGCTGTACGCGCAAGTCCACCTGACCTTGCCCGCGTGGGTCCACGACGCCGTCGATACCGCGTGCGCCTACGCAAGCGATGCCGACAAGGTGGCGCTGGCGATTGCGCTGTCGCAACAGAATGTCGAAGCCGAGACCGGCGGCCCGTTCGGTGCCGCGGTGTTCGGTCCGGACGACCGCATCATCGCCATCGGCGTGAATCGCGTCGTGCCACATGCCTGCAGCGTGGCGCATGCCGAGATGATGGCCTACATGCTCGCGCAGGGCCGCACCCAGCGCCTGCGCCTGAATCGCGACGCCGACGACAACCCGATCGGCCCGATCACCCTGGCCACGTCCTCGCAACCGTGCTGCCAGTGCTACGGCGCGACCGTGTGGGCCGGCGTCGACCGCCTGCTGATCGGCGCGCGCGCCGAGGACGTGATGGCGCTGACCGAATTCGACGAAGGCCCGCTGCCCGCGGACTGGGTCGGCGAATTGAATGCGCGCGGCATCCACGTGGTGCGCGACATCGAGCGCGATGCCGCCTGCGCGGTGCTCAGGGCCTATGGCGAACGCGGCGGGCAGCGTTATTGACGGCCTGCTCTGCTACTGCCGTGCCGGCTTCGAGCCGGAACTCGCCGCCGAACTGACCGAGCGCGCCGCGCAGGCCGGGTTCGCCGGCTACGCGCGCACCGAACGCAACAGCGGTTACGTGATCTTCGTTTGCGAAGATGCGGACGAATTGTCGCGCGCGTTACCGTGGTCGACGCTGGTGTTCGCGCGGCAGAAGCTGCGCCTGTTCGCGGACCTGCAGGCACTGGATCCGCGCGATCGCATCACCCCGATCCAGAGTGCGTTGCCCGAAGACATCCGCTTCGGCGAACTGGTGATGGAGCATCCGGATTCGGATGCCGGCAAGCCGATGTCGGGACTGGCCCGCAGCCTGGGCAATGCCCTGCGCCCGGCACTGCGCAAGGCCGGCACGCTGACGAGGGACGACAACCCGCGGCTGTTGCGCCTGCATGCCTGCATGCTCGATGGCGACCACGCGCTGCTGGCCAGCGGCGATCCGGAAGACAGCGCGCCGTGGCCGCTCGGGATCCCGCGCTTGCGCATGCATGCCGATGCGCCCTCGCGTTCCGCGCTGAAGCTGGAAGAAGCCTTGCTGGTGTTGCTCGACGACGAGGAACGCAAGCGTCTGCTGCGCGACGGCATGCGCGCCGCCGACCTGGGCGCCGCGCCCGGTGGCTGGACCTGGGTGCTGATGCGCCAGGGCCTGCGCGTGCAATCCATCGACAACGGTCCGCTGCGACAACACGTACTGGACAGCGGCCTGGTCGAACACCTGCGCGCGGACGGCTTCAACTGGCAGCCGCAGCAGCCGCTGGACTGGATGGTCTGTGACATGGTCGAACAGCCACGCCGCGTCGCCGAACGCATGGCCACCTGGTTCCGCGAAGGCTGGTGCCGGCACGCGCTCTTCAACCTGAAATTGCCGATGAAGAAGCGCTGGCAGGAAACCCAGCTCTGCCTGGACCTGTTCGCCCAGCAGTCGGAAAAACCGCTGACGATCCGCGCGAAGCAGCTGTATCACGACCGCGAAGAGATCACGGTATTCGCGACGATCAACAAGAAGGCCTGAAGGAGAAATGGGGTCAGAGTGAATTTTGCGCCGATCCAGATCGGACTCGCCGGAAATTACGGTCGCAAAACTTCACTCTGACCCCATTTCTCACAACCCCGCCGCGTGCCGCCAGAGCGCGCGCGCAAGCGGCGGCAGTTTTCCGGCAAGACCCAATGCATGCCCACGCAACAACGTCGGCACCATCGCGTCATTGCTGTACACGCGGTTGATCGTCTCGAAGGCATGCGCATTCACCGTGTTCTCGCTGCGACGTTCGCGTGCCCAACGCGCCAATTGCGACGGCGACGCGATATCGCCACCACGCGCCTTCGCCGCACGCACATGCTCGCGCAACGCGGCGACATCACGCAGGCCCAGGTTCACGCCCTGCCCGGCCAGCGGATGCACCACGTGCGCGGCATCGCCCAGCAAGAGCACGCGCCCGGCGACATGGGTGTCCGCCAGTTGCCGTCGCAACGGGAACGCCGCGCGCGCGGACTGCAGCTGGAACGCCCCGAGTTCACCGCCGAATGCGGTTTCCAGCGCGCTGTCGAATTCGCTCGGATCGGCATCGCGCAGGCGCTGTGCTTCCGCGTCCGGCAAGGTCCACACGATGGACGACAGCCGGCCATGCAGTTCCGGATCGGCATCGTCATCGAACGGCAACAGCGCCACCGGCCCGCTCGGCAGGAAACGCTGCCAGCAGGTGTCGCGATGCGGCCGCTCGCTGGCGACGAACGCGACCAGACCTTGCTGTCGATAGTCATGGCCGCTGGTGCCGATGCCGGCCAGCGTGCGCAGCGCGGACTGGCCGCCATCCGCGGCGATCGCGAGTCGCGCATCCAGCACCAGGCCGTCGTCGAGGCCGACGCGCACGCTGGTGTCTTCCTGTTGCAGCGTCTCGATGCGCGCCGGGCAATGCAGGCGCACGCCCGCGGCGGGCAACAGGCGCCACAGCGCATCGACCAGCGCGTCGTTCTCGATGATCCAGCCCAGTTGCGGCTGGCCGAGGCTGTCGGCGTCGAAGGCCAACGCATCGCCGCCGGCGGCATCCCAGACCTGCATCCGCCGATACGGCTGCGCGCGCCTGGCCAGCACGCCGGGCCATGCGCCGAGGTCCGCGAACAGCACCGCGTTGTCGGGCGCAAAGGCATAGACGCGGAGGTCGCGCACCTCGCGCCGCCAAGCCGGCGGCTGTCGCGGCTCCACCAGCGCGACCTGCAAGCCTTCGCGCGCCAGCATCAATGCGGTTGCGGCACCGACCACGCCGCCGCCGGCGACCACCACGTCCAACGGGCCGCGCCGACTCACGCCGCAGCCCTGCGGCACAGCGCCGGCACATCGCCGCGATAGCCCATCGCACCACCGACCAGCCAGCCCTGCAGCCAGCCCATCGCGTCGCCGGCCAGCAGGCCCGCGCTGCGCAACGGGCGCAGCAGCGCTGCATCGTTCGAGGTCAGTTTCGCCAGCCCATCGGAGAACGCCAGCGTGCGCGTGCGATCGTCGGTGCGGCGTGCCGCGTAGCGCCGCAGCAATGCATCATCACCTGCATCGCCCGGTTGCGCCGCGATGCATTCGGCGAGGGTCAGCGCGTCGCGCAGGCCGAGGTTGAAGCCTTGTGCGCCCAGCGGATGCAGGCTCTGCGCCGCATTGCCGACCAGCACGGCGCGCGACGTCACCAGCGCATCGGCCACGCTGCCGATGATGGGGTACACGCTGCGCGGCCCGACGGACACAAAACGCCCCGCACGCCAGCCGAATGCGTCCTGCACCCGGGCCAGGAACGCGGCATCGTCCATCACCGCCACGGCATCGGCGTCATCGCGGGCGACGCCATGCACCAGGCCATAGTGGCCATCGCCACGCGGCAACAACGCGGTGGGGCCGTGTGCGGTCAGCCGCTCGTAGGCGGTGCCGTCCGGTGGGCGCTGCGTACGCAGGCGCGCGACCAGCAAGGTCTGCCCGTAATCGTGTTCGCGCGCACGGATGCCGAGCGCCTCGCGCACACTACTGCGGCTGCCGTCGGCAGCGACCAGCAGGCGCGTGGCGATCTCGCGCTCGCCATCGGCATCGGCGATCCGCACGAGGCGCAGTCCGTCGCATTCATCGCCCAACCCGTTGAAGCGCGCCGGGCGATAACGGGTGAGGTGTTGCAACGATGCGAGCCGCGCTTCGAGTGCCTCGCCGAAATCGCGCGCCACCACGACGCGGCCGAATTCATCGCGCCCGTGCGCCGAGGCCTCCAGGCGGATGCGGCCGAAATCGCCGGCACGGCTGATGTGGATGCGCTGGATACGACCGGTCGGCGCGCGCAGCAAGGGCATAACGCCGAGCGCATCGTGCGCATTCACGGTGGCCTCGGCGAAGCTGAGGTTGCGCTGGTCGAACACGGCCGGCAGTGCGCCCGCGGGCGTGGCTTCGACCAGGCCGACATCCAGCCCGAGGGTGTCGAGGGCGATCGCCAGGCTAGCGCCCACCAGCCCGCCGCCGATGATCAGGACATCGTGCGGGATGGTGGCGTCGCGGTCGGTGTTCGGCATTGCGTTATGCTACCGGCTCCGTTGCGCGCATACCCAAGATACCGATGAACAGCCACGCCCCAACGCCTGCCGCCGGCCCGCTGATGCTGGCCGCGCTGATCTTCATCGCCGCGCTGACCCGGGTGATCCCGCATCCGCCGAACTTCTCGCCGATCGAGGCCGTGGCCCTGTTCGGCGGCGCCTATTTCGCCAAGCGCCACTGGGCGCTGCTGGTGCCGCTACTGGCGATGTTCGCGTCCGACCTGGTGCTGGGCGTGATCAACGGCGGTGTCTACTGGGAGTACTTCGCCAGCGCCGGCTACCTGCTGGTGTACGCCTGCATCCTCCTGTCGACGCTGCTGGGCTTCGGCCTGCGCGGCAAGGTCGGTGCCGGCCGGGTGCTGGCGTATTCGCTGGCCGGCTCGATGCTGTTCTTCCTGGTCACCAATTTCGGCGTGTGGGCCTCCGGCACCATGTATCCGAAGAACATGGGCGGCCTGGTGGCGGCCTACGTGGCCGGCGTCCCGTTCTTCCAGTGGACCGTGCTCGGCACCCTGTTCTATTCGGCACTGCTGTTCGGCGGGTTCGAACTGATGCGCCGCCGCGTGCCGGCGCTGCGTCCGCAGACGGTCTGACGACGCAGCCGATCGCCCGTGGGCAATCGCCTCAGCAAGATCTACACGAAGACCGGCGACGACGGCACGACCGGCCTCGGCGACGGCAGTCGCGTCGCCAAGGATTCCGCGCGGGTCATCGCCTACGGCACCGTCGACGAAGCCAATTCCTGCATCGGCCTGCTGCTCGCCGGTAACGTGCCGGACGACGTGCGCGAGTTGCTGGTGCGCATCCAGCACCAGATGTTCGACCTCGGCGGCGAGCTGTGCATCCCCGGTCACGCAGCGATCTTCGATGCCGATGTCGAAGCCCTGGAGCAGCGCCTCGACCACTACAACGACGACCTGCCGGCGCTGAAGGATTTCATCCTGCCCGGCGGTGGCGAAGCCGCGGCGCGCTGCCACATCGCCCGCACCGTGGTGCGCCGCGCGGAGCGCGACACCGTGACCCTGTCGCGCCACGACGCCGTGCGGCCGCAGGCGATCCGCTATCTCAACCGGCTGTCCGATCTGCTGTTCGTGCTGGCCCGGGTGCTGGCGCGCGCCGATGGCCAGGGCGAAGTGCTGTGGGAACACGCGCGTCGGAAGTAGGACGGCGAGCCGGCGACCCCTGATGCGCGTCTACACCCACCCGGCCTGCCTGGCCCATGACACCGGCCCCGACCACGCCGAGCGTCCGGCGCGATTGACCGCGGTCGTCGACGCCCTGCGCCGCGGGTTGCCGGCGCTCGACTGGCACGAAGCTCCGCGCGCGACCCGCGGCCAGTTGCTGCGCGCGCACGCGCCCGAGCTGCTCGACGCGGTGCTGGAAACCCATCCCGCGCATCGGATCCTGCTGGATCCCGACACCGTGCTGTCGCCGGCCTCCGCAGAGGCTGCATTGCGCGCCGCCGGCGCGGCCGTGGCCGCGGTGGATGCGGTGCTGACCGGCAAGACCCGGCGCGCGTTCTGCGCGGTGCGCCCGCCCGGCCACCACGCCACCGGCGATGTGGCGATGGGCTTCTGCCTGTTCAACAACATCGCGGTCGCCGCCCTGCACGCACTCGACAAGCACGGACTGGAGCGGGTGGCGATCGTCGATTTCGACGTGCACCACGGCAACGGCACCCAGGCGATCTTCGAGCGCGACCCGCGCGTGCTGTTCGCCAGCTCGCACCAGTGGCCGCTGTATCCGGAGACCGGCGCGCGCAATGAAACCGGCGTGGGCAACATCGTCAACATGCCGTTGCCGGTCGAAGCCGAAGGGGTGCTGTTCCGCCGCGCGTGGGCGGACGTGCTGCTGCCGGCCGTGGACGACTTCCGCCCGCAGCTGCTGCTGGTCTCCGCCGGGTTCGACGCGCACTGGCGCGATCCGCTGGCCCAGCTGCGACTGCAGGCGGGCGACTACACCTGGATCAGCGAGGAACTGGTGGCCCTGGCCAACCGCCATTGCGGCGGCCGCATGGTGTCCAGCCTGGAAGGCGGTTACGACCTGGCGGCGTTGGCGGAATCCAGCGTGGCGTACGTCGGCGCGCTGTGCGCCTGAGCCGCGCGCCGGTTCACGCGGGATCGGGCAGGAAGGCCAAGGCCGCGGAATTGATGCAGTAGCGCAAGCCGGTCGGTGCCGGACCATCCGGGAACACATGGCCCAGGTGCGAATCGCAGCGCGCGCAGCGCACTTCGGTGCGGCGCATGCCATGGGTAACGTCTTCGTGCGCGGTCACCGCGCTGGCCGACAACGGCCGCACATAGCTCGGCCAGCCGCTGCCGGAATCGTACTTGTCCGCCGATGCGAACAGCGGCGCGGCGCATGCCGCGCAGGTGTAGACGCCCGCCGCCTTGTGATCCCAGTACTTGCCGGTGAAAGGAGGTTCCGTGGCCGAACACCGGCACACCGCGTATTGCTGCGGATCCAGCCGCGCGCGCCACTCGGCATCGGTCGTGGGCAGGTCGTGGTCGTTCATCGGATGCGTCCTCGGCGGTCTGCGGGCAGTCTGCGCGTTTCCCGCGGATCGCGGGTGAACAAGGTCGTCTGTTTGCCCGTGGGGGTCGCTTCCGGCAAGCTTGTCGTCTGTTTTTCCGCCAACCGGATCACCCGTGCGCCCAGTCCTGCGCCTGCTGCCCCTGCCGCTGTGCATCGCGTTCTCCCTGCATGCCCATGCCGCCGACGATCCGCCGAACTGGGGCCTGTGCCCGGTGCAGGACGTGCTCAAGCCGTTCGCGGAGGCGCAGGCCGCGCCGGAAGGCCTGCATGTCGACAACACCGACCAGTCCACCGACATCGAAGGTGATGCGCTGTCCGGCACCGAAGCGAATCCGGTCTTCCAGGGCAACGTGACCATGCGCCGCGGCGACCAGTTCATGGGCGCCGACCAGATCACCTTCGACAAGGAAGCGGACCGTTACACCGCGGAGGGCAGCATCCGCTACCAGGGCTCCGGCCTGCGCATGGTCGCGGCCCGCGCCGAAGGCAACCAGGGCACCGAAACCCACGTCATCCACGACCTCGACTACCAGTTGCTTTCGCGGCGCGGCAATGGCGGGGCGGACAGCGTGACCCTGGCCGGCGAACTCGGCACCCTGCGCGGCGCCACGTATTCGACCTGCCCGCCGGAAGCGCGCCAGTGGGAACTGCGCGCCCGCCAGATCGACATCGACACCGAGGAAGGCATGGCCGTCGCGCGCGGCGCGACCCTGCGCGTCGGCAAGGTGCCGGTGCTGTACATGCCGTGGTTCATGTTTCCCACCGACGAGCGCCGCCGCACCGGCCTGCTGTTCCCGTCGATCTCCAATTCCAGCCGCAACGGCTTCGACTACCGGCAGCCGATCTACCTGAACCTGGCGCCGAACTACGACCTCACCCTCAATCCGCGCCTGATGACCGAGCGCGGCGTGCAATTGGGCGCGCAGTTCCGCTACCTGGTCGAAGGCGGGCAAGGCACGCTGGAAGGCACGTGGATGCCCGACGACGACCTGCGCGAGCGCGACCGCAGCCTGATCCGCTACCAGGCCTTCCAGAACCTCACGCCGCACTGGCAAGCGCGGGCAGACCTGAACTGGATCAGCGACTCGCGCTATTACGAAGATTTCAGCAACAGCCTGGACGGGCTGTCGCAGACCAGCGCCTACAGCGCCATCGGCGTGTACGGGCGCGGCCAGGGCTGGGACGCGGGCGTCACCGCCGATCACTGGCAACTGGCCGATTTCACCCTGACCGAACAGGCACTCCCGTTCAGCCGTCTGCCGCGCGCTTACGTCAACTGGGAACAGCGGCTGGCCGGCCTGCTGGTGGGCGGCATCGGTGCCGAGGCCGTGCGTTTCCAGCACGAAGCCTTCGACGCCGGCTCGCGCATCGACCTGAAGCCCTGGATCAGCCTGCCGCTGGAAGGCGATGCCTGGTTCCTGCGGCCGACCGCGGCCTACCGCTATACCGCGTATTCGCTCGACCCGGGCGCGAGGATGCCGGGAGGCAGCAGCTCCCCGTCACGCGGGCAGTCCATCCTGAGTGTCGATGCCGGCCTGTTCTTCGATCGCGACACCACGGTCAAGGGCAAGCAGTACCTGCAGACCATCGAACCGCGCCTGTTCTACCTGAACGTGCCTTACGCCGACCAGACCGACATGCCGCAGTTCGACACCCAGCCGCTGACCTTCAGCTGGGGCCAGCTGTTCCGCGACAACCGCTATTCCGGCGCCGACCGCCAGGCCGATGCCCACCAGCTCACCCTGGCGGTGAGCACCCGCATGATCCGCCAGTCCGACGGGCGCGAACGCTTCTCCGCCAGCCTCGGCCAGATCCGCTACTTCGACGAATCGCGGGTGCGCCTGCCGAACGAGCCGATCACCGAAAAGGGGCGATCGGCGTGGGTGGCGGATGCCAACTACGCGCCCACCGACCGCTGGACCATCGGTGCCTCCTACCAGTGGGATCCCAAGTTCAAGCGCACCGACCTGGCCAGCGTGCGCGCACGCTACCTGCTGCCGGACGATGGCGTGTTCAACGTCGGCTACCGCTATCGCCGTTCGCTGCTGGAACAGGCGGACATCTCCTTCCTGTATCCGGTCAGCGCCAGTTGGAGCGTGGTCGGGCGCTATTACTACTCGCTGCACGACAACAAGACCCTGGAAACCATGGCCGGCCTGCAATGGGACAGCTGTTGTGTCGCCGTTCGGCTTGTCGGCAGGCGCTACGTGCACAATCGGCAGGGCGATCTCAGCAATGCATTGATGTTCGAGATCGAACTGAAGGGCCTTGGCTCCGCCGGCCAGGACACGCGTCGCGCCTTGCGCCGATCCATCCTCGGCTACAATCGCGACGACCTGTATCTGGTGCCGCCGCAGACCGCCACGGGCCAGCCCACCCCGCCCGATTCCGCTGCAGACACCCTTCCATGACCCCAGCTTTCGCCACGCGCGCCAAGCGCACTCTCCTTGCCGCCGCCCTCGCCAGCCTGTTGGTGGCGGGCAACGCGCAGGCACAGTCCTATGCCGGCACCCAGCCGGTCGACCGCATCGCCGCGGTCGTCAACGAGGACGTGATCCTGCGCAGCGAACTGGATCGCGCCATCGCCAACATCCGCGGCCAGTACGCCGGCAAGGAAAACCAGTTGCCGCCGGCCGACGTGCTCGAACGGCAGGTGCTCGAGCGGCTGGTGCTGATGCGCCTGCAGATCGCCCGCGCCACCGACTCCGGCATCAATGCGAGCGACGAGGAACTGGAACGCGCAGTGCAGGGCGTGGCCGAGCAGAACAGCATGAGCGTCGACCAGTTGCGCCAGCGGCTGGCCCAGGACGGCATGGCCTTCACCGAATTCCGCAACAACCTGCGCGACGAGATCGTCACCCAGAAACTCCGCCAGAGCTTCGCCCAGAGCCGCATCAACGTGAGCGAGGGCGAGGTCGACGCCGCCATGGCCACGGCCTCGGCGACCGCCAGCCAGCAGTTCCGCCTGGCCCACATCCTGGTGGGCGCGCCGGACGGCGCATCGCCGGAGCAGTTGGCGGTGGCGCAGAAGAAGATCGAAGGCGTGCAGGCGCTGATCCAGAAAGGCGAAATGACCTTCGCCGCCGCGGCCGTGCGCTACTCCGACAGCCCTAACGCGCTGGAAGGCGGCGACCTGGGCTGGCGCGGCCTCAACGAGATCCCGCCCGCATTCGCGCAGACCATCCAGCAGATGCAGGCCGGCCAGGTGATCGGCCCGATCCGCGGACCCAGCGGCTTCCAGTTGCTGCAACTGGTCGAAACCCGTACCCAGGCCGCCGGTTCCGGCGAACAGGTGACCCAGTTCTCGGCACGCCAGATTCTGGTCAAGGTCGACGACAAGACCGACGATGCCGCCGCCAAGTCGAAGGCCGAGACCCTCGCCGCGCGCATCACGGGTGGCGCCGAGTTCGCCAAGCTGGCGGGCGAATCTTCCGACGATGCGGCAACCAAGCGCCGCGGTGGCGACATGGGCTGGTTCGGCGCGGATACCTATGGCACCGATTTCGGCATGCAGGTCGCGTCCTTGTCCGACGGCCAGACCTCGGCGCCGTTCAAGACCGAGGCCGGCTGGGTGATCGTGCAGCGCATCGGCAGTCGCCAGGTGGCCGCGGCCGATGAGGGCCAGCGCGCCCAGGTCCGCGAAACCATCGGTCGGCGGAAGCTGGAAGAGGAATGGAACCGTTTCCTGCGCGAGATGCGCGGCGAAGCCTTCGTCGACGTGCGCGACGCCGCCGGCAATTCCACCACGCCCGTACCGACCGGCACCGCGCCGGAGGAGCGGCGCAAGCCGACGCTGACCCCGGAGCAAGGGCAGAAACGCGCCAGCGGTGGCTGATCGGCCCCCGCCGATGCGCCCACGGCTCGCGCTGGTCCCCGGCGAACCGGCGGGCATCGGTCCCGAACTGGTGGTTCGCGCCGCCCAGCATGACTGGGAGGCGCAACTGGTGGTCCACGGCGATGCGGCCAGCCTGCATCGCGCCGCCGATGCAGTGGGCCTGTCCATCGAATTGCATCGCAGGGGCGATGCTCCGCAGTCTTCGCGCAGCCTGGAATTGGTCGAGATCGTGCATCCGGTCGCCGCCGCGTTCGGGAAGCCAGCGCCAGCGAACGCCGCGTCGGTGGTCGAATCGCTGACCCTCGCCGCCCGTGCCTGCCTTGATGGCGAATGCGATGGCTTGGTCACAGGCCCGGTGCACAAGGCCGCGATCAACCAGGGTGGCATCGCCTTCACCGGCACCACCGGCTTGCTGGCCACGCTGGCCGGTTGCGAGGTGGTGATGATGCTGGCCAACCCCGGCATGCGCGTCGCCCTGCAGACGGTACACCTGCCGCTGCGCGCGGTTGCCGACGCGATCACCGCCGATGCGCTGGCCTCGACCTTGCGCATCGTCGACCAGGCATTGCGCACCCAATTCGGCATCGCCTTCCCGACCATCGCCGTGCTCGGCCTGAACCCGCATGCGGGCGAGGACGGCCATCTTGGCCGCGAGGAACTCGATGTCATCGAACCCGCACTCGAGCGCCTGCGTCGCGAAGGCCTGTCGCTGGTCGGCCCGTTGCCCGCCGATACCGCCTTCCTGCCCGGCAAGCTGCGCGGCTTCGACGCGGTGCTGGCGATGTACCACGACCAGGGCTTGCCGGTACTCAAGCACGCCGACTTCGCCAACGCGGTCAACATCACCCTTGGCCTGCCGTATCCGCGCGTGGCGGTCGACCATGGAACCGCGCTGGACCTGGCCGGCAAGGGCGTGGCCGATCCCTCCAGCCTGTTCGCGGCCATCCGTACCTGCACGCAACTCGCGCGCCAGCGCAGAGACGCATGAGTCCCAGCCAATGAGCACGTTCACCGAACCGGCCAAACCAAACCCATCCGGTTTTTCCGCCGAGGCGAAAAAACACCTCGGCCAGAACTTCCTGCACGACCGCAGCGTGATCGACAAGATCGTGCAGGCGATCGATCCGAAACCGGGCGATGCGATCGTGGAAATCGGCCCCGGCCAGGGTGCGCTGACCTTCCCCTTGCTCAGGCGGCATGGCGCGATCACCGCGATCGAATTCGACCGCGACCTGCACGCGCCGCTGCAGGCCGCCGCACGCGAACACGGCACCCTGCACCTGATCGAGGGCGACGTGCTCGGGGTGGATTTCAGCGCGCTGGCCACCGCGCTTGCGCCTGCCGATGGACAGATCCGGCTGGCCGGCAACCTGCCCTACAACCTCAGTTCGCCGATCCTCTTCCATGCGCTAGACCACGCCGCGGCGATCCGCGACATGCATTTCATGCTGCAGAAGGAAGTGGTGGAACGCATGGCGGCCGGCCCCGGCAGCAAGGTCTACGGGCGCCTGAGCGTGATGCTGCAGGCCTATTGCATGGTGACGCCGCTGTTCGTGGTGCCGCCAGGCGCGTTTCGCCCTGCGCCGAAGGTGGACTCGGCGGTGGTGCGACTGGTGCCGCGTGCCGCGGACACCATCGAGGTCGGCGATCGCCGCGTCTTCGCCAACGTGGTGCGTGCCGGATTCGGCCAGCGCCGCAAGACCCTGCGCAACGCACTGAACGGCGTGGCCGACGTGGCCGCAATCGAGGCCGCCGGCCTGCGCGCCGATGCGCGCGCCGAACAGGTCGAAGTCGCCGGGTTCGTGCGCCTCGCCAATTTCCTGGCCAGCGGTTGAAGCTGCTTTCATGCGATGCAGCGCGCATCGCCGCTAGAATGCACGCATGAGCAACACCGATTACCAGTTCGACATCGCAGTCGCCACGCGTTTCCTCGACGAGCAATCCGTGCCCGAGGAAGGGCGCTTCGTGTTCGCCTACACCGTGCACATCCGCAACGACGGCAAGGTGCCCGCGCAATTGCTGGGCCGCCGCTGGCTGATCACCGACGGCAACGGCAAGGTGCAGGAAGTCGTGGGCGAAGGCGTGGTCGGCGAACAGCCGTGGCTGCGTCCGGGCGAGGGCTTCGAATACACCTCGGGCGCGGTGCTCGAAACCGACATCGGCACGATGCGCGGCAGCTACGACGTGCTGGCCGACGACGGCACCCGCTTCGCCGCGCCGATCCCGCCGTTCACGCTGTCCATCCCGCGCACGCTGCACTGAGGCCCGGGCATGGCGACCTGGGCCATCGGCGACCTGCAGGGTTGCTACGACGTCACCCAGCGCCTGCTGGAGAAGATCCGCTTCGACCCGGCGGTCGACCGCCTCTGGTTCTGCGGCGACCTGGTCAATCGCGGCGGACAATCCATCGAGACCCTGCGCCTGGTGCACTCGCTGCGCGAGGCGAGCCATGTGGTGCTGGGCAACCACGACCTGTCGTTGCTGGCGATCGGCGAGCGTTCGCCGGACGAACAGCGCAAGGTCAATCCCGACCTGCAGGGCGTGCTGTTCGCCGAGGACGCCCGCGAGTTGCTGGACTGGCTGCGCATGCGCGAACTGGCGCATGTGGATCGCGGGCTCGGCTGGATGATGGTGCATGCCGGGCTGGCCCCGAAGTGGACCACGCAGCTGGCCGAAAAACACGCGCGTGAAGTCGAATCCCGCCTCCGCGGCGACAACTACCGGCGCGTGCTGAAGAACATGTACGGCGACAGCCCGGACTGGTCGCCGGCGCTGGGCGGTGCCGAGCGCGACCGCGCGATCATCAACATCTTCACCCGCATGCGCTATTGCAGCCCGCGCGGGCGGATCGCATTCGAACACAAGGGCGAACCGGGCACCCAGCCACCCGGCCTGTACCCGTGGTATTCGGTGCCCGGACGCGCGAACCGCGACCTCAAGGTGGCCTGCGGACACTGGAGCACGCTGGGACTGTTCGTCGGCCAGGGCGTGCATGCGCTCGACACCGGCGCGGTCTGGGGCGGCAAGCTCACCGCGTTGCAGCTGGATGCCGAGACCCTGCACGTGGTCCAGGTGCCCGGCCGCGACGTGCCTGCGCCGCCACCGCGGCAGCGTCCGCCCCGTCCCAAGCAGGGCAATCGCCCGAACAAGCCGCACTCACCGCAACGCCGCGATCAGACCTGATCCGCTTTTGCGGGCCGGCCGGCGTGGTCAGCGCCTGGCCAGTTCCACCCGACGGTTCTGCGCCCGGCCGACATCGTTGCCATTGGTCGCCACCGGCGAGCCGGCGCCCTTGCCCACGGCCTCCAGTCGCGCACCCTCGATCCCCGTCGCGACCAGCCAGTCCCTCACGGCATTCGCCCGCTTGCCGGACAGCGCGTCGTTGTAGGCAGCGCCGCCGACATCGTCGGTATGCCCTTCGATGGTGATGCGCAGCGCGGGATCGTCGCGCAACAGGCCGGCGACCTGCTCGAGCACCACGGTCGATTCCGGGCGCAACGTCGCCGAATCGAAATCGAAGTTGATGCCGTAGACCGCGACGCGCCCGTCTTTCGCCAGCGTGTCCGCCATGGTGGTCACCGGCGTCTCGGCCGCACGTCCGGGACAGGTCGCGGGTTCGGCGGCGATGCGCTTGACCTCACCGTAGTCGGAGAGGCTTTCGCCGTCCACGCCGGCGGTGAAGAAACGCGTGCCGTCGCGGGCGAAGACCAGCAGCAGGGCCCGTGCTTCGCGCGGCGCGCCTGCATCATCGGTTTCGATGTAGCGGATGCGGGCGATGTTGCCTTCCATGCCGCCTGCGAAGGTGGCCGGCTGGGTCGACAAGCCGCCGGGCTGGAAGCAGCCGCTGATCGTGGTGCCCGCCTGGGTGACATTCCAGGTGCCCCAGACCGTCTCGTAACTGCCGCTGGCATCGGTCGTCAGGACCGCAGCCGGCGCATCGCCGAAGCCGCGGAGTTCGGCGAGCGAATAGGACTCACCGCCGTGGTTGGAGGTGAAGTTGGCGCGCACCCAGCGACCGGCAACCGGTTTGGCGATGTCGAAGCGCTGGCCGTTGACGCCTTTCTGCAGGCTTCCCGAAAAGATCGGCTGGAAGCCTTCGCTGGCGGAGGTCGTCGAGACTTCGATCGTGAGGTCCTTGATCCCCGCATCGACGCCACCCATGCCGGAGGTGTCGTTGTCGAATTCAAGCGTGCGCAGGGTGGCGGCCTCGGGCAGCTCGAACACGAAGGACTGCGGCTTGCCATCGCCGACCCAGTTCATGATCGAGGATCCGTCGATCATGAGAATGGGCGCGGTGACCAGCAGCGCCTCCGATGGCATCGGCATGATGGTGCCGTTGGCGAAGGAGAGCAGGTTCGGCGCGATGGCCGGCGATGCCGTTGGCTGCTGGTCCGTTGCGGGTGCCGATGCGGCAGCCGGTGCGGGATCGACGGCCGCCGCCTCAGGCGGCGAAGATGTGCGGGAACAGGCCGCTGCCGCGCACAGTGAGGCGATGAGGACGATGGGCAGCAGGCGCATGGGCATCCGGGCGAGTCGGTGATGCCCGAGCCAACGCGAAAACCACGCCTGCAAGGTCAGTCCGTGCTGCCCGCCCGAACGTAGTCCACGAAATCAAAGGCGAACGCATGCGCCTCATCCGCCGCGTGGGAAACGCGCGCGACCTCGCGCCAGGCTGCAGCATCGAAGCGCGGGAAAAACGCATCCGCGCCGTCAACGAGCGTGTCGACGTAGGTGAGGCGCAGGCATGTAGCATGCGGCAGTGCCAGCGCGTAGACCTCGCCGCCACCGATCACGCAGAGTTGCTCGCCATCGTGCCGCGCGATCGCCATCGCCTCATCGATCGCGGACACCGCCTGCATCCCATCGAACGGCACGCGGCAGCTGCGGGTCAGCACCAGGTTGCGGCGCTTGGGCAGCGCGCGTCCCAGCGATTCCGCCGTCTTGCGGCCCATCAGGATGGGCTTGCCCAGCGTCAACGCCTTGAAGCGCTTGAGATCATCCGGCAGGTGCCACGGCAGCGCGTTGCCCCTGCCGATGGCGAACTCGCGGTCCAGCGCGGCGATCAGCGAGACCTGTATTCCAGCATCGGGCATGCGCGACGCCGGCATCAGACCGCGACGGGCGCCTTGATCGCCGGCAGCGGATCGTAGCCTTCGATGGCGATGTCCTCGAACGTGAAGCCGAAGATGTCGCGCACGTCGGGATTCAGCACCAGCGTGGGCAGCGCGCGCGGGCTTCTCGACAACTGTTCGCGCGCCTGCTGGAAATGGTTCGAATACAGGTGCGCATCGCCCAGCGTGTGCACGAAATCGCCCACGCCCAGGCCGCAGACCTGCGCCACCATGTGGGTGAGCAGCGCATAGCTGGCGATGTTGAACGGCACGCCCAGGAAGATGTCGCCGCTGCGCTGGTAGAGCTGGCAGCTGAGCTTGCCGTTGGCCACGTAGAACTGGAACAGCGAGTGGCAGGGCATCAGCGCCATCTTCGGCAGGTCGGCGACATTCCATGCACTGACGATCAGGCGTCGCGAATCCGGATTGCGCTTGATCTCGTCGATCAACCAGGCGATCTGGTCGACGGTCTTGCCGTCCGCGCCTTCCCAGCTGCGCCACTGCTTGCCGTAGACCGGGCCGAGTTCGCCGTCGGCATCGGCCCACTCATCCCAGATCCCGACCTTGTGCTGCTTCAGGTAGGCGATGTTGGTCTGGCCCTGCAGGAACCACAGCAGCTCGTGGATGATCGAGCGCAAGTGCAGTTTCTTGGTGGTGACCAGCGGGAAGCCTTCGCCCAGGTCGAAGCGCATCTGCCAGCCGAACACGCTGCGGGTGCCGGTGCCGGTGCGGTCGGCCTTCTCGGTGCCGTGTTCCAGCACATGGCCCAGCAGGTCGAGGTATTGGCGCATGCTTCAGCGCGTCACTTCGCCGCGGCCGCGGGCTGCGGCTGCAACGTCGGCGATGAATGCGACTTCCAGCACCAGAACAGGCCCAGCAGGATCAGCGGCAGGCTGAGCACTTGCCCCATCGTGAGCCAGCCGAACGCGAGGTAGCCGAGTTGCACGTCGGGCTCGCGCACGAATTCCACCAGGAACCGGAAGCTGCCATACAGCAGGGCGAACAGCCCGGTGACCGCATAGCGCGGACGCGGCTTGCGCGAATACCAGACCAGCAACGCGAACATCACCAGTCCTTCGAGCGTGGCCTGGTACAGCTGCGAGGGATGGCGGGCGAAGGTGTCGAGGATGCCGGCGTCGAACTGCTGCTTCAGCGTAGCCGCGTCCATCGAGGCGAACGGTTCCGGCAGCGAACGCGGGAACACCGTGCCCCAGCCGTCGAAGGCAGTCCCTTGCGTGGGCTTGCCCCAGAGTTCGCCGCCGATCCAGTTGCCGACGCGACCGAAGCCCAGCCCGGCCGGCACCAGCGGGGCGACGAAATCCACCGTGTCGAAGAAATGCAGGCGGTGCCGGCGCGACCACCACGCACCCGCGGCGAGCACGCCCAGCAGGCCGCCGTGGAAACTCATCCCGCCTTCCCACACCCGGAACACCATCATCGGGTTGGCGGCGAAGCTGGCGAAGTCGTAGAACAGGATGTAGCCGATGCGCCCGCCCAGCACCACGCCGAGCATCGCGTAGAACATCAGGTCGCCGAAGCCGTCCTCGTCCACGCCCGGCAGGCGGCCTGCGCGGATGCGCCGGCGGCCCAGCCACCAGGCTACGATGAAACCCAGCAAATACATCACGCCGTACCAGTGGACCTGCGGATGCACGCTGCCGAGCAGCGGCAGGTTCCAGGTCCCGAGGTCGAGGGCGATGGGGTCGATCTGATGGAGGAATGTCTGTTGAGAATCCGGCATGCGTCTATTGTGCCGCAGATGGGGAATGTCGCTGCGATGGCGCCTACCGCCGGGCGTTCGCTACGCGGCTCGAAATGCCGCTACGCGATCCGCCCGACGGTCTCGCCATCGCGACCGATTGTCCGAACACGTGGTGCGGAGATCAGAGGAAGACCGGCTGGTCGGGCAGCTCGTCTTCGTCACGCGTGCCCGGTTCCTGCGGGAAATGCTCGGCCAGCAGGTCGCCGACCGCCTCGATGCCGGCGACCACGCCATCGGCATGCTCGCCTGCGCGCAGTCGCCCTTCCATCAGCTCGCAGACGCCACGCCATTGCTCGGCGCTGACGAAGGGCCGCAGGCCGCGATCGGCGACGATCTCGATGCGGTGGTCGGCCAACAGCAAGTAGATCAGGACGCCGTTGTTCGCCGCGGTATCCCAGACCCGCAAGCGGGCGAAGGCCTCCTCCGCGCGCGCGCGCGCCTGCACGCCGCGGAGGACGTCGCGCCACGGCAGCGAGGCCTCCACCGCGAAGCAGACTTCGCCGGCATGGCAGGTCTCGCCGATGTCGATCGCCGCGGCGATCCGCTCCATCGCCGCCGGCGGGAACAGGCCGCGCGCATCGGCGGTGAACAGATGGGTGAACAAGCGCTTGAGCGTGCCGGCCATCACCACCCTCCCGAGGCGCCACCGCCCCCGGACATGCCGCCACCACCCGACCAGCCGCCGCCGGAGCTGCCGCCGCCCCAACCGCCGCCACCGCCCGAATACCCACCCCAGCCGTGATGGCGGGCATAGCGACCACCGCCGCCACCCGAGGCCAGGCCGAGGAAAAACCCGATCACCGCACCGATGCCGCCGACCAGCACGACCGAGGACACCAGCCAGGCCACCGCGCCACTGGCACCGCCACCGAACAGGGCCCGGATGCCGGCCGGCAGGCGTCCGAAGAACGCCCGCGCGAACTGGCCCACCACGAAGGCGACGAACAACGCGAACACCCAGGTGCCGCCACGATCCTCGCCTGTCGGGTTGTCCGCCACGGGTTCCGGCAACGGCTCGCCATCGACCAGCTTGACCAACTGCGCCGTGGCATCCACCACCCCGCCGGCGTAATCGCCCTGGCGGAATTTCGGCACCATGTATTCCTGGATCACGCGGCCGGCGGCGATGTCGGGAATCGCGCCTTCCAGCCCGTAGCCCACTTCGATGCGCACCTTGCGGTCGTCCTTGGCGACGACCAGCAGTACGCCATCGTCCACGCCCTTGCGACCCAGCTTGAACGACTCGAACGCGCGCACCGCGTAGGCCTCGATCGCCTCGGGCTGGGTGCTGGGGATCATCAGCACCTGCAACTGGTTGCCCTTGCGTTGCTGCAGGGCCAGGGCCTGTTGCTCCAGTTGCTGCCGGGTCGCGGCATCCAGCGTATTGGTGGTATCGACCACCGGCGAGTCGAATGCCGGGATCTGCGCCTGCTGCGCCCAGGCCGGCAAGGCCAGGAACAGCAGCAGGCACGCGACCCGGAACCCCGCGAATGCGCGGCGCATCGGCGACATCGGTCGAGGATCCGCCATGCCGGCAGCCTCCGGCTCAGACCTCGGGCGCGTCCTGCGGATCCTGCGGGGCGTTGCCGCCCTGCACCGGCGGCGCGGCCGGCTGTGGCGGATTGACGATGCCCGGCGGCACGTCCGGGGCCGGGGCCGGCGGGGCGACCGGAGCGGGCGGCGGCGCGCCGAAATCGACTGCCGGCGCGTCCTGGATCTGCGCTTCGTTCTCCACCGTGAAGTTCGGCTTGGGCTTGTAGCCGAAGATCATCGCGGTCAGGTTGACCGGAAACTGGCGGATATAGGTGTTGTAGTCCTGCACCAGCTGGATGTAGCGGCCGCGCGCCACGGTGACGCGGTTCTCGGTGCCTTCCAGTTGGGTCTGCAGGCCGATGAACTGCTGGTCCGCCTTCAGGTTCGGATAGGCCTCGGTGACCATCATCAACCGGCCCAGCGCCTGGCTGAGTTCGCCCTGCGCGGCCTGGTACTGCGCCAGCGAAGCCGCGTCATCGGCATTCACGTTGATCTGGCTGACCTTCGCGCGCGCTTCGGTCACCGCGGTCAGTACCTGCGCTTCATGCGCGGCATAGCCCTTCACCGTGGCGACCAGGTTCGGGATCAGGTCGGCGCGGCGCTTGTACTGGTTGAGCACTTCCGACCAGCCGGCCTTGGTCGCTTCGTCCTTGCTCTGGATCTGGTTGTAGCCGCAACCGCTGAGCATGACCACGACCAGCGCGAGCAGCGCGCCACGGACAAGCGAAAGACCACGCATGGGAAGCTCCTGGGACACGAGGGACTTGCGGTAACGGCTAGTGACGGGCAAACGGGGTTAAGCCGGCGTGCAATTGATCACCACTCGCCGGCACCGGGCACGTGGTGCGCCACGGCCTTGCGGCGCATCAGCAGGTTCAGCCACTCGACCAGCACCGAGAACGCCATCGCGAAGTAGATGTACGGCTTCGGCACGTGGGTGCCCAGGCCATCCAGCACCAGCACCGCGCCGACCAGCAGGATGAAGGCCAGCGCCAGCATCTTCACGGTCGGGTTGTCGTCGATGAACTTGCCCAGCGGATTGGCGGCCAGCAGCATGATCGCCACCGCCAGCAGGATCGCGAACACCATGATCGGGATGTGCTGGGCGATGCCGACCGCGGTGATCACCGAGTCCAGCGAGAACACGATGTCGATCACCGCGATCTGCGCGATCACCACCCAGAACACCGACGACGATTTGGTGGTGCGCGGATCCTCGTCCTCGCCACCGCCGATCAGGTCGCGGATTTCCAGCGTGCCCTTCACCAGCAGGAACGCGCCGCCGACGATCAGCACGATGTCGCGGATCGAGATGCCCATGCCGAACAGCACGAACAGGTCCTGTTCCATCGTGGCCAGGAAGGCCAGCATCACCAGCAGCAGGATGCGGGTGACGCAGGCCACGGCGATGCCGATCTTGCGCGCCAGCGGGCGCTGCGCCTCGGGCAGGCGCGCCACCGCGATCGAGATGAACACCAGGTTGTCGATGCCGAGCACGATCTCGAGCGCGCTCAGGGTCACCAGGGTGAGCCATGCATCGGGTGACGCCAGGAAACTCAGGTCCATTCGATTCTCGTCTTGTCGCGCCTTGGGCGCGGATTACAGGTAGCGCGGGGCCAGGATCAACGCCCACACCAGCAGCACGTTCATCATCAGCACGAACACGGCCGCGGACCCCATGTCCTTGGCGCGCCCGGCCAGTTCGTGGCGCTCGGCGCCGTAGCGCTCGATCACCGCCTCCATCGAGGAGTTCATCAGCTCCATCGCCATCACCAGCAGGCAACTGCCGATGAGCAAAGCACGTTCCACGCCAGTCTCCCCGAGGACCCAGCCCAGCGGGCCGAGCACCACGAACAGGCAGACTTCGAGGCGGAACGAGGATTCGTGCAACCAGGCCGCGCGCAGGCCCTGGATCGACCAGATCGCGGCCTTCATCACCCCCGCCGGACCGCGCGGGAGATGGCCGTAGATGTCAGCCATGCGGCCGGACTCGGAAGAAGGAGAGCATCGCTGGACAAGCCCGTGGCAACCGATGGATTTTGCCACAGCCCCCGTGAGGATGCAGGCTTGCGCCAGCCTTTCGCCGCTGTTCCACTGGCAATCCAGCACCGGGAATCCACCGCATGATCCGTCCGTTCCAGCGCCTGCGCATCCTCTCGGCCAGCTGCATGCTCAGTGCGAGCTTGTTTGCCCTCGCCGGCTGCGCTTCCGCCCCGCCGGCACAGATTGCGGTGGATCCGGTTTCCACGCCTGTCTGGGTCAACGACATGGCCCGCTTCGAGGCCGAAGACGCCGCCAACCCGCCACCCGCCGCCCCGATCGTGTTCACCGGCAGCTCCTCGGTACGGATGTGGGACAGCCTGGCCAGCGATTTCCCGGGTAAGCCGGTGCTGAACCGCGGTTTCGGCGGCTCGCAGGTACGCGATGCCGTGCACTACGCCGACCAGATCGCGGTCCGTTACCAGCCGCGGATGATCGTGCTGTACTCCGGCGACAATGACATCAATGCGGGCCGCAGCCCGCAACAGGTGCTGTCGGACTTCCGCGCTTTCGTCGCCCGCATACGCCAGGCGCTGCCGCGCACCCCGATCGCCTATCTCGCGATCAAGCCCAGCCCGTCGCGCATCGACCAGCTGCCGCGCCAGCAGCAGGCGAACGCGCTGCTCCGACAGGAAGCCGCGCGGCTGGAGCACGTGGAATTCATCGACGTGGCCACACCCATGCTGGGCGCCGACGGCCAGCCGCGCGCCGAGCTGTTCATCGAGGATCGCCTGCACATGAGCCGCGCCGGCTACGAGTTGTGGCGCGGGGTGGTCGCGCCCTACCTCGACTGACCGCTACTGCTGGCGCAGCGCCTCGATCGGGTCCAGCAGCGAGGCCTTGCGCGCCGGGTAGTAGCCGAAGAACAGGCCGGTACCGATCGAGAACGCCGCCGCCAGCATCACCACTTGCGCGTTCAGCTGCACCGGCAGGTCGCCGAGCTTGCCGACGACCAGTGCGCCGACCACGCCGATCGCGATCCCGATCACCCCGCCGATCAGCGAGATCAGCATCGCCTCGGCCAGGAACTGACGCTGCACGTCGCCCGGACCGGCACCGACCGCCATGCGCAGGCCGATCTCGCGGATCCGCTCGGTCACCGACACCAGCATGATGTTCATGATGCCGATGCCGCCGATGATCAGGCAGATGCCCGCCACCGCGCCCAGCAGCTTCGACATCAGGTTGGTCGTCGCGGTGCGGGTCGCCACGATCTGACTGATGTTGCGCACCGCGAAGTCGTCCTCGGCGCCCGGCTCGATCTTGTGGCGCTGGCGCAGCAGGGCCTCGATTTCGGCCTGCGCGCTGGCCAGGTTCCTGGCGTCGTCCACGCCCACCGAGATCTGCTGCACCGCGCCCGGCGGCATCGACTGCGAATTCGACAGGCGGCGACGCGCGGTTTCCAGCGGCACCACCACCATGTCGTCCTGGTCCTGGCCGAAGCCGCCTTGGCCCTTCGCGCCCAGCACGCCGACCACGGTGAACGGCACCCGCCCGAGGCGCACGGTCTGGCCAATCGGATCCTCTTCGCCGAACAGGGTCTTGCGCACCGTTTCGCCCAGGATCACCGGCTTGGCGCTGCCGCCGTAATCGCTCGACTGGAAGCCGTCGCCCTGCGCCACCTTCCAGTCGTTGATCGCGAACCAGTCCGCTTCCACGCCCTGCCACTGGGTCGAGGCGTTGCTTTCGGCGAAGACCACCTGGGTACTGCCGCGCAGCGAGCCCGATGCGTACTGCACGGTCGGCACTTCGTTGCGGATCGCCTCGACGTCGCCACCGCTCAGGCTCCAGCGACTGCCCTGGGCCACGCGCGCGCCGCCAGGACCCATGCCGCCCGCACCACCGATGTCCAGGCGCTGCGAGCCCAGGCCGGCGACCATCTTGTCGATCTCGGCCTGGGTGCCCTGACCGATCGAGACCATCACGATCACCGCGGCGATGCCGATGATCACGCCCAGCGAGGTCAGCGCGCTGCGCATCCAGTTGCCGCGCAGGGCGAAGAACGCGGTGCGCAGGATGTCGAGGAAGGTCATGCGGTCGCCTCCCGCGTTTCCGCGTGCAGCTCGCCGTCGCGCATCACGTAGGTGCGGTCGGCGTGCGCGGCCACGTGGGCATCGTGGGTGATCAGGATGACCGTGTGGCCGTCGTCGCGCAGGCGCTTGAACAGCGCCAGGATTTCCTCGCCGGTCTTGCTGTCGAGCGCGCCGGTGGGTTCGTCGGCCAGCAGGATCGGCGGCTGGTTGACCAGCGCACGGGCGATCGCGACGCGTTGCTGCTGGCCGCCGGACAACTCGTTCGGGCGATGCCCGGCGCGTTCGGCCAGGCCCACCGAGGCCAGCGCGGCGCGTGCGCGCTCCTTGCGTTCGGACGGCGGGATCCGCGCATAACCGAGCGGCATCGCCACGTTGTCGGTCGCGTCCATCCGGGTGAGCAAGTGGAAACCCTGGAACACGAAGCCGATCTTGTCCCGGCGCAGCGTCGCCAGTTCTTCCTTGTCGAGGGTGGACACATCCACGCCATCGCAGAAGTACTTGCCCGCGGTGGGCGTGTCCAGGCAGCCGATCAGGTTCATCAGGGTCGACTTGCCGGAACCCGACGGGCCCATGATCGCCACGAACTCGCCGCGATCGATGACCAGGTCCACCCCGCGCAGCGCCGCCACTTCCGCCTCGGTGCCGGCGGAGTAGATCTTGCTCAGGCCTTGCGTGCGGATGACCGGCACCCTCGCATCGGCCACGCCGACGGCCATCACTTGCTCTCCGTCGCCGACTGCTCGCCCGCGATGACCAGGTCGCCCTCGGCGATGTCGCGGCCGGAGATTTCGGTGCTGCTGCCGTCGCTTGCGCCCAGGCGCGCCATCGCGATCTGCGGCTTACCGTCGACCAGCTTGTAGATGGTCACCCGCTTGGCGTTGAGCTGCGCATCGCGGGCGCCGTCCCACTTCGCGCGCTGGGCATCGTCCAGGGTGTCGCGGAACGCGGCGAACTGCTGGTTGAAGCGGTCGCGCATGCGAGCGCGCATCTGCGCCTGCATGCTGGCATCTCCACCGCCCTGGCCGCCACCCATGCGCGGCGGGCCACCGCCGAACATGCGGTTGCCGCCCTGGCCTTGCGCCGGTGCCTGCGCCATGCGCTCGGCCTGGCGCTGCTTCATTTGCTCCAGCGCGGCATCGAAGGCTGCCTGCTGCTCGGGCTTCAAGCCGAGCGTGGCGGCCAGCGCCCGCAAGTCTTCGCTCATGGCGGCGCCACGGCCACCGGCCTGCGGCCCCTGGCCCGGGCCAGACTGCTGCAGGGCCGCCAGCGGCGAGCCCTCGGCCGGCTTGAAGCGCAGCGCAGCGTTCGCCAGCTTCAGCACGTCGCTGCGCTTGCTGACCTCGATCTCGGCATTGACGGTCAGGCCCGGCAGCAAGGTGCCATCGCTGTTGTCGACGGTGACCACCACCGGATACGTGACCACGTTGTTCGAGGTCGTCGCGGACAACCGCACCTGGTCGACCACGCCCTTGAACTGGCGCTCCGGGAAGGCATCGGCACTGAAGCTGACGACCTGGCCCACCTTGACCTGGCCGATGTCGGATTCGTCCACGGCGAGTTCGATCTTCATCTTCGCCAGGTCCTCGGCGATGGTGAACAGTTCCGGCGCGGACAGGCTGGCAGCCACGGTCTGGCCGGGCTCGATGGTGCGGGTCAGGACCACCCCGTCCACCGGCGAGCGGATCACCGTGCGCGAGAGGTTGACCCGCGTGGTCTGGGTCGATGCCGTCTGCTGGCGGATCTGCGCCTGCGCAGAGTTCACCTGCGCTTGCGCCTGCTCGAGCGAGGCGCGCGCCAGGTCGACGTCGCTCTTGCTCACCAGTTGCTGGCGTCCAAGGTCGGCCTTGCGGTTGTAATCCAGTTGCGCGTTGCGCAGGCCGGCTTGCGCCTGTCGCAACGATGCCTGCGCGCTGGCGATCTGCGCCGCGCCCTGCTCGATCTGCGCCTGATAGGTCGAGGCGTCAATGGTGGCGAGGATGTCGCCCTTCTTGACGGTGTCGTTGAAGTCGACCATCACATCGGTGATCTGCCCGGACACCTGGCTGCCCACGGTCACCGTGGAAATCGCGCTGAGCGTCCCGGTGGAGGAAATCGCCACGCGCACGTCGCCGCGCTGCACGGTCTCGGTGCGGTAGCCGCCATCCGCCGACTGCCCGCGCTTGCTCCAGACATACCAGCCCCCTGCCGCGACGGCGATGACGATGGCGGCGATGCCGAGCTTGCGCAGCGGAAAGGCGGGACGACGACGAGTCTGGTTCATGCGGGGGCTGGAGTCCGGAAAGGGTCGGGAACGCGCGGATGCCGGCGCGGTTGACAGCGCGCGCATGCTACCCGGCCAGACACTGCCGGGAACGGGTCATTGGTCCCGGTTGACGGCCGCGAACAGGATGCTGGCGCGCGTGCCCTGCCCCGGCACGCTGGCCAGGTGCAATGGCCAGCCGCAACGATGCCCCAGGCGCTGGGCGATCGACAGGCCCAGTCCCGCGCCAGTGGGCTGTTCGATGCTGGCCCGATAGAACGGCTCGAACGCACGCGCCAGGGCCGCCGCATCCATGCCGATGCCGGTGTCCTCGATCTCGACACGATCCTGCAGCAGGCGCACGTGGACGGAACCGACATCGGTGAAACGCACCGCATTGCTGAGCAGGTTGCCCAGCATCACCTGCAGCACCCGCGGCGGTGCATGCAGCACCGGCTCGGCCTGCACGTCCAGCGCCAGCGACACGCCCTTGTCTTCCAGCAGCGGGCGCACCTTGTGCAGCTCGTGCTCGAGCACCTCGCGCACGTCGAAGTCTTCGGTTTCCAGAGGGACATCTTCGTCGCGCGCCAGCAACAACAGCGCGGACATCAGCGACTCCATCGACTCGGCCGCGCCCTGGATGCGCGCCAGCGAGCGGCGGGAACGCACCGACAATCCTTCGTCGTGGCCGATCAGGTCGGTCGCGACCCGGATCACCGTCAACGGCGTGCGCAATTCGTGGCTGGCATCGCGGGTGAAGTCGCGCTCGCGGGCGACGTAGGTCTCCAGTCGTTGCCCGAGCGCATGCAGGGCGTCCGCCATCTTGCGGGCATCGCCCTGCACGACGCTCGGGACGCTTCCAGGGGCAAGCGCGGCCGTGTCCGGGTGTTGTGGATCCCAGCGCGCAACCTCCTTCAACACCCAATCCATCGGCGCCACGGCACGCTGGGTCGCGCGATATCCCATCCAGGTCACGCTGATGGTCGCGCCCAGCGCGATGACCAACGCCGCAACGGTGAGCCAGGACATCGCCGAGGCACCGTACATCGCCTGCACGCCGAGCACGCACAGCACGACCACCAGGCAGACGATCGCCAGCTGCAGCAGGAAGATCTCGCGAATGTGGCGTTGCGTGGTTCGCACCAGCCGGGCCCGGGTCTCAGCCGAGCTGGCTGGAAATGTCCGCAATGCGGTAACCGGCACTCTGCACGGTGTGCAGCAGCGGCCGGTCGAACGGCTTGTCGATCACCTTGCGCAGGTTGTACAGGTGGCTGCGCAGGGTGTCCGAGTCCGGCAGGCTGTTGCCCCAGATCTCGCGCTCGATTTCCTGCCGGGTCACCACCCGCGGCGACTCGCGCATGAGGATGGTGAGCAGGCGCAGGCCGATCGGCGACAGCTGCAGTTCGCTGCCACCGCGCGTGGCGCGCAGCGAGGCCGGATCCAGCACCAGGTCGGCGACCTTCAGCACTTCCGAGCCGACCTGGCGGCGCTCGCGGCGGATCAGCGCGCGCAGGCGCGCCTCGAGTTCCTGGATCGCGAACGGCTTGGTCAGGTAGTCGTCCGCACCCGACGACAAGCCCGTCAGCTTTTCATCGAGGGTATCGCGCGCGGTGAGCATCAACACCGGGGTCGACTTGCGCGCCTCGTTGCGCAGGCGCTTGCAGACCTCGATGCCGTCCAACCGCGGCAGCATCAGGTCGAGGACGATGACGTCGTAGGTGTTCTCGGCGGCAAGCCGATAGCCGTCCAGACCGTCCGAAGCGTAGTCCACCTCGAAGCCGCGGCTTTCCAGGTATTCGCCGACCATTTCCGAAATATTGCGGTTGTCCTCGACGATAAGGACCAGCCCCGCCTGTTCCTGTGCCCGCATACATGCTCCGTACAAGTCTTCAGCTTTGTGAAACATGCCGGCTGCGCGGTGGATGCGATGTGAAGGGCTAACCTACCGATCCCTCCCGACATCGCCGCCGCCATGCCCTACGAGCGTTTGCTGCCCCCGGTGCTGCTGCTGTTCTCCAATGTATTCATGACCTTCGCCTGGTATGCGCACCTCAAGCACAAGGACATCGCGCTGTGGAAGGTGATCCTGGCGAGTTGGGGCATCGCCTTCTTCGAGTACCTGCTGATGGTGCCGGCCAACCGGATGGGCAGCGCGGTCTACAGCGCACCGCAATTGAAAGGCATGCAGGAAGTGCTGACCCTGCTGGTGTTCGCGGGCTTCTCGTACTGGTACCTGGGACAGCCGCTGAAGTGGAACCACTGGGCCGGCTTCGCGCTCATCGCGGCGGCGGCGTGGCTGATCTTCCTGGAGTGATCTTCGACAACGCAGCCGATATGCCGGAAGCGGGTCTGCGCGGTCGGGGCTTGCTCCGGGACCTTCGGCGACAGGATGTCGCCGATGTGCCTACATGGACGTCACACGGCGCGTCCCGGAGTGAGTCCCGGCCGCGCGGATACGCGTAACGCAAGGATCAGAACGGGATCTTGCCGACCAGGATGTCCTTGTACATCACCCAATCGCCGGCGAAGGAATAGAACGGGTGCTTGAACGTGGCCGGGCGGTTCTTCTCGAAGAAGAAATGCCCGATCCATGCGAACGCATAGCCCGACAGCAGCGCACCGAGGAACCACCATGCATTGCCGCTGGTCACCGCCAGCAGGATGAAGCCCAGCGCGAAACTGGTGCCGGTGAAATGCAGGCGGCGGCAGGTCGTGTTGCGGTGCTCGCCGAGGTAGAACGGATAGAACTCGCGGAAGCTGGCGAACTTGTGTTGCACGTCGCTGCTCATGATGCCGCTCCCTTCTCCGCCGCCTTGGCGCGATCCCAGTAGCGATCCTGCGCTTCCAGCGATTGCCCGGCAAGGCCGCCGTCCGCGGCCGCCAGCGCCTCCATCGTGCGGAAGCGCCGCTCGAATTTCAGGTTGGCCCGGCGCAGCGCGCTGCCCATGTCGACCTTCGCATGCCGCGCGAGGTTGGCGCAGACGAACAGGATGTCGCCGAGTTCGTCCTCCAGCCGGTCGCGCGCGGCGGCATCGCCAGGCGAGGCCGCCACCGCCGCGAACTCCACCCGGACCTCCTCGATCTCCTCGTGCAGTTTTTCCAGCACGGGCTCGGGGCCGGGCCAGTCGAAGCCGACCTTGGCGGCCTTGTGCTGCAGCTTCACCGCACGCTGCCATTCCGGCAGCCCGCGCGAGATGCCGGCGAGTGCGGACGTGTCGACATCGCCCTTCGCCGCGCGTTCCGCACGCTTGAGGTCTTCCCAGTGCTGCAGCTGCGCTTCGGCATCGTCCTTGCGCGCCTCTTCCGCGGCCGCTCCCGGCATCCTGCCTCCCGCGGCATTCGCACATCCATGTGCATCAAAGACGTGCGGATGCCGGCGCGTCATCTTGTCGCAGATCGCCGCGACCACGTCGCCGAACTCGAACGCGCCCTGCTCCTTCGCCATCTGTGCGTGGAAGACCACTTGCAGCAGCAGGTCGCCGAGTTCGTCCTTGAGATCGGTCAGGTCACCGCGATCGATCGCGTCGGCGACTTCGTAGGCTTCCTCGATCGTGTAAGGCGCAATCGTCGAGAAATCCTGCGCGAGATCCCACGGGCAACCGCCATCGGGATTGCGCAGCGTGGCCATGATGTCCAGCAATTTTCCGATGTCGTGCGAATCGTTCATGCCGGCAAGCGGCCACGCAGGGCGATGTCCCCGAGCGCAATGAAGTCGCCATTGAGCAACGTGTCGCGCTGGTTGTAGCGGAACGGACGGCCGCGCGGATCCAGCACCGCGCCACCTGCGCCTTCCAGGATCGCCTGGCCGGCGGCCGTGTCCCATTCGCTGGTGGGACCGAAGCGCGGGTAGAGGTCGATGCCGCCATCGGCGATCCGGCAGAACTTCAGCGACGAGCCGCAGCCCACCACGTCGCTGCCGGGCAACGCGTCGATCACCGCCTGGGTGCGTTCGTCGCGATGCGAGCGGCTGGCGGCGATGCGCAGTGGTGCCGATGCGGGGATACGCGCGTGGATCGCCACGTCGCCGGCATCGCCCTCGCGGATGAAAGCGCCGAGGCCGGCACCGCCATGCCAGAGCGCGCCCGTCACCGGCTGCTGGATCACGCCCCAGGTCGCCACGCCGTCTTCGACCAGCGCGATGTTGACGGTGAACTCGCCATTGCGCTTGATGAACTCGCGGGTGCCGTCGAGCGGATCGACCAGCCAGAACGTGGTCCATTCGCGACGCGCGGCGATGTCGAGGTCCTTCGATTCTTCCGACAGCACCGGGATGTGCGGCGTCAGCGCCTGCAGGCCGGCCACGATGCAGCGATGCGATGCGAGGTCGGCCGCGGTCAGCGGCGAGCGGTCGTCCTTGTGCTCGATCGCGAACGGACTCTCGTAGACCGCCAGGATCTCGGCAGCGGCGGCACGCGCCAGCGCGATCACGGCGTCGCGCTGTTCGTTCGACAGGATCATCCTTGCTGCCTCAGCCATTCGCGGGCGATGAACAACGACGCGATGGTGCGGCCTTCCGAGAAATCCTCGCGCAGAATCAAGTCGCCGAGGTCATCGAGCTTCCACGGGATCACCTCGAGTTCCTCCGGCTCGTCGCCGGGCAGGCGCTGCGGATACAGGTCGCGCGCCAGCACCAGGTGGGTCTGGTGGCTCATGTACACCGGCGCCAGGGTGATGCTGCGCAGCACCTGCAGGTCGCGGGCGCCGTAGCCGGCTTCTTCCATCAATTCGCGGTTGGCGGCTTCGATGGGGCTCTCGCCGGCATCGATGCGGCCTTTCACCAGGCCCAGTTCGTAGCGGTGCACGCCGGCGGCGTATTCGCGTACCAGCAACACCGTCTCGGCATCCAGCATCGGCACCACCGCGACCGCACCGTGGCCGCGTCCGTGCAGGCGTTCGTAGCGACGGCGCTCGCCGTTGCTGAACTCCAGGTCGAGCCGCTCCATGCGGTACGGGCTGTCTTCGTGCTCGGTGATGCCGTGGATGATGGGCAGGGGGCGGCTCACGGCGCGTCTCCCGCGGCGATAATGGGGGAATGGAAGCGATTCACGATGGCCCCATGATAGCCGCCGCGGAACACTGGCGGGCGCGCGACCTCGCCGTGCTCTGGCACCCGTGCACGCAGATGCGCGAGCATCCGGACATCCTGCCGCTGGTGCCGATCGAGCGCGGTGAGGGGGCATGGCTCGTCGGCCGCGATGGCCGGCGCTACCTCGACGCGGTCAGCAGTTGGTGGACCAATCTGTTCGGCCACGCCGAGCCACGGATTGCGCACGCCATCGCCACTCAGGCGATGACCCTGGAACAGGTGATCCTGGCCGGGTTCTCGCACCAGCCGGCGGTCGAGCTGGCCGAGAACCTGCTGGCGATCGCCCCGCGACAACCGGACCGCGCGCCGCTGGCCAAGGTGTTCTATGCCGACAACGGATCGGCCGGCGTGGAAGTCGCGCTGAAGATGGCCTTCCACTGGTTCCGCAACCGCGGCGAGGACCGGCGCACGAAGTTCGTCGCGCTGGAGAACGGTTACCACGGCGAAACCGTCGGCGCGTTGTCGGTAGGCGATATCCCGCTCTATCGACGCGTGTATGCGCCCCTGCTGGCCGAGGCCTTGTTCGCGCCCTCGCCGGACGCTTATGCGGCGCAGCCTGGCGACACCGCCCGCGACTGTGCCGAACGTGCGGCGGACGGCCTGCGCGACCTGCTGGAACGCCATGCCGGTGAAGTCTGTGCGCTGATCCTGGAACCGCGCGTGCAATGCGCCGGCGGCATGCGCATGCATGACCCGCAGTACCTGCGTCGCGCGCGCGAACTCTGCGACGCGCATGGCGTGTTCCTGATCGCCGACGAGATCGCGGTCGGCTTCGGTCGCACCGGCACCCTGTTCGCTTGCGAACAGGCCGGCGTGCAGCCCGACCTGCTGTGCCTGTCGAAGGGCCTGACCGGCGGCTTCCTGCCACTGGCCGCAGTGCTGTGCACGCAGGCGCTCTACGAAGGCTTCCTGGACGAATCGCGCGAACGCGCCTTCCTGCATTCGCACAGCTACACCGGCAATCCGCTGGCCTGCGCGGCGGCGCTGGCCTCGCTGGCGATCTTCGAATCCGACGATGTACTGGCGCGCAATCGCGCGACCGCGTTGCGCATGGCCGAACTCGCGGCACCGTTGGCGGATCTTGCGCATGTGGCCGATGTGCGTCAGGCCGGGATGATCGTGGCTTTCGAGCTCACCCGGGGAGGCGACAAGCGCACCCCACTCGATCCGTCGTTGCGGGTCGGCCTGCGCGCATATCGCGCGGCGCTCGAGCGTGGCGTGGTGTTGCGCCCGCTCGGGGACATCCTGTACTGGATGCCGCCTTACTGCATCGATGGCGAACAACTGGAGCTGCTCGCGCGGGTGACCCGCGATTCGATCCTGGAGGCCAGCGCATGCGCCTGACCCGCAGCCATGTCGACCTGCCATTGCGGGTCGGCAACGAGATCGCGTTGCCCGAGGACGTCGCCGCGCACCTGCTGCGCGTGTTGCGCCTGCAGGTCGGCGATGCCTGCGTGCTGTTCAACGGCGACGGCCACGATTACGACGCGCACATCACTGCACTCGGCAAGCGCGAGGCGCGCGCCGAGGTCGTGGCCGCACGACGCATCGAAAACGAATCGCCGCTGCGCATCACCCTGCTGCAGGGCATCGCGCGCGGCGAGAAGATGGACTGGATCCTGCAGAAAGCGACCGAGCTCGGCATCGCCCGGATCCTCCCGGCCAGCAGCGACCGCAGCGAGGTCAAGCTGGATGCGCAGCGCGCCGACAAGCGCTTGCTGCACTGGCGCGGCATCGTGGCGTCGGCCTGCGAGCAGAGTGGCCGGGCGACCTTGCCCGAAGTCGCCGCGCCGCAGTCGCTGGCGCAGGCCGCCGCCATGCGCGAAGGACGCGGTTTCATCCTCGACCCGTTCGCCGAGGCATCGCTGTCGTCGCTGCAGGGTGTCGAATTGCGTGCCTGCACGATCGCGATCGGACCCGAGGGCGGCTGGTCGCCGCGCGACCGCGAACAACTGGTCGCGGCCGGTTACGAAGGACTGCGGCTCGGCCCGCGCGTGCTGCGCACCGAGACCGCCGGGATCGCCGCGATCGCGGCCCTGCAGGCCGCCTGCGGCGACCTGGGCTGACGCAACGCCGCGGTCAGGCCGCGGCGGCGAGCGCGGCGGCGATCTGCTCCTCGATCGCGGCCAGGTCCGGCACCAGCGCGTCGTCGTCGTTGAGGCGAACGCGGCCCAACACGCCTTCCAGCAATTCCGTGTCGTCGCCTTCGGCAGAGAGGGTGGTTTCGGTCACCGTCACCAGGCGCGGGAAGCCCTGGGTCAGCAGGGCGAAGAACGGACGCTTGGCATCGCCGCCCAGCGCCTTCAGCACGATCACCTTGCTGCCCAGTCCGCCCTTCTCGTCGGCGACCCCGGTGAAGCGGGAAAACGAGACCAGCGGCACCTGCCAGCCGCGCCAGCGCGTGCGACCCAGCAACCAGTCCGGTGCATCCGCGATCGGTTCCGGATCCGAGTAGGACAGCACTTCCGCGATGGTGGCATTGGGCAGCAGCAGGCGCGCATTGGCGACCTGGATGAGCACGCCGCGGATGATCTGGTCGGGGATAGACTGCATGGGAACGGACATGGGGAACCTCAGGCGGGCCAGCGTTGCAGCAGTTTTTGGGCGAGTTGGGCCAGGCTCAGCGCCTCGCCACCGCGGGCCACCAGCGCATTGCTGGCGGCCGGATCGAAACAGTAGGCGGCGGACTGGCCGACGACGAGGGCACCGGCCAGGCACATCGCCATGGCCTGGTCGACCAGGCCCGCATCGGCACCGCTGAGCAGCAGCAGGGCGCTGTCTTCGGCGCGCAGCGCGGCGTAGGCCGGTTCACCGTCCGTGGGGGCGAACACCAGCCCGGCCGGCGCCGCCTGCAGGTCCAGGCCATCCGGGAGCACGTGCACGGTGCCCGGCTGCAAGGCATCCCCGGCCTGCGCCATCACCACCTGCATCTGCGCGGCACGCTGCATCTGCCGGACCAGCTTGTCGTACTGACCACCCTCGATGCGCTGGCGCAACAGCACCGGTCGCGGGAAATTCGCTGGAAGCCCGCCGAGCAACTGCCGGACCGCGTCGGGACCGCCCACGCCGGCGGCGATCACCACCGCGCCCGGCGCGGTCGATGAGGCGGGCGTCCGCGATTGCGGCACGTCTGGCATGGCCGCGATCTGCAGGCTGAGCGCCTCCATTTCCGCCTGGAAGCCTTGCGGTTCGGGGCTGGCCGCGACTGGCGCGGCCACCGTCGCATCCCGGCTGGGCGGCAGCACGTCGTCGTGGCCGTGCAGCTTGGCTTGCAGGTGGCGGGCCCAGCGCGCGGCTTCCCAGCCATCGCGCTTGGCGGCCACGTCGGCATCGTCGAACAGGATCTCCAGCGCGGGATCGCCGAGCACCCCGTCGAACTTGTCGAGGGCGTGCTCGGCCAGCGGATCGAGGATCACCAGCACCACGTCCGGCGCGGCGTCGCGCACATCGGCTTCGCTCGCGCTCGCCGGGTCGAGCAGGGCGGCGACGTCGGCGCCGGCCTGCGCGATCGCGGCCTCAGTGCGCTCGCGCGCGACTCCTGCGCGCGCCAGCACGACCACGCGCTTGCGGCTCATTGCAGCTGACCGTCACCGGCGCGCTCCAGCTTGAGCAGCTCGAACACGTTGCGCATCAGCTCGACTTCCTGGTACGGCTTGCCGAGGTAACGCTCCACGCCCAGGTCCATCGCGCGCTGGCGATGTTTGTCGCCGGTACGCGAGGTGATCATGATGATCGGGACGTCGCGCATGCGCGGGTCCGCCTTCATCGCGGTCGCCAGCTCGTAACCGTCCATGCGCGGCATTTCGATGTCGAGCAGCATCAGGTCCGGGATGACATCGGCCATCCGTTCCAGCGCGTCGATGCCGTCCTTCGCGGTGGCGACCTCGAAGTTGTGGCGTTCCAGCACGCGGCCGGTGACCTTGCGCATGGTGATCGAGTCGTCGACCACCATGACCAGCGGCACCCGGCGCTGCTCGACCACCTGCTCGACCGGCACCGCATCGCGCGGCATCGCGGCGAAGCGGCGGACCAGCGGGGCGATGTCGAGGATGACCACCACGCGGCCGTCGCCCATGATCGTCGCGCCGAAGATGCCGGGCACGGATGCAAGCTGCGGACCGCCGGCCTTCACCACGATTTCGCGGTTGCCGACCACCTGGTCGATCGCTACCGCCGCGCGCAGGTCGCCGGAGCGGACCAGCAGCAACGGTACCTGCAACTGCCCTTCCGCCTTCGCGGACACGGTGCCGACCAGGCCACCGAGGTCGTGCAGCGCGTAGTCCTCGCCGCCGTAGCGGTAGACCGCGTCGGGCTTGGCCATGTCCTCGCGGCTGATGCGGCCGACGCCGCGGACCGAGGCGATCGGCACCGCGTATTCGGTGTCGCCGATCTTGACGAAGACCGCCTGGGTGACCGCCAGCGTCTGCGGCAGGCGCAGGGTGAAGGTGGTGCCTTCGCCCGGGCGCGAGGCGATGTCCAGCGAGCCGCCGAGCTGGCGCACTTCGCTGGCGACCACGTCCATGCCGACGCCGCGGCCGGCGAGGCGACTGACGGTCTCGGCCGTGGAGAAGCCGGGTTCCAGGATCAGGACGTCGAGGTCGCCGTCGGAGAGGATGGCGTCGGGCTTGATCAGGCCGCGTTCGACCGCACGGGCGCGGATCGCGGCGCGATCCAAACCACCGCCGTCGTCGCCGACCTGCAGCACCACTTCCGACCCTTCGCGGCGTACCGCCACGCGAATGCTGCCTTCCTCGCCCTTTCCCGCCTTGCGGCGCGCATCCGGCGTTTCCAGGCCATGTGCGATCGCGTTGCGGAGCATGTGCTCCAGCGGCGCGGTCATGCGCTCCAGCACGCTGCGGTCGAGTTCGCCCTGCGCACCGTCCAGCTTGAGCTGCGCCAGCTTGCCGGTTTCGCCGGTGGCCTGGCGGATGACGCGACGCAGGCGCGGCACCAGGCCCTCGAACGGCACCATGCGCGTGCGCATGAGGCCTTCCTGCAGGTCCGAGCTGACGCGCGACTGCTGCAGGAGCAGGGTTTCGTACTGGCGGGTCAGGTCTTCCATCGACCCGTGCAGGGCCTGCAAGTCGGCCGCGGACTCGCCGAGGGCGCGCGACAGCTGCTGCAGGGTGCTGAACCGGTCGAGCTCGAGCGGATCGAAGGTTTCGTTGCCGGCCGCGCCTTCGCGCTGGTAGCGGGCGATGATCTGCGCTTCGGTTTCGGAATCGAGGCGGCGCAGCTGGTCGCGCAGACGGATGTTGGTCTGCTCCATTTCCTGCGCGGTGCCGCGGAATGCCGAGAGCTGCTGTTCCAGGCGCGAGCGGTAGATCGCCACTTCGCCGGCGTAGTTCACCAGGCGGTCGAGCAGGTCGGCGCGGATACGCACCTGTTCCTGCGGCGCGCGGATGCCGATGTCGTCGTCGTCGCCGAAGCCTTCCTGCACGATCGGTGCCGACAGCGGCTTGAGTTCGATCTTCGGCGCCGGTGCGGGCACGAACGTCAGCCCGTCGTCGACGGCCTCGGCAACCGCCGCGATCGGGGCTTCGGCGCGGGCATTCAGTTCGTCGATCAGGCCAACCGGCAGGCCCACGGCGCGACGCGCGGCGACGCGGGTGATCATGCCGTGCAGGCGGTCGAAGCCGCGCTCCAGCAAGGGCACGCCATCGCGGCCGAGTTCGGCACGCTGCGCCACCACCGCTTCGAGCAGGGTTTCCATGGAGTGGCCGAGCTCGCCGACCGCCATGATGCCGGCCATGCGTGCGCCGCCCTTCAGGGTATGCAGGTCGCGCTGCAGGCCGACCATCGCCTCGCGGTCCTCGGGCGCGTCGCGCAGCTGCGCGAGTAGGCCATCGGAGTGGTCGAGCAGGTCGCCGCCTTCCTCCACGAAGATGTCGACCAGTTCGGCGTCCAGGCCGTCCATGTCGAGGGCTTCGTCCGGATCTTCCGCGGAGGTCGCGGACGACAGCAGGGCTGCCAGCGCGGCCTGCTCGCGCGCCTTGGCCGCGGCTGCGGCTTCGGCAGCGCGACGCTCGGCTTCCACGCGCGCGGCCTCGGCACGGGCTTCGGCCAGTCGCGCCGCTTCCAGGCGATCCGCTTCCTGGCGCGCGGCGACGATGCGCTCGGCTTCCAGGCGATCCGCCTCGGCGCGTTCGGCAGCCAGGCGGGCCGCTTCGGCTTCCTCGGCGGCGATGCGCTCGGCTTCCAGGCGTTCGGCTTCGAGGCGGGCCGCCTCTTCCGCCGCCAGGCGCTCGGCTTCGGCACGTGCGGCTTCTTCCGCGGCGATGCGTTCGGCTTCCGCCTGTTCGGCGGCGACACGCGCCGCTTCGGCTTCTTCGGCGGCGATGCGCTCGGCTTCCAGGCGTTCCGCTTCGAGACGGGCGGCTTCTTCCGCCGCCAGTCGCTCCGCTTCTGCCTGTTCGGCGGCCAGGCGGGCTTCTTCCGCTTCGGCTGCGGCGATGCGTTCCGCCTCCACGCGCTCGGCTTCGATGCGCGCCGCTTCCAGCGCGGCAAGCCGTTCGGCTTCCAGGCGTTCCGCTTCGAGTCGCGCGGCTTCGAGCGCCGCGAGACGTTCGGCTTCGGACTCGATGGCGGCAATGCGGGCCGCTTCGGCTTCCTGTGCGGCGATGCGCTCCGCTTCCAGGCGCTCGGCTTCCAGCCGTTCAGCCTCGGCACGCGCGGCGGCTTCCTCTGCCGCAATGCGTTCGGCTTCGGCCTGCTCGGCGGCCAGGCGCGCGGCCTCGGCTTCTTCCGCGGCCAGGCGTTCGGCTTCGAGGCGCTCGTTCTCGAGGCGCTCGGCTTCCAACCGTTCGGCCTCGGCACGCGCGGCTTCTTCGGCCGCCAGACGCTCGGCTTCCGCCTGTTCGGCGGCGAGGCGTTCGGCTTCGGCGAGCTCCGCATGTTCCGCGGCCTTGCGCGCAGCCTCGGCGGCGGCGTCGATGAACGGCAGGCTGCTTTCGGGCAGAGTGTCGCGCAAGGCCGACACGCGCGCGGCCAGCGCGGCGTACACCGGCACCTGGGCAGGCGTGGCCTGCAGGGCGGCAGTCGTGGTGCGCACCGCATCGGCGACTTCGCCCAGGATGGCGATGCCATCGGCGTCGGCCGGCGCGTTGGCGGCGAGCAGGCGCTTGACGTAGCCCTCGGCCGGCGCGGTGAACGCGGTCACCGACGGCACTTCGGTCATCGCGAACGCGCCGTTGAGGGTGTGGATCGCGCGGACCAGCCCGTCGTTGACGCTGGCATCGCCGGCACGCGCCTGCGCCAGCCACGCATCGACGGTTTCCAGGTGCCCACCGACTTCGGAGCCGAGGATCTCCAGCAGCACCGGGTCGACGTGGGCGGCCACGGTCTCCGCGACGGGAGCCGCAGCTTCCGGTTCGCTTGCGCGTTCCGATGGCTTGGCGACCGGCGCGCTGCCGGCGGTATCCAGCAATACGTCTTCGCCGGCGGCAAGCCGATCGGCGACCGCTTCCATCGAGGCGATGTCGAGCGTGCCCGTCGCTTCACCGCGCAGGGCAGCGAGCAGCTGCGGCAGCGCCGCGCGGGTCTGGCCGACGAAGGCCACGACCGCCGGGCTGGCCGGGCGCGAACCGTCGAGCACGCGGTTGAGCATGTTCTCGACGTGCCAACTGAATTCGCCGAGGGTCTTGGCGCCGACCAGGCGGCCGCTGCCCTTCAGCGTGTGGAACACACGGCGGATCGGGCGCAGCAGTTCGCCGTCGTCCGGCGTGCGCTTCCACGGCGCCAGCAGGTCGTCGAGGTTGCTGATCTCTTCCTGGAATTCCTCCAGGAAGATCTCGCGGATTTCGTCGTCGATTTCGTCGCCGACGGCATCGAAGCCGGCGTTGAGCACCGGTGCATCGGCCTGCACGCTGACCGTGGCGGCCGCTTCGACGGTCTCGACCGCTTGCGGCGCTTCGAACACGACCGGCTCGACCACCGGCGCGGCTTCGACCGGTGCAGGTTCGGACAGGGTGGCGACGCCATCGTCCGGCAGCGGCCAGTAGCGCAGTTGTTCCAGGCTGGTGCGGGTCTTGTCGAGCAGGTCCTGGCGCTGGCCGAGCGGATCGCGCAGCGACTCCAGGTAGTACTCCATGCCGGCCAGGGCATCGGCCAGGGTGTCCAGCTGGCGCCCGCCTGGCACCTGCTTGCGACCCAGCAGCTCGGCGTGGCTGTAGCGGCGCAGTGCTTCCAGGTAGCCCGCCGGCTGCGGCAGGTTGAGGATGCGCATCGCACCGGCGACTTCGGCCAGCAGGCGCGGCACCGGGTCCAGGACCGCGTGGTCCCAGTCGGTTTCGACGAAGGCGACGAAGGCATTGCGGACTTCGGCGAAATTGGCCGCGGCCTCGCGCGCCAGCGCGCCCATCACCTTGCGCGATTCCTGCGCCAGTTGGTCGTCGCCGTCGCCCGGGGCATCGCCCGTTCCCAGGCGGGTGACCTGGTCATCGAGTGAATGTTCGATGTAGATCAGCGCGCCGGCGACTTCCATCAGGTCGCCCTCGCTGGGCGGCCGGCTGCCGTCGGCGATGCCCTGCACCACCTTGCGCTGTTCCTGGACCACGCCACGCGCACTGTCCAAGCCAAGCATGCCGAGGGTTTCGCCGATGCGATCCAGCGCTTCCGCCTGCGGCTGCAGCTCGGCGACGTTGCCGCCACCGGCGCGCAGGTGCAGGTCGAGCGCGTCCTTGACCCGCAACAAGTCTTCCTTGAGCGCCGCGGACACGGTGTCGAGGAGGGCGCGGTTGCGCCCGGCCAGGCTGCCACGTGCATGCTCCAGCTCGGCCTCGGTCGCCTCGACCAGCAGGCTGGGCAAGGCATCCTGCTGCAGGGCATCGACGCCGCGCGCGGTGCGCAGGTCGTTGATCAACGGCAGCAGCACGATCGGGATGTCGCGATGGCCGCCCTGCAGGCGTTCCAGGTAATCCGGCAACTGCACCACGCCGCGCATCAATGCCGCCAGGGCATCGTCGCGGTTGCCCGGCACACCCTCGAGCAGCGCGCCGGCCAGTTGTTCCATCTCGCCGGCGACCATCGCCGGGGCCTGCAATTCGAGCATGCGCAGGGTGCCCTGCACCTGGTGCAGGTAGCCGGCGCACGCCCGCATGGGCGACACGTCCGCGGGGGCTTCGACGAAGGCCTCGATCTCGAGCCGCGCCTGGCGCAGGGTCTCGTCGATCTCGGGCTTCACCCAGCCGAGCGCGGTATGGTCGATGGCATCGCGCAGCGCCGTGGTCATCGCGAAGCTCCGCTATCGCCCCGCGTCGCGGGGCATGCCTGGTGGGTGGCGTTCATCCCGACCTCTGCTGTCCCTGCCTGCACTCAGGCCGGCAGCTTGAAGTCGGCGACCGAGCGACGCAGGTCGGACGCGAGTTGCGCCAGGTTTCCGATCGATTGCGCGGTCTGGCTGGCGCCTTGCGACGTCTGCGCGGTGATCGACTGGATCGTGTTCATCGTCTGGGTGATGTCGGTCGCGGCGGTGGACTGCTCCTGCGCGGCCACCGAGATCCCTTCAATCAGCCCGGACAAGTCGGACGACACCTTTTCGATCTCGCCCAGCGCGGTACCCGCGTCCTCGGCCAGTCGTGCACCGGCGACCACTTCCGAGGTCGTCTGCTCCATCGAGCTGACCGCCTCGTTGGTATCGGCCTGAATGGTCTGGACCAGCGATTCGATGCGCTTGGTCGCGCCGGAGGAGCGTTCCGCGAGGCGTTGCACTTCGTCGGCCACCACCGCGAACCCGCGGCCTGCTTCACCGGCCGAGGCCGCCTGGATCGCGGCGTTCAGCGCCAGGATGTTGGTCTGTTCGGAAATGTCGTTGATCAGTTCGACGATCGAGCCGATTTCCTGCGAGCTTTCGCCCAGTCGCTTGATGCGCTTCGAGGTTTCCTGGATCTGGTCGCGGATGCTGTCCATGCCGGCGATCGTCTGCCGCACCACGCCCGCGCCGTTCGTCGCGATCAACACCGAGCGACGCGCCACCTCGGCCGAGTCGGCGGAGTTGCGCGAGACCTGGTTAATGCTCGAGGCGATTTCGTTGATGCGGTCGGTGGCGGAGTTGATTTCCTGCGCCTGGTGCTCGGCGGCGTCGGCCAGGTGCATGGCGGTCGCCTGCGTTTCCTGCGCGCTGGACGCCACCTGCACCGAGGTGTCGTTGATCGTCGCCACCAGCGTACGCAGCTGTTCCACGGCGAAGTTGATCGAGTCCGCGATCGCGCCGGTCATGTCCTCGGTCACGGTCGCCTTCACGGTCAGGTCGCCTTCCGCGAGCGAACCCATTTCGTCCAGCAGGCGCATGATCGCCTCCTGGTTGCGGTCGTTCAGTTCCTTGGTTGTGTGGTACCGCAAGCGCTGCGCGCGACCCTGCGCCCAGACCAGGCCGCCGATCGAGAACAGCATCAGCAGGCCGGACAGGATGCTGACCCAGACGCCGCCGATGATGCTGGTGTCCTTCAGCGAACCGAACGAGGTGAACGCCGCGAACAGGCTTTCGCTGTCCGATAGCAGCTTGTCGGAGCCGTTGGCGAGGGCGGTGGCCGAGGCCTGCGCGCCGATCAGCTTGCGCGAGTCGCCGACGATGCCGTCGAGGTCCTTCTTCATGCCGGCCCACAGGGTGGCGGCCTGGTTGAGCGGGGCGACCGCACCCGCGGCGGTCACCTTGGCGATGTCGCCGCTGCCGTTGCGCAGCGCGTTCATCGACCGATCGAACACCGCGGAGTCGCGACCCAGCGCGTCCGCGGCGACCTGGGCGCCGCTGCCGCCGGCGCGCAATTCGGCGATGCGGCGGGCCATGGCCGCCGAAGTCACCACCTGCTGCAGCGCGGTGAACACCTGGCCGGAACCGGCGCCGCCGGAGGCCAGGCCGCGCACCACTTCGTTCAACTGCGCCTGCAGTTGCGGCACCTTGGCACTGAAGCTGTCGGCGCGGCCGGCCAGCGCCAGCACCGCCTGCTGCGAGGCCATCACTTCGTCGGCGCGCTTGGCCAGCGGATCCCAGGTGTTGCTGACCGTGCGGATCGGGCCGGACACGCCGGCCTGGTCGCCGAAGCGGTCGTTGAGGGTCTTGATGTCCTCGTCGACTTCGCCCTTGGTGGCCTTGAACGCATCGAATGCCTGCGCATCGCCCGCGACCGCTTCCCGGCCCTGGTTGGCCAGTCGCTGCGAGTTCAGCTGCAGGCGTGAGGCCGCGGTGCTGGCGCCACCGAGGCGCGAGGCCTTGGTCGTGGCATACAGGGTGTTGCCGGCGAAGACCAGCAGCGAACCGATCAGCAACCAGATCCAGAAGTTGGTGCTGATGTTGCGGCCCTTGCCGGCGACGGAATCCATCAGAGTGCTCATGTTGCGACCTCGGGTTGCGTATGGGTCCGCGGGTTAGGCGGCGGCTTGGCGGAATTCGGGAGTACGGGCCAGGCGATCGAGGCTGAACACGCCCCAGTCCTGGTCGTTGATGCGGTAGGCACGATCGATGAAGTACGCATAGCGGCCTTCGGACACCGCGTCGAGCTCGATGCCCTGGCCGTCGACGAAGCTGCGCTGTCCGTACAGCTCGTCGATGGTGACGGCGACATCGCCACCGGGTTGGCGAACCACCAGCACGCGCTGGCTTTCGTGCAGCACGGTGCGCTCGCCCTCGAGGAACTGCTTGAGGTCGACCACCGGCAGCAGGGTGCCGCGGACATTGGCCACGCCGAGCATCCACGGCAACGAGCCGGGGACATGGCTGACCAGCGGCAACGGCATGATTTCCACCACTTCGTCGAAGCCGGACGCGAGCCGGTGCGACCCGACCCGGTAGGCCACGCCGCGCCAAAGGCCCGGCGCGTCGAGCTGCTCCGGCAGGCCGGCGACGTGGGCCAGGCTGCGCTGTTCGTAATCGGCCAGCACCAGGAACGGCGAGCGCTTGTCGCGCGGGCGCGCCGAGACCCGGCGCGAAGGCTTGGCACGCGCGGGGCGGGGCGCTTCCTGAACGGGCGGCTCGACGACGTCCGGAGCGGCGGCCTCGGCGGCCTCGGCGACTTCGAGCGCGTCGGCGGGTTCCAGCTGGACGTCGGCCTGCAGGGCCTCTTCCGGCTCGGGAGCGGACGCCTCGACGGGCTCGGCCACCACGACCTGATCAGGCGCGGCGGACACGGCCTCGACGGCGGCGGCCGCCTGCGGCTTGCCCTTCTGCTTTTGCTTGCCGCGCTTGGCCATGCTTCAGTGCCCGATCAGTGCGTTGATCCGCGCAATGAGATCGCTCTCGCGCGGCGGCTTGACGATGTAATCCTTCGCGCCCTGACGCAGCCCCCAGACGCGATCGGTTTCCAGTCCCTTGGTGCTGACGATCAGCACGGGGATGTGGCTGGTATCGACATCGCGCGACAGCGCGCGGGTGGCCTGGAAGCCGTTCATGCCGGGCAGCACCACATCCATCAGCACGAGGTCCGGCTTGTCGCGGCGGCAGGTGGCGATGCCATCCTCCGCGCTGCCCGAGGTGGTGACGTGATGCCCGTTGCGTTCCAGCAACTGGGTCATCACCGCGGCCTCGGTCGGCGAATCCTCGATCAGCAGTATGCGTGCCATTGGTGCCCTACCCCCCGGTCAGGCGTTGACGTATTTCCGTATCGCGCCAAGCAGTTCTTCGCGAGTGAAGGGCTTGGTCAAATATTGCTCGGAGCCCACGATACGGCCACGCGCCTTGTCGAACAAACCGTCCTTCGACGAAAGCATGATGACCGGCACAGTTTTGAATGTCTGGTTGTTCTTGATCAGCGCGCAGGCCTGATAGCCGTCCAGTCGCGGCATCATGATGTCCACGAAGATGATCTGCGGATTGTGGTCGGCGATCTTCGCCAGTGCCTCGAATCCGTCGGTCGCGGTGACCACGTCGCAGCCCTCCCGCGCGAGCAGCGTTTCCGCCGTGCGCCGGATCGTCTTCGAGTCGTCGATGACCATCACCCTCAGACCCTTGAGGTTGATGCCTGGATCGTCCTGCTGCGCCATGCGTTCCCCTTGCCGCCATTGCCCGCCGCAGCATTCCCCTGCAGCCGGACTGTCTATATCCCAGCCTGCACGCAGCCTGTCAAGCGCCGCAATGCGTCACATCGGTGAACGCTGCGCGTCGCCTGCTACCATCGTCGCAGCCCGTTCCGGACCTGCAGATGACAGACGCCGCGCCACTCGACGTCGTGGTGGTGATGGACCCGATCGAGTCCATCAAGACCGCCAAGGATTCCAGCTTCGCGATGCTGCTGGAGGCCCAGCGGCGCGGTCACCGGTTGCACTACGTCCGTCCGGGCGGGCTGGCGCTGCGTGGCGCGCGTGCGGTGGCCACGGCGGCCCAGCTGTCCGTGCAGGACATGCAAGGCAGCCATTTCCGCCTCGGCGACTGGCAGGAACTCGACTTCGGGCCCAGCCATGTAGTGCTGATGCGCACCGATCCGCCGGTGGATGCCGACTACCTGCACGACACCCAATTGCTGGGCATGGCCCAGCGCCAGGGCGCGCGGGTGGTCAACGACCCGCAGGGCCTGCGCGACTTCAACGAGAAACTGGCCGCGCTGCTGTTCCCGCAATGCTGCCCGCCCACCCTGGTCAGTCGCGACCCGAAGGCGCTCAAGGCCTTCGTCGGCGAACACGGCGAAGCCGTCCTCAAGCCGCTCGACGGCATGGGCGGGCGCTCGATCTTCCGCGCCCGCGCGGGCGAGGCCAACCTCAACGTGATCCTGGAAACCCTGACCCAGGGCGGCGTCCACCTGGCGATGGCGCAGCGCTACCTGCCGGAGATCGTGGACGGCGACAAGCGGATCCTGCTGGTCGATGGCGAGCCGGTCGACTACTGCCTGGCACGGATCCCGCAAGGCGACGAATTCCGCGGCAACCTGGCCGCCGGCGGACGCGGTGAAGGCCGGCCGCTGACCGACCGCGACCGCTGGATCGCGGCGCAGGTGGGACCGGAGATGAGGCGCCGCGGCATGCTGTTCGTCGGCCTGGACGTCATCGGCGACTACCTGACCGAGGTCAACGTCACCAGCCCGACCTGCATCCGCGAACTGGATGCGCAGTTCGGCCTCAACATCGCCGGGACCCTGTTCGACCGCATCGAAGCCGCGTCGGCGGCCTGATGAGCGCGGCCGCCGCCCCCGCGTCGCTGCCGGCGCCACCCCGCATCGGCGAGTCGGAGCGCCTCGGCGCGACCCTGGTGCTGTCGGCGCTGGTGCACGCGATGGTGATCCTCGGCATCGGCTTCGCGGTGGAGGACGCGGCACCGATGCTGCCCACCCTGGACGTGATCCTGAGCCGCACGCAGACGCCGCTGACCCCGGCGCAGGCGGATTTCCTGGCCCAGGCCAACAACCAGGGCGGCGGTGAGCACGACAAGAGCAACCGCCCCACGGCCCCGCAGGCCGGGCCGCTGCCGCAGCCGGAAGACGGCCTGGCACCGCGCCCGCTGCACGCGCAATCGCCGGCGCCCAGTCCGCCGCCGGATGCGCGCGTCGTCGCGTCGGCCAATGGCCGGCAGGCCTTGCCGCAGCCGCAGCCGCTGCAGCAGGTCGATGCCAATCAGGCGCCGCAGGGCCGCGAGAAGATCGACCGCGACATCGAGATGGCCCGGCTGGCCGCCGAGATCCAGTTGCGCTCGCAGCAATACGCAAAGCGCCCGAAGCGCCAGTTCGTCTCCGCCAGCACCAAGGAATACGCCTGGGCCGACTACCTGCGCGGCTGGGTGGATCGGGTCGAGCGCGTGGGCAACCTCAATTACCCGGACGAAGCGCGCCGTCGCCGCATCGGCGGCCTGGTGGTGATCAGCGTGGGCGTGCGCCGCGACGGCAGCGTGGAAAGCATCCGCATCGTCCAGTCCAGCCACGTGCCGATGCTGGACGAGGCCGCGACCCGCATCGTCAAACTGTCGCAGCCGTTCTCGCCGCTGCCGAAGACCCAGGAAGACCCCGACGTGCTGCACGTCACCCGTACCTGGCAGTTCCTGCCGGGCGGCGAACTGATCGACCGCTAGGACTCCGGCTCAGCGGAACATGCAGTCGAGCAGGGGTTGCTCGATGCCGATCACCGCCTCCAGCGCATTTTCCCAGCCCGCCCCGTCCTGCTGGATCAGCGGCGCGAAACCGCCGGCATCGGCCGATGCCGTCGCCAGGTCGCTGCCCCGGAAATTGCCTTCACCTGCCTCGAGGGTCATCCGCGCACGCACGCTGCGCCGGCCCTTCTGGCGGTACTCGGCGCGACCCGACGCCAGCAGCTTGCCGCCATCGGCATCCGTCGACTCCACCGTCAGCGCGCCCGTTTGGCGGGCCGCGCATTGCTCCGCCTTGCCCACGATCTGCTGCACGGACCCCGGGATCGAGTACCGCGTCCCGCGCATGCCCAGGATCGGACGCGCCTCGCGGCTGGCGTCCACTTCCAGCGTGTGGCCTTCGAAGACCACGTCCTCGGCCATTGCCGGCATCGTCGCCAGCATCCCGGCCAACACCCAGCTCCTGCTTGCCATGCCTCACCTCGCCATGGGACTGCTGCTTTGCAGCATAGCCAGAATGCCGAGCCGGACAAGCGACGCCCGTCAACCTTTCGCGCGCAGGGCCTGTTGCTCGGCGAGGGTGAGGGCCACGTTGTTGCGCAGGTAGGCGGGCTCGATGCGTTCCGCCGCCACCGCTTCGCCGCGTGCGAAGGCCAGCGCGGCCAGGCGGGCGACATCTGCCGCATGGGGCAGTGCCGCGGCATCGACGGTGGCCAGCCGCCCATGCAGGCGGAGCGACAAGGCGGCTCCCGCAGCGGCGAAGCCGGTGCCGACGCCATGCCAGCTGTCGCCTTCCGGGATCTTGGCGTCGTCGGGCTTGACCACGACCTCATCGTCGAGGGCGACGAGGTCATCGCCACGGCGCGAGAACGCGCCCAGGTAAACCTCGCCCATCCTCGCGTCGATCGACGCGAGGATGCGATCGCCGTCCGCGCCTGCGTCCGCGCGCATCGCCAGCGCGGCCAGCGTCGATACCGGCAGTACCGGCCGGTCCAGCGCCAGCGCGATCCCTTGCGCGACGGCGATCGCCAGGCGCACGCCGGTGAACGCACCCGGGCCGCGCCCGACCGCGATCGCGTCGAGTTGCGACTTGGCGATGCCGGCCTCGGCCAACACCTCGTCCGCCCACGGCAACGCGAGCTCCGCATGCCGGCGCGGGGCCAGGTCGAAGCGTTCGCAGACCTCGCCATCGACATAGACGGCGACGGAGCAGGCTTCGGTGGCGGTTTCGAACGCGAGCAATTTCATGATTCGGATTGTGACCCGAAGAAGGCCTGCACGTCGCCGACCTCGCGGGTGATCGGCAGCGGCGGCAGCGAATCCATGAACACCCTGCCGTAACTCTTCTGGGTCAGGCGCGGGTCGCACAGCACCAGCACGCCGCGGTCGGTCTCGGTGCGGATCAGCCTGCCCGCCCCCTGCTTGAGCGCGATCACCGCCTGCGGCAATTGTTCGTCGCGGAACGGATTGCCGCCGGCGCGGCGGATCGCGTCCAGGCGCGCCTCGAACACCGGATCGTCCGGCGCTGCGAACGGCAGTTTGTCGATGACGACCACGGACAGCGCATCGCCGGCGACGTCCACGCCCTCGCGGAAGCTGGCGGTGCCCAGCAGCACGCCGTTACCCGACTCGCGGAAGCGCTGCAGCAGCACATGGCGCGGCTCGCTGCCCTGCACGAACAGCGGCCACGGCGCATTGCGCAGCAGCTCCGCGGCTTCGCGCAGCGCCCGGTGCGAGGCGAACAGCAGGAAGGCGCGGCCACCGGAGGCCTGCAGCACCGGCTGCAAGGTCGCGATCAGTGCGCTGCCGTATTCGCGCGAGGCCGGTTCCGGCAACCGCGGCGGGAGGAAGCACAGCGCCTGCCGATCCCAGTCGAACGGGCTGGGTTCGAGCAGTTCGACCGCTTCGTTGATCCCCAACCGCTGGGCGATGTGGGAGAACCCGCCCGACACCGCCAGCGTCGCCGAGGTGAACACCCAGGCCGCGCGCGATTCCTCGCGATGCCGGCGCAACGGCGCGGACACGTCCAGCGGCGTGCGCTGCAGGCGGAAACCGCGCGGGGTCAGTTCGTACCAGTGCACGCTGGTGTCGGGCGGCGCGTCATCGGCATCGTCGTCGGGATCGTGCGCCGGCGCTTCACCCAACCAGCGGCGCAGGCGACCCAACTGGTCGCGTGCGCGCAGGTGGCAGGCATCGAACCCCGGCGCCGCCTCGCGCAACGGTTCCAGTGTGTCCTGCATGCGCTGCAGCGCGTCGGCCAGGGATTGGAAGGCGGGTTCGATGTCGACCTCGTCCAGCGCGCGCCAGGCGGTGCCGCGCACCGGCAGGTTGTCCATGCTCGCGCGCAATGCGCGGGCCGCATGTTCCAGTTCGCGCGCGGGTTCCTGCACGCTGGCCAGCGAACCCGCGACATCCTTGCACTCGCCGAGTGCGTCACGGGCAAGTTCGACCAAGGGTCGCGCACCCAGGCCCTCGCCGAAGAACTGCGCCGCGAGTTCCGGCAACTGGTGCGCCTCGTCGACGACGAAGGCCTGCGCGCCGGGCAGGATCTCGCCGAAGCCTTCCTGCTTGAGCGCGAGGTCGGCCAGCAGCAGGTGGTGGTTGACCACCACCAGGTCGGCGGTCTGCGCGCGCTGGCGCGCCTGCACCACGAAGCAGTCGCCCCACCGCGGGCAATCGGTGCCCAGGCAGTTGTCCGCGGTCGAGCTGACCTGCGGCAGCAGCGGAGAATCCTCCGGCAGCGATTCCAGTTCGGCCAGGTCGCCCATCTTCGTGCGCCCGCTCCATGCCACCACGCGCTGGAACTGCGACACCTGCTCGCGCGAGGAAAACCCACCCTTGGACAGTTGCGGATCGCCCTTGGCCTGCTCCATGCGGTACAGGCACAGGTAGTTCGAGCGCCCCTTCAACAACGCGGTCTTGAGGCCGGTGCCCAGCGCATCACGCACCCGTGGCAAGTCGCGGAAATACAGCTGGTCCTGCAACGCGCGGGTGCCGGTGGACACGATCGTCTTCATCCCCGACAGCAAGGCGGGGACGAGGTAGGCGAAGGTCTTGCCGGTGCCGGTGCCGGCCTCGGCCAGCAGCACGCCGCGTTGCTCGAAGGCATCCGCCACCGCCATCGCCAACCGCTGCTGCGCCGGCCGCGCCACGAAACCGGGAATCCGTTGCGCCAGCGGCGCACCGTCGCCCAGCGCCTCGCCGACCGCCTGACTCAGGCGCGACATCGCGATGCCTCCGGGATCAGGGCTGAGGCGCCGGCGCGGCCGGTGGCGCGTCGGCCGGAACCGGCACCTGCTTGGCCGGGTCGTCGCCGCCGAACCAGCCGCGAATCGCCTGCCCCGCGCGTTCCAGCGCGCCGGGTTCGCCGTCGAGCGCGGGATCCGCGGGAATCGGGTTGCCGAACTCGTCCACCGCCTGCGGAGGTGCGTACACGCAGGCCTGGTAGCCGGGCGCATAACCGGCGACGAAGGCGAAGCGGCGCGCGCCCGGGCAGCCCGGATCGGTGCTGTGGCCGCCCTCGACCCAGCGCCAGTCCAGGCCTTCATCCAGCAGCTTCAACGGCGCACTGGGCAAGCGCGCGAACACGTCCGACCACACCCGCATCCCGCCGGTGGCGCCGTACAGGCCGGTTTCCTTGTTCTGGTCGTTGCCGACCCAGACCACGGCGAGGTGGTCGCCGGTGTAGCCGGCAAACCAGCTGTCGCGGCCATCGTTGCTGGTGCCGGTCTTGCCGGCCGCCGCCAGGCGTCCCAAGCCGTCGCGCACCAGCGGACGTCCAGTGCCGGAGCTCACCGCGTACTGCAAGGCCACGCCGACCAGACGCGCCGCGACCGCGTCGCCCTTCTGCGCGGGCGGGGCGACGCTGTCGTAGCGCTTGATCGCCCGGCCGTTCTGGTCGAGCACGCCGCGTACCGCGTGCAAGGGCTGGATCTCGCCGCCGGAGGCGAGGAACTGGTACAGCTGGGCCATCGCGTACGGGCTCTGGTCGACCGCGCCGAGGATCAGCGACGGCTGGCCCTCGGATTCGATCCCGGCCAGGGTGCGGGTCAGCTCCGCCAGCCGCTGTGGCTGCACGTCCATGCCCAGCCGGACCGTGGCCTGGTTGTAGCTTTGCGCCAGCGCGTCGAGCAAGCGCACGGTGCCGTGGCTGCGCCCGTCGGAATTGCCCGGCTTCCAGTTGCGCGAACGGCCCAGGCTGACGGTGACCGGGGCATCGCTGATGGTGCTGGCCAGCGACCACTTGTCCGGCTGCGCCAGCGCGAGCAGATACACGAAGGGCTTGAGCAGCGAACCGACCGGGCGCTTGGCATCGACCGCACGGTTGAAGCCCTGTTCGGTGAATTCGCGGCTGCCGACCACCGCAACCACGTCGCCGTTGTGCACATCGGTCATCACCACACCGGCTTGCAGCGGCGGGCGGCCCTTGGTGGACAGCGATTTCAGCGTGCGCGCCACCGCGCCTTCGGCATAGCCCTGCGCGGCCGGCGACATGCCGGTCATCACCGACAGGCCAGCGCCGGACAGCTTGTCTGCGGGGTAATCGCGCGCCAGTTGCTTGCGCACCAGGTCGACGTAGGCGGGGAAGCGGTTCGCGGCCAGGCTGCCGGCGTTCTCGGTCACGCCCAGCGGGGCCTTGCTCGCGCGCTGGAATTCCTTGTCGTCGATCAGGCCGGTTTCGTGCATCTCGCCAAGGACGAAATTGCGGCGTTCGGTGGCACGTTCGGGATTGCGCCGCGGGTTGTACCAGGACGGTCCCTTGACCAGGCCGATCATCAGGGCGACCTGCTCGGTGGACAGGTCCTGCAGTTCCTTGCCGAACCAGAACTCGGAGGCGGCGGCGACGCCGCGGATCGACTGTGCGCCGCGCTGGCCCAGGTCGACCTGGTTGAAGTAGGCCTCGAGGATGGTGCCCTTGTCATAGCGCGCCTCCAGCAGCAGGGCGAACAGGATTTCCTTGGCCTTGCGGCGGACGGTCTGCTCCTTGCCGATGCCGAGCAGGCCGCTGCGCGCAAGCTGCTGGGTCAACGTGCTGGCGCCCTGCTTGGTGTCGCCGCCGGACTTCACGGTGACGAAGGCCGCGCGCAGCATGCCGCCGAGATCGATGCCCATGTGCCGGTTGAAGTCGCGGTCTTCCACCGCCTGCAGGCCTTCGACCAGCAGCGACGGGACGTCGCCGATGCGCACCAGCCGTCGCTCTTCCTGCTGCTGGCCGTACAGCGTGGCCATGCGTGCCGGATCCAGCCGCGCACTGCGCAAGGCGCGCTTGCCGGCGACATCGCGGATCGCCGCCACGTCGCCACCGGACAGGGTCACTTCCAGCACCGAGGGCGCAACCCGGCCATCGACATCGTCGTAGCCGCGGCTGGAAATCCGCCAGCGCGCGCCGTTGCGGTCGTAGGTGCCGGCGCGCTTGCCGTCGCCATCGCGGTACGACGCGGCATCGAGCTCGGTCTTGAGCGTCTGCGCATCCATCGCCAGCCCGGTGCGCAGCACCAGCGGCCGCGCGTACACCCGGGTCGGCACCTGCCAGCGCAACTTGCCGAAGCGCTCGCCGACCTGGTGGTTCAGGTAGAGCATGTAGGGGATCAGGAAGCCCAGCAGCAGCGCCGCGGCGGCCAGCCCCCAGGTCAGCAGCCGGTTGCGCCAGCCTGGGCCTTCCGCATCGGTGCCGTCGCCATCGTCGTCGTGCAGGTCGTCTTCGTCTTCGATGCGGGGCATGGGCGGCCTGGCTGGCGGCGGTTTCGCGGAATGCGACAATGCCGGGTACGGTTGCGACGAGTCTAGCGCAGGGTTTGCGCGGCCCGCCGTCGGCCAATGCCTCGTTCTTCAGCCGGAGTTCCGCCGCATGCCCCTCCCCGCCGAAGCGCGCTTCTGGATCGCGCGCGCGCTCGGCCTGTGGCGGCGCGGCTGGGCCAGCCTGCGCACGCGCGGACTGGCGGCCAGCTGGGCACGGCTGCTGCGGCAATTCCATCGCACGCCGATTCCCGCAAGTGCGCTGTACACCCCGCCCGCGACTGCGTTTTCGCCGTTCGCGTTGCCGACCTCGCCCGCGCCGCGCGCCAGCATCGTGATCCCGGTCTTCGGCGCATTCGCGCATACCCTGGCCTGCCTGCGCGCGATTGCGGCGCATCCTCCGGCGGTCGCGTTCGAGGTGATCGTGGTCGACGATGCCTCACTCGACGATTCCCTGCCGAAGCTGCGCGCGATCGATGGCTTACGCGTGCACGCACGCACGACCAACGGCGGCTTCATCAAAGCCTGCAACGAAGGCGCGGCGGAGGCGCGTGGCGAGATCATGGTCTTCCTCAACAACGACACCGTGCCGCAGCCCGGCTGGCTGGACGCACTGCTCGCCACCTTCGAAGCGCAGCCGGATGCCGGGCTCGTCGGCGCGAAACTGCTATATCCCGATGGCCGACTGCAGGAAGCCGGCGGCGTGGTGTTCGCCGACGGCAGCGGCTGGAATTACGGACGCTTCGACGATCCCGCCGACTGCCGCTACAACTACCTGCGCGATGCCGACTATGTCAGCGGCGCGGCGATCGCGATCCCGCGCGCATTGTTCGAGCAGCTGGGCGGTTTCGACGCGCGTTATGCGCCCGCCTACTACGAAGACACCGACCTCGCCTTCAAGGTGCGCGCCGCCGGCCTGCGCGTGCTCTACCAGCCGACCTCGGTGGTGGTGCACGACGAGGGCACGACCTCCGGCACCGACCTCACTACCGGCCCGAAGGCGGCGCAGGTTCGCAACCAGGCGACCTTCGCGGAGACGTGGCGCGATGCGCTGGCCACGCACCTGCCCGCCGGCAGCGTGCCCACGCCCGCCTTGCTGCACCGCCGGCAGCGGCAGGTATTGGTGATCGATGCGCTCACCCCGCAACCCGATCGCGATTCCGGATCGCTGCGGCTGGTGAACCTGATGCGGCTGCTGATCGAGGAAGGCGCGCACGTGGTGTTCGTGCCGGCAAACCGCAGCGCTGATGGCACCTACACGCAGGACCTGCAGGTGCTCGGCGTGGAGTGCTGGCACGCGCCGGCGATGGCGCGCTTCCCGGCGTGGTTGCGCGAGCACGGCCCGCGCTTCGACGTGGCGATGGTCAGCCGCCACTACGTCGCCGGCGAGATGCTGCCGCTGCTGCGCCGGCATGCGCCCCGGGCGAAATTGCTGTTCGACACGGTCGACCTGCACTACCTGCGCGAACGCCGCGCCGCGGAACTGACGGGCGATGCCGCCCCGCTGCGCGCCGCCATGCGCACGCGCGATCTCGAACTGGCCTTGATCCGCGACGCCGACGCCACGCTTGTCGTCAGCGGGGTCGAGCGCGAGCTGCTCGCCGTCGACGCGCCCGGCGCGGACGTGCGCGTGCTGTCCAACCTGCATCGCGAAGCAGCACCCGGACCGGCCTGGTCGCAGCGCGACGGCCTGCTGTTCGTCGGTGGCTTTCGCCATCCGCCCAATGTCGATGCCGTGCAGTGGTTCGCGCGCGAGGTGTTCCCGCGCATTCGCGCGGCACGGCCTGCGATCGAATTGCATTGCGTCGGCGGCGACGTGCCGAACGAGATCGCGCGCCTGGCCGACGTGCCGGGCGTATGCATCCATGGCCATGTCCCGGACCTGCAGCCCATGCTCGATGCTGCGCGGGTATCGATCGCGCCGCTGCGTTACGGCGCCGGGGTGAAGGGCAAGGTCAACCAGGCGATGGCGCACGGCCTGCCGGTGGTGGCCACGGGCTGCGCGGTGGAAGGCATGCACCTGCGCGATGGCGAGGACGTGCTGGTCGCCGACGCGGCAGTGGCGTTCGCCGATGCGGTGCTGCGCCTCCACGACGACGAGGCGTTGTGGTCGCGACTGGCCGCGAACGGGCGCGTGAGCGTCGCCACGCATTTCTCGCTGGATGCCGCGCGCGCAACCGTCCGCGCGCTTTTCTTCGGCTGATCGCAACGCGGCTTCAATGGGCGGCGGCGCGTGCCCGCTCGAGCCGTTCCTGCAACGCCTGCAAGCCGGGCGTTGCGGCATCCAGTGCACGGGCACGCGCCAGCGCACGCATGGTCGCTTCGAGTTCACCGGCGCCCAGGCGCTCCTCGCCGATCGCCAGCCAGCGTTCCGCCAGTCGCCGTTGCGCGGCGGTCAATGCGGCATCGGCAGGTGCCAGTTGCCGCCAGGCGTCCAGGCAGACCTGCGCACGCCCCAGGTCGTTGTCGCGCAAGGCGGTGGCGTTGCAGTCGCGCGCTGCCGGCAGCATCGCCTGCAGGGCACGCTGCACGGCCGGATCGCCCGGCGCCAGCGCGCGCGCCTCGCGCAGGCGATCCCAGGCGCTGTCGCCTGGCGGGCTCAGCCAGTCGCCGCGGTTGCGCGCTGCTTCCGCCTGCGCCAGCAAGTCGCGCACCTGCGCCTTCACCCGTTGCGACGCGGCAGGGCGCGGCAGTTGCGCGGCACCTGCGCGCGCGTCCTGCAGGTGGCGGCGAGCGGCCTGCACGCGCACCGGATCGCCATCGAGGCGTTCGACCAGCGCCAGCAGCCGCATTGTTTCGTCGAAACGGAAATCGGCGGTCGCGGCCTGCGCATCGCGGAGCAAGCCGTCCACCACTGCGGTGTCGCACTCGTCCGGTGTCGTCGATACAGCGACCTCGCGCAAGGCCACGCATGCCTCGGCGGCCGAGGCATGCTGGCCACGCTGCAGGGATTGGCGGATGCGCGCGCTGCGTCGTTGCACGGCCTGGGCAAGACCGGCACGCAGTTCGGGCAGCTCGACATGACCGGCATCGAAACGTTCGGCCACCTGCACGCGCGATGCCGCGCCGGCCAGGTCGCCGCGCGCCAGCAGGCCGGGAACCGGCTGCAGCAGGTCGGACAGCGCATCTTCGCGACCTTCTGCCGCCCGCTGGTTGCGCGGTTGCAGGGCCAGCACGCGCTGGTACAGCGGCAACGCGGCATCGACGCCATCCTGCAGCCGTCCCGCGGCGTGTGCGGCTTCCGCTTCGGCAAGCAAGGCGCCGATCCCGGCCTGCGCGGCATCGTCGGCGCGCAACGCGACCTCGATCGCATCGATGCCCGCCTTCGGCGCATCCAGGTCGCGGGCCAGGCGCAAGGCGATCCGCGCCTGCACCTCGCGGCCCGAACGCGCATGCATCTCCGCTTGCGCGAGCGCGGCCAATGCCACCCGCGACAAGCCTTCGCGCGCTTCCACCTGGTCGGGCTGCAAGGCGAGCGCGGCCTCGTACAGTTCACGCGCGCCACTGCCATCGGCCACCGAGAGGCGACCTGCGGCGAGTGCCGCCGTCGCCTGCGCGCGCAGGTCGGCAGCACGCGGATCCGGCCACAGCCAGTCGCCGATGCGCTGGCGGAACAGCACCGCTACCACCAGGGCCAGCAGCAGTCCCGCGCACACCGCGAGGATGCCGCTGCGCCACCCCTGCGGCAGCGTCGCCCACTGCGCGCGCCACGCGTCACGCCTGCGTTGCAGCGTGGCGAGGCGATTCATCCCCGCCGCGCGGACTCGATGCCGGGCAGCGATTCCAGCCGCGCCAGCAGCAGGCCCAACTGGCCGAAGTCGGGCACCCGCGCCTGCAGTTGCACGTGCACCTGGCCGTGGCCACCGCGCACCTGCTCGGCATGCAGGCTGACCACGTGCAGGCCGAGTTGTGCCACCAGGGTGGTGATGTCCTTCAGCAGCCACTTGCGGTCGATGCCCTCGATCCGGATCGCGACCTGCTGGCCGCCACGCTGCGCGCCCCACTCCACCGGCAGCACGCGCGCCGGCTGGATCCCGGCCAGGCGCAGGAACGCCGCGCAGTCCGGGCGATGCACGCTGACCCCGCGCGCGCGGGTGAGATAGCCGACGATCGCCTCGCCCGGCAACGGCTGGCAGCAGCGCGCGACCTGCGCCAGCAGGTTGTCCACGCCCTGCACGGTCACCGTGCTCGCCTTCGATGCCGACACCTGCGATTTCGGTGGCACGATCGAGGTCGATGCCGATGCGGCCGGCGCCGCGGCTTCCTGCGCCGCGCGCTCCAGTTCCAGCAGGGCGCGCCCGACCTGGTTCGGCCCGACATCGCCCAGCGCCACCAGCACCAGCAACTCGTCGACCGTCGCCGCGTTGAACTTGCCCAGCACCGGTTGCAGGTCGGTGTGCAGCAGGCCCATCCGGCGCAGGTCGCGGTCGAGCATGTCGCGCCCGGCCTGCAGGTTGCGCGCACGATCGAGCTTGTTGAACCACGCACGTACCTTGTCGCGCGAGCGGCTGCTGGCCAGGAACCCGGAGCCCGCCTGCAGCCAGTCGCGACGCGGCTCCGCGGTCTTGCCGGTGAGGATCTCGACGCGCTGCCCGGTGTGCAGTTGCGTGCCCAGCGGCACGATGCGGCCGTCGACTTTCGCTCCGCGGCAGCGATGCCCGACCATCGTGTGCACCTGGTAGGCGAAGTCGAGCACGGTGCCGCCCTGCGGCAGGTCGACCACGTCGCCGTTCGGGGTCAGCGCGTACACGCGCTCCTCGGCCAGGTCCGCATCCATGCCCTGCAACGGCGAGGCCTCGCCGTCCTTCGCGGCGTCGGCCGCCTGTTCCAGCAACTTGCGCATCCACGCGATGCGCTTGTCCATCGCCGCACCGCCGGCCGCGCTGCCTTCCTTGTAGCGCCAGTGCGCGGCCACGCCGAGCTCGGCCTGCGCATGCATCTCGCGGGTGCGGATCTGCACTTCCAGCGTCTTGCCTTCCGGCCCGATCACCGCGGTATGCAGCGAGCGATAGCCGTTCGGCTTGGGTCGGGCGATGTAGTCGTCAAATTCACTGGGGACCGGCACCCACAGCGCGTGTACCAACCCGAGCACGGCGTAGCAACTCGGCACATCGTCGACCAGCACCCGCAGCGCGCGCAGGTCGTACAGCTCGCCGATCGGCGCATCCTTCTTCCGCATCTTCTTCCAGATGCTGTAGATGTGCTTGGGCCGGCCGGCGATGTCGGCGGCGATGCCGTTGTCGGCCAGCACCTCGCGCAACTGCGCCAGCGCCGACTGGATGAAGCGTTCGCGGCCGCTGCGGTTGTCGTCCAGCAGGCGGGCGATGCGCACGTAGGTGTCGGCCTCGAGCACGCGGAAGGCGAGGTCCTCGAGTTCCCACTTCAGCTGCCAGATGCCCAGCCGGTTGGCCAGCGGGGCGTGGATGTCGCGGGTCAACTGCGCCAGCGCGCGTTGCTCCTCCGCCGGCAGTCGCCAGGCCGCACGCATCCGCGACAACTGCCGCGCCAGCACGATGGTGACCACGCGCAGGTCGCGCACCAGCGCCAGCAGCAGGCGGCGCATGCCCTCGGGGTTGCGCCCGCCGCCGTGATCGCGATGCAGCGCCCAGACGCGACTGGAGGCACGTTGGCCTTCCAGCAGGACCTGCAGGCGCTCAGGGATCTCGACCTTCGCCTGCGCAGCCAGCGGTTCGATGTCGACCAGCGCGTCCAGCAACGCCGCCGCCATCACCTCGGCATCGGCGTTCAGGGTGGACAGGATCGCGAGCGTGTCGAACAACACGTCGGCGCGGTCGCGCATCGGCGCGCCGGCCTCGGCCCGCTCGCGCCAGAACGTCGCCAACGGTGTCGGCAACGCGCCCGCAGGCAGCCGCGCCAGGGCCTCGGCATGGGACGTCATGGTGGGGGCGACGGCGTGCATGCCCCTACCTTAGCGAGCACGCCCGGACGCGGCCAGCGCCGATCCGGGGTTTCATCCGGTTTTTTGCAGGCGTTCCAGCCGCGCCGCCAATCGCTTCGGCGAGACCCCGCCCTTCACGCCGAGCTCCTGCGCGAACAACTGCACGCGCAGCTCCTCCAGTTCCCAGCGCAAGGCCACGGCCTCGAAGTGCGTTGCATCGGCCGCGGCCAAGGCGGACAGGAACGGCGCCAGCTCCAGCATCCGCTGCTGGTCGCGCACCGGATCGCGTTGCGCGCGTTCGGCGCGCAGCGACATCGCCTTGAGGTAGCGCGGATAGTCGGCCAGCACCTCGGCCGGCACGTCGCGCAGGAAGCCGGGCGGCACCAGGCCTTCCAGTTGCGCCTGCAGGTCGTCGAGGTTGGCGCGCGCCCAACCGATCAGCTTCGATTCCAGTTTCGCCCGCACCTCCGCGACCAGGCCCAGGATCGCTTCGGCCTGCTGCAGCCGGCGCATCGCCTCGGCGAACACGCCCTTGCCGATGGCCTCGCGACGCAGCGCGAAGGCATCGGCATCGCGGATCGCCAACAGGCCTTCCGATGCGAGCGCGGCGAATGCGCCGTCGACCAGGTCGGCGCGCAGGCGATCCGCATCCTTCAGGCCATCACGACGTGGCGATGCGGACTCGATCGCTGCATACAGCAGCGAGGTCTTCGGCGGCACCGGCAGTTGCCGGCGCGCCTGTTTCAACTTGTCCGCCAGCGCGATCGCCAGCAGCCGGCGTACGCCCTGCGGATGCAGGCGCTCGGCGACCTCGCGCTGCGCGTGCACGGCGAGCGAGGCGGCGTCGCCATCGTCCTGCAGCGCGGGATACGCCGGCACGCCGCCTGCGCCAGGCACGCTCACCGGCACCGGTTGGATCGGGAACTCGGTCAATCCCGCCTGCGCCATGCCTTGCGCCGCGTGGCGGGCGAAGGCCTCGGCGGCACGACTGCCGAAGCGGGTGCGCAAGTCCGCCAAGTCGCGCGATTCCGCGAGCACGCGCTTGCCGTCGCTGTCGAACAGGCGCAGGTTCGCGCGCAGGTGCGCATCGATGCCGGCCGGATCGAAATCCAGCGCACTCACCTCCACGCCTGAGAGCTTCTTCAGGAATCGCGCGAGCGCACCTTCGATGGAATCCGCTTCAGGCGCGGCATGCGCCTCCGCGAACGCACGGCCGAAGTCCGGTGCCGGCACGAAATTGCGGCGCAGCGCCTTCGGCAGCGACTTGATCAGCGCGGTTGCCTTGTCGGCGACGAAACCGGGCGCCAGCCACGACAGACGCGCGTCATCGAGCGCATTGAGCAGGTGCAGCGGCACCGCGACGGTCATGCCGTCGTCGATCGCGCCCGGATCGAAGCGGTACTGCACGGCCAGCCGCGCGCTGCCCAACGCGATGTAGGCCGGATACAGCGCGGCATCGGTCTGGTCGACCACCAGCAGGTCGTCGCGCGACCACTCCAGCAGGCCCTTCTGCTCCTTCGGCAACTTCGCGACCCACGCATCCAGCGCCTGCGCGTTGTGCACATGCGGCGGCAGCCGGTCCAGGTACCAGCGCGCCTGCCAGTCCTCGTCCACCACCAGGCCGACGCGGCGCTGCTTGGCTTCCTCTTCCTTCGCCTGTTCCAGCGTGCGCAGGTTGCGCGGCAGGAACGGGCTGCGGGTGTTGATCTCGCCGGTGAGCAGGGCATCGCGCACGAAGATGACGCGCGATTCCTCCGGGAACAGCCCGCCGTAATGCACGGGCTTCTTCGGTGCCAGCACCAGCCCGAACAGGCTGATCTGCTCGCTGCCCAGCACCCGCCCCTGCGCACGCGACCAGTGCGGCTCGTGATAGCGGCGTGCGAGCAGGTGCGGCAATTCGGCGATGGCCCAGTCCGGCTCGATCGCGGCATTGGTCAGCGACCAGACCTTCTCCGTATCCAGCAAGGTCGCCGACAGCACCCACGGTGGCGGCTTCGATGCCAGGTTGGAACCGGGGAACAACTGGAACTTGCGACCGCGTGGGCCGTCGTAGACGCCGCGGTCGCCACGGTTGCCCAGATGCGTGGGCAGGCCGGCGATGAGGGCGCGATGCAGCTCGGCGAAGGGAAAACCCCGGTCAGAGCCGTGGGAAATGGTGTCAGGGACAATTTCTCCGGAAATTGTCCCTGACACCATTTCCCAGCCCAGCTCCTCGCACTGCAGCTTCAGCTGCCGATGCAGTTCCCACCATTCGCGCAGGCGCAGGAAGCCGAGGAACTGCTTGTCCGCCCATTTGCGCAGCTGCGACTGGGTCAGGTCTTCATGCGCCTCGCGATACGCCTGCCACAGCTTGAGGATGCCGACGAACTCGGACTTGGGATCGGCGAACTGCGCGTGCGCGGCATCGGCGGCGCCACGTGCATCGGACGGGCGTTCGCGCGGGTCCTGGATGCCGAGGAAGCTGGCGATCACCAGCATCTCGCGCAGCACGCCATGCGCGTTCGCGGCGACCAGCATGCGCGCCAGCTTCACGTCGACCGGCAGCTTCGCCATCGTCCGGCCGATGGCGGTGAGCTTGCGCTGGGCATCGACGGCACCGAGCTCGTTCAACTGCTGCCAGCCGTCGGCGACCGCGCGGGAATCCGGCGGCTCCAGGAACGGGAAGGCTTCGATATCGCCGAGACCCAGCGACAACATGCGCAGGATCACCCCGGCCAGTGCGGCGCGGCGGATTTCCGGATCGGTGAACTCGGCGCGCGACGCGAAATCGGCTTCGGCATACAGGCGGATGCAGGTACCGGGTGCGATGCGTCCGCAACGGCCGGCGCGCTGGTTGGCGCTGGCCTGGCTGATGGCCTCGATGTGCAGGCGGTCGAGTTTCTGCCGCGGGCTGTAACGCTTGACCCTAGCCACGCCGGGATCGACCACGTAGTGGATCCGCGGCACCGTCAGCGAGGTCTCGGCGACGTTGGTGGCCAGCACGATCCGCCGCTGCGAGCCGGGATGAAACACGCGATCCTGGTCCTTCGCGGACAACCGTGCATACAGCGGCAGCACTTCCGTGTGGCGGTACTTGCGTTTCTCCAGCGCCTGGTGGGCCTCGCGGATCTCGCGTTCGCCGGGCAGGAAGATCAGGGTGTCGCCGATGCCCTTGTCGCGCATGATTTCGTCGCAGGCGGCGACGATGCCGTCCAGCATCGAGCGATCGCCGCTGCGCGTGGTGGCCACGTCGCCAGGCTCCGTGCCCAGTTCCTCGAGCGGGCGATAGCGCATCTCCACCGGATAGCCGCGGCCTTCCACGTTGACCACAGGCGCGCCACCGAAATGCGCGGCGAAGCGCTCGGTGTCGATGGTCGCCGAGGTGACGATGACTTTCAGGTCGGGGCGCTTCGGCAGCAGTTGCTTGAGGTAGCCCAGCAGGAAATCGATGTTGAGGCTGCGCTCGTGCGCCTCGTCGATGATCAGGGTGTCGTATCGCGACAACCAACGGTCGTTCTGGATTTCCGCCAGCAGGATGCCGTCGGTCATGAACTTGATCGCGGTCTGTTCGCTGACCGCATCGTTGAAGCGCACCTGGAAGCCGACCGCGCCACCTAGTTGCACCTGCAGTTCCTCGGCCACGCGCCGCGCCACCGAGCGCGCCGCGAGTCGCCGCGGCTGGGTGCAGCCGACCATGCCGGCGGCGCCGCGCCCGGCGAGCAGGCAGAGCTTGGGCAATTGGGTGGTCTTGCCGCTGCCGGTTTCGCCGGCCAGCACCACCACCTGGTGCTTGCGGATCAGGGCGACGATGTCGTCCGCATGCGCAGCGATCGGCAGCGATGCATCCACCGCGGCCGTAGGCAGTGCCGCGGCGCGACGTTCGCGCTCGGCGACCGAGGCCTGCAGTTTCGCGCTGAACGCGTTACGCAGCGCGTCGTCGCCCGACTTGGTGTTCCACTTCGCCCACAGGGCCAGCAGGCGGCCACGGTCGCGGGTCAGCGCGCCGTCGATGGCGCGCCGGGCCTGTCCCGGGGTCGGAGTGGATTGCGGCTTGGAATGCGGGTTGGTCGACGCCATGGATCGGATGCGCTGCGGATTTTCATGGTCTGGAAACATCCAGGGCGCGTATTGTCGCCGCAAGTCCCCCAACAATCCCTCACGAGGCCACGCCATGTCCAAGAAGCACGCCAATCAAAAGGCCGCGAAGCCGGCAAAAGCAGACAAGCCCGCCAATCCCGTCGCGTCCGCCGCGATCCCGACCGCTCCGCATGCGGATGGCGCCCCGGGCATCGACATCGGCATCCAGGCGAAGGACCGCGCGAAGATCGCCGACGGCCTGGCGCGCTTCCTCTCGGATGCGTTCACGCTTTACCTCAAGACCCACAACTTCCACTGGAACGTCACCGGCTCGATGTTCAATGCCCTGCACACCATGTTCGAGGCGCAGTACACCGAACAGTGGAACGCGCTGGACGACATCGCCGAGCGCATTCGCGCGCTGGGCTTCAATGCGCCCGGTTCCTATGCCGAGTTCATCAAGCTGAGTTCGATCCCCGAGGAACCCGGCCTGACCGACACCGCCGACTGGCGCGAAATGGTCCGCCGGTTGGTGGCCGGCAACGAGGCCGTATGCCGCACCGCGCGCAAGGTGCTGGACGTGGCCGACGATGCCGACGACGCGCCCACCGAGGACCTGCTGACCCAGCGCCTGCAGACCCACGAGAAGTACGCCTGGATGCTGCGCTCGCTGCTGCAGTAACGCATCCGCATCCCCGATGAGCCGGGCCCCGAGGGCTCGGCTCATATCGTGTCGGCTCACGGCGCGGCACCGATCTGCGCAGCTGTCCATAGTGGCCTCGCTTGTTACCCTATGCGAATGCCGTCCCCCGCCCTTGCCGAACTCCGCCGCGTCTTCGGCCACGACCGTTTCCGCGGCGAACAGGGCGAGATCGTCGAACAACTGATTGCAGGCGGCGATGCGCTGGTGCTGATGCCGACCGGCGGCGGCAAGTCGCTGTGCTACCAGTTGCCCGCGCTGTTGCGCGATGGCACCGGCATCGTGGTGTCGCCGCTGATCGCGCTGATGCAGGATCAGGTCGAAGCGCTGCGCCAGCTTGGCGTGCGCGCGGCCTTCCTCAATTCCAGCCTAGATGCGCAGACGGCGATGCAGGTGGAACGGCAACTGGCGGATGGCGAACTCGACCTGCTGTACGTCGCACCCGAGCGCCTGCTGACGCCGCGCTTCCTGTCGCTGCTCGAACGCAGCCGGATCGCGTTGTTCGCGATCGACGAGGCGCACTGCGTCTCGCAATGGGGCCACGATTTCCGCCCCGAATACCGCCAGCTGACCCTGCTGCACGAACGTTGGCCGGAGGTGCCGCGGATCGCGCTGACCGCCACCGCGGATGCGCCCACGCGGCGCGAGATCGTCGAGCGCCTCGCGCTGGAGGATGCACGCCAGTTCGTCAGTTCGTTCGACCGTCCGAACATCCGCTACACGGTGGTGGCCAAGGACGACACCCGTCGGCAGCTGCTGGATTTCCTAGACGACCATCGCGGCGACAGCGGCATCGTCTACTGCCTGTCGCGGCGCAAGGTCGATGCCACTGCCGAACTCCTGGCCGAACGCGGCCTGCGCGCGTTGCCCTACCACGCGGGCCTGGAGGCGACGGTCCGCGCCGAGCACCAGCGCCGCTTCCTGCGCGAGGACGGCATCGTCATGGTGGCGACCATCGCGTTCGGCATGGGCATCGACAAGCCCGACGTGCGTTTCGTCGCCCACATCGACCTGCCGAAATCGCTGGAAGGCTATTACCAGGAAACCGGCCGCGCAGGCCGCGATGGCGATCCCGCCGAGGCATGGCTGGCCTACGGGCTGGGCGATGCGGTGCTGCTGCGGCGGATGATCGAGGACGGCGATGCCGGCGAGGAACGCAAGCGGCTGGAGCGCGCGAAGCTCGACGCGCTGATCGGCTACTGCGAATCGACCGCCTGCCGCCGCCAGGCCCTGCTCGCCTATTTCGGCGAGGCGCATGCGGGCGCCTGCGGGCATTGCGACAACTGCCAGCAACCGCCGGCCACCTGGGATGCCACCGAGGCTGCGCGCAAGGCCCTGTCGTGCGCGTACCGCACCGAGCAGCGCTTCGGCGCGGCACACCTGATCGACGTGCTGCGCGGCGCGGACACCGCCAAGGTGCGCCAGTTCGGCCACCAGTCGGTGAGCACCTACGGCATCGGTGGTGACCTTGACGCCAAACAATGGCGCGGCGTGTTCCGCCAGCTTGTGTCCGCCGGCCTGCTGGAGCCCGACATCGAAGGCCATGGCGCATTGCGCCTGACCGCCGGGGCCACTCCGCTGCTGCGCGGCGAACGCCGCCTGCAACTACGCGCGGAACCGCCCAAGCGCGAACGCCGGCGCAACCAGGCCAATGGCGGCGTGCGCATCGCGCCACCCGCCGTCGCACTGCCCGCAGACGCCAACGAGCGCTTCATCGCCCTGCGCACGTGGCGCGCCGAAGCCGCACGCGCACAGAACGTCCCCGCCTACGTGATCTTCCACGACGCCACCCTGCGCAGCATCGCGCTGGAATCGCCACGCGACCTCGACGCACTCGCCGGCATCGGCGGCGTCGGGGCCAGCAAGCTGGAGCGCTACGGACGCGAGGTGATCGCCGCGCTTGAAGCGGCGGGATGAAGCTTGGGGATGGTGGGTCGTGATGGGTGAAAGCGGGCTGCCTGCGAACCATCGGTTCGCGCCCGCTTGAACGCCGCGCGCGCAAGCGAGGGGCCGGTAATACAGCCTTTGATGCATGGCGGGAGATGGTGGGTCGTGATGGATTCGAACCATCGACCTACGGATTAAAAGTCCGCAGCTCTACCACTGAGCTAACGACCCATCGGGTGCCGCGCGGACGGCGCGGGCGCGCATTCTAACCGATGGGCTCGTCGACGTAGCGCGTGGGGTCAGGCACGCCGGCCTCGTCGAAGCCCTGCGCACGCAGGCGGCAGGCATCGCAATGGCGGCAGGCGCGACCGTCGGCATCGGCCTGGTAGCAGCTGACGGTCTGCGAAAAATCCACGCCCAGGCGCAGGCCTTCGCGGACGATGTCGGCCTTGGACATGCGCATCAGCGGCGCGTGCACGCGGAAACGGCTGCCTTCCACGCCGGCCTTGGTGGCGAGGTTGGCCAAGTGCTCGAAGCCCTCGATGAACTCGGGTCGGCAATCCGGATAGCCCGAGTAGTCCACCGCGTTGACACCGCAGAACAGGTCGGTGCCGCCCAGCACCTCGGACCAGCCCAGCGCCACCGACAGCATGATCGTGTTGCGCGCCGGCACGTAGGTGGACGGGATGCCGACGCCGATCTCGTGGCCGTCGTCGTCGGTGGGCACGGCGATGCCGTCCTCGGTCAATGCGGAACCGCCGATGCTGCGCAGGTCCACGTGCACCGTCTTGTGCGCGACCGCGCCGAGCGCGTTCGCCACGCGCGCGGCGGCATCCAGCTCGGACGTGTGACGCTGGCCGTAGCGCACGCTGAGCGCATGCGCATCGAAGCCGGCCTCGCGGGCGATCGCCAGCACCACGGCGGAGTCCATGCCCCCGGACACCAAGACCACGGCAGGTTTGCGGGATGCGTTCATCGGCCGGGCTCGTCGTTCCACAGGAGTTTGTGCAGCTGCATCTGGAAGCGCACCGGCAATTTATCCGCGACGATCCAGTCCGCGAGTTCGCGTGCGGGCACCTGCGCGGCGCTGGGCGAGAACAGCACGTCGCAGACGTCGTGCAGGCGATGTTCGGCAACGACGCCCTTCGCCCAGTCGAAATCGGCGCGCGAGCAGATCACGAACTTCACCTGGTCGCGCGGCGTCAACAGCGGCAGGTTGCTCCACAGGTTGCGATCGACTTCGGCGGAACCCGGGGTCTTGATGTCGAGGACACGCGACACGCGCGCATCGACGCCGGAAATGTCGATCGCCCCCGAGGTTTCCAGCGACACGTCGTAGCCGGCATCGCATAACTTCGCCAGCAGGGTCAGGCAGCGCTTCTGCGCCAGCGGCTCGCCGCCGGTCACGCAGACATGGCGGGCGCCGTGCGAGGCGACTTCGGCCAGGATCGCGTCGATGTCCCACCACTGCCCGCCGTGGAACGCGTAGGCGGTGTCGCAATACTGGCAGCGCAACGGGCAGCCGGTCAGGCGCACGAACACGGTCGGCCAGCCGGCGTCGCGGGCTTCGCCCTGCAGGGACAGGAAGATCTCGGTGAGTTTCAGCCGCTCGGGCTGGAGCTGGGTCGCCGATGCGGCGGCCGCATCGGCGACGGCGTTCATGGGCCTAGTTTAACGGGCGCCGGTCAGTTGCATCGCGCGCAGGCGGTCGTCCGCGGTGCGCGCGACATCGGAATTCGGATAGCGCTGCAGGACCTGGCGCAGGGTGGTCTCGGCGGCGGGATACTGCTTCAGCCCGTACTGGGACAGGCCCAGCTTGAGCAGCGCACCCGGGGCCTTGTCGTGGGTCGGGAAGCGATCCAGCAGCGACTGGAACTGGTCGCCGGCCAGCGCGTAGTTTTGGGTGACGTAGTAGCTCTCGCCCAGCCAGTACATCGCGTTGGGCGCGTACTGCCCACCGGGGAACACCGCGAGGAAATCGCGGAAGCGGCGCGAGGACTCGACGTAATCGCCGGACTTCAGGGCCTCGAACGCATGGTTGTAGGCGCTGCGCTCGTCCATCCCGGCCATCGCACCCGACACGGGTTCGGATGCGGTGACCGTGCCGGCGGATGCGACCGGTGCCGGTTGCATCGGTGCTGGCGACGGCGGCAACGAAGAGGATGAAGACGACGCCGGTGCCCCGCCCTCCAGCCGGTTGAGCCGGCCATCGAGGTCGAGGTATTGGCTGCGCTGGCCCTGCTTGGCCTGTTCGAGTTGCTGCTGCAGCTCCTCGATCTGCCCACGAAGCGCCTGCACCTCGCTGCGCAGCTGGGTCATCTGGTTGACCAGTTCGGTCGCGCCCTGGTCGCCGGCAGCGCGCTGTTCCAGCACGGCCACGCGGTCCGCCAGGCTTGCCCGCTGAGCCAGCGCCAGCGGCGATGCACTGAGCATCGCCGCCAACACGACCGCCGTGGTTGCGACGCGCATCACTTGGCGCTGTAGACCAGTTCGACGCGACGGTTCTGCGACCAGCAGCTTTCGCCACCTTCGTTGCAGACCGGACGCTCTTCGCCGTAGCTGACCACGGTCTGCTGGCTGGCGGAGCCGCCGCTGGCCTGCAGCGCGGAGGACACCGCATTGCCGCGGCGCTCGCCCAGGCCCAGGTTGTATTCGCGGCTGCCGCGCTCGTCGGCATTGCCTTCCAGGCGCAGGCGCGCGGTCGGGCGGTCGCGCAGGTACTTGGCATGGCAGGCCATCGCGGCCTGGAATTCCGGCTTCAGCGCATCCTGGTCCAGGTCGAAGTAGACGACGCGGTTGCGCAGGCAGGCATCGGTATCCAGGTCGTTCGGGCCATACGCGCCGGGACGCGTCGCGCCACCGTCATCGACCGGCGTGGTGGTGGTGCCGGTGCTCGCGCCCGTGTCGGTCGGCGGGGTTTCCTTGACCTTCTTGCTGCAGCCGACGGCGATGACGGAGGCCAGGGCAGCGAGCAGCATGGTACGGGCGATGCGGGAGGCGGATGCGTTCATGGGAGTTCCTCGTTCGACAAATCGGTTCAGGGGCCTGAATGGGCTTGCAGTCTAGTCCGGCGACGTTAGCGATGCGCGACGGTCAGCGCTTGCGATAGGGCGACCAGGCGGGCTCGCGGACATCACCTTCGGCCAGCACCAGGCGCTGGCGCACGCGGCCATCGGCGGACACCGCGTAGAGCACGCCGCGGCGGCCTTCGCGGGCGGCATACAGCACCATCGCGCCATTCGGGGCGAAGCTCGGCGATTCGTCCAGCGAGCCCGGCGACAGCAGGCTCCAGCGCGGGCTGCCCAGGCTGCGGTCAAGCAAGGCGATCCGATAGGTATTGCCCGCGCCCTGCGCCACCGCGATCTTCTTGCCATCGAAGCTGACCGACGGGCTGGCGTTGTAGCTGCCCTCGAAGCTGATCCGGGTCGCGCTGCCGCCGCCGGCCGAGGCCTGGTAGAGCTGCGGGCGACCACCGCGATCCGAGGTGAACACCAGGCTGGCGCCGTCCGGGCTCCAGGTCGGTTCGGTGTCGATGCCGAAGTGGTTGGTCACCTGGGTGAGGTGCTTGCTGCCCAGGTCCATCACGTAGATGTCCGGATTGCCGCCCTTCGAGAGGGTCAGCGCCAACCGGTTGCCATCCGGCGAGAAACTCGGCGCACCGTTGATGCCGCGGAAGCTCGCGACCTTTTCACGCGAGCCGCTGGCGATGTCCTGGATGTAGACCGCCGAGTTGCCGCCTTCGAAGCTGACATAGCCCAGCCGACGCCCGTCCGGCGCCCACGACGGCGACATCAGCGGCTCGGTGGAATTCACCACCGTGCGCGGGTTGAAGCCGTCGGAGTCGGCGACCATGAGTGCGTACCTCGCATTGCGGCCCAGCCCGCTCGAGGTCACGTAGGCGATGCGGGTCCAGAACGCGCCGGGCACACCGAGGATCTTCTCGTACACCGCATCGCTGATCTGGTGGGCCACGTCGCGCATCGCGCCGGCCGGGGCGGTCAGCGCGAAGCCGAGCAGGCGCTGCTGCTTGGCCACGTCGAACAATTCGTATTCGACCCGGTAACCGTCGCCGCTCGGGATGCTGCGACCGACCAGCAGGAAGTCCTGCTTGAGCATGCGCCACGTGGGATACGCGACTTCGCTGCCCTGGGTCGGGCGTTCCGGCAAGCCGGCTTCGGCGATGGTGCGGAACTGGCCGGAGCGGGCCAGGTCGGCGCGGATGATGTCGTCGACATCGGTCTCGCCGGTCTCGCCGCCGAACGGCACCACCGCGATCGGAAGGGCCGCGGCATTGCCGCCGACGATGTCGATTTCCAGCCCGCCACGCGATTGCGCGGATGCCGCGAACGCCGGGGCCAGCAGGAAGAGGGAAACGAACAGGCGACGGGCAATCCGGATCATGCGGCCTCGCGGGCGGTCGACAAGATGAACAGGGTCGCCCATCCGGTGTGAAAGTGGATGAACGGCGACGGACCAAGCCGCCATCTTCGGCGATTCAGAGGTCTTCGGCGCGGAACTTGAGCACGGGGTTGCGCTCGAACACGTCCTCGAAGCCGGCATACGGCAGCGGCGAAGCCTTCAGCACGGCTGCTTCGACCGAACGCCGGCCTTGTTCGTCGTAAGGACAGCTGGGCGAAATCTCCACGGACACCACTTCCCCGCCCGGGATCTGCCGGATCAGGACCTGGCAGACCTGGCCCAGCTTCACCGACTCCGGTCGCGTCCACTGGCGCAGGATCGCGTTCATCAGGGCGACCTGATAGCCCGCGCTTTCCCGCAGGCGACTGTCGGGATTGCCCGGCGGCGGCCGGGTCGGCGTGGCGGCGCTGTTGCGCGCATCGTTCAACTGCTGGGCGCGCTGCTCGGCCATCGTGCGTTCCTGCACGGCCAGGGCACGTTGCCGGCGGATTTCCGCCAGCGCCTGCATGCGTCGACGCGCGTCCAGTTCGGCCTGGTCCGGCGCCTTGCGCTGCTCGTCCTGCTCCTGGTCGACCTTGGCCACCTGCGCGGAGTCGGCATCGCGTTGCACGCGCTCCTGCTCGACCGGCGCGGGATCGGGCTCGGGCGGCGGCAGTTCGTCCACCGGCGGCTCGACCACGGGCTCCGGCAAGGGCTCGGGTTCCGGCGGCAGGGGTTCGGGTTCGACGATGGGCTGCGGCAGCGGCTCGGGATCGCGACGCAATGCGCGCTGCATGCTGGCGCTGAGGTCGGATGCCGTGGCCAGGTCGGCGGAAACCGCCTCGCCTCGCGCGGCCTCGGCCACCGTCTCCCGCGGCAAGTACATGCTCGCGAACAGCAACGCCAGCAGGCCAAGATGCAGGCCGACTGCCTGCAACACCGCCGTACTCACGCGGGCACTGGATTCCCGCCCTGCCTGCAGGCTGCCTCGGCGATCTGCGCTCACTTGCCCGCGCTACCCGCCGTCTGGTCGCCCATCAAGCCGACGCGGCCGATCCCGGCACGTTGCAGGTCCGCCATCACGCCCAGCACTTCCGAATAGCGGGCGTCACGATCGCCTGCAACGTAGACCACCAGATCGGGGTCTGCGCTCTTGAAGCCTTGCACCATGCTCACCAGTTGCTCGCGGGTCACCCCGCGCGGCCGGTCCTGGCCTTCGTGCATCAACGCCAGGTTGCCGTCCTTGTCGACCTGCACCACCACCGGATCCTTCTTCTTGGTGTCCAGCGCCTTGGCATTCGCCTGCGGCAGGTTCACGTCCACGCCCACGTTGAGCAGCGGGGCGGTGACCATGAAGATGATGAGCAGCACCAGCATCACGTCGATGTACGGCACGACGTTGATCTCGGACTTGAGCTTGCGGCGCTTGCGATGGATCGCGATTCCGGCCATGGAGGACTCCGGTCAGCCCGCGGGTGCCTGGCGCTGCAGGATGGAACTGAGCTCCTCGGCGAAGCTGTCGTAGCGCACGGCGAGCCGTTCCACGCGCGTGGTGAAGCGGTTGTAGGCCCACACCGCCGGGATCGCCACGAACAGGCCGATGGCGGTCGCGAACAGCGCCTCCGAAATGCCCGGCGCCACCGCGGCGATGCCCGCCTGCTCGCCGCTGTTGAGCATGTCGTGCATGGTCACCATGATGCCGAACACGGTGCCGACCAGACCCACGTAGGGCGCCGTCGAGCCGATGTTGGCGAGCAACTCCAGATTGCGTTCCAGCTGGTCGATCTCGCGCGTGCCGGCCACCCGCATCGCCCGCTGCGCGCCTTCCAGTTGTACCCGCCCGTCGGGATCACGCCTGTCCTTCAAGCGAACAAACTCGCGAAAACCGTTCTCGAAGATCGCCTCCAGCCCACTGGACACGCGGCTGCGGTCGCTGGCGGCGGCATAGAGCTTGTTGAGGTCGGTGCCCGACCAGAACCGGTCCTCGAACTCGCGGGCCTCCTCGTTGGCCTGCTTGAACACCCGCGACTTGCGGAAAATGATCACCCAGCTGATCAGCGACCCCACCAGCAGCAACGCCACGATGAGCTGCACCGGCAGGCTGGCCTTGAGCATCAGGTCGATGTAGTTGATCCCGCCATGCGCGCCTGCCGCCATCGCGGACGTCGCCGCGTTCGCGGCCAGTTCGGTGGTGGTCGCCACGGCCTCTTCCGGCAGCGGCTGGGGCATGGATTGCAGCATCGCGACGGGCATCAAGCGGTCTCCAGCAAGGACTTCAATTCGGTGAGCAGTGCATCGGGGATCGGCCGCGGCCTGAAGTCGGAGGCGCGCAACGCGGCGATCCTGACCCGGGATTCGACCAGCAAGGCGCCATCGCGTTCAATGCGCTGGCCCACGCTGAAGCTGGCCCCGCGGCATTCAAGCAGCCGGACGCTGACCTGCAGCTGATCGTCGAGCCGGGCCGGCGCACGGAAGTCGATGTCCATCGCCCGCACCACGAAGACCTGGTCGTCGCGATCGCGCAGCACGCCCTGGTCCCAGCCGAGCGCCCGCATCCATTCGCTGCGCGCACGCTCCATGAAGGCGAGATAGCGTGCGTGGTAGACCACGCCGCCGGCATCGGTGTCTTCCCAGTAGACGCGGGCGGGCCAGGAAAAGGCAGAGCCGGGAATTTCGCTCACGGCATCGCCGCTGCGGAAAAGGGGTCAGAGTGAAGTTTCCTGACGGAGCGTCCGGAACGATGGGAGAGGTTGGGCAGGAAATTCACTCCGACCCCTTTTCCGAATCGAACAGTTCCGTGTTGCCGCCCGCCTTCGGCTTGAAGCCCAGGTGGCGATAGGCCTTCGCTGTCGCCATGCGCCCGCGCGCGGTGCGCACCAGGTAGCCCTGCTGGATCAGGTAGGGCTCGATCACGTCTTCCAGCGTGCCGCGCTCCTCGCTCAGCGCCGCCGCCAGCGACTCCACGCCAACCGGGCCGCCATCGAAGGCGTCGATGATGATGCCGAGCATGCGCCGGTCGAGTTCGTCGAAGCCCTCGGGGTCGACCTTCAGCATGTCCATCGCCGCGCGCGCGATGCCCGCGTCGATGCCGCCGCTGCCCTTGACCTGCGCGTAGTCGCGGACGCGGCGCAGCAGGCGGTTGACGATGCGCGGCGTACCGCGCGCGCGGCGGGCGATCTCGCCGGCGCCGTCCGCATCGCAGTCGATGCCGAGGATGCGCGCGGATCGGCGGACGATGCGGGTGAGCTCCTCCGGCGAATAGAACTCGAGCCGCTGGACGATGCCAAAGCGGTCGCGCAACGGCGCGGTCAGCAGGCCGGCGCGGGTGGTGGCACCGATCAGGGTGAACGGCGGCAGGTCCAGCTTGATCGAACGCGCGGCCGGACCCTCGCCGATCATGATGTCGATCTGGTAGTCCTCCATCGCCGGATAGAGGATTTCCTCGACCACCGGCGACAACCGGTGGATCTCGTCGATGAACAGCACGTCGTGCGGCTGCAGGTTGGTGAGCAGGGCCGCGAGGTCGCCGGCCTTCTCGATCACCGGGCCCGACGTCACCCGCAGGCTGACCCCGAGTTCGTTGGCGATCACGTGGCTCAGCGTGGTCTTGCCCAGGCCAGGCGGCCCGAAGATCAGCACGTGGTCCAGCGCCTCGCCACGGCCCTTGGCGGCCTGGATGTAGATCTCCATCTGCTCGCGGACGGGCTGCTGGCCGAGGTAATCGCCCAGGCTGCGCGGACGGATGCTGGCCTCGGCGGCTTCGTCTTCGCGGGTGGCGCCGGCGCCGATGATGCGGTCTTCGGTCATGCCTGGATTATCGCCGCATTTCAGCCCTGCCCTTCGTCTCTGGCGAAAGGCAGGGAACAGATCGCTTACGCCAGCCGCGTGTCGATGAAGGCCTGGCTGGCCAGCGCGAACGAATACTTGCGCGCGGCGTGGTCGAAGATGTTGCCGGTCAGCATCAGTTCGTCCGGGCGATGCCGGGCCACGAAGGCGGCGATGCCCTCGCGCAGGTCGGCCGCGTCGCCCACCACGCTGCAGGCCAGCGCCTCGGCCACCATCGATTTCTCGGCCGGTGTCCAGAACGCCTCGATGTCGTCGATCGGCGGCGGCACCAGCCCGAGTTCACCACGACGCAGGCGGACGAAACTCTGCTGCTGGCTGGTGGCCAGGCGCTTGGCCCCGGCGCGGGTATCGGCACCGAACACGTTCAGCGCCAGCATCGCGTACGGCGTGCGCAGGCGCGCAGAGGGCCGGAAATCGCGGTGGTAGAGGGCCAGCGCCTCGTCCATCGCCGCCGGTGCGAAATGCGAGGCGAAGGCGTACGGCAGTCCCAGTGCAGCGGCCAGGCGCGCACCGAACAGGCTGGAGCCGAGGATCCACACCGGCACGTCCTGCCCGCTGCCCGGCACCGCCTGCACCGCCTGTCCCGGCTGCACCGGCTCGAAGTAATGCAGCACTTCCTGCACGTCGCGCGGAAAGGCATCGGCGTTGTCGTAGTAGCGGCGCAAGGCCTTGGCGGTGGCGTGGTCGGTGCCCGGTGCGCGGCCCATGCCCAGGTCGATGCGGCCCGGATGCAGGGCGACCAGGGTGCCGAACTGCTCCGCCACCTGCAGCGGCGAGTGGTTGGGCAGCATCACTCCACCCGCACCCACGCGGATCCTCGAAGTGCCGCCGGCGATATGGCCAATCAGGATCGAGGTCGCCGCGCTGGCGATGCCCGGCATGTTGTGGTGTTCGGCCAGCCAGTAGCGCTTGTAGCCCAGCGCTTCGGCATGGCGGGCCAGGTCGAGCGCATTGGCGAAGGCCTGCGAGGGCGTGCTGCCTTCGCAGACCGGGGCGAGGTCGAGCAGGGAGAACGGGATGGTCGGCATCTGCAGGAGATGCAGGCGCCCAGCGGCGGAATCAACCTGTCGTCAGATTTCGACCTGTGCGCCCAACTCGACCAGCCGGTTGCCGGGAATGCGGAAGAAGCCCGTGGCCGGCGCGGCATTGCGATGCATCAGTGCGAACAGCTTGTCGCGCCAGATCGGCATGCCGCGATGGTGGCCGGCGACGATGGTCTCGCGGCTGGCGAAGTACGTGGTGTCCATCGGGTTGAAACTGAGGTCGCACTGGTCGCAGCTGCGCATCAGCGCCAGCGGCACGTCGGGTGTTTCCATGAACCCGTAGCGGATCAGCACCCGGTGGAAATCCTCGCCGCTGATCGACTCGATCTTCAGCCGCTTTTCCTTCGGCGCGTACGGCGTGTTCAGCGTCTCCACGGTCAGGAACACGTTGTGCTCGTGCAGTACCTTGTTGTGCTTGAGGTTGTGCATCAATGCGTGCGGCACCACGCTCGGGTCGGCGGTGAGGAACACCGCGGTGCCCGGCACCCGCACCGGCGGCGCCAGCATCAGGCCGGGCAGGAAGGTATCCAGCTGGATGCCTTCCTTGCGCACTTCGGCGCGCAGCAGCTCGCGTCCGCGACGCCAGGTGCGCATGAGGGTGAACAGCGCCGCACCCAGCACTACCGGGAACCAGCCGCCAGCGAGGATCTTCGCGCCGTTCGCGATCACGAAGGCGACATCGGCGACCAGGAACACCACGCACAGCGGCAGGACCCACCAGCGCCAGCGCGTCCACAGCGCGCGCGCCACGATCGCCAGCAGCAGGGTGTCGATCAGCATCGTCATCGATACCGAGATGCCGTATGCGGTGGCCAGCGCGGTCGACGTGCGGAACGTCAGTACCAGCACGATGACCAGCACCATCAGCATCCAGTTGATGCCGGGAATGTAGATCTGGCCGATGGTGTCGCGGCTGGTGTGCTTGATCCGCATGCGCGGGATGTAGCCCAGCTGCATCGCCTGCCGCGCGATCGAGAACGCGCCGGTGATCACCGCTTGCGATGCGATCACCGTCGCCGCCGTCGCCAGCCCGATCATCGGCCAGCGCGCCCACTCCGGCACGCCGATGTAGAACGGGTTGCGGATCGCCGCCGGGTCTTCCAGCACCAGTGCGCCCTGGCCCAGGTAATTGAGCATCAACGCCGGCAGCACGAAGAAATACCAGGCATAGCGGATCGGCCTGGCACCGAAGTGACCCATGTCGGTGTAGATCGCCTCGCCGCCGGTGACCGCCAGCACCACCGCGCCGAGGATGAACACGCCGCCCCAGGTGTGTTCCGCGAAGAAACGCATCGCCCACCACGGGTTGATCGCGTGGAGCACTTCCGGCTCGTGCAGGATGTTGACTACGCCGAGCACCGCCAGCGAGGTGAACCAGAGGATCGTGATCGGACCGAACACCTTGCCGACCTTGGCCGTGCCGAAACGCTGGGTGGCGAACAGCGCCACGAGGACCAGCAAGGTGATCGGCACGATCCAGCTGTGCAGTTGCGGGGCGACCACCTCCAGGCCCTCGACCGCGGAGAGGACCGAGATCGCCGGGGTGATCACCCCGTCGCCGAAGAACAGCGAACCGCCGAGGATGCCGAGGATGCCGATCGCGTAGGTCGACTTCGAGCCCTTCGGCAGGCTGCGCTGGGCCAGCGCCATCAACGCCATGATGCCGCCCTCGCCATCGTTGTCGGCGCGCATGATGATGGTCACGTACTTCAGGGTGACCACCAGCATCAGCGCCCAGAACACCAGCGACAGGATGCCGAGCACGGTGTCGTGGTTGGCGATCAGGCCGTAATGCGGGCTGAAGGCCTCGCGCAGGGTGTACAGCGGGCTGGTGCCGATGTCGCCGAAGACGACCCCGACGGCACCGACGATCAGGCCGGCGAGGCCGACCTGGCCATGACCCTGCGCGTGCGACTGCGGGTCATGCGGCTGGCTGGCGTGAGATTTGGACATGCGATTCCGGGGTCCCCGGCCTCAGCGAAGCGCGGACTGTAGCGCTTTTCGAATGATGGTTTCGGCCGTGTCGCCATCCACGGCGACCTTGCGCGCCATGCGGTCGGCGTCGGCCGGCTTGTAGCCCAGCGCCTGCAGGGCGGTGATGGCCTCGGACAGCGGATCGTGCGGCAGCGTGGCGGCACCCGAGGGCAGGCCCGTGGCCATGCCGGCAGCGCGGTCGCGCAATTCCACCACCATGCGTTCGGCGGTCTTCTTGCCGATGCCGGGGATGCGGGTCAACGCGGCCACGTCGCTGGCCTGCAGCAGGCGCGCGAACTCGTCCACGGAGACGCCGGACAGCACCGCCAGCGCGATCTTCGCGCCGATCCCGCTGACCTTCTGCACGTCGCGGAACAGCCGGCGCTCGGATTCGCGCAGGAAGCCATACAGCGAGACGCTGTCTTCCTTCTGCGCGTGGTGGACGAACAGGAACACCTCGCGGCCGACCTCGGGCAGGTCGTAGAAGGTACTCATCGGCGCTTCGAGTTCGTAGCCGACGCCATGCACGTCCACGACCAACCACGGCGGCGCCTTGTGGATCAGGATGCCTTTCAAGCGACCAATCATGGCGCCGCCTCACGCAGCCATCCATGGCGCAACTGCCTCGCTTCGGCAACCCCCGGCCCGGCCTTCCGTGGCCGGGCGCTCGGCAGCGCGCGAGGCAATGCCTCGCAAGCGCGCCGCTTCGCCCACGGCGGCGCCTTGTGGATCAGGATTCCCTTGAGCCGACCGATCATCGCGAGCCTCTCATCGTGCGGCTTCTCATCGAGATTTCCGCCACGCCGTGCGCGTGGCCACGCCCAGCCGGTTGGCGCTGACGCGCACGTGCGCATGGGTGATCGCGACCGCCAGCGCGTCGGCGGCATCGGCCTGCAGCTTGCCCTGCAGGCCCAGCATGATCCCGACCATGTGCTGCACCTGGGTCTTGTCGGCGCCACCGCTGCCGACCAGGCCCAGCTTCACTTCCTTGGCCGCGTATTCGCTCACCGGCAGGTCGCGCGCCACGCAGGCGGCGATCGCGGCGCCACGCGCCTGCCCCAGCTTGAGCGCGGACATCGCGTTGTTGGACAGGAACACCTGTTCGATCGCGACTTCATCCGGCGCGAACTGTTCGATCAGTGACCACAGCCCGTCCAGCAACACGCGCAGGCGCAGCGGGAAGGATTCGGCATCCAGCAACTTGATCGGCTGGTGGTGCACGTGCACGACCTTGCCCGCGGCGTCCACGTCGATGATGCCCACGCCGGTCCGCTGCGAACCGGGGTCGATGCCGAGAATTCGGGTGCGCATGCTAGCGGGCGCCCTCAAGGCGCACGCTGCGCACCCGAATGCCCGACCATGGATGGCCGGGCCAGGGCCCGAGACATCGAATGTGTAGCGCCATGGATGGCAGCGACTGCATGCGACAGGATATGGATCCGGCGTCTTACGCAGCGTCGCCGAGGTCGGCGTTGGAATAGACGTTCTGCACGTCGTCCATGTCTTCCAGCCACGCCAGCAGCTTCTTCACCTGCTCGGCGGTATCGCCTTCCACCGCGATGTCGTTGTCGGCGCGCAGGGTGGTTTCGGCGAAGCCGGGGACATGGCCGGCGGCTTCCATCGCCGCCTTGACCTCGGCGAAGGCATCGGGCGCGGTGATCACGTCGATGGCGCCGTCGTCGTAGACGGTCACGTCGTCGGCACCGGCCTCGATCGCGACCTCGGTGATGGCGTCTTCATCGGCACCGGTGTCGTAGCTGAGCACGCCCAGCTTCCTGAACATGAAGGCGACCGAGCCTTCGGTGCCCATGTTGCCGCCGAACTTGCCGAACGCATGGCGGACGTCGGCCACGGTGCGCACGCGGTTGTCGGTCAGGCAGTCCACGATCACCGCTACGCCACCGGGCGCGTAGCCCTCGTAGCGGATTTCCTCGTACTCGACGCCTTCCAGCTCGCCGGTGGCCTTCTTGACCGCACGCTCGATCACGTCCTTGGACATGTTGACCGCCAGGCCCTTGTCGATCGCCACCCGCAGGCGCGGGTTGCCGGCCGGGTCGCCGCCACCGGCGCGCGCCGCCACCGAGATCTCGCGGATCACCTTGGTGAAGATCTTGCCGCGCTTGGCGTCGACCGCGTTCTTGCGACCTTCGATGGAAGGACCACGTCCCATTGCAGCATCCAGCGGAAACCAGAGGGCGCGGATTATACGGCGGGCGGTTCGGCGGCGCGCTCGAAGCGGCCGTGGCGGAGGAAATGCGCGGCCTGGCGCACTGCCGCGGGCGAGAACACCAGCCCGGTGTGGCTGCTGTGCACGGTGCAGTGGTCGGCCAGCCCTGGCAGGCGGGTTTCCTCCAGCCCCACGGTGCCGTCCGAACCCCCATCGAAGCGCGCGAACAGCCGGCCCAAGCCATGCGCCACGTCGCCGGCCACCACGCCGACCTGCGCCGGCCCGTCCCAACCGGCCAGCCCGCCGGCCAGCATCGGCGCGCTGCGGCCGAGCAACGGACGCGTCCACGGACTGGCCGCGAGGTTGCGCGCAGTCTGGCTGCCGCACAGCGGCGAGCCCAGGCAGACCACCCGCGACACCGCCAGCTCCGGCGCCTGCCGCAACGATTCCAGCGCGATCAGCCCGCCCAGGCTGTGGCCGACCAAGGCGTCGGCCGGCTCGCGGCGCAGCCGCTCCAGCAACTTCGGCACCGCCCGTTCCGGGCCGTCCAGCACGCTGGAGTAGCCGAACAGCGCGGTCTCGAAGCCCTCGGCACGCAGCCGCGCGGCCAGCGGCCGCAACCACCAGTCGGCATTGAGCAGGCCATGCACCAGCAGCACCCGCGGCTTGCGTTCACTCACTGATGTGATCCTGCACGTCTGCGCCCGATTGATGGCCCGGATAGTACGCTTGGCATCCGACCCGCCCCAGGAACCCCCCGCCATGTCGATCGAAACCGTCCTGTATTCCGCCACCGCCACCGCCACCGGGGGCCGCGACGGCCGCGCGGTGTCGTCCGATGGCGTGCTCGATGTCGCCCTGGCCGTGCCCAAGGGGCTGGGCGGTGCCGGCAACCCGGGCACCAACCCGGAGCAGTTGTTCGCCGCCGGCTACTCGGCCTGCTTCCTCGGCGCGCTCAAGCACGTGGCCGGCAAGCAGAAGGTCGCCCTGCCCGCCGACACCACCGTGACCGGCAAGGTCGGCATCGGCGCGATCCCCACCGGCTTCGGCATCGAGGCCGAACTCACCATCAAGGCGCCGGGCGTGCCGCGCGACACCCTGCAGGCGCTGGTCGATGCCGCCCATATCGTCTGCCCGTACTCCAACGCAACCCGCGGCAACATCGACGTGACCCTGGTCGTCGCCGACTGATCCTCGCGCCGACGTTGCATGCGAAAACGGCCACTGCAAGGTGGCCGTTTTCATGTCGGGGTTCAAGCGGCGCGCGGATGCCGCCGGTAGATGAATTCGCGGTCGCGCTGCTCGCCGACGATGAATTCGTACTCCCCGGCGTACTCGAAGCCGTGGCGCCCGTAGAAGCGCTGCGCGCCGAGGTTTTCCGACCACACGCTGATCCACAGCATGCGTGGCCCGTCGCGTTCCAGCCAGGCCAGCGCCTGCTCGAACAGCGCGCGGCCAACGCCGCCGTTCTGCTCGCCTTTCAGCAGGTACAGGCGCTTCAGCTCGCCATCGCCGGGCCGGACGTCCGCATGCGGCAAGCCTGACGGCCCGGCCTGCGCATAACCGATCGCGCGGCCACCCCTCTCCGCGATCCACAGTGCGTAATCGGCGTTCGCCAGCACCTTCGCGTAGGCGGCCACCGAATGACTTTCCTCGAGGAAGGCCTGCAGGTCCTCCGGCGAGTACAGCTGGCCGAAGGCTTCGATGAAGGTCGTCGCGCCGAGTTCGGCGAGCGCGGGCGCGTCGTCAAGGTTGGCGCGGCGGATCGTAGTAGTCATGCAACCTCGAAATCGTCATCCCGGCGAATGCCGGGATCCAGCTTCCGGAAAAGGGGTCAGAGTGAAGTTTCCTGACCAGGAATATTGCAAGGCCAGACAGTCAGGGCAGGAAATTCACTCTGACCCCTTTTCCTCACAGTGACGCCACATCGCCCATCAAGCTTTCTCGCGGGCGCGTACCGATACATGCACTTCGGCGAGCTGCTTGTCCGGCACTTCGCTCGGCGCGCCGGTCATCAGGCATTGCGCGGTCGTGGTCTTGGGGAACGCAATCACGTCGCGGATCGAATCGCTGCCGGCCATCAGCGCGGCGATGCGGTCGATGCCGAAGGCGATGCCGCCGTGCGGCGGCGCGCCGTACTTCAGCGCGTCCAGCAGGAAGCCGAACTTGCCTTCCGCTTCCTCGGCGCCGATGCCGAGCAGCTCGAACACCGCCGACTGCATCGCCGAGTTGTGGATGCGGATCGAACCGCCGCCGATCTCGTTGCCATTGAGCACCATGTCGTAGCCACGGCTCACCGCGGTCTTCGCGTTGGCGCGCAGGTCCTCGATCGAATCCACGGCGGGCGCGGTGAACGGATGGTGCAGGGCGACGTAGCGCTGCTCCTCGTCATCCCACTCGAACATCGGGAAATCGGTGACCCACAACGGCGCCCAGCCGTCGGCGACCAGGTTGAAATCCTTACCGGCCTTCAGGCGCACCGCACCCATGAAGTCGGACACCTTGTTGTACGCACCGGCACCGAAGAACACGAGGTCCCCATTGCCCGCGCCGACATGCCTGAGCACGGCATCGAAGGCACCTTCGGCGAAGAACTTGGCGACCGGCGAATTGACCGCGCCAGCCTCGTCGATCTTGGCGTAGGCCAGGCCCTTGGCACCGAACTTGGCGGCATGGGCGGCGTACTCGTCGATCTGCTTGCGCGACAGCGACGCGCCACCGGGGATGCGCAGCGCGACCACGCGACCGTCGGGATCGTTCGCCGCGGCGGTGAATACCGCGAATTCGCAGTCCTTGACCTGCTCGGCCACGTCCACGAATTCCAGCGCGATGCGCAGGTCGGGCTTGTCCGAGCCGTAGCGGCGCATCGCCTCGGCATAGGTCATGCGCGGGAACTCGGCGGCCAGTTCGACGCCCATCACCTCGCGGAAGACGTGGCGGACCATGTCCTCGGTGAGGTTCTGCACGTCGCTTTCGGCGGCCCACGCGAATTCCATGTCGAGCTGGGTGAATTCCAGCTGGCGATCGGCGCGCAGGGCTTCGTCGCGGAAGCAGCGCGCGATCTGGTAGTAGCGGTCGAAGCCCGCCATCATCAGGATCTGCTTGAACAGCTGCGGGCTCTGCGGCAACGCGTAGAACTCGCCCGGGTGCATGCGCGCGGGCACCAGGAAGTCGCGCGCGCCTTCCGGCGTGGCCTTGGTCAGGATCGGCGTCTCGATGTCCTGGAAGCCGCGCGCGTCCAGGTAGTGGCGCAGCGCACTGACCAGCCTGGTGCGGGTGCGCATCTTGCGCTGCATGTCCGGGCTGCGCAGGTCCAGGTAACGGTACTTCAGGCGCACGTCCTCGCCCGGGTTCTCGTGGTGGTGGAACGGCAGCGGCTCGGCCTTGTTGAGCACTTCGATACGTTCGGCAACGACCTCGACCTTGCCGGTCCTGATCTTGTCGTTGACCGAATGGCGCACGCGCACGGTTCCGGTGATGCGCAGGCAATCCTCGTAGCCCACCTTCGATGCGGCGGCGATCACCGCGGCATTGCCGGCGGCATCGGACGGCTCCGCCACGACCTGGACGATGCCCTCGTGGTCGCGCAGGTCGATGAAGCACAGGCCGCCGAGATCGCGGGCGACATCGGCCCAGCCGCAGAGGATGACGGTCTGGCCGACCAGGGACTCGTCGACGAGGCCGCAGAAATGGGTACGCATGGGAACTCCGGAGGTGACTCGGGCGGCAACGCAGGCGCGTGCCGCGGAAACGCCATTTTAACGGGGCGAAGCGCTACTGTGCCGGCGACCGGGCGCATCCATCCGTCATCAAGCCAACGACCAACGCCACGGGGAACCACCATGCCAAGTCCTTCGTCACATCGCCTGCTGCTCGCATCGCTGCTGTCCCTCGGCCTGGTTGGTGGCCTGACCGCGCTTCCGCTCCCGGCCAACGCCCAGATCGGCACGCGTGCTTATGCGCCCGAAGACCTGTGGACGCTGAACACCGCGGACCAGACCCGGGTCATTTCGCTGGAGTACCGCGAGCAGTCGAGCGGCCGCACCATTCCGAACGACCAGTTGCGCTTCTACCTGGACCAGGTGCGGTTGTCGCGCTGGACCTTCAGCAAGGTCAAGCAGGACATCGCCAAGTCGCTGGGCAACAACGGCGGCTGGAATCCGGGCCCCGGCCCCGGGCCGGATCCTGGCGCTCAGACCATTCGCTGCGAAAGCAATGATGGCCGCATCCGCACCTGCCAGGCACCGTGGCAGGGGCAATCGCGCCTGGTCAGGCAACTGTCGAGCGCGCGCTGCACACTCGGCCAGACCTGGTTCACCAGCCGCGGACAAGTCACCGTCACCCAAGGCTGCCGTGCCGAGTTCGGCCCCGGGGTCGGCATCCCGGGCGGCCAGCAGGTCACCGTGCAATGCGAGAGCAACGATGGCCGCCTGCGCACCTGCGGCAGCAACCTGGTCGGCCGCGCCACGTTGCAGCGCCAACTGTCCAACCAGCGCTGCATCGAGAACAGCAACTTCGGCCTGCGCAACGGCGGCGTGTGGGTGAACAACGGCTGCCGCGGCGTGTTCCTGGCCCGTAGCAACCAGGGTGGCGGGTTGCCGGGCAACTACAGCGTGACCTGCTCCAGCGACCGCGACCGCTACACGACCTGCGCCTGGGATGCCCGGTATGGCGCGCCGCGATTGATCCAGCAGTTGTCCAAGGATGCCTGCCGCGAGGGCTATTCCTGGGGCTATGCCGCGCGCACCGGGATGTGGGTCAACCACGGCTGCCGCGCACGCTTCGGCACGCGCTGAAGCATCGACTCAAGCGGCCGGGGTTGCGCCCCCGGCCGGCTTGGCCGGTTCGGCCTTGGTGGCAGGCGCCGCAGCGGGTTTCGCGTCGGACTTGGTCTCGCTGGCGGGCTTGGCACCCTCTCCGCCTTCGCCCGCCAGGTTGCGCTTCCTGTCGCCGTCCTTCTTGAAGTCGGTTTCGTACCAGCCACCGCCTGCAAGGCGGAACTGCGGCGCGGTCAGCTGGCGGCGCACCTGCCCGCTGGCCGCGCAGGCCGGGCAATCCACCGGGTCGGCATCGGAGAGCTTCTGCAGGCGGTCGAAGGCGTGCCCGCAGGCGTCGCAGGCGAAAGCGTAGATGGGCATCGGGCTACTTCCAGGAATCGAGCCCGGATTCTGGGGCCCTTGCATCGGGTTTCAAGTCGGCGACCTCAGTCGTACAACGCCAGCAGATCCGCTTCCGCGGTTTCCAGCTTGCTGCGCAGTGCGGCCTGTTCGCGACCGAGCTCAGCCACGCGGCCGGCGTTGCCGTAGATCTTGGGATCGGCGAGCTGGGAGTCGATGCCGGCCAGCTTCGCTTCCAGGTCGGCGACCAGCGCCTCCGCCTTCTGCAGCTTGTGCGGATTGACCTTCGACACCGGCTTCGCGGGTGCCGGCGCGAGCGCCGGCTGGGCCTTGGGTGCCGGCGTCTTCGGGTTGTCGCTGCCCGGGCGCGAGCGCAGCCACGCGGCGTATTCGTCCAGGTCGCCAGCGAACGCTTCGACCTTGCCACCGGCCACGCGCCAGTACTCGTCGCAGACCAGGCCGATCAAATGGCGGTCATGGCTGACCATCACGATCGCGCCATCGAAATCGCTCAGCGCTTCGGCCAGCGCCTCGCGCATGTCGAGGTCGAGGTGGTTGGTGGGTTCGTCGAGCAACAGCACGTTCGGACGGCGATATGCGAGCAGCGCCAGCGCCAGGCGGGCCTTCTCGCCGCCGCTGAAGGTGTCGATCACCTCGAAGGCGCGGTCGCCGGGGAAATTCCAGCGGCCCAGGAAATCGCGCAGTTCCTGGTTGGCCACGTCCGGCGCCAGCTTGCGCAGGTGGTCCAGCGGGGTGGTGCCGAATACCAGCGATTCGACCGTGTGCTGGGCGAAGTAGCCGATCCGCATGTCCGGGTGCGCCTTGCGCTCGCCGGTCATCGGCGCGAGCTCGCCGACCAGGGTCTTCACCAGGGTGGACTTGCCGGCGCCATTCGGGCCCAGCAGGCCGATGCGGTCGCCGGCCTCCAGGCCGAAATTGACGTTGGCAAGGATCCGCGCGTCCGCACCGTAGCCGGCGTCGACATCGTGCAGCGACAGCAGCGAGTTCGGCAGCCGCAGCGGTTCCGGCAGGGTGATGTGCAGGGAACGCTCGGCGCGCACGGCCTCGGTGCCTGCAAGCTTGGCCAACCGCTTCATGCGGCTTTGGGCCTGCTTCGCCTTGCTCGCCTTGGCCTTGAAGCGGTCGATGAAGCTCTGCAGGTGGGCGCGCTCCGCCTGTTCCTTCAGGTGGGTGATCTGCTGCAGGCGCAGATGTTCGGCGCGCTGCCGCTCGAAGTCGGTGTAGTTGCCGACGTACAACTTCGCCCGGCCATCGTGCAGATGCAGGATGTGGGTGGTGACGTTGTCCAGGAACTCGCGGTCGTGCGAGATCACCAGCAGGGTGCCGGCATAACGCTTCAACCATTCCTCCATCCAGACCACCGCATCCAGGTCGAGGTGGTTGGTCGGTTCGTCGAGCAGCAGCAGGTCGGACGGCGTCATCAGTGCGCGGGCGACGTTGAGCCGCACCCGCCAGCCGCCGGAGAAGTCCGCGACCGCCTTGCCATGGGTCTCCGCCGGAAAGCCCAGACCATGCAGCAGGCGGCCGGCACGCGCGGAAGCGTCGTAACCGTTGAGTTCTTCCAGGCGGTGATGGGCCTCGGCGACCGCTTCCCAGTCCTCGTTGGCGAAGGCATTCGCCTCGGCCTGCACGGCCGCGTGGACCTCGGCATCGCCGGACAGCACGAAGTCCAGTGCCGGGTCCGGCAAGTGCGGGGTTTCCTGGGCCACGCTGGCGATGCGCGCCTTGCCGGGCAGGTCGAGGTCGCCCTTGTCGGGCTCGACCTCGCCCATCAGGGCCGCGAACAGGGAGGACTTGCCGGCGCCGTTGCGGCCGATCACGCCGACCCGCCACCCCGCATGCAGGGTCAGGTCGACATCGGACAACAACAGGCGCTCGCCGCGGCGCAGCGCGAAATTGCGGAAGGAAATCATCCGCGCATTGTAGTTCGGACGGCGGCCACGACTGCCATGCGATCATGGGCCGCCACCCAGACGGAACCCGGATGCCGCATCACACCTCGCTCATCGCCTTGCTCAGCGTCGGCTTCGTGTCGGCCTTCGTGTTCGGCCTGCTCGCCCAGCGCCTGAAACTCTCGCCGCTGGTCGGCTACCTGCTGGCCGGCATCATCGTCGGCCCGTTCACGCCCGGCTTCGTCGCCGACCAGGGCCTGGCCTCGCAGCTGGCGGAGATCGGGGTGATCCTGCTGATGTTCGGGGTGGGCCTGCATTTCTCGCTGCGCGACCTGCTCGACGTAAAGGGGATCGCGATCCCCGGCGCCCTCGGCCAGATCGCCTTCGTCACCGCGATCGGCACCGGCTTCGGCCTGTGGCATGGCTGGGACACCATGGGCGCGGTGGTGTTCGGGCTGGCGCTGTCGGTGGCCAGCACCGTGGTGGTGATGCGCGCACTGGAAGAGCGCCGGCTGCTGGACACCCGCCGCGGGCGGATCGCGATCGGCTGGCTGGTGGTCGAGGACCTGGCGATGGTGCTGGCGCTGGTGCTGCTGCCGGCGATCGCCGGTGCGCTGGGCGCGGGCGAAAAAATCGGCGCGGCCGGCATCGCCGGCGCGCTGGTGTGGACCCTGGTGAAGGTCACTGCCTTCGTGGTGGTGATGCTGGTGGTCGGCAAGCGCGCGATCCCGTGGATCCTGGAACACGTGGCCGGGCTGGGCTCGCGCGAGCTGTTCACCCTCAGCATCCTGGCGATCGCCCTGGGCGTGGCCTTCGGCGCGGCCTACCTGTTCGACGTGAGCTTCGCGCTGGGCGCGTTCTTCGCCGGGATGCTGCTCAACGAATCCGAACTGAGCCACAAGGCCGCGGCGGATTCGCTGCCGATGCGCGACGCCTTCGCCGTGCTGTTCTTCGTCTCGGTGGGCATGCTGTTCAACCCGTCGATCATGCTCGAGCAGCCGATGTGGGTGTTGGCGACGGTCGGCATCATCGTGCTGGGCAACGCACTGGTCGGCTACCTGATCGTGCGCCTGCTCGGCCTGCCCAAGCTGACCGGCCTGACCATTTCCGCCAGCCTGTCGCAGATCGGCGAGTTCAGCTTCATCCTGGCCGGGCTGGGACTGTCGCAGAAGCTGCTCCCGCAGGAAGCGCACGACCTGATCCTGGCCGGCGCACTGCTGTCGATCATCGCCAACCCGTTCCTGTTCGCCTGGCTGGATGCGTGGCAGAGGCGCCAGCAGCCGGGCACCGCGGTGACGACGGTGACCCAGCCGCTGTCCGAAGTCCCGGAAGACATGGGTGGCCACGCGATCGTGATCGGCTACGGCCGGGTCGGCCGCGAACTCACCCGCCTGCTGCAGCATCGCGGCATCCCGCTGGTGCTGGTCGAAAGCGATCCGGACAGGGTCGAGGCCGCGCGCAAGAATGGCCTGGTCACGGTCCGCGGCAACGCCGCTGCGGAAGGCGTGCTGAAAGCCGCACGCCCGCAGAGCGCACAACTGGCGATCCTGGCGATGCCGCAGGCGCTGGAAGCCGGCGAGATCATCGCCCGGCTCAAGGCGATCCACCCCGGCATCAGCGTGCTGGCGCGCGCGCACAGCGAGGCCGAGGTCAAGCACCTGCTAGCCCACGGCGCCGACGCGGCCGTGCTGGCCGAACGCGAGCTGGCCTATTCGCTGGTCGACATGATGATGGCCACGCCGCCGTGGCGCGCCGCGCGCGCGGACGTCGCGCCCGCCGCGAGCTGAGCCGCGCCTACTTCGCGTTGCCGGTCTGCGCGGGCAGCGTGCTGCCCGGCCGCGCCACGGCGTACATCTCCCACGCCATCTTCTTCAGCAAGGCACGGCGGTCATCGCCTTCGACGTAGAGATCGGAGTGGGTCTTCCCGGGCAGCAAGCGCACCTCCGCCTTTGCGCCCAAGCCATCCAGCACGACCTTGAGCCGGCGGGCGGCGCCGTCCAGGTAGAACGTGTCGGCATCGCCCACGATCACCCGGATCTTGCCGTCGAGATCGGGTTTCAAGGCCGGCCACTGGGTCTGCAACTTGTGCGCGATGTCGTAATGCTCGCGCCAGTAGGCGACCACCACCGGATCCACCTTGCCGGTGGCGCGATCGAACATCGGCATCGGCCGGCCATCCGCGCCGCGCGGCGAGAACACCCAGTCGAACGACGCCAGCTGCCCGCCCACCTCGCCCTTCACCGCCTCCTGCCGCGCGTACTGCTCGAAGGTGGAAACGACCTTGCCATCGACCCGGACCAGCGGCCAGGCGCTGCCATCCGGCCGGCGATAGACATTGGCATTCGCTGCGTACAAATCCGGGCCGGTGAAATCGTGGAAGTCGCTGGAATCCGGCGCGGTCGACCAGGTGCCGCCGAACAGCGCCGGATAGGTGACCTGCAGCCACAACGTCGCCCAACCGCCGGAGGAATGGCCGTTGAGCAAACGCCCGGAGGCCTTGCCGTCCATCCGGTAGCGGGTTTCCAGCGCCGGGATCAGTTCGGCGGTCAGCGCCCGGCCCCACGGACCGTTGTTCACCGAATCGGCGAACTCGTGGGTGCCGGTGGCGCTGGATTCGTCCAGGAACACCCAGATCATGGGCGGCATGCTGCCCTCGCGCATCGCCTCCGCCACGTACGCCACGCTTCGCACCAGGCCCGGCAGGCTGCCGCCGAACCCGTGGGTGAAGTACACGGCGGGATACCGCGTTTTTGCATTGCCGGCATCGGCATAGCCGGGCGGTAGCAGGACCCAGCCGCGCATGCGGATGTCGCGGCCCCAGAACTTGCTGAGCGCCGGACTGGCGAAGTCCAGCAACTCGGTCTGCGCGCGGGTGGCGGCCATGGCGGCGCGCGCCTCCGCGGGCGCGTCGTCGGCGACGGCCCATGGATCCGGCCGCGCAGGCAGCACCCGGGTGAGAGACAGCGACGGCATCCACCCGGCAGTGCCGAGGCGAACCCGGGTCGGTTCGCTGACCAGGTCGCCCTCGCCACGGCCACCGTAGTTGTAATCGCGATTGCCATCGAGCACTGCCTGGAGGTAGTAATCGCCCTTCGGCAGTCGCGAGAACGGCTGCGGGAAGGCGATCGCATCGGCATCCAGCACCACGCCTGCGCCCGCGGCCAGGAACGGGACCTCCATCGCGGCAATCGTCACCGCCTCCGGTGTCATCGGGCTGGCATTGACCACCACGACCTTGCCCTCCTTCGCGGCCGCTTCCGCCTCGTCGGCGGGCATCGCGAAGACCAGCAATCGGCCCGACGCATGCGACTGCCCGGCGGCGGAATCCAGCCGGACTTCGACATGCCGCGACACTTGCGCGACCGCCACCATCGGCGACAGCGCACAACACAACACGAATGCGGCGTGGATCGTTTTCGGAAGGCATGGCGACGACATGGCGGATTCTCCCGGGGCGATGCATGGATTAGACACCACGCATGCCCCTGCCTGCCCGTCGCACCTGCGGGTTACGCGCCCGCGCCCGCCACGAACACCAGCTTGCCGCCCTCCGCATCCACCTTGACCGTATCGCCATTGCCGAACCGGCCGGACAGGATCGCCTGCGCCAGCGGGTTCTCCAGTTGCTGCTGGATCGCGCGCTTGAGCGGTCGCGCACCGTAGACCGGATCGAAGCCGACGTTTCCGAGCAGCTCGAAAGCCTTGTCGCTCAGTTCGATGCGGATGCCGCGCTCGCTCAGTCGCTTCTCCAGGCCGCGCAGCTGGATGCGCGCGATCGACTTGATCTGCTGCTTGTCCAGCGGATGGAAGACCACGATGTCGTCGAGCCGGTTGATGAACTCCGGGCGGAAGTGCGACTGCACCACGCTCATCACCACCGCCTTCATCTGCGTGTAAGCCTCCGGACTGTCGTCGTTGCCAAGCTCCTGGATGTGTTGCGAGCCCAGGTTGCTGGTCATCACGATGACGGTATTGCGGAAGTCCACCGTGCGGCCCTGGCCGTCGGTCAGGCGACCGTCGTCCAGCACCTGCAGCAGGATGTTGAACACGTCCGGATGCGCCTTCTCCACCTCGTCCAGCAGGATCACGCTGTAGGGACGGCGGCGCACGGCTTCGGTGAGGTAGCCACCCTCTTCGTAGCCCACGTAGCCGGGAGGCGCACCGATCAGGCGACTGACCGCGTGCTTCTCCATGAACTCGCTCATGTCGATGCGGACCATCGCATCGCTGCTGTCGAACAGGAACTCGGCCAGCGCCTTGCACAGCTCGGTCTTGCCCACGCCGGTCGGGCCGAGGAACAGGAACGAGCCGCTGGGGCGGTTGGGATCGGACAGGCCGGCGCGCGAGCGGCGCACCGCATCCGACACCACCTTGATCGCCTCTTCCTGACCCACCACGCGCGTGTGCAGCGCCTCTTCCATCTTCAGCAGCTTCTCGCGCTCGCCTTCCAGCATCTTGCTGACCGGGATGCCGGTCCAGCGCGCCACCACCTGCGCGATCTCCTCGGCGGTGACCTTGTCCTGCAGGAGGGTGAAGCCCTTGGTTTCCGCTTCCTGCGCGGCGGCGAGCTGCTTCTCCAGTTCGGGAATGCGGCCGTACTGGATCTCGCTCATTGCGGCGAAATCCTGCTTGCGCTGCGCCGCTTCCAGTTCAAGCCGCGCCGCTTCGATCTGCTCCTTGATCCGGGTCGCGCCCTGCAGGGTGGCCTTCTCGGCCTTCCAGACTTCCTCCAGGTCGCTGTACTCGCGCTCGAGCACGTCGATCTCCTTTTCGAGATCGGCAAGGCGTTGCTTCGACTCGGCGTCCTTCTCCTTCTTCAGCGCCTCGCGCTGGATCTTCAACTGGATCAGCCGGCGCTCCTTGCGGTCCATCTCCTCCGGCTTGGAATCGATCTCCATGCGGATCCGCGACGCAGCCTCGTCCATCAGGTCGATGGCCTTGTCCGGCAGCTGCCGGTCCGCGATGTAGCGGTGCGAGAGCGTGGCCGCGGCGACGATGGCGGGATCGGTGATCTCCACGCCATGGTGCACGGCGTAGCGTTCCTTCAGGCCGCGCAGGATCGCGATGGTGTCCTCGACGCTGGGCTCACCGACGAACACCTTCTGGAAGCGGCGCTCCAGCGCGGCGTCCTTCTCCACGTACTTGCGGTATTCGTCCAGCGTGGTCGCGCCGATGCAGTGCAACTCGCCGCGGGCGAGCGCGGGCTTGAGCATGTTGCCGGCATCCATCGAGCCTTCCGCCTTGCCGGCACCGACCATCGTGTGCAGTTCGTCGATGAACAGGATGATCTGCCCTTCGTTCTTCGACAGGTCGTTGAGCACGGCCTTCAGGCGCTCCTCGAACTCGCCGCGGAACTTCGCACCGGCGATCAGCGCGCCCATGTCCAGCGACAGCAGGCGCTTGCCGCGCAGGCCTTCGGGCACCTCGCCGTTGATGATGCGCTGGGCCAGGCCTTCAACGATCGCGGTCTTGCCCACGCCGGGTTCGCCGATCAGCACCGGGTTGTTCTTGGTGCGCCGCTGCAGGACCTGGATGGTGCGGCGGATCTCCTCGTCGCGGCCGACCACCGGATCGAACTTGCCGCTTTCCGCGCGCGCGGTCATGTCGATGGTGTATTTCTCCAGCGCCTGGCGTGCCTCCTCGGCGTTCTCGTCCTGCACCTTCTCGCCGCCGCGCAGCTTGTCGATCGCCGCTTCCAGCTTCGCCTTGTCGCCACCCGCGGCCTTCAGCGCCTTGCCGGCATCGCCGGAATCCTCCAGCGCGGCGAGCAGGAACAGCTCGCTGGCGATGTAGGCATCGCCGCGCTGCTGGGCCAGCTTGTCGGTGACGTTGAGCAGTCGCAGCAGGTCGTTGCCGGCCTGCACATTGCCTGCCTGGCCGGTGACCTTCGGCAGCTTGTCGAGCGCTTCGGTAAGGCGCTCGCGCAGCACCGGCACGTTGATGCCGGCCTGCGCGAGCAGCGGCCGGGTGCCGCCGCCCTGCTGGTCGAGCAGAGCCAGCAGCAGGTGGGTGGGTTCGATCAGGTTGTGGTCGCGGCCGACAGCCAGCGACTGCGCATCCGCAAGGGCCTGCTGGAAGCGCGAGGTGAGTTTGTCCATGCGCATGGGGGAAATCCTTCAAAGGGATGGGCCGTCGCGGCCAATGTGCTCCAGATGCGGTTGCCCGGCCGTGATTCAAGTCAAATCGCGCGCATCGGTTCGGCGTCGGTTATGGTCGCGGCTGCCTGTTCCGGAAACCACTCGATGCTTCGTTCCCGTGCCCTCGCCTGCGGCCTGCTGCTCGCACTGTCCGTCGCGCCCTGCCTCGGCGCCACGCCATCCGCGAGCGAACAACGGATGCGCGACTCGATCCGGTCTGACCAGCCGCATGCGATCGCGCTGCTGGAACGCCTGGTCAACCAGAACTCGGGCTCGCTCAACCTCCCCGGCGTCACCGCGGTCGGCGAGATGGTCCGCGCCGAACTGGAGCCGTTGGGGTTCGACGTTCAATGGATCGACATGCGCGCAACCGGGCGCGCCGGCCATCTGATCGCCACCCACACCGGCAACGGACGCGGCAAGCGCGTGCTGATGATCGGGCACCTCGACACCGTGTTCGAACCCGACTCGCCGTTCCAGCGCTTCGTCCGCAATGGCGACAGTGCGACAGGACCCGGCATCGGCGACGACAAGGGCGGCGTGGTGATCATCATCGGCGCGTTGCGTGCGATGCATGCCGCCGGCAGCCTGCGCGATGCCGACATCAAGGTGATCCTGACCGGCGACGAGGAATCCGCCGGCACGCCGCTGCAGGCCGCCCGTGCCGACCTGGTCGCGGCCGGGAAATGGGCCGACGTGGCGCTGGAATACGAAGGCCTCATCGTCGATGGCGGCCAGGATTACGCCACGGTCGCGCGCCGTGGCGTGACCGACTGGGAACTCACCACGACCGGCATCACCGGGCATTCCAGCGGGGTGTTCGGCAGCGGCCTCGGCTACGGCGCGAACTACGAACTGGTGCGCATCCTCGACGCCTTCCGCCGCGAACTCCCGGAACCGAACCTCACCGTCAACGCCGGCCTGATGGTCGGTGGCACGCCCGCGACGCTGGAGCCGGGCGGCGCCCGCGGCAGTGCGGCCGGCAAGACCAACATCGTGGCCGAGCGCGCCGTCGCGCGTGGCGACCTGCGCGCGCTCACCCCGGATCAGCAGGCGCGTGCGGTCGCGCGCATGCAGGCGATCGTGGCGCAACACCTGCCGAAGACCGGCGCGTCGCTGGTGTTCGAGGATTCGTATCCGCCGATGGCGCCCACCGACGGCAATCGCGGACTGCTCACGTTGCTCAACCAGGTCAATGCGGACCTGGGCCTGGCCGCGATGGGCGAGTGGGATCCGGCCAGGCGTGGTGCCGCCGATTCCAGCTTCGTCGCCGCCGACGTGGACGTGCTGGCAGGACTGGGTGCGGCCGGTTCGGGCTCGCACGCGGAGGGCGAAACCGTCGACCTCGCCAGCATTCCCCGCCAGGCGCTGCGCAGCGCGGTGCTGATCGAGCGGTTGTCGCGCACGCCGCGATGAGCGCGGGCTGGCATCTCTACCTGCTGCGCTGTCGTGGCGGCAGCGTGGATGCCGGCATCACCACCGATCTCGAACGCCGCTTCCGCGAACACGTGTCCGGACGCGGCGCGAAATACACCCGCGCACATCCGCCGGAATGCGTGCTCGGCAGCCGCGCCTATCCGGATCGCGCCAGCGCCTCGCGCGCCGAACACGCGCTCAAGCGGCAGCCGAAGGCGCGCAAGCTGGCGTGGTTGCTGGCCGACGACGACATGCCATGACACCCGGCATGCAAGGCATCACGTCGGGTCAGAGGAAGCGGCTTCGATGCCCGGGGGCAGGAATGCTGCAGGCATCGTGGCGGCCGAACCAGCGATACCGATTGCGCGCCAGCCAGCGGTACGCCACATCGCGGATGCGACGTGGCACCAGCGCGATCACATGCGCGGAACGCCAGGCACCGCCCAGTCCCGCCAGCACGCGACGGATCGCATCGGAGTCGGTGGAGATGCGTGGCAGCGCGCCGACATCGTGTTCGACCAGCAGGAACGACGCGGGATCCTCGGGATCCAGGCCGTGAGCCGACAGCAGCGCGCGGCCGGCGTCGGTCTGCATCGCCGCGTAGCGATAGCGACCCACATGATCGTGGCGCAGCAGGAAACCGACCCAGCCGTTGCACAGCACGCAGACGCCATCGAAGACGATGACGGCGCCACCTGGCTCAGCCTGCGGCATCGTCCACCGGCAGCAGCCAGCCTTCGTAACGAATCACCTGGCCGACCAGTGGCAGGCGCGCTTCGACATCGAATCGATAGCGCGCTTCATCGCCGCGCTCGCAACAGCGCACCCCGCGAAACCAGCGTGCCGGCAGCGGCAATAGGCCGAACAGGCGCACGCCGGCGACCCGCCACCAGATCGCCCCGGCATTCGCCAGCAACGCATGGCGGAACTGCAGGGGACCGATCCGCTCGTGCAGCAGGCCGTCCTTGAACGCCAGCCGCGACTGCATGCGGGTGCCGGCGAAATCGCGCCGCCAGGTTTCGCCGCGCGCATCGGCGGTGAATTCGACCGTGATCGGCACGTCCTGCATCGTGCCGGGCAGGCCAGCCACGCGCGCGCACAGCCGCGCCAGCGGATTGCGCCCGCGCTGGACGCTGGCGATGCCGGCATAGCGCGCACTGCCGCGCACCGCATGCAGGCTGCGCACCGGTGCCGGCAGGTTGAAGAAGGACGCGCCCAGCGCCTGCTGGAACAGGGTGGGCTGCACGGAATGGCTCACCGTTCGATCCATGCCAGCGTCGCGATGCGCCCGCTGCGGCCGTCGCGGCGATGCGAGAAGAAACGCGACGGATCGCTGATCGTGCACAGACCACCACCATGCACGTCGGTGACGCCGACGGCGGCCAAGCGTCGACGCGCCAGCGCATACAGATCGACATTCCAATGGCCGGGGCGGGTCGATGCGAATGCCGCGGAGGCTCCGGCATCGTCCGACATGAAGGCCTCGAAGACCTCCTCGCCGATTTCGTAGGCATCGGGGCCGGCGGCAGGGCCGAGCCAGGCGACGATGTCGTTTGCGGGCGTGCGCATTGCCGCCACGGTCGATTCCAGCACGCCGTCGGCCAGTCCGCGCCAACCGGCATGCGCGGCAGCGATTTCGGAACCGTGGCGGTCAGCGAACACCACCGGCAGGCAGTCGGCAGTGAGGATGGCGAGCACCGTGCCGGAAGTGGCCGTGACCGAAGCGTCGGCTTCGGGTTCGTCGACGCTTCCACCCTCACCCCGGCCCTCTCCCGCCAGCGGGAGAGCGAAGTCAACGCGCGCCACGTCGATGCCATGCACCTGGCGCAACCAGTGCGGCGGCGAGGGCAGCTGCAATGCAGCTTCAAGCTGCCGGCGATTCTCCATCACCGCCTCCGGGTCGTCACCGCAGCGCGACCCGAGGTTGAAGGCATCGAACGGTGCCTGCGAGACACCCAGCCCGCGGCGCGTGCTGGTCAGCGCGCGGACGCCGGGCGGCGCGCGCCAGTCGGCGTCCAGCCAGGCGCTCATCGGCGCTGGCGCTCCGCTTCCGCATGCACGGCGGCATCCTCGCGCAGCAGTTTCATCAACCGCTGCATGTCCCCGGGCACCGGCGCGCTGCGGCGGATCGGCTCGCCCGTGACCGGATGCGCGAACTCCAGCACCTCCGCATGCAGGGCCTGCCGCTTGAAGCTGCGCAGGGCGGCGATGAACGCGTCGCTGGCGCCCTTGGGCAGCTTGAACGACCCGCCGTACAACGGATCGCCGACGATCGGGTGCTTGAGGTGGTTCATGTGCACGCGGATCTGGTGGGTACGACCGGTCTCGAGCCGGCATTCCAGCGCGGTGTGGTTGCGGTAGCGCTCGCGCAGGCGGAAATGGGTGATCGCATCCTTGCCGTCCTCGCGCACGGCCATGCGCAGGCGGTCGCGCGGGTGGCGGTCGATCGGCGCGTTGGCGGTGCCGCCGGAGACCAGCGCGCCGACCACGATCGCCAGGTACTGCCGATGGACTTGCCGCGCGGAGAGTTGCGCGACCAGCGCGGTATGCGCGGGCAGCGTGCGCGCCACCACCATCACCCCGCTGGTGTCCTTGTCGAGCCGATGGACGATGCCGGCGCGCGGCAGCAACTCGAGGTTGGCATCGAGGTGCAGCAGGGCATTGACCAGGGTACCGGCCGGATTGCCGGCACCGGGATGGACCACCAGCCCGGCGGGCTTGTCGAGGACGAAGACGTGTTCGTCCGCGTACAGGATGTCCAGCGGGATGTCCTCGGCGACCGCGTGGGTCTGGGTTTCCTGGATCGCGGAGAGGATGACTTCCTCGCCGCCGCGAACCGGATCGCGGCCGCGCAGCGACGCGCCATCCGCCAGTACGTCGCCGGACTTGATCCACGCCGACAGCCGCGAGCGCGAATATTCCGGGAACAGTTCGGCCAGCACTGCGTCGAGCCGCCGGCCAGCGGCGGACTGGGGGACGATGGCGAGGCGGGGGCTTGCGGCGTCGGTCATGGGATCGGGCATGGCGGTTCAGGCGCCGCACAGGGGCGGCGGCCCGACTCTCAAAACGGGCTGGTATTATCCCACCCTCTCCAGGCCTCCGTGCCTCCAGGCGCCGACTCGATGCCCATGCCCGCCCGTTCCACCCTGCTGCGCCCCGCCCTGCTCGTCGCCCTTGTCATCGCCGCCAGCGGTTGCTCGGGCGTCAAGGGCATGTTCAAGGACAAGGACAAGAACGAAGGCCTGCCGGTCAGCCAGTTGTACGACAAGGCCCACGGCTCGATGGAACAGGGACGCTGGAGCACCGCGGTCGAGACCTTCGGCCGCCTGATCGCGCAGTACCCGTACGGCCCGTATACCGAGCAGGCGCTGATGGAACAGGCCTACGCCGAGCACAAGGCGGGCAAGTACGACGAAGCGGTGTCGACCATCGACCGTTTCATCCGCACCTACCCGACCCACAAGAACATCGCGTACCTGTATTACCTGCGCGGCCTGAGCAACATGAGCCGCAACACGGTGTTCCTGTCGAAGGCGTTCAAGCTGGACATGAGCACCCGCGACCTGCAGGCACCGCAGCAGGCCTACAACGACTTCAACATCGTCGCCACCCGCTACCCGAACAGCCGCTACCAGGCCGATGCCCGCCAGCGCATGATCTTCCTGCGCAACGAGTTCGCCCGCTTCGAGCTCAACACCGGCCTGTACTACCTGCAGCGCGGCGCCTGGGTGTCCGCCGCCGACCGCGCCACCTTCCTGCTGGAAACCTATCCGCAGACCGCTTACCAGAACGATGCCGTGGCCCTCCTCGCCGAGTCCTATACGCGCATGGGCAACGCCACCCTGGCCGCCGATGCCAAGCGCGTGCTGCAGCAGAACGACCCGCAGCATCCGTGGCTGGCCGGGAACTGGCCGAAGGGCAAGGGCATCATCGCCCGCCTGAATCCGCTCAACGGCAACTGACCGGTTGACGCCGCGCAGGCGTCGTTGACATCGAAGGGTGGCGTGAGGTTCTGCGGAACATCACGCCACCCTTTTTCGCTGGATGGTTTGCAACCCCGTTTCGCGTTGTCCCGCGTTTCCGCTTGGCACGCCCGGCTCGCCGGTTGAATGCCACTGCAGAGGACGCTCGATGACCATCCTGTCCCAGGTACGCCTGCTTTCCTTGACCATCGCCGGCCTGCTGCTCGCCGGCTGTGCCGCCCATCGCGACACGGTCGCCGCCGCCGACGCCGCCGCTGTCGAAACCGATGTCGGGCGCGAGGCAACGCCACCGCCAGCACCTCCAGCACCTCCAGCACCTCCAGCACCTCCAGCATCGGTCGGGTTGGCGGCCCCCGCCACCGCTGCACCTGCCGGTGCCGCGACGCTGGACAGCGTGTCGGTCAGCGGCAGCCGCATGCGCGTGAGCGCGGAGGCGAAGGCGATCGCGCCTGGCGAACCCGGGCGCGGCCATGTCCGGCAGCAGGCACAGTCCGGCACCCTCACCGCCGGCGACTACGACGACCTGCTCAATCCCGGCCAGTACGCGCGGTATGCCGAGGGCTACCTGCAAGGCCGCGCGCAAGCGGGCCTGCCGTTCGTGGATACGCGCTCGCCGCTGCAGGTGCGGGTGCTGGGCAAGGACGGTCAACCGCTCGCCTTCGCCAATGTGACGGTCAGTGACAGTCGCGGACGCAGCCTGCGCTTGCCGACGGCCGCCAACGGCAGCGCGGTGTTCTTCCCCAGGCTGGACGGATTGGCGGGACGCCTGCAACTCGCGGTGGACGCCGATGGATCGCAACGGATCCAGCGCAGCGTGGACCTCGGCCGGCCGGGCGCGGATCGCACGATCAGCATCACCCTGCCCGTCGCCGGTCGCGCTCCGCAGGCGCTCGACCTCCTGCTGGCCATCGACACCACCGGCAGCATGGGCGACGAGCTCAAGTACCTGCAGGTCGAGCTGGACAGCATCGTGACCTCGCTGCGCCGGATCCGCCCCGGCACCGACATGCGGGTGGGCCTGGTGGTGTATCGCGACGACGGCGACGAGTACGTCACCCGCCGCTTCGAGTTCACCGGCGATCTCGCGGACCTGCGCAAGCAACTCGGTGCGCAACGGGCCAACGGCGGCGGCGACTACCCGGAAGCCGTGGATCGCGCCTTCGCCGAGGCGAATGGGTTCGACTGGCGCGAGGATGCGACCAAGGTGATGCTGCATGTCGCCGACGCCCCGCCGCATGCCGAGCGCGCCGGCGCGGCATGGGACCAGGCGTTGTCGCTGCGGAGGCGCGGCGTGCACATCGTGCCGGTGGCGGCCAGCGGCGTGGCCGATGACGCGCAGTACCTGATGCGCTCGATGGCGGCGGTCACCCAGAGCCGCTACCTGTTCCTGACCGACGACAGCGGCGTGGGCCTGCCGCATGACGAACCCGACGTGCCCTGCTACGTGGTCAGCCGGCTGGATGGCCTGATCGAACGCGTGGTCGCCTCGCTGCTGGTCGGGCATCGCGTCGAGCCGCAGCCCGAAGCGATCATACGCCGCACCGGTGACTACGACCGCGGCGTGTGCCGGCCTGCCGAGCGGCCGCGCATCGCACGATGATCATCGCTGGCTCCGCTGGCGCATTGCCGGCGGAGCCAGCGGTCAGTCGCGGTAGCCGTTGGTGATCGGATAGCGCCGCTCGCGCCCGAACGCGCGCCGGCTCACCTTCGGCCCGGGCGCTGCCTGGTGGCGCTTCCACTCGCCGATGCGCACCAGCTTCAGCACCTTGTCGACGGTGGCGGCATCGAAACCGGCCGCCACGATCTCCTCGCGCGACTGCTCCTGGTCGACGTGGCGCAGCAGGATCGCGTCGAGCACGTCGTAGGGCGGCAACGAATCCTGGTCCTTCTGGTTGTCGCGGAGCTCCGCGGACGGCGGGCGATCGATCACCGCCTGCGGCACCACCCGGTCGCCGACGGTATTGCGCCAACGCGCCAGCGCGAACACCTCGGTCTTGTACAGGTCCTTGATCGGCGCGTAGCCACCGCACATGTCGCCGTAGATGGTGGCGTAGCCCACCGCGTATTCGCTCTTGTTGCCGGTGGTCAGCACCAGCCCGCCGAACTTGTTGCTCAGCGCCATCAAAAGCGCACCGCGGGCGCGCGACTGCAGGTTTTCCTCGGTGGTGTCGACGGGTTTGCCGGCGAAGATGTCGGCCAGCGTGTCCAGGTAGCCCTGGAAGGGTTTTTCGATGGACAGCGCGATGAGCTTGACGCCCATCGCATCGCACTGTTCCTGCGCCAGGTCGTTGGACAGGTCCGCGGTGTAGCGCGAGGGCATGCGCACCGCGGTGACATTCTCCGCACCGAGTGCATCGACGGCGATCGCCAGCACCAGTGAGGAGTCGATGCCGCCACTCAGCCCCAGCCACGCATGCTTGAAGCCGTTCTTGGCGAAATAGTCGCGCGTGCCGCGCACCACCGCGCGCCATGCCAGCGCATCGCGGCTCTCGTCGCCGTCGACCATCCATTGCACCGGGGTGAAACGGCGCGATGCGGAATCGAAATCGACCACCAGCCACTGGTCGGTGAACGCCGCCGCGGCCGGATGCACGCTGCCATCGCCATCGGCCACGACCGAGGCGCCATCGAACACCAGCGCATCCTGGCCACCGACCACGTTGAGGTAGGCGATCGCCGCGCCGGTCTCGGACACGCGCTGCGCCAGCAACGTGTCGCGCTGCGCATGCTTGTCGCGCTCGAACGGCGAGGCATTCGGCACCAGCACCAGTTGCGCACCTTTCGCGACGGTCGAGGCGATCGGTTCGGCGAACCACAGGTCTTCGCAGATGACCAAACCCACCCGGGTGCCATCCACCTCGAACACGCAGTCGTCGCGATCCGGGTCGACATCGAAGTAACGGCGTTCGTCGAACACCGCGTAGTTGGGCAGTTCGCGCTTGCGGTAGGTCTGTTCGATGGCGCCGTCGCGCAACACGCTGGCGGCGTTGTAGACCACCGCGCCGGCCGCCTGCGGCCAGCCGACGATCGCGACGATGCCGTGCACGTCCGCCGCGATCCCGTCCAGCGCGACCTGGCAATCGCGCAGGAACGACGGTCGATACAGCAGGTCCTCCGGCGGATAGCCGGACAGCGCCAGCTCGGGGAACAGCACGATGTCCGCTTCGTACTCATCGCGCGCCTCCGCGATCATGCGCGCGATGCGATCGCGGTTGCCGGTCACGTCGCCGACGGGGAAATCGAATTGGGCCATCGCGATGCGGAGCGCGGTCATCAGTCAGATTCCGGAAACCAACAGATCAAGCGCTGCCATCACGGTGGCACGCTCGTGGGACAGGTCGGCCTCCATCGCACCCAGATCGGATGCTTCGATGGCCGCCAACAAGGGCACAACCAACACATGCGGGTTGCCATTGACGTCGATGATCGGCGCCAATGACGAAATGGACGGCAGATTGCGCTTGCGCGTTGCCGGCACCAACGGCACAACGACACGCGTCCCGGTTTCCGAGATCAGGTCGCTCTGAATGTTCAGCAGCAGCGGATAGGCGGATCGCGTGGCTGCATCGCGGTTCCGGTAAGCGCAGAACTGGCGCATCAGCGTTTGCGGAACATCGGACTGAAGACGCCGTTCTCTTCCACGAAGGCGTTGTACGTGGCAATCGCCTCGCGGTTTTCCTCCAGCCACCGCTCGCGCCTGCGTGCGCGCACCTCGGCCTCCAGCGCGCGCTCCAGCGTGGCGGACAGGTTGATATCGAGCGCCTTGGCGGCTTCCAGCAGCCCCTGGTTGATGCTGACATTCGTGGGCCGCTTGCCGTAGCCCGCATAGTCCTCGCCGATGCGCATTTGTCTTTTTCTCCGGAATGCGCATCGATCATGCGCATTGAGTATGCCGCGGTCAAGCACATCGACTTGGTTCAGGCCTTTCGCCGCAGCAGCTTCAGCGCCAGCGCTTCCCATTGCCGCGGCCCGCGCACGCCGTTGGATGCGCGTGCCAACCAGCCTGTCTCCCAAGCCTTGTAGACGCGCGGGTCGATGTAGGACTTGCGGCACACCGCCGGCGTGTTGCCGAGCTGGCACGCCACGTCGGTTTCGACCGCCTTGCGCATCGATGCCATCGCCCGCTGGCTGGCGCCGGCTTCATCCCAGGGCATGTCGGCGAGCAGGCGGATCGCGGCGAGGGTACCGCCCCAGGTACGGAAATCCTTGGCGGTGAATGCCTCGCCCATGGCGGTGCGCAGGTAACCGTTGACCGTCCCGGAATCCACCGGCTGCACGTTGCCGTCGTCGTCGAGGTACTGGAACAGGTGCTGGCCAGGGAGCTGCTGGCAGTTGCGCAGCAGGCGTGCAAGCTTCGCATCGTCCAGCACCACGTCATGGTCGATGCCGCCCTTGCCGCGGAACCGGAAGCGCGCGCGACCGCCGCGCAGGAACTGCACATGGCGATTGCGCAACGTGGTCAGGCCATACGATTTGTTGTCGCGCGCATAGCCGGCGTTGCCGATGCGGACCAGCGTATCCGCCATCACCGCGACGACCATCGCCGCAACCTTCCTTTCGGGGAAACCGGGTAGCGCCAGATCGCAGCGCAACTGCCGGCGCAGTCGCGGCAAGGCCTTGCCGAACGCCTCGATGCGGCCGAACTTCTCGCGGTCGCGGACCTCGGCCCAACGCGGGTGGTAGCGGTACTGCTTGCGCCCGCGGGCGTCGCGGCCGGTCGCCTGCAGGTGCCCATTCGCCAGCCTGCAGATCCAGACGTCGCGATAGGCGGGCGGGATCGCCAGTGCACGGATGCGGCCGAGCGTCGACGCGTCGCGCACCGTCTTGCCGGCCGGATCGAGGTAACGAAAGCCGCTCGCCGTGGGGCACCGACTGAGTCCGGGTTCCGCATCGCCCACATAGACCAGCCCGCCTTCACGGGCGGAAGCGGCTTCGGGCGTCAGCGATTTGCGTGTGCGCGGCATGCCCTGACGATGCCGATCGCCGCGTCAACGCCGCGAAACGACGCCCGGAAACGACGAAGCCGCCCGCAGGCGGCTTGTCGATTTCGCTCGATCACGCCTGGCGAGCGAGAGGCCGTCAGCGGGTCGTGCGGGCGGCGCGCAGAAGGCGTGGCGTACTCAAGTACGCGAGCCTTCGAGCACCGATCGCGCGTGCCCGATCACGGCCTCGCAGCCGTCAGGCGAGGCGCTTCGCGATCGCCGCGCCCAGGTCGCCCGGCGACTTCACCGTGGTCACGCCTGCCGCTTCCAGCGCGGCGAACTTGCCTTCCGCGGTGCCGGTACCGCCCGACGCGATCGCGCCGGCATGGCCCATGCGCTTGCCCTTCGGCGCCGACGCACCGGCGATGAAGCCCACCACCGGCTTGGTCACGTGCTTGCTGATGTAGTCGGCGGCTTCTTCCTCGGCGCTGCCGCCGATCTCGCCGACCAGGATGATGCCCAGGGTCTGCGGGTCGGCCTGGAACAGCTTCAGCGCGTCGATGAAGTTGGTGCCGTTGATCGGGTCGCCGCCGATGCCGATGCAGGTCGACTGGCCGAGGCCGGCGTCGGTGGTCTGCTTCACTGCTTCATAGGTCAGCGTGCCGCTGCGCGAGACGATGCCGACCTTGCCCGGCATGTGGATGTGGCCCGGCATGATGCCGATCTTGCACTCGCCGGGGGTGATCACGCCGGGGCAGTTCGGGCCGACCAGCACCACGTCGGGATAGCCCTTCAGGGTGTTCTTGACGCGCAGCATGTCGAGCACCGGGATGCCTTCGGTGATGCAGACGATCACCTTGATGCCGGCATCGGCCGCTTCCAGGATCGCGTCGGCCGCATACGGCGGTGGCACGTAGATGACGGAGGCATCGGCGCCGGTCGCCTTCACCGATTCGGCCACGGTGTTGAACACCGGCAGGCCGAGGTGCTGGGTGCCGCCCTTGCCGGGGGTCACGCCGCCGACGACCTGGGTGCCGTAATCGAGCATCTGCTCGGCGTGGAAGGTGCCCTGCGAGCCGGTGAAGCCCTGCACGATGACCTTGGTGTTCTTGTTGATCAAGACTGACATTGCTTGAGGTTCCTGATGTAGCCCGGATAAGGCCAAGGGCCGCACCCGGGGATATCTTGGAGTTTCGAGGCGGTCCCGGGTGCGCTGCGCTTACCCGGGCTACGTGGCTTGCGTCAGGCGGCGGCAGCGGCGACGGCTTTCTTCGCGCCGTCGTTGATGTCGTCGGCCGACGTGATCGCCAGGCCGGAGTTCTTCAGCAGTTCCTTGCCGGCATCGACATTGGTGCCTTCCAGGCGAACGATCACCGGCACCTTGACGCCCACTTCCTTGACCGCGGCGATGATGCCCTCGGCGATCATGTCGCAGCGGACGATGCCGCCGAAGATGTTGACGAAGATCGCCTTCACGTCCGGCGAGCGCAGGATCAGCTTGAACGCCTCGGTGACCTTCTCCTTGTTGGCACCGCCGCCGACATCGAGGAAGTTCGCAGGCGCGCCGCCTTCCAGCTTGATCACGTCCATCGTGGACATCGCCAGGCCGGCGCCGTTGACCATGCAGCCGATGTTGCCGTCCATGGTCACGTAGTTGAGGTCGTACTTGGAGGCGAGCACTTCGGTCTCGTCTTCCTGCTTGATGTCGCGCATCTCCACCAGCTCGGGGTGGCGGAAGTTGGCGTTGTCGTCGGAATTGATCTTGCCGTCGAGCACGGCGAGGTTGCCGTCGGTGAGGATCGCCAGCGGGTTCAGTTCGACCAGCGCCAGGTCCTTCTCGTTGAACAACTTGTACAGGCCCAACATGATCTTGCTCAGCTGGTTCACCTGCTTGGCGTTCAGGCCCAGCGCGAAGCCCATGTCGCGGGTCTGGTACGGCTGCAGGCCCTGCACGTAGTTCACCACCAGCGTCTTGATCGCGTCGGGGTTGTCGACCGCGGTCTTCTCGATCTCCACGCCGCCATCGGCGGAGGCGATGAAGGTGATCGACTGGGTGGAGCGGTCCACCATCACCGACAGGTACAGCTCCTGGGCGATGTCGGTGGCCTGGGTGACCAGCACCGAATCCACCGGCAGCGCCACGCCGGCCGACTGGTAGGTCTCCATCTTCGTCCCAAGCATGCCCTTGGCGTACTCGCGCACTTCATCGAAGGACTTGCTGTACTTGACGCCGCCGGCCTTGCCGCGGCCGCCCGCGTGGATCTGCGCCTTGACCATCCAGGCCTCGCCACCGATCGCCTTGGCCGCATCCACGGCCTCCTCGGGCGAACGCGCGACGCGCCCGGCCGGTACCGCGATGCCGTAATCGGCAAACAGCTGTTTCGCCTGGTATTCGTGGAAATTCATGGGTCACCCGGGAAGAGGATTGCCGATGCCGGCATGGACGCGGCGCGGGACCGTGAACCGGCCGGCGCGGGCGGACCGGCATTTTAGCGTGTTGCAGCGCCGCATGCAGACCCGACCATGGTCGACACGGGGTCCGCATCTTGCATACTCGGGCCGATGCCCTCGTCCAGCGCCAGCCTCACCCAGGCCGCGATCCGCCGCGAACTGCATTTCTTCAGCCTGTACCGGGTGCTGGAAGCGGCATTGCTGTGCCTGGTGGTGTTCAGCCCGGTCGGGGTCTGGCTGGGTGGCCTGCCCCGCCATCCGGCAATGGCGGCGGCGGTCGCCGCGGTCTATTTGCTGAGTGCCTGTCTGTTGTTCTTCGCGCGCAGGCACGGGCATGTCCGGCCGATGGTGCTGGCCGGGATCGGGCTGGACATCGCCGCATCGCTGCTGGCCATGCATGCCCTGCCCGACGCCGTGGCCGGCATCGCGATGATGCTGCTCTTCAATGTCGGCGCCGCCGCCCTGCTGCTGCCGCTGCGCTGGAGCCTGTGCGTCGCCGCCCTGGCCGGTGCGGCCCTGGTCGGCGAGCACCTGTGGACCCTGCTGGCCGGGCACGGCCGCGATCGACCGCTGGCCGAGATCCTGATGTTCTCGGTGAGCTATCTCGCCATCGCCACCCTGACCAGCATCGTCGGCCGGCAGATGCGCGACAGCCAGGCCCTGGCCGAGGAGCGCGGCAGCCAGGTCGCCAACATGGCCGAGGTCAACGAGCTGATCATCCGGCGCATGCGCACCGGCGTGTTGCTGGTCGAAGGCAACGGCGAGATCCGCCTGGCCAACGAGGCGGCGATGCTGCAGCTGGGCAGTTCCGGCGAGGGCAGGCGAACCCTAGCCACCGCCGCGCCGGAGCTGGCCCGCCACCTGCAGCGCTGGCAGCAGGACGGCGACGGCGAGCCGGTACCGCTGCAGCTGACCGCTGGCCTGCCCGAAGTCCTGCCCCGCTTCACCCGGCTGCTGGCCGGCAGCGACCAGGTGCTGGTATTCCTGGACGATGCCTCGCTGGCCTCGCGCCGCGCGGAATCGCTGACCCTGGCCACGCTGGGGCGCTTCTCGGCCAGCCTGGCCCACGAGATCCGCAACCCGCTGGCGGCGATCAGCTATGCGACCCAGTTGCTGGAGGAATCCCGCGACATCCCCGAGGCCGACCGCCGGCTGCTGGAGATCATTTACCAGCAGACCCACCGCATGAACGGCATCGTGGAGAACGTGCTCGGGTTGGCGCGGCGCGAAGCCGCCCGACCCGAATACGTGGACCTGGGCGACTTCGTCCGCGGCTTCGTGGCCGAGTACCAGGAAAGCCATCCGCTGGAAAACGACCGGCTGGAAGCCCACTTGCCGCGATCGATGGTGGCGGCGATGGTCGATCGCCGCCAGCTGCAGCAGGTGGTCACCGTGCTGGTCCATAACGCACTCGTGTACGGGCGGCTGCCCGGCGAACCCGCGCGAATCGGGGTGCACGCCCACCTCGACGACGCCGGCGCGCCGGTGCTGGACGTCACCGATCGCGGGCCCGGCATCCCGGAAACCGTCGCCGCCCAGTTGTTCCGCCCGTTCTTCACCACGTCTGGCCACGGCACCGGGCTGGGCCTCTACATCGCCCGCGAGTTGTGCCAAGCCAACCAGGCCCACCTGGATTACGTGCCGGTGCCCGCCGGCGGCGCCTGCTTCCGGATCCGCCTGGCCGGCGCCCGCGCAATCGCCACTGCCTGAGGTGTCGGATCGACCGCTGTGCCCCTCTGCGTCGCACTTGGACGCAGCGCGGCAACGCGTTATCGTGAACGGACATGAGCGCCCCCGCCCGCAATACCCAAGCCTGCGCCCTGGTCGTCGACGACGAGCGCGATATCCGTGAATTGCTGGTCCTGACCCTCGGACGGATGGGACTCAAGTGCGATACGGCCTCGTCACTGCACGACGCCCGCGCCTTGTTGCGCCATAACAGCTATGCGCTGTGCCTCACCGACATGCGGCTGACCGATGGCTCCGGGCTGGACCTGGTCCGCGAGATCTCCCAGCTGTATCCGCAGACGCCGGTGGCGATGATCACCGCCTTCGGCAACCAGGAGGCGGCGGTGGGCGCGCTCAAGGCGGGCGCGTTCGATTTCGTCAGCAAGCCGGTCGATCTGTCGGTCTTGCGCGGCCTGGTCCAGCACGCATTGAAGCTGGGCCTGGAATCCGCGGCAGGCGGGGCGGCGCGGCCCGCCGACGCGCCCGGCCCTGCAGCCACCCGCCTGCTCGGCAGCTCGATGGCGATGGCGGAGCTGCGCACCACGCTGGCCAAAGTCGCGCGCAGCCAGGCCCCGGTCTACATCGCCGGCGAATCCGGCGTGGGCAAGGAACTGGTGGCGCGCACCATCCATGACGAAGGCATGCGCGCATCCGGCCCGTTCGTCCCGGTCAACTGCGGCGCGATTCCCGCCGAGCTGATGGAAAGCGAATTCTTCGGCCACAAGAAGGGCAGCTTCACCGGCGCGCACGCCGACAAGCCCGGCCTGTTCCAGGCCGCCGAAGGCGGCACCCTGTTCCTGGACGAAGTCGCCGAACTGCCGCTGCCGATGCAGGTCAAGCTGCTGCGCGCGATCCAGGAAAAATCGGTGCGCCCGGTCGGCGCCAACAACGAGATCGCGGTGGACGTGCGCATCCTGTCCGCCACCCACAAGAACCTCGCCGCACTGGTCGAGGACGGCCGCTTCCGCCACGACCTCTACTACCGCATCAACGTCATCGAACTGCGCGTCCCGCCGCTGCGCGAACGCCGCGAAGACCTGCCCCTATTGGCAGACGCCATCCTGGCCCGCCTGGCCACGGCGCAGCATCGCGCCCGCCCCGTCCTGCATCCGGACGCGGTCGAGGCACTGGCCCGCTACAACTTCCCCGGCAACGTGCGCGAACTGGAAAACATCCTGGAACGCGCCTTCGCCCTGGCCGACGACGACGGCATCCGCGCCGCCGACCTGCGCCTGCCGGAAATGCGCCCCAGCATGCCGGCGCAGGCCGCCGCAGCCGCCCTGGATCCGACCCGGATCGATCCGCGCGAGTCCGCCACCAGCGCGCTGCCGAACTTCATCGAGGAGATCGAGCGCAAGGCCATCGAGCAGGCCCTGACCGACAACCGTTACAACAAGACCCGGGCAGCCGCGCAACTCGGCATCACCTTCCGCGCGCTGCGCTACAAGCTCAAGAAGCTGGGGATCGACTAGGAGCCAGCGCGCGCTCCAACCGCCGGCGCAATTCCAACAAGCGCTGTTGCAGCACGGCCATCGGCATCGCCATCGCCATCGCCTGCATGCACCGCTGCACATGGACGGGATCCGTCTTCAGGCGATCCAGCGCACGCCGCATGTCGACGACAACGGCATCTCCGTAAGCCTCCATGGCCTTGTCGATCGCCGGCCGCAGCTTGCGAGGCGGCAGATCCAGCATGGCAAGGTCGATCGCATCGCGGGAAAAAGCACTGTCATCCCGCCATCGGTCCGAATTGGCCAGCAGCTTGCTGGCAGCCAGATCCGTCACCGACAAGGTGGCGATCCCGCACACGGCATCCGTGCGCCCCGGCGTGTCCAGCGCGATGCGCGATTCGCGCACGATCTCGAACTTGATCCTGGCACCCTCCACCAGCAGGACGGTGCGGATGCCGTACTGATCGGCCCGGACCTCGCGCGCGACGGCGATCGCAGGCAGTCCCGGCCGCTGCAGCGCAGCGACGTCCTGGCGCCCGACCAGCATCTGCCGGAGAGCGCGATACGCCTCCGCTTCCGCCACCAGGAAATCGATGTCCACCGACTCCCGGTATTCCCCGCAGCGCAGGGCGATGGCGGTCCCGCCACCGAACAGGCACGACAGCGTGCGCAACTGGTCGCCATCCAGCGCCTCCAGCACGGATGCAATGCGCCTGTGATGGGGTCGCTCAAACACCCAGGAACTCCGCACCAAACACACGCCGCAACGCGTCCAGCAGAGCAAACTCTCGGGGATCCAGCGCCGTATGCTGCACGTGGCGCCAGTTGCGCTCGTACAGGCCCAGCGCCTCGCGTGGTGTCAGCACGTGCCGGTCATCCCCCACCTGCCAGGCCAACTGGCGAAGTTGTGGATAGTCGGCCAGAAGGATCTGAAGCGGCAGGTAATCGTCGCCTGTCGATGGTGCGGGCTTGCCAGCGGCGCCCTTTGGCACCAATACCACTGACATATCCAGGACCTGCGCGGCCGCCACCAGCGCGCCCAGCGCCACCGTCCGCTCGCCCTTCTCCAGACGGTGCCATGTCACCCGCGAGATCTGCGCCGCCTTCGCGGCGGCCGTCACCGTGATCCCCAACGCCTTGCGGGCGGCGCGCAAGGCCTGCCCGAGGCGCAACGCTTCGGCCTCGCCCACCTGCGACCGAGGCTGTTCGTCCAACCGGCCCATGCATATCACTCAACGAAATATGTTTCTCATATAGATCAAAATCACAATTTTGTAAATCCTAGAGTGCATTTTTCAAATTTACCTGCATGACTTGCCGCGCTCTATCCGACCCGCATCGACCCCCGTGAGTCCGCCACTAGCGCCCTGCCGAGCTTCATCAAGGAGATCGAGCGCAAGGCGATCGAGCAGGCGCTGACCTGTAACCGCTACAACAAGACCCACGCCGCCGCACCGCTGGGCATCACCCTCCGCTCGCTGCGCTACAAGCTGAAAAAGGTGGGGATCGATTGATGAACGCATGAACCGAACCTGACAAACTGACGAATCACGTCGCATTTGTGACGCCTAACGTCACATTTCTCGTCAGGCAATAGCGCATGAAGCGTGACATCCATTTCAGAATCCACATGCGGGAACGCCTGTCCTGAATTGGCACGCATCCTGCGTTATACCTTTCGCACGTGCCAAAGCCATCCGGCTGCCGAAGGACCGTCACAGCGGATGGCGCGGTACGTGGATCACTCCAACCACCCTAGGGGATACACCATGAAGAAGCAGCAAGGCTTTACCCTCATCGAACTGATGATCGTTGTCGCGATCATCGCCATCCTGGCCGCCATCGCGCTGCCGGCGTACAACAACTACCGCATCCGTTCGGCCGAAGGCGCTTGCCAGGCTGAAGCGAAGGCGTTCGTGAACTCGTTCGTCGCCGCAGTCCAGTCGCAAATGAGCCCGACTCCGGTTCACAACGGTCCGGCTTGCACCGCCGCCGCTCCGACGGCAGCCGACGTCACTGGCTCGAACAACGTAACTTTCAATGCTGCGGCTCCTGGCATCCGCGACACCCAGTGCAACATGGGTTCCGCAACCTGCAGCCTGCTGCCGTAATTCAGATCCGGGGCTTTTTTCAAGAAGCTCAACCGAAGCCCCTCGCAAGAGGGGCTTTTTTTTGGTTCATCTCCCAACTCCGGGGAATGCGGCTCGGATCTTGAGGAAGAAGTAGGCGTCGTCGCGGTAGCCGTAGGCGATGCGCTTGATGACCTTGATCCGGTTGTTGATGCCCTC
>NZ_JAYRTQ010000011.1:0-123351 GCF_041919455.1 Thermomonas sp.
TTACTGGGGCCGATCGGGAACATCCCGCCGGCGGAAGCAGAAGCCGTTTACCATCAACAGCAGCGTGAACTCGCCATGGCGGCGTGACTCACACCAACGAGTCTCCGGGATTCCCGGGGCGGTTCAGGTCGCCTCTGGGCACGGCAACTTGCCTGACTGGACAGGAGGTGCGCCGGAAGTCCTGTGGAAAGCGGCAGAGAAATACGAGCGCAAGAACGGTGCGGTGTACCGCGAAGTGACCATTTCTCTGCCGAACGAATTGACTGATGAGCAGAACAGGGTGTTGGCCGTCGATCTGGTGTCGAAGCTCGCGCTGGGCAAGCCCCATCAGTACGCCATCCACGCTCCCAAGTCATCGATCGCAGGGGAAGCGAACCCCCACCTCCACCTCATGACGTCGGATCGGGTCGATGACGGGGTTGATCGGCCAGCCGACACTTTCTTCAAGCGCCCGAACGCCAAAGAGCCCGGCCTGGGCGGGCGCAGGAAATCCAGCGGTGGACGGAATCGCATGGAGATGCGTGATGCACTTATTGGGATGCGCAAGTTGGCATCTGAAACCATCAACGAACACTTGGCGATGCACGGTCACGACGTAAGAGTTGACCACCGGACGCTAACGGCGCGTGGCGAATCCAGGGAGGCCGAGAAGTACCTAGGGCCAGCACGAATTCGGGAGATGTCGGAAAAAGCGAAGTCCGCCCATGTCGCTGGCCGCCCGGGCAAGACCGCGTGAGCGATCCTAGGGATCACAAGCTTTACCTCGCTGGCTTGCGATCTCTCCACTTTCGAATCTCCCCTCGCTTCCACATCGGGCTGTCTCCGATGTAGACAGGCTCTGGAAAGTCCGGTTGCTTTCGATAGTTGTCCACGGAGTTGACGTGCCGATTTAAGAACTCGGCAACTTCATCTCTCGTCATAAGGGTTTCATCGGCGTACGGATCTGCTTGATCCGGCGACGCTTGGGATTGGTGACCCAACCCATGTTGCCCGCTCGAATCCCTCTTCACTGAATCGATGTCATTCTTGCCAGTAGCTACTTGCTGATGATGTTTGTCGGGAAGGGGCGATTCAGTGGTTGTGGCTTTCTCCTTCTCCCTAGGAGCTGCAGCCACTACTGGGCTAACCAGCGAATCTGCGGGGATGTGGAGGCGGTCTGACGCCTTAAAGGACAAGGTGGGATCTTGGATTCTTGGTGGTGCCTGTTGATCGCCGCTCCTGAATCGCGAGTGCCTCAATAGTTTCTCTGCCAACAGGAACGAAGGAGCCTGCTGCTCGTCGTACGCCTCATGCTCCGGTGGGATCGGAGGGGTGATGAGTCTCACCGCCACCGAAATTGCCTCACTCCGCTTGTCAGCATCCGGAAGCTGATTGCTGACAATTTCGATCTTGGGCGCTATACCTTCCTGCTGCTGATCCGGAACCGAGCTCGTTTGCGTACCCCTTGCCTTGGTCGGGTTAGCCTCACCTGATGCTTCATGGTGTCTTGTGCTGTTTGCTCCGTCGGAGCCCACGTTTGGTGCCACGGCAGCCAGGATGCGTTGCAGGAGCCCTCGATTGAATGGTGGCGATGGTGGGATGCCCTCGGACTCTGGAGACGTAGGGCCTTCGCTGGTGGTTTCGGGGGTATTGGCGGGGCCATGGGTTTGATTCTTGGGCTCTGTCCAGCGAGGACTGAACGGCTCTGACAGGCGTTGTGGTGCCTGCGCTGCCTCGCTAGGCGTGGAGATCGGCGGCCTCGTGAGTGAATCGCTCAGAACCATGCGTTCAAGCAAGACATGGGACGAGAGGTTCGCTTCATTCTCCCACCATGGTATTACCCCTGTCTTGCGCAAATGTGCTTTGAGGGTGTCGTTTGTCATCCAACTCCCGGCGACGGGAATTGACGCAAGCTCCGCGTCAGTCATTTGCAAACTCACGTTGCCGTTCATCACATCGCGTTGCAGATCCTTGTACTGCAGTGCGAAGAGCGCCGCCCGGCGACGCCTATCCACCATCAGGTGGTGCTCATGGAAGAAGTACGGCAATGCATACTCCTTCGCCCGGCTCATGTGATCGAGCAAGGGCTCGTAGACGAACGGCCCTACCGGAAACGTGAGGCGATCGATCTGGTGGGCGTATCGTTCGAGGAGTTCACCCTCTCCATGGAACGATCTCAAGGGCTTAATGCCACCTGCTTCATCACGTCGGAGGTACCCGGCGATGAGGCCTCGTCCCTTCAGGACTGAAACCAAGGGGAGTTTGGCGTAGATCACCAGGTTGATCGCGTCGAAGAAATCGATCTTGGTCGCGGACAGCAATTCTCGCGGGCGCAGGAAATGGCGATCGGTGCTTTCAGCCATGGGCTTCTGCCGAGAGGCAATGAGTCGCCCAAGCATCCATCATGCCCCGGCGCTTCTCAAGGGCGTCGCCTCGGCGGTAGGCAGCTTCCGTTTTGTTCGGCAGGACGTGGGCGAGGGCCATCTCCGCCAGGTCACTCGGGTACTGGGTGTACTCGCCGACCCAATCCCGGAAGGTGGAACGGAATCCGTGAGGCACTGCATCCACGTCCATACGACGCATAACTGCGGTCAGGCTCATGTCCGAAAGCGCGCCACCCTTGATGCTGCTGAAGACCAGGCTCGTCGGGCGTGCTACCAGACGATCACGCGCCTCTCTCAGCACTTGCAGGGCAGGATCACTCAACGGTACGCGGTGCTGGCGCTTTGCCTTCATGCGCGACGCGGGGATTGTCCAGATCGCCTGCTCGAAGTCGATTTCTGTCCATTCGGCCCCACGCACCTCGCCGCTACGAGCGGCGGTCAAGATCAGGAACCGCAGTGCCAAAGCGCCTGTGCCGTCCTGCATCGCAAGGCGAGCCAGGAACTTGGGAGTGTCGGCGACAGACATGGCCTGGAAATGCCGCACCTGATGGACCTGGCTTTGCGCCGGGAAGACCTTGTCCAGGTGTCCCTTCCAGCGCGCCGGATTTTCCCCCTCTCGGTGGCCGCGGACTCGCGCCCAATCCAGGATGCTTTCGATGCGCCCTCGGAGTCGGGATGCGGTCTCGCTCTTGGTCGTCCAGATCTGCTCAAGCACCGCGATGACATGGTGCTCTGTGATCGCATCGACCGAGAGTTGGCCGATGACGGGGAAGGCGTACGTCTCTAGTGTGCTGGTCCATTGCCCGCGATGCTTCGCGTTCTTCCACGCCGGCTCCTGGAACGCGATGTAGGCGGTTGCCACCTCGCTGAAGGTTCGACGCGTGGCCTGCTGGGCACGCAATGCACTGGCGGCCGCCTTGCGCTCGTGGATGGGATCGATCCCGCTGACGACCTGCTCTCTGGCGGCCCGAGCTTTCTCGCGTGCCTGTGCCAGCGTGACGCTAGGGTAGCCACCAAGGCCAAGGTGCTTCCGTTGCCCGGCGATCATCACCCGCAGCACCCAGGAACGCCCTTGGGCTTCGTTGACGTAGAGGTACAGGCCGGAGACTCCGCCCACGGCATGGTTGCCTGGCTTGGTTAGCCGGCTGACTTCGAGCGCGCTAAGCTCTTTGGCCTTCTTGGGCATGGCGGAGACTTTTCGTTCCTACCATCCACTCTACCATTAGAATTTCGGTTATAATGGGCTCGGTTGTGAGGGTTTGGGAACCCAAGAACTCACAACTCGCGACAGATCAATGATTTACGCGATGGATTTGTGAGGGGTTGGGGGCGCTTGGGACCCTAAAACACGGACCCTCTCTCCGCCATTTTCACGCTGCATCGTCGCGAACGTACGTCTCCATGGTGGCCCCGTCGGCCCCTCGCGACGCTAGGTCGAAAACTCCGCCAGGGCCGGAAGGCAGCAACGGTATCGACTGACGCGGGCGCCGAGGTCAGCCGGCGGGGCCATCGCCATTCATGGGCTCCGCCCATGAATCCCAAAGTTTGCGTCGCAAACTTCGGGCCCCGGCTCGTACTTCCGATCCCCCGCTCGCAGCGCGAGCGCCCCCTTGCCAAGGGGGCTATCCATGGGCTCCGCCCATGAATCCCAAGATTTGCTGCGCAAATCATTGGGCCCCGGCTCGTTCTTCCAGAACCCCCGGCGCTGCGCGCCACCCCCTTGACTCAAGGGGGGTGAAGATCAAGAGCTAGCGCATCGCGGCACACGTTTTCTGGGCTCGGATTCATCGAAGCGGAACGTCGCTGCATGCGACAATGCGGGCATGTCCTACCTCGTCCTCGCCCGCAAGTGGCGACCCAAGCGTTTCGCCGAACTGGTCGGGCAGGAACACGTCGTGCGCGCGTTGACCAATGCGCTGCAGACAGGCCGCGTCCACCATGCCTTCCTGTTCACCGGCACGCGCGGCGTCGGCAAGACCACGATCGCGCGGATCTTCGCCAAGTCGCTGAATTGCGAGCAGGGCACCAGCGCGGATCCTTGCGGCGAATGCGAGACCTGCCTGGCGATCGACGCCGGCCGCTACATCGACTTGCTGGAGATCGACGCCGCTTCGAACACCGGCGTGGACAACGTCCGCGAGCTGATCGAGAACGCGCAGTACATGCCGTCGCGCGGCAAGTACAAGGTCTACCTGATCGACGAAGTGCACATGCTGTCGAAGCCCGCGTTCAACGCGCTGCTGAAGACGCTGGAAGAGCCGCCGGGGCACGTCAAGTTCCTGTTCGCCACCACCGATCCGGAGAAGCTGCTGGTCACGGTGTTGAGCCGCTGCCTGCAGTTCAACCTGAAGCGGCTGGACGAAGCGCAGATCCGCGGGCAGGTCGGGAAGATCCTCGGCGCGGAAGGGATCGAGGCCGATGACGCGGCGGTGCGCCAGCTGGCGCATGCCGCCGACGGCAGCCTGCGCGACGCGCTGTCGTTGCTCGACCAGGCGATCGCCTACACCGGCGGCAAGCTGGATGGCGCGGCGGTGGCGACGATGCTCGGCACCGTCGACCGCAACCGCGTGCAGGCGTTGCTGGCCGCGCTGGCCGATGGCGATGGCGCACGCCTGCTCGACGAGGCCGCCCAACTCGCGGAGTTCTCGCCGGATTGGGGCAGCGTGCTGGATGCGGTGTCCGAGGCCTTGCACCGCATCCAGGTGAAGCAGCTGGTGCCCAGCGTCGAAGTCGCCAGCGATGCGATCGATGTCGAAGCATTGGCCACCCGATTGCGTCCCGAACTGGTGCAGCTCTGGTACCAGATGGCCTTGAACGGGCGTCGCGACCTCGGCTATGCGCCGAGTCCACGCAGCGGCTTCGAGATGAGCCTGCTGCGGATGCTCGCGTTCCGGCCGGAGACCGCAGGCGTACAGGCATCGACACCGAAACCGGTCGCCGCATCGTCATCGTCGCCGCAAGAGCGCAGCGCCGCTGCGGAACGTGCGCGCGCGGTGATGGCCGATAGCATGCCTGTCGCCGCCAAGGCGTCGCCTGCACCTGTGTCCTTGCCTGAGCCGATTCGCGAACCCGCGCCGCCCGCGCGCGTGGCGGAACCGCCGCTGCGGGTTGTCGAGCCAGTCGTGGCAGCAGCACCGCTTCCCGCCAATACCTTGCTGGTCACCGACAGCGAGCACTGGCTGGACCTGGTCGCGCGCAGCAGCCTGCGCGGGCCGGCGAAGATGCTGGCCGAACACGCGGCCTTCCTGGCCCATGCCGATGGCGTGCTGCGGCTGTCGCTGGCCACCGAACACGAGCACTTGAAGTCGCCGAGCCTGGTGCTGCAACTGGGCGATGCGGTGTCGCGCCTGCTGGGCGGCAACGTGCAACTGCGCTTCGAATCCGGCCCGGCGCGCGGCGAAACCGCCAGCGTGCGCAACAGCCGTGAACGCGACATGCGCCAGGCGGGCGCGGAGCAGGGCTTCGCCGCCGACCCCGCGATCCAGCGCCTGGTGCAGGTGCATGGCGCGCAGGTGCTGCCGGACTCGATCCGCCCGCTCGGCGACGCCTGATCCATCCCGACCGATACACGAAGACAGGACCGACGACATGCGTGGAGACATCGCCCAGCTGATGCAGCAGGCGCAGAAGATGCAGGAAAACATGCAGCGCGCGCAGGACGAGATCGCCGCGCTCGAGGCCACCGGCAATGCCGGCGGCGGCATGGTCAGCGTGACCCTGGGTGGGCGCATGGACTGCCGCAAGGTGCGCATCGACCCGTCGCTGTTCTCTGATCCGGAGATGGCCGAGGACCTGGTCGCCGCGGCGTTCAACGATGCGGTCAACCGGATCAACCAGGTCTCGCAGGCGAAGATGGCCGAGGCAACCGCCGGCATGCCGATCCCGCCGGGCATGAAACTGCCGTTCTAGTGCGAATGACGGGGCATCCTGCCGCCGCATTCGTTCCGCGGGCGGAAAACGTGGTTTTCGCCCGCTCGCGCGCCGCGCGTGGCGCGCCGCGTGCGCACATCCATGTGCGCAAGAGCTTCGCAGCCGCATGACCACCTCCCTCCTCGAACAACTCATCGATGCGCTGCGCGTGCTGCCCGGCGTCGGCCAGAAGTCGGCGCAGCGCATGGCCTACCATCTGCTCGAGCGCCAGCGCGATGGTGGGCGTCGGCTGGCCGATGCGTTGGCCGAGGCGATGGAGCACATCGGCCATTGCGAGCGCTGCCGCGATTTCAGCGAAACCGCGGTGTGTCCCACCTGCGCCAGCAGTGCGCGTGATGTGCACCTGCTGTGCGTGGTGGAAACCCCGGCGGACCGGCTGGCCATCGAGCAGGCGACCGGCTTCCGCGGGCTGTACTTCGTGCTGCAGGGCCGGTTGAGCCCGCTCGACGGCATCGGCCCGCGCGAACTCGGGCTGGATCGGCTGGCACAGCGGTTGGAAGAAGGCGAGGTGCAGGAACTGATCGTCGCCACCAACCCGACCGTGGAAGGCGAGGCCACCGCGCATTACCTGGCGCAACTCGCGCGCGCGCGTCGCGTGCATCCCAGCCGGCTCGCCCATGGCGTGCCGCTGGGTGGTGAGCTGGAATACGTGGATCGCGGGACGCTGTCGCATGCGTTCGGCAGCCGCAGCGAGATCCTGGACGAACGCGCCCATGGCGAACGCAACTGAGGACGAGTCGATGAGCGAGACCATCTTCCACAAGATCCGCCGCGGCGAGATCCCGGCCGACATCGTCTACGAGGACGAACACCTGTTCGCCTTCCGCGACATCGCCCCGCAAGCGCCGGTGCACGTCCTGTTCGTGCCGAAAAGCGACTTCGCGACCCTCAACGACGTGCCGGACGAACAGGCCATCGTGGTGGGCCGGCTCGCCACCGCGGCAGCGCGCTATGCGCAAGCGCAGGGCTTTGCCGAGCACGGTTACCGGATCGTCATGAACTGCAATGGCGACGGCGGGCAGACCGTGTTCCAGATCCATTTGCACCTGCTGGCCGGTGCGCCGCTGGGACGCTTCGGCACGCCCGCCTGAGGGCGATCAGCCCGCTGCGTCTTCCTGCAGCGCCTGCAACACCGCCATCGCATCCGCCGCTCGTTCGGCGGGGACGAAAAGATGATCGTGCACGGTGCCGGCCACCACGTTGCAGCCGATCCCCGCCTGCGCCAATGCCTGCGAAAACGCGGCGGTGAGTCCGACGGCTGCAAGGTCGGAATGCACCTCCAGGGTAATCCATGCGGCGAGGAAGGCGATCGGCAGGTCCAGGGCGAGCGCATCGGCTTCGGTCAATACGACGGACAGGCCTTCCGTCTCGCGGATCGAGGCGACCACCTGCGCGGGATCGATGGTTCTGCCCGGCGGCAACGTGGTGAACGCATAGCGACCCGCGTGCAGCAACGGGCGCATCTCCGCCAACAGCCGGTCAAGGTCGTGGATTCCGCCGGTGTCGACCTCGCTCACCAGCCCCAAGCCCACGGCCAGGGAGACGGGCGGGTGACCACGTCCACGCGTTCGCGCTTCGGCCAGAGGTAGATCACATCCGCGGCGACGCGGGGGAAGTCGTAGGCATAGCCCTCGACCTTGCGTTTTTCGTAGCCTTCGATGCGCCCGGTGAAGGTGACTTCGCGGTTGGGTTCGAACAGGGCGGGATCGTAGAAACCGGTGCGGCAGGCGATGAAGCGGCCCCAGGTGTCGTCGCTGGCCCAGACCGGGCGGCCATCGGTATTGAGCTTGGTCGAAATCACTTCGAAGCAGGTGCGGTCCGGGCGCGGTTCGGTGCGGATGATCCGCCCGCCCCAGCGCACGCTGGCACCGGTGTGGTCGCCGACCACGGCTTGGTGCGGCGTGAGCGCATCGAACTGGCCCTGCAACGGTTTGGGTTGGGTGGCGCAGGCGGCCAGCAGGACGGTGGCGATGCCGGTGGCGATCAGGCGGCGGGTCATGGTGGCTCCGGAAGGTGCGGATATGCGGAACGACAGCGTGCGGCCGGAAAGGTAGCAGGCGACGATCAAGGTCGCGTCACGGGCGATGGCGGTCGAGGTCCCGGATGAGTCGTTCGCGTGCCTCCGCGCTGGCCGCATAGCGCGCATCGGAGAATCTGCGGCCCAGGACAGCGAGATGCTCGCCGGCGCGGGGCTGGTCGGCGGCGACGCGCTCGGCCCAGGCTTGCGCAGGCTCGTGTTGCGCGCGACCGCGACCGAGCCGGCGATAGCGCGCGTCGAGTCGGTGCCAGGCACGCAGCAGCGGGTCGCGCTCGCGCTCTCCGCGGGCGATCAGCCACGCCATCCAGGCCAGCGCCAGTCCGGCCAGCAGAGAGAACAAGAGGATCAGATGCCGACCCTCCAGCTTGCCCAGCCCGAACGGCTTGAGCAGGTCCTGCTGGCGCTGCGCGTTGAAGCCCAGCACGAAGTCGTTCCAGCCACGGCGCAGCCAGTCGCCGGCATTGAACATCGGCACCAACCCGTCGAACGCGCCGATCCGCCCTGGCTGGCGGTCGGCCAGGGTGTCGTAGACGCGCTCCGGCGCGACCGCCGCGGTCGGATCCACCCGCACCCAGCCGCGGCGCGGCAGCCAGACCTCGGCCCAGGCATGCGCGTCGGAGTTCAGCACCAGCCAGTAGCCACCGATCGGGTTGCGATAGCCGCCGGCGTAGCCGGTGACCACGCGTGCGGGGACGCCTGCGGCGCGCATCAGCACCACGAACGCCGAACTGAAGTGCTCGCAATAGCCCTGCTTGCGCTCGAACAGGAAATCGTCGACCTCGTTGCCGCCGGCCAGCGGTACGTCGAGGGTGTAGGCGAACTCGCGGGCGATCCACGCCAGCGCGCGGTCGGCGATGCGGGCATCGGCGACGCCGGTGGCATCGCGCCCGGCCTCGCGCCGCCATTGCCGGCCCAGCGCCAGGGTGCGCGGGTTGAAGTCGCGCGGCAGGCGCAGGGCGCGGTCGCGCAGCATCGGGTGCAGGTCGGGTTCTGCAGCGGCCGGAGGCGCCGAGCGCATCCGCCAGCGCGAGACGTTGTTGAGCGGCGTGTCGCTCCAGGTGCTGAAGTCGATGCTGACATGCGCGTTCTCCGGCACCACCGTCGGCAGGTCGAGCACGATCATCTGCCGGGATTCGGTCGGTTCCAGGTCGAGCTGGTAGTCCCAGCCGGGCCCGGACGGGCGCATCGCTGCGGCCGGTGCGGGTTGTAGCCAGTGCGCCTGGGTCCAGGTCTGGCCGTCGAACTCCCACAGCACCGGCCCTCGCCAGTACATGTCCTGCTGCCGCGGTTCGGCGCCGAAGAACTGCACCCGCGCCGCCGGGCTATCGTCGTTCATCAGCTCCAGGAACCCGCCCGGCGTCATGGTGTCGGACAGGCCGGGTTTGGCCAGGGCACGCTCCGGCAGGCCCCACAGCGGCGAGGGCAGGCGCGGGAACAGCCAGAACGCGGCTAGTGCCAGCGGCAGACCCAGCGCGAGCAGGCGCAGCACGCCGGTCGATGCCGACCACCAGCGCCGGCCATCCGCCTTGCGCACCCCCGCTTCATCGCGGGCCAGGCCTTGCAAAGCGAGCAGCGCCAGCAGCACGGCGGCCAGCGCCAGCACCAGGCTGAGTGGGCCCTGGTCGAGCAGGAACGTGGCGAACGGCGCGAACAGGGCGAAGCCGACCAGGCTGCGGCCGTCGCGCAGGGATATGGTTTCGGACGGCTTCAGCGCCAGCATGCCCGCCAGCAGGGCGCAAGCAGTGTCGCGGCCGATCCCCGGCGAGACCGCGACCACAGCAAGCAACACGCCAATGCCCAGCAGGATGCGGAAGACCGCGTGGAGCGGCCGCCGCCACGAGGCCGCCGCCACCAGCACGGCGGCGATACCGAAACCAAGGCCGAGTTCCGGCGGCAGTTGCAGCAGCAGCGGCAACAGGCAGGTCGCGGTGGCCAGCAGCACGTGGCGGCGAGCCGCGGGTTGCATGGGTGGCGAAGGCGTACGCTCAGCCATGCGCAGCCTCGCCCGGCAGCAGCGCGAGCGCGCGCAGGCAGCGATGCCGTTGCAGCGCGCCCAGGCCCATCGCGATCACTGGCTGGCCCGGCAGGTGCAGGCCGTAGCGGCGCCCCTCGCGCTCGGCATCGTCCACCCAGCGGGCGAGCCGCCTGATCCGTTGCTCGTGCGGCAGGCCGTGGGTGGCCTGCCAGTCCAGCACCAGTTCGCCGTTGAGTTGCTGCTCGTATTCGCGGACCAGCAACACGTCGCGGCGTGCCGAGGCCTTCCACGCCACCGAACGCGGCGTATCACCTGCGCGATAGTTGCGCAGGTGGTGGACGTCGTCGCCGGCGCGCGCCGGGCGCGGGCGTCCCTTGCCGCCGGCTGGCGTGGGCAGCGGCGGGGCTTGCGCCTCGGGCGCCGGGTACACCAGCACCGACTGGTTCGGCCAGACGTAGGACCACGCGCGGGCAAGCCCCAGCGGTTGCACGGTGGCCAGTTCCAGCCGCGGCAACACCAGCCAGCCGCGGCGCTGGGTTGGCAGGCGCAGCTCGACCGTGGTGCCGTGGTTGTCGAGGGTGGCGTGGACAGCATCGTCCGCCGCTGCCACGCGCAGGCCGCGACGGACGCGCGCATCGACGGTGTCCAGGGCGATCTTGAGGTGCAACTCTTCGCCCGCGGCGACCGGATCCGCCGACACCGCCAGCAGGCGCACACCCGACAGTTGCATGTGCGCGGCGATCAGGCTGGCCTGCGCGGCGCCGGCCAGCAGCAGGGCCAATAGCAGCGCCGGGTTGTTGTTGAAGTTCAGCGCCCCCAGGCCCATCGTGCCCAGCAACACGCCGAAGAACAGGCCGGTGGCGGTCGGCAGCACGTAGATGCGATTGCGCCGCAGCAGCACCGGCAGCGGCTCCGGCTGGCGGGGCCGCATCCACGACTGCAGGCGGCGGCGCAACGCGTCGCGCATCTCAGTCGATGGCGACCGCGTGCAGGATCTCGCGCGCCAGCGTGGTGGTCGACGCATCGGCCTCGCCGACCAGGCGATGTTCGGCGACCGCGGCGAACAGCGCCTGCACGTCTTCCGGGACCGCATGCCCGCGGCCGAGCAACAACGCATGCGCGCGTGCGGCGCGCAGCAGGGCTAACCCTGCGCGCGGCGACAGGCCCACGCGCACGCCAGGATGCCGGCGGCTGCGGCCGACCAGCGCCTGCACGTAGGTCACCAGCGGATCGCTGGCATGCACGGCCTGCACTGCGCGGCGCAATTCCAGGATGCGCTCGGCATCCAGCAATGGCGCCGCCTGCGCAATCAATTCGCGGCGGTCGCTGCCGGCCAGCAGGGCGCGTTCGGTCGCTTCATCCGGATAACCCAGCGCAAGCCGCAGCAGGAAGCGATCCAGTTGCGAATCCGGCAGCGGATAAGTGCCGGCCAGGTCCACCGGGTTCTGGGTGGCGATCACCAGGAACGGATCGGGCAGGGCATGCGTGCGCCCGTCGATGCTGACCTGATGCTCGGCCATCGCCTCCAGCAGCGCACTCTGCGTGCGCGGTGGTGCACGGTTGATCTCGTCGGCCAGCAGCATGTGGTTGAACACCGGCCCGGGATGGAATTCGAAACGGCGCGCCTGCGCCTCGTACACCGACACGCCGAGGATGTCGGCCGGGAGCAGGTCGGAGGTGAACTGCACGCGGGCGAAACCGAGTCCAAGCGTCGCCGCCATCGCATGCGCCAGGGTGGTCTTGCCCAGCCCGGGCAGGTCCTCGATCAACAAGTGGCCGTCTGCCAGCAGGGCGACGAAGGCGTGCCGCACCTGCTGCGGCTTGCCGAGGACCAGTGTGTTCACCTGAGCCTGGGCATCGCGCAGGGCCGCGCGCAGGGCTTCGGGTAGGATCGCGTCGGGCGCCGGGGATGCGGACATTGGAAACCTCGGTAGGTTGCCGCGAGTGTAGCGAGGTCGGGTGGATGCGGGAGGCGAACGACGCGATGGCCGCAAGGCGCGGGTTCCTCGTGCTGTGGCTGGCGGTATTCGCGATCAAGCTGGTGGTGGCGGCGCGCCTGCCGCTGTTCGTGGACGAAGCCTTCTACTGGCAGGAAGGCCGGCATCTGGCATGGGCGTATTCGGATTTGCCGGGCCTGAGCGCGTGGTTGGCCCGCATCGGCGACGCCATTGCCCCCGGCAATCTGCTGGTCCTGCGCCTGCCCTTCCTGATCATCGGCGCGGCAGTGCCGTGGCTGGTGGCGCGGATGACCGCGCGCGAACTGGATGCCCGCAGCGGCTGGCACGCGGGGTCGCTGGCCGTGCTGCTGCCGCTGGCGGGCACGCTGGGCCTGCTGGCCTTGCCGGATGCGCCACTCCTGCTGGCCAGCGTGCTCTGCCTGGATGCCGGGCTGCGGCTGCTGCGCCGGGTCGACGCCTTCGCCGCGGGCGAACTGGCGCTGGGCCTGGTGATCGGCGGGTTGAGCCATTACCGCTTCGCCGCGGTGATCGCGGTCGGGCTGTTCGCCTTGCTGGCCTTGCGCGAAGGGCGCGCCGCGCTGCGCAATCGCTGGACCTGGGTGGCGATCGCGGTGGGCGCGCTGGCCTGGTTGCCGCTGCTGCTTTGGAACCTGCACAACGCGGATGCGGGCCTGCGCTTCCAACTGGTGGACCGCCATCCCTGGCAGTTCAGCGGCGAAGGGTTTCGCCTCGGGCGCATGCAGTTGCTGCTGGCCACGCCGCTGTTGCTGGTGGCGATGGTCGTCGCGGCCTGGCGTGGTGTCCGCGATGCGCGGCCGGGCGTGCGCTACCTGGCGTTGTCGGGCGCGATGATCGTGCTGGGTTTCCTGGCATTGGGCTTCTTCGCCGACCGCGAGCGCGCCAGCTTCCACTGGCCGTTGCCGGGTTACATCGCCTTGCTGCCGCTGGTGCCTGCCGTGCTCGTGCGCTGGCATCGCGGCTGGCGCATCGCTGCATGGGCCTTCGCGGTAGTCGGGCTGGCGACGGTGCTGGCGTTCTACGTGGCCGCCTCGGTGCCGTCGCTGCGGGAGCAGGCGGCATCGCGAAATTTCCATCCCACCAATTTCGCCGGCTGGGACGTGCTGGCGCGCGAGGTCGATGCCACGCTCGCAACGATGCCGCCCGGCACGCGGCTCTTGGCCGGCAACTTCAAGATCGCCGCCGAACTCGGCTTCGCCCGCGGTGATGCCGACATCGCGGTGCTCGACCATCCGCTCAACCACAAGCATGGTCGCGCGCCGCAGTTGGCGTTGTGGGATCTTCAACATGCGTCACGCGAATCACTTGGCGATGTGCCGCTGTTGCTGGTCGCCAGCAGCAACGACGTCGATTTCCGCGACCTGCTGTCCCACTACCACCGGTTGTGCGAACAGGTCGGGTCGCTACCGCCGCCGCGCGCGCTCAACATCGACCACGGCCGGCAGCGCTTCCTGTTGTTCGAATTGGGAACGATGCGCCGCGATGGGCCATGTACCACGCCGGCGTTGGCATTCCTCGACGCGCCGTCGCCATCCGCAGGGGTGGGTGAGGCCTTCGATGTCGCCGGCTGGGCATTCAAGGATGGCGTGGGCTTGCGCGGCGTCGACATCCTCGTGGATGGACGCGTCGTCGCACCTGCGCGCTATGGCGAGGCGAATGCGGGCGTGGCCGATTTCTGGAAGGGCAGCACCGATCCGAATCATCCGCGCGTGTATTTCCGTGCGCGGGTTGCCGGCCTCTCGCCAGGCCGGCACTGGCTGGGGCTGCGCCTGCACGGCGCCGACGGCAGCGCCGAGGACTGGCCGGCGCAGCTGGTCGTGGTGCGCTAGGGCAGGACGAAGCCGGCCTGCCGAAGCAACCGGCAGGTCGCGATCAATGGCAGCCCGACCAGGGCGCTCGGATCGCGGTTGTCGATCGCGTCGAACAGGGTGATGCCGAGGCCTTCGGATTTGAAGCTGCCGGCGCAGTCGTAGGGTTGCTCGGCATCGACATAGCGCTCGATCTCGGCGTCGGTCAGCGTACGCACGTGGACCTCGGTGATGTCGGATTCGGCGAAGGCGCGCCCATCGGCATGGGCGAGGCAGATGCCGGTGTGGAAACGGACGACACGTCCCGACATTGCCCGCAGTTGGCCAATCGCGGCGTCGCGCCCGCCCGGCTTGCCAAGCGGCAGGCCGTCGAGGTCGGCAACCTGGTCCGAGCCCAATGCCCACGCGTCTTCGCCCAGTCGACGCGCCACGTCCCCCGCCTTGGCCACGGCGAGCCGGTTTGCCAACGCATGGGGTGATTCGCCGGCGAGGGGCGTCTCGTCGACATCAGGGCGGGCCACGTCGAAGGGCAGCCGCAGCCGGTCGAGCAACTCGCGGCGATATCGGGACGTGGAGGCCAGGACCAGGCGAGGCATGCTCACGCGGTGCCGGCGCGCGCCATCGAGATCCGCTGCAGTTGCTGGTCCAGGCTGGCGCGCGCGCTGTCCAGCGAAGCGCGGACGCCGTCCAACTGCGCCAGTTCCGCGGTGATCGCATGATCCTGCAACCACAGCCGCTGGCGCAGCAGGTCCTGCATGGCGCCGCGGACCGGGTTCTCATGGTCGCCGGCAACCGCCTCGATCTCTTCGCGCGCGGTGCGCAGGCGGGCCTCGAGCGCATCGGCGGCGTCCAGCACCGCGCGGATCGCCTGGCGACGGGCATGGCTGCGCTGGCGGATCCGCCAAGCCATCGCAAGGGCGATCCCGGCGGCAAGCACCAGCAGGAGCAGGAGGATTTCGTGCATGGGGCGAGTCTGAAGGAGCGTCATCCGGTCGGCAAACCGGCCCATGGCCGTCCTGCGCACGCATGCGCTTTGATTTGACAGTGTCGGCCACGCCACGTAACATTTTCCGGCTTATGTCCGACATGCCGAACAGCCGGGTGCCCGAACACGTGGATGCTTGGCGGATGGTCGCGGCGCGGCGCGAATTCGAGGGCCGGATTCCGCTTGCGGCGATGTCCCGGTTGCGCGGCAGCCTGCTCGAACCCGATGGCGACGTCCGCTACACGCTGGCGTTCGACACCGATGCCCTGCAGGTGCCGTTCGCCGAACTGCGGATCGAGGCGGAACTGCCACTGGAATGCCAGAGCAGCCTGCGTCGGTTCCTGTTGCCGGTGCAACTGGTGCAGCGCCTGGGCCTGATCCTCGACGAGGCCGATGAAGCGGCCCTGCCGCCGGACTACGAAGCATTGCTGGTGGAGGCCGACGGGATGTTGCACCCGGCCGAGCTGGTGGAGGATGAACTGATTCTGGCGTTGCCGGTGGTGCCGGTGTCGCCCGATGCCGAGGCGGTCGAGCGCGATTTCGCGCCCACCGTCGAGGAAATCGCCCAAGCCAACCCGTTCGCGGCGTTGTCCGGGTGGAAGAAAGATGATTGATTGAGCGCGGCATCGCCGCGCGCCGTTCGCAGTGATCCATTTCAGATTTGGAGTTGCACCATGGCCGTCCAGAAGTCCCGCGTTTCCCCGTCCCGTCGTGGCATGCGCCGCGCGCATGACGCCCTGTCCGCCAAGCAGCTGGCCACCGACCCGACCAGCGGCGAGACCCACCTGCGCCACCACGTGACCGCCGACGGCTACTACCGCGGCAAGCAGGTCATCGCGCCGAAGACCAAGGTCGCCGACGAAGAGTGATCCGCGGCCGCAAGGTCGTGTTTGCTGGATGACGCCCGGCCGCGCCACGTGCGCGGCCGTTGGCGTTTCTGCGGTGGGTGTCGGCTTCCCCCATCCGCATCGCGGTACGGATGCCGCTTCCCGTTGGCCGCACGCGCTATGGTGTCCGGTCTTCACAACCCCGATTCGCCAGGACCGCACGCATGAGCGATAGCCAAGGCCGCGTCTATTCCCGTATCGCCGGCACCGGCAGCTACCTGCCGGAAAAGGTGTTGACCAACGCCGACCTGGCCGAATTCGTCGAGACCAGCGACGAATGGATCGTGGCCCGCACCGGCATCCGCGAACGCCATGTCGCCGCCGAGGGCGAGACCACCTCCGACCTCGGTTACCACGCCGCATTGCGCGCGATGGAAGCGGCGGGCGTGACCGCGGCCGACATCGACCTGATCATCATGGGCACCACCACGCCCGACCTGATCTTCCCGTCCAGCGCCTGCCTGCTGCAGCACAAGCTGGGCGCGAACGGCTGCCCGGCGTTCGACGTCAATGCGGCCTGTTCCGGCTTCATCTACGCGCTGACCATCGCGGACAAGTTCATCCGCTCGGGCGCGGCGAAGATCGCGCTGGTGGTGGGCTCGGAAACCCTGACCCGGATGCTGGACTGGAACGACCGCGGCACCTGCGTGCTGTTCGGCGACGGTGCCGGCGCGGTGGTGCTCAAGGCCGATGCGGAGACCGGCATCCTCAGCACCCACATGCATGCCGACGGCGGCAAGAAGGAATTGCTATGGAACCCGGTCGGTGTCTCGGTCGGTTTCAAGCCCGAGGAAAAGAACGCCGGCGTGCGCGTGCTGATGACCGGCAACGAGGTGTTCAAGCATGCGGTGAAGGCGCTGGATTCCGTCGTCGAGGAAGCCCTGGAGGCGAACGGCATGGATCGCCACGAGATCGACTGGCTGGTTCCGCACCAGGCCAACCTGCGCATCATCGAAGCAACGGCCAAGCGCCTGGACATGCCGATGGAGCGGGTGGTCGTGACCGTCGACCGCCACGGCAACACCTCGTCCGGCTCGGTGCCGCTGGCGCTCGACGAAGCCGTGCGCGCCGGCAAGATCCAGCGCGGCCAGCTGGTGCTGCTTGAAGCCTTCGGTGGCGGCTTCACCTGGGGCTCGGCGCTGCTGCGCTACTGATCTCAACGAACCAACTGTAAGCGGGCGTCCGGGCTGCCGGTGCGACCGCAAGCAGGGCATGGATGGCCTGCGACGATGCGTCGAACAGGATGTTCGCACGCATCGGGGCGGCGGACTGGCGGCGCGGGCGACCGCCGCGAGAAGCCCCAATACGCCCCGGTACAGACGCGCTAGAGCAATTGCTCGTATCATGCGCATCCCTTGAATTTACGGGCACTTGCATGCCCGATGCCGCGTGAGCGAAGCCCCCTCCCAACTTGCCCTGGTCTTTCCTGGCCAGGGTTCGCAATCGGTCGGAATGCTGGCCGAACTGTCGGAACTGCATCCCGGCGTGAAGGCGACGTTCGAGGAGGCCTCGCAGGGCGCCGGTGTCGACCTGTGGGCGCTGTCGCAGGCCGGGCCCGAGGAACAACTCAACCGCACCGAATACACCCAGCCGGCGTTGCTGGCCGCAGGCGTGGCGGTCTGGCGTGCGTGGCAGGCCAGCGGTGGTCCGGCCCCGGCCGTCCTCGCTGGCCATAGCCTGGGCGAATACACCGCGCTGGTCGCGGCCGGTGCGCTGTCGCTGGAGGACGGTGCGCACCTGGTGCGCATCCGCGGGCAGCTGATGCAGGACGCCGCGCCTCCCGGCACCGGCGCGATGGCCGCTATCCTCGGCGCCGATGACGCGCTGGTGCTCGAGGTGTGCGAAGCCGTCTCCGCCGCCGAAGTCGTGGTGCCGGCCAATTTCAATTCGCCGGGGCAGATCGTGATCGGTGGCCACGCAGCCGCGGTCGACGCCGCGCTGGCGATGCTCGCCGAACGTGGCGTGCGCAAGGCGATCAAGCTTGCGGTCAGCGTGCCGTCGCATACGCCGCTGATGCGCGACGCGGCCAACCGCCTGTCAGAAACGATGTCCGGTTTGCGCTGGCAGATGCCTTCGCTGCCGGTCGTGCAGAACGTGGACGCGACCGCGCACGACAGCGTGGATGCGATCCGCGACGCACTGGTGCGCCAGCTTTACCTGCCGGTGCAGTGGACCGGCTGCGTGCAGGCGCTGGCCGCGCGCGGCGTCGGCCGCATCGGCGAATGCGGGCCGGGCAAGGTGCTGGCCGGGCTGGCCAAGCGCATCGACAAATCGCTCGATGCACGCGCATTGGGCACGCCGGCCGAATTCGCCGGCGCCATCGAGGAATGGAATGCATGAGCGAGTTTGTCTTGAAGGGTGAAGTCGCGCTGGTCACCGGCGCGTCGCGCGGGATCGGCGCTGCGATCGCCGACGAACTGGCCGCGCTCGGCGCGACCGTGATCGGCACCGCCACGTCGGATGCAGGCGCGCAGGCGATCGGTGATCGGCTGGCAGCGGCTGGCGGCCACGGCCGCCGGCTCAACGTCAACGAGGCCGGCAGCATCGAGGCCCTGGTCGATGCGGTGTCGAGCGAGTTCGGCGGCATCTCGATCCTGGTCAACAACGCCGGCATCACCCGCGACAACCTGCTGATGCGGATGAAAGACGAGGACTGGCAAGCCATCCTCGACACCAACCTCACTTCCGTCTATCGGGCGTCGAAGGCGGTGATGCGCGGGATGATGAAGGCGCGCAAGGGTCGCATCGTCAACATCGCCTCGGTGATCGGGGTGACCGGCAATGCCGGGCAGGCCAACTACGCTGCGGCCAAGGCCGGGATCATCGCCTTCAGCAAGTCGCTGGCGAAGGAGATCGGCTCGCGCGGGATCACCGTGAATGTCGTGGCCCCCGGTTTCATCGCCACCGACATGACCGCCGACCTGCCGGAGGCCGCGAAGGAGGCGATGCTGGGCCAGATCGCGCTGGGCCGCCTCGGCGAACCAGCCGATATCGCCCGTGCGGTGGCCTTCCTGGCCGGGCCCGGTGCCACTTACATCACCGGCGAAACCCTGCACGTCAACGGCGGGATGTACATGCCGTAGCATTCGCGGCGTGGGTGCCGCGGGCGGCCCCATTGCCATGGATCCATCCGGGAACGCCAGCCGGCTTTCTCGTACACTAGCCACGAAACCGCCCCCTGAGGAGCACCGAGACATGAGCAACATCGAAGAGCGCGTCAAGAAGATCGTCATCGAACAACTGGGCGTCAAGGAAGAGGACGTCAGCAACAGCGCGTCGTTCGTCGAGGATCTCGGCGCGGACTCGCTCGACACGGTCGAGCTGGTGATGGCGCTCGAGGAAGAGTTCGAGTGCGAGATCCCGGACGAAGAGGCCGAGAAGATCAGCACCGTGCAGGCCGCGATCGACTACATCAAGGCCCACGTCAAGGCTTGATTCGCCCGTGTGAGTCGCAACGCCGGGGCCGCTGATGCGGCCCCGTGCGTTTTCACCATCGCAACATCCGCACCACGGCACCATCGCAACGAATAAGGGAATCGCCATGTCGAAACGACGCGTCGTGGTCACGGGAATGGGCATCGTCTCGCCGCTGGGCAACGACCTGGCGAGCAACTGGGACGGCATCGTCAACGGCCGCTCCGGCATCGGTGCGGTGACCGGCTTCGATGCCAGCACCTATCCGACCCGCATCGCCGGCGAGATACGCGACTTCGACGTCACCCGCTGGGTGAACCCGAAGGACGCGAAGAAGATGGACCACTTCATCCATTACGGCGTGGCCGCCTCGCTGATGGCACTGGAAGATTCCGGGCTGCAGGTGGCCGAAGCGAATGCCGAGCGCATCGGTGCGCTGGTCGGTGCCGGCATCGGCGGCATCTGGGGCATCGAGGAAACCTCGGTGAAGCTGCACGAGGGTGGGGTGCGCAAGATCAGCCCGTTCTACATCCCCAGCACGATCATCAACATGCTGCCGGGCCAGCTGTCGCTGCTGACCGGCATCAAGGGCCCCACGTTCTCCGCGGTCTCCGCTTGCGCCACGGCGAACCATTCCGTGGGCATGGCGATGCGCATGATCCAGTACGGCGACGCCGACGTGATGTTCGCCGGAGGCGCAGAACGCGGCAGCTCGCCGACCTCGATGGGCGGCTTCTGCGCGATGAAGGCGATGAGCACGCGCAACGACGACCCCGCCGCGGCCTCGCGGCCCTGGGATGCGGGTCGCGATGGCTTCGTCCTCGGCGACGGTGCCGGCATCCTGGTGCTGGAGGAATACGAACATGCCAAGGCCCGCGGCGCGCGCATCTACTGCGAGCTGGCCGGCTTCGGCGCATCCTCGGATGCCTTCCACATGACCGCGCCCAGCGAGAACGGCGAAGGCCCGGCACGTTGCATGGCGATGGCCTTCCGCGACGCCGGCATCAACGCCGACGAGGTCGGCTACCTCAATGCGCATGGCACCAGCACGCCGCTCGGCGACTTGGCGGAAACGCTGGCGATCAAGCGAGCGCTCGGCGACCACGCCTACAAGACGATGGTCAGCTCGACCAAGTCGATGACCGGCCACCTGCTCGGCGCGGCCGGCGGTGTAGAAGCGATCTACACCATCAAGGCGCTCGAAACCGGGATCATCCCGCCGACGATCAATCTGGAAACGCCTGGCGAAGGCTGCGACCTCGATTACGTGCCGAATGTCGCGCGCGAAGCGAAGGTCGACGTGGTGGTGTCGAACGGCTTCGGCTTCGGCGGCACCAATGGCACGCTGGTATTCAAGCGGATCTGATGCGAGGCCGTTGTTCCGGTGAACACCGGGATGGCGGGATGACAGCGTGCTGAATCGACCGCTTGCCGCCGACTTCGATCTGCTCGACCTGCATCGCCTGGATCCGGCGCGCTATCCGGTGCTGCTGGAATCCAGCGCGACCGGCGCGCATGGGCGCTGGGACATGCTGCTTGCGCACGATGGCGCATCGTTCGCGCTGCATCGCGATGGCGTGGTCCGCGACCACGATGGCGCAAGCCTTCATGGACAATTCCTCGACGTGCTCGATGCGCGTTGGCAGGAGGAACGGCTTCCGCGCGACGATGCCGACACGCTGCCGTTCCGTGGCGGCTGGGCGCTGCTGCTGGGGTACGAACTCGCGCAGCAGGTCGAGCCGGTCCTGCGATTGCCACGCTCGGTCGGGACGTTGCCGGTCGCCTGTGCGCTGCGTTGCCCGGCCGCCGTCCTGCGCAATCGCGTGACGGGCGAATGCATCGCGATCGCCGAAACCGCTGCGGGCGACTGGCTGGATCGCGTTGCGGACGATGTCCAACGCGCGCGCGGGTTGCCGCGATTGCCGGCTTGGCAGCCGCCTGCAGGCATCGGGGAAGACGCCCCGCAAGGCTATGTCGATGGCGTGCAGCGCGTGCTCGACTACCTGGCGGCCGGTGACGTGTTCCAGGTCAACCTGTCGCGCGGCTGGACGGCGCGCTTCGATGCGCCTCTTGAACCCGCGGCCTTGTTCCAGCGCCTGCGCGACCACAATCCCGCGCCGTTCGCCGGCATCTTCCGCACCGACGTGGGCAGCGTGGTCAGCGCCTCGCCGGAGCGGCTGGTGTCGGTGCATGGCGATGTCGCGGAGACCCGCCCGATCGCCGGCACCCGCCCGCGGTTCGATGGCAATGGGGATGATTCCGCACGCATCAGCGAACTGATCGGACATCCGAAGGAACGCGCCGAGCACGTGATGCTGATCGACCTGGAGCGCAACGACCTCGGGCGCGTCTGCGTGCCGGGCAGCGTGGAAGTCGACGAGTTGATGACGGTCGAAAGCTACGCGCATGTGCACCACATCGTCAGCAACGTGCGCGGCACCCTGTTGCCCGCTGCGACCCCGGGCCAGGTGATCGCGGCGGTGTTCCCGGGCGGCACCATCACCGGCTGCCCGAAGGTCCGCTGCATGCAGATCGTCTCCGAGCTGGAAGGCACGGGTCGCGGCGCGTATACCGGCTCAATGGGCTGGCTCAACCGCAACGGCGACATGGACCTGAATATCCTGATCCGCAGCGGCGAAGTGGAAGGCCACGCGCTGCGTTTCCGCACCGGTGCCGGCATCGTCATCGACTCCGACCCGCAGCGCGAGCTGGACGAAACGCGGGCCAAGGCGCGCGGCATGCTGCGCGCATTGGGCGTCGAATGAAGGGCGTGCACGCTCGCCGGTTGCGGACGCCATGGGGTTCGACTCACGCCCACGCAATTGCGTGGGCACTCCCCGATACTCGCTTTGTGAGTCGAACCCCATGACATCCGCCGCATACATCGGTCGCGATCGTCTGGATACGGTTTCGATCGCCAACCGCGGGTTGAACTATGGAGATGGCCTGTTCGAGACCATGCGTGTCCATCGTGGCGAGTTGCCGATGTGGCAACGCCACCTCGTGCGGTTGCGCGAGGGCGCGGGACGGCTCGGCATCGCGATGCCCGATCTCGCGTTCGTCGAAGCCCGCATCGCCGAACTGACCGCGGGCGTGGATAGCGGCGTGCTCAAACTGCTGCTGACCCGCGGCGAAGGCGGGCGTGGCTATGCGCCGCCGCTCGACGCCGCGCCGACATGGAGCCTGTCGCTGCTGCCATTGCCTACACCGCAGGGCGCGCTGCGCTTGCATGCCTGCGAGACGCGCCTGGCGATGCAGCCTGCGTTGGCCGGCATCAAGCACTGCAATCGGCTGGAACAGGTGCTCGGTCGTGCCGACGCCGAGCGGGCGTCCTGCGACGAAGGCCTGATGCGCGACATGGCCGGCAACCCGGTGTGCGCGACCTCGGCCAACCTGTTGGTGCTGCGCGATGGCCGTTGGTCCACGCCGCCGCTCGATGCCTGCGGCGTGGCCGGCGTGCTGCGTGGCTGGTTGCTCGATGAAGGCCTGCTCGAGGTCGCCACACTCTCGATGGACGATGTCGAATCGGCCGAGGCGTTGGCGCTCTGCAACGCGGTGCGCGGTATCCTGCCGGTGCACGCACTCGATGCGCGCGCATGGCCGCCGCATCCCGCAGTGGCCGACCTGCGGAAGCGATTGGCGATGGCGTATCCGATGTTTTCCGAATCGCGGGAACCGGCATGAAACAGCACGTTTCTGGTGGTGCCTTCCTGCGTTTCCTGCTGGTCCTGCTGCTGGCGGGCCTGGCCGTAGCCGCCTGGTACTGGCAGCGCTACCAGGGGTTCGCCGACGCGCCGCTGGCCGGCATTGAACCCGACGAGAGCCTGATCGTGGCGCGCGGGGATTCGCTGGACAAGGTCTTGCGGACCCTGCAGGCGCAAGGCATCGACACCGGCGACCGCGTGCAGTGGCAGGTTCTGGCGCGGCAGACCGGCGCGGCGGGCAAGCTGCAGGTCGGCGAATACGCGCTGGCGCCCGACACGACGCCGCGCGCGCTGCTGCTGGCGATGCGCGACGGCAAGGTGGTGCGACGCAACTTCACCATCGTGGAAGGCTGGAACATCCGCGACGTGCGTGCCGCGCTGGCGAAGGTGGATGGGCTGGAACACGACTCGAAGGGGCTGGACGATGCTGCGCTAATGAAGGCGCTCGGGCACCCCGGGCAGCATCCGGAGGGGCGCTTCCTGCCTGAGACCTACGCATGGGTGAAGGGCGACACCGACCTCGACCTGCTCAAGCGTGCGCACAAGGCACTGCAGGCGGCGCTGGACGAGGCCTGGGCCGCGCGCGCCGAAGACCTGCCGCTGAAGAATGCGAACGAAGCATTGACCCTGGCGTCCATTGTCGAGAAGGAAACCGGCATCGCCGAGGAACGTCCCGCCATCGCCGGCGTGTTCGTGCGCCGGCTGCAGATCGGCATGCGCCTGCAGACCGATCCCACCGTCATCTACGGCATGGGCGCGGCTTATGCCGGCAACATCCGCCGCAGCGACCTGACCACCGACACGCCGTACAACACCTATACCCGCGCGGGCCTGACCCCGACCCCGATCGCGATGCCGGGCAAGGCCGCGTTGCGCGCCGCCACCAATCCGGCGAACGGCGATGCGCTGTATTTCGTCGCGGTCGGCGACGGCAGCGGCCGGCATGTGTTCTCGGCCTCGCTTGAGGCGCACAACGCCGCGGTGCGCGAATACGTGCAGCGCTACCGCGCGCAGCGCCAGGCCGCACCGAAGTGACCGCGACGCTGCAACGCCAGCCGCGCCTGCTCAGCATCGAAGGCGGCGAGGGCGCCGGCAAGAGCACCGTGCTGTCCGCCCTGCGCGAGGCCTTGCTGGCCGATGGCCATGAGGTCGTCAGCACCCGCGAGCCCGGCGGCACGCCGCTGGCGGAACGCATCCGCGACCTGTTGCTGGGCGGCACCGGCGAACCGGTGCATGCGGAAACCGAGTTGCTGCTGATGTTCGCGTCGCGCGCGCAGCATGTGCGCGAGGTCGTGCTGCCGGCACTGCAGCGCGGCGCCTGGGTGATCAGCGACCGCTTCACCGATTCCAGCTATGCCTACCAGGGCGCGGGGCGGGGGCTGGACGAAGATTTCATCGCCAAGCTCGAGCAACGTGTCGTCGGCATCGAGCCCGGCCTGACCCTGCTGCTCGACCTCGGCGTGGCCCATGGCCGCGAGCGCACCCGCGGGCGCGACCTGCTGGGCGGCAGCGTGCCCGACCGCATCGAGCGCGAGCGCGACAGCTTCTTCGAACGGGTGCGCGACGGCTTCCTCGCCCGCGCCGCGCAACATCCGGATCGCTTGCGGGTGATCGATGCGAGCCCGGACGCGGCAAGCGTGGCGGCGTCTGCACTGTCGGCGCTGGCCGATTATCGCGAGGGGCTGCGGTGAGCCTGTTGCCGGCCCTGAGCCCGTGGCAGCAACGCGCCTACGACCATGCGACCGCGGCGGTCGACGGCGGCCACTTCGGCCACGCCACGCTGATCACCGGGCCTGCTCTGATCGGCAAGCGCGTGCTGGCGGAACACCTGGCGCGGCGCGTGCTGTGCCGCTCGCCGAACGCGGATGGCGAACCGTGCGGATCGTGCAAGGGCTGTTCGCTGTTCGCCGCGCGCGCGCAATACGACCCGCTGGAAACGCGTCCCGACGGCACGCTTTCGCATCCGTGGGGCCACAGTGCGCATCCCGACCTGTTGATGGTCGGGTACGAATGGAAATTGAAGCCGGCCCCGCCCAGGATGCGTGCCGAGCTGGTCATCGAACAGATCCGCTCGCTGTCCGAGAAGCTGTCGCTGACACCGCAACTGGGTGGCGCGCAGGTGGTGATCGTCGACCCCGCCGACGCGATCAACTGGAATGCCTTCAACGCCTTGCTGAAGACGCTGGAGGAACCGCAGCCGGGCCGCTACCTGTGGCTGCTGTCGTCCAATCCCGCGCGCCTGCCGGCGACGATCCGCAGCCGCTGCCAGCGCCTCGACGTGCGCCTGCCGCCGCGCGAGGAAGCCCTGGCGTGGCTGCTGTCGCGGGGGCATGCGACGAAGGTGGCGGGCGAGGCGCTGGACGCCGCGCGCGGGCATCCCGGACTGGCCGATGCCTGGGCCTCGGGCGATGGCCTGGCGCTGCGTCGTGCGGTGGCCGATGACGCGCAGGCGCTGGGGCGCGGACAAGCCGCCGTGGGTGAGGTCGCGCAGCGCTGGGTGGCGGATGGCCGTGCCGGCGAGCGCCTGCAACACCTGGCGGACCTCGCTCTGCACCAGGCCGCGGGCTTGACCGATCCGGCCGCAACCCGCACGCTGGCCGCGCGGTTCGACGCCGCCAACCGCGCGCGCGACCTGTTGCGCAGCACGGTGCGCGCCGACCTTGCAGTGGCCGAATCATTGCTTGCCTGGTGCTGATGTCCAACGCAGGCCAGGCATCGCGAACGGGGGATGACGCATGAGCAGTCCGATGGGTGGTGGTGCACGGCAGGGCATCCTGTCGCTGGTGGTCAAGGACAAGCCGTCGCTCTACAACGCCTACATGCCGTATGTGCGCCAGGGCGGCATCTTCGTGCCGACCACCCGCCGTTATTTCATCGGCGATGAAGTCTTCCTGCTGCTGACCCTGCCGGATTCGTCCGAGCGCCTGCCGGTCGCCGGCAAGGTGTGCTGGGTCACCCCGACCGGTGCGCAGGGCAGCCGTCCCGCCGGCATCGGCGTGCAGTTCGCCGATACCGCCGAGGGCGAAGCGGTGCGCGGCAAGATCGAGACCACGCTGGCCGGCACGCTCAATTCGGACAAACCGACCCAGACGATGTGATGGGCACCATGCCGGAGCGCCGCATCATGCCGCTTCGCGCGTGGTTGTCGTCGTGCGGAATGCTGCTCGCGTCGTGCTTGCCGATCGCGTTCGCCGGCGATCGCGACGCCGGTGCTTCGCGGCTGCGACTTGCGGATGCTGGACTCGTTGTCGAGGTCTCGCCGCGGCTCGGCGGCCGCATGCTACATCTCGCATTGCCCGCTGCACCGAACCTGCTGAAGGTCGGCGATGCGGTCGCCGCGCAACCCGATCCACGCGTCGATGCCGAGGCGGGCGACATCGGCTACCTCGGCCACCAGGTCTGGCTGGGTCCGCAATCGCACTGGTGGGTGCACCAGCAGGCCAACCCCGCGCGTCGCGATGCGCAGGCGCCGTGGCCACCGGATCCGTGGCTGTCCTATGCCGCGACGGAGGTCGTGGGGCAGGCTGCGGACCGGATCGAACTGCGCGGTCCGCCCAGCCCGGTCAGCGGTGTGCGCATGACGTACGACTACGCGTTGCCGGCAGGCAAGCCGGGCACGCTGGAAACACGGGCGAGCATGCGCAATATCCGCACGACGCCGGTCAGCTGCGATATCTGGTTCAACAGCCGGGTGCCCGCCGACACGCGCGTGTACGTGTCGGTCGCAAGCGACGCCGACGTGCGATTGCGCCACGATGTCGATGCCGGCTTCGATAGGCTCTCGGGCACGACCGAAGGCGGGTTCTTCACCCTCGACCTCGAAGCCCCGCCACCGGCAAGCAGGGGCGTCGCGGCAAGGTCTTCATCCCGCCGCGCGCCGGATGGATGGCGGGTTTCCGCGCCGGACAAGCGTTCGTGATCCGCTTCGAGCTGCAGCCGCGCGAGCGCATCCAACCCGAACACGGCCAGGTCGAGTTGTACTTGAACTGGTTGCCGAATGATCAGGCGGGCAGCCTACTGGAGATGGAAGTGCATGGGCCTTACGTCACGCTCGCGCCCGATGCCGAAGCCAGTGCGAAGGAGACCTGGATCGTGCGCCGCTACGACGGTCCGGATCGTCGCGACGCGCAACTGGCCTTCCTGGCGACGATGCTGGCCGAGGCCGGCATCGAGCCCTGACCTCGCCAAACGAAAAAAGGCGCCGAAGCGCCTTTTTCGCGTGCCGTGATTCAAGTGGCGATCATTGCGGCGGTTCGCGCAGGGTCGGATTGTCCCAGCCCTGGCGCGGGGCGAAGCGCTCGCCATGTTTCGCCTGCAAGGCCTTGAGCCGTTCCAGCAAGGCATCGGCGCCAGCGCTGCGGATGTACTGGATCGGGCCACCGCGGAACGGGGCGAATCCGGTGCCGAAGATCACCCCGGCATCGAGCAGGTCGGCATCGGCGACCACGCCGTCGTGCAGGCAGGCCACGGCCTCATTGAGCAGCGGCAGGATCAGCCGGTCCTCGAGGTCGTCGGGCGCTTTGTAGTCGGCCGGCAGTTCGGGCTTCTTCGCCTTGCCGTTCTCCCATGCGTACAGGCCCTGGCCGTCCTTCTTGCCGCGCTTGGCGGGATCGACCTGCGCCAGTGCCGCCGGCACCTGCAGGCCCAGGAACGGTGCCAGTTCCCGGCCCACGCCGGCGGCCACGTCCAGGCCCACAGTGTCGATCAGTTCGATCGGGCCCATCGGCATGCCGAACTTCACCGCGGCCTTGTCGATCGCCGGGCCGGGAATGCCCTCGGCATAGGCGGTGCCTGCTTCGAGCATGTACGGGAACAGCACGCGGTTGACCAGGAAACCGGGCGTGCCGGCGACCGGTACCGGGAACTTGCCCAGCGCCTTGCAGAACGCGGCCAGCCGGCGCTCGGTCTCGGGCGCCATGCCGTCGTGGTGGATGATCTCGACCAGCGGCATCTGCGCGACCGGGTTGAAGTAGTGCAGGCCGGCGAATTGCGCCGGTCGCGCGATGTGGCCGCGCAGGTCGTCGAGCGGGATCGACGAGGTGTTGGTGGTGAGCAGGGCGTCGGGCTTCATCCGCGGCTCCAGCGACTGGTAGAGCGCGCGCTTCGCCTCGGGGTTCTCGATGATCGCCTCGATCACCAGGTCGGCATGCGCCACACCGTCGCCGGCCAGGTCGGCCTGCAGGCGCGCGGCCACGGCGGGACGCTTGGCGGGATCCTTGACCTTCTTCTCGAACAGCGCCTGCGCGCGGGCCATCGCCGGGTCGATGAAGCGCTGCTCGCGATCCTGCAGGGTGACCTCGAAACCCTTGTAGGCGGCGAACGCGGCGATGTCGCCGCCCATCACGCCCGCGCCGACCACATGCACGTGGCGGATGCCGGCATCGCCCTTGCCCAGGCCTTTCAGGCGCTCGGTCATGAAGAAGATGCGGATCAGGTTGCGGGCGGTGGTCGTGCCTGCAAGTTTCACCACCGCGCGACGTTCGGCATCAAGCCGGGTACGCAGGCCCTTGCCTCCGAAACGCTGCCAGGTGGAGATCAGTGCATACGGTGCGGGGTAATGATCCTTCTTCGCCTTGCGTGCGACCTGCTTGGCCATCTGCGGAGCGAGCAGCTTGCGCGCGAGCGTGGTGTTGGTCGCCCACGCGAGCGCGCGCTGCTTGAATGGACGCGTGGTGCCGCGCAGCGCCAGCGTGGCCGCGGCATCGATCAACAGCGCCGGTTCGACGACCCTGTCGACCAGTCCGATCCCGCGCGCGGCACCCGCCGACAACGCGCGACCGGTGAGCATCATGTCCATCGCCGCCGGCGCACCGACCAAGCGCGGCAACCGCGCGCTGCCGCCCCAGCCGGGGAAGATGCCCAGTTGGGTTTCCGGCAAGCCGATGCGCGTGGACGGATCGTTGCTGGCCACCCGGTAGCGGCAGGCGAGCGCGATCTCGGTGCCTCCGCCCATGCAGAAGCCGTGGATCGCGGCCACCGTGGGGCAGGGCAGTTCGGCGAGCTTCTGGAACACGTCCTGGCCGCGACGGATCGCATCGTCGACGGTGCCCTTGCGGTCGAACTCCTGGAATTCCTTGAGGTCGGCGCCGGCGATGAAGCCGCTGGCCTTGGCCGAGGCGATGACCACGCCCTTGGGTGGGTCGATGGCGATCCGTTCAAGCGCGTCGGCCAGTTCGATCAGCGTGTCCTGCGAGAACGCGTTCACCGGCGCATCGGCGCGATCGAACTGCAGGACGAGCACGCCATCCTCGCGGCGCTGCGGTTTCCAGTGGCGGAGGCGGAGCCCGTCGAAGCCTGCGGCGGGGGAGTCGGCCATGCGCGTACCATCCATACCAGTATGTGAAGAAGCATCCTAGCCCGGCCCGGCTTGAATACCTGTCAAATCGCCTTCAGGTAAAAGCGCTGGCGCGGAACTTCCGTCGATCATCGCTGTCACAAGGCCCGGACGCGACCGGGCTCATCAACGAGGACCGGCGCGAAATGGCCGAGGACGACGTGTCGCAAGCGCTGGACCAGGATCTCGTCGCCCGCGTGCAACGCGGGGACAGCGCCGCCTTCGACCTGCTGGTGCGCAAGTACCAGCACCGGACGGCCGCGCTCATTTCGCGCTACATCCACGACTGGTCGGAAGTCCAGGACGTGGCGCAGGACACCTTCATCCGCGCCTACCGCGCGATCGGCGGTTTCCGCGGCGATGCGCAGTTCTCGACCTGGCTGCACCGGATCGCGGTGAATACCGCCAAGAACCACCTGGTGTCGAGCAACCGCAAGCCGCCGACCGACGATATCGAAATCGAGGATGCCGAGCAGTTCGAGTCCGGCCTGCGCCTGCGCGACAACGACACGCCGGAACGCGAACTGATGCGCCAGCAACTGGAACAAACGGTGCTGCGCGCGGTCGAAGACCTGCCGCCCGAACTGCGCGATGCGATCACCTTCCGCGAAGTGGAAGGCATGAGTTACGAGGAGATCGCCGAGCGCATGGATTGCCCGATCGGCACGGTGCGTTCGCGCATCTTCCGCGCCCGCGAGGCGATCGACGAACGCATGAAGCCCCTGCTGGACCACGACGAACGCAAGCGTTCGCACGCCTGAGCCCGCCGCCATGACCCACGACACCACCCTCCGCGCCAATACCCTGACCCAGCTGAGCAGCCGCGAGCAATTGTCCGCATTGATGGATGGCGCGTTGCCGGCCGACGAAACTCGCTTCCTGCTGCGCCGCCTGCAACACGATGCGCCGCTGGCCGAATGCTGGGAGCGATGGCGACTGTCGGGTGAAGTGATGCGCGGATTGGCGCCGGCGCAGCGGCTGCCGGCGGATTTCGCAACGCGCGTTTCGGCGGCGATTTTCGATGAGGCTCAAGGTTCCGTTCGAGGCGAGCCTGTCGAACCACGCGCTCGCAAGCCGGCATGGCTGCGCTGGGGTGGTGGTGCGGCGATGGCGGCCTCGCTTGCAGTTGTCGTGGGTTTCGTCGCCCGGCAGCCTGCAGTGGATCCCGCCGGCATCACCCCACAAACACAGATCGCAGCGGCACCGACAACACTCGATCCCGCACCGGTTCCGTCATTGCCGGAGCCCACCTCGCCCTCGCTGCCGGCGTCCAGCGAGACCCTGGTCGCCGCGACCGCGATTGCCGCCGCTGCAAGGCCGCAGCGCAACCGCGACACCGCGCGCAACGTGGAGGCATCGCGCGCCATCGCCGCGCCGCTGCGCGAGCGCCACGCCGAATCCGTCGCTGCCGTCGCCAGCCTGCCGATCGACGCGCCGCAACCCGACATCGTCACCCGGCCTTGGCCGCGTTCGGTGTTGCCGCAATACGCCGGCAACAACGCACTGACCGTCGGCTTCGGCGAGCACGACCGCGTCGCCGCACCGTACAACCCCTTCCAGGCGCCGGGGCTGGCGGATATCCCGCCGCCTGCCGCCGCGCAGGACACGCCTGCCGATGCACCTGCGACCGCTGCCAGCCGGCCCTGAGGGGCACGCGCACCGCCCGATCCAGCCAACCTGATTCCATTCACGCGAACGAGGATTCGTCGACGATGACTGCTGCCAAGACTCCGCTGCTGCGCCCGCTGGTCCTCTCCGTTGCCCTGGCCGCTGCCGGGCTTGCTGCGGGGAGCTGGTATGGCGTGGCCACCGCGCAATCGGCGGTGCAGGCGCCGGCCCCCGAGCTGGTCGCCGGCCTGCCCGATTTCACCCGCCTGGTCGACCAGGTCGGTCCGGCGGTGGTGAGCGTGCAGGCGGAGATCGGCAGCAAGCCGCAGGCCATCGCACAGCAGGGCGACCCGCGGCAGATGCCGGACGATGAGGAAATTCCGGAATTCTTCCGCCGCTTCTTCGGGCCCGGCATGACCCCGGGGATGCCCGGGATGCCAGGCCAGCCGAACGCCCGCCCGCGCGGGGTGTCGCAGGGCACCGGCTTCATCATTTCCGCCGACGGTTACGTGTTGACCAACCACCACGTGGTCGATGGCGCGGATACGGTGCGCATCCGCATGACCGATCGCCGCGAGTTCGTGGCCAAGGTGGTCGGCAGCGACGAGCAGTCCGATGTCGCCCTGCTCAAGATCGACGGCTCGGGCTTGCCGACGCTGCGCATCGGTGACTCCCGCGCGCTCAAGTCCGGGCAGTGGGTGGTCGCGATCGGCTCGCCGTTCGGATTGGACCATTCGGTCACCGCCGGCATCATCAGCGCGGTCGGTCGCGCCAACCCGTATGCGGGCCAGCGCTACGTGCCGTTCATCCAGACCGACGTGGCGATCAACCGCGGCAACTCCGGCGGCCCGCTGCTGGACACGCGCGGCCAGGTGGTCGGCATCAACTCGCAGATCTTCAGCAATTCCGGCGGCTACATGGGCGTGAGCTTCGCCATCCCGATCGACGTGGCGATGAACGCAGTGCAGCAACTCAAGGCGACCGGCAAGGTCACCCGTGGTCAGTTGGGCGTGGAGATCCAGCCGATCACCCGCGACAATGCCAAGGCCCTGGGCCTGGCCGAGCCGAATGGTGCGCTGGTATCGCGCGTGGAGGTGGGCAGTCCCGCGGAGCGCGCCGGCATCCTCCGCCAGGACGTGATCCGCAGCATCAATGGCCAGCCGGTCTACGACTCCAGTGACCTGCCGCCGATCGTCGGCGCGATGGCACCCGGTACCAAGGTCTCGATCGAAGTGGTTCGTGACGGCAAGCCGCGCACGGTCACTGCGACCCTCAACCAGCTGACCGAAGCCACGGCGAGTACCGCAACGGGTGATGACGGCGCAACACGCCCGGCCGCTGCCGCGCAGGCGAATGCGCTGGGCATCGTCGGCGAGGATCTCGACCCGCAGCGGCGCAGCCGGCTGGGCCTGCAGCCGGGCGAGGGCGTGCTGGTCGCGCGGGTCGAAGGCGTGGCTGCGCGCGAGGCCGGCTTGCGTCCGGGCGACGTGATCCTGGCCGTGGGCCGCAACGACGTGTCCAGCGCGGCCACGCTCAATGCCCAGCTGCGCGCTGTCGGTACCGGCAAGCCGGTGATGCTGCTGGTCAGGCGTGGCGGCGGCACCCAATACCTGACGATCAACCCCGCCGGCGACTGAGCCGCGGCCGGCAATCCGTCCGTGCCGGCCAAGGCGCGGACGGGGCTGTGCGATACTGTCGAGCTAACCCCAGACAGGCTGCGAACCCGCTGCCGTCGCAGCCCCCAGCCGAGTTTCCATGCAGCACGATGCCATGCGGTCCATCCGCAACTTCTCGATCATCGCCCACATCGACCACGGCAAGTCGACCTTGGCCGACCGCATCATCCAGCTGTGCGGCGGCCTGCAGGACCGCGAGATGGAAGCGCAGGTGCTCGACTCCAACCCGATCGAGCGCGAACGCGGCATCACCATCAAGGCGCAGTCGGTCTCGCTGCCGTACACCGCGCTGGATGGCACGACCTACCAGTTGAACTTCATCGACACCCCTGGCCACGTCGATTTCAGTTACGAAGTGAGCCGCTCGCTGGCCGCCTGCGAGGGTGCGCTGCTGGTGGTGGACGCGGCGCAGGGTGTGGAGGCGCAGTCCGTCGCCAACTGCTACACCGCGGTCGAGCAGGGCCTGGAAGTGGTGCCGGTCCTCAACAAGATCGACCTGCCCACCGCCGACGTCGACAAGGTCAAGGAGGAGATCGAGGCGGTGATCGGCATCGATGCCGAGGACGCGGTGGCGATCAGCGCCAAGACCGGCCTCAACGTGCGCGATGTGCTGGAAGCCATCGTCAAGCGAATCCCGGCGCCGACCCCGCGCGACACCGACAAGCTGCAGGCGCTGATCATCGATTCATGGTTCGACAACTACCTGGGCGTGGTCAGCCTGGTGCGGGTCATGCAGGGTGAGATCAAGCCGGGCGACAAGCTGCTGGTGATGTCGACCGGCCGCACCCACCAGGTCGACAAGGTCGGCGTGTTCACCCCCAAGCGTAAGGAGCTCGCGAGGCTGGGCGCAGGCGAGGTGGGTTGGGTGCATGCGTCGATCAAGGACGTGCATGGCGCGCCGGTCGGCGACACGCTGACGTTGGCGGGCGATCCCGCGCCGGGCCCGCTGCCCGGCTTCCAGGAAATGCAGCCGCGCGTGTTCGCCGGCCTGTTTCCGGTCGATGCCGAGGACTACCCGGACCTGCGCGAGGCGCTGGACAAGCTGCGCCTGAACGATGCCGCGCTGCGCTTCGAGCCGGAGAGCTCCGAGGCGATGGGCTTCGGCTTCCGCTGCGGCTTCCTCGGCATGCTGCACATGGAGATCGTGCAGGAGCGGCTGGAGCGCGAGTACGACCTGAATCTCATCAGCACCGCGCCGACCGTGGTCTACGAGGTGCTGAAGACCGACGGCGGCATCGTGCCGATGGACAACCCGGCCAAGCTGCCGCCGATCAACCAGGTGCAGGAGATCCGCGAGCCGATCATCCGCGCCAACATCCTGACTCCGCCGGACTACATCGGCAACGTGATCAAGCTGTGCGAAGAGAAGCGCGGCGTGCAGATCGGCATCACCTACATGGCCAGCCAGGTGCAGGTGAGCTATGAATTGCCGATGGCCGAGGTGGTGCTGGACTTCTTCGACAAGCTGAAGTCGGTGAGTCGCGGCTATGCCTCGCTGGACTACCACTTCGTCCGCTTCGAGGCCGGCCCGTTCGTGCGCGTGGACACCCTGATCAATGGCGACAAGGTCGATGCCTTGAGCATCATCGTCCACCGCAGCCACGCGGACCGCCGTGGTCGCGAACTGACCGAGAAGATGAAGGAACTGATCCCCCGGCAGATGTTCGACGTGGCCATCCAGGCCGCGATCGGCGCGCAGGTGATCGCCCGCACCACGGTCAAGGCGATGCGCAAGAACGTGCTGGCCAAGTGCTACGGTGGCGACGCATCGCGCAAGAAGAAATTGCTGGAGAAGCAGAAGGCGGGCAAGAAGCGGATGAAGCAGGTCGGCAGCGTGGAAATCCCGCAGGAAGCCTTCCTCGCCGTGCTGCAGGTCGACAACAAGTGATGTTCCCTTCCTTCTCCCGGCGGGTGAAGGTGCCCGCGGGACGGAACAGGCGCTACATGGAGAAGTTCGCATGATGGTGTGGTTCGAGACGATCCTGGTCGCCCTGACCGCCCTCACCGGCCTGGTCTGGCTGCTCGACAAGCTGTTCCTGGCCAAGCGCCGCGCCGCTGCCGCCAGCCCGCTCGAAGAGGTCAAGGAGCCGGTGGCCGTGGACTATTCCAAGGCCTTCTTCCCGATCCTGCTGCTGGTGCTGGGCCTGCGCAGCTTCGTGGCCGAGCCGTTCCGGATCCCGTCCAGCTCGATGATGCCGACCCTGCTGATCGGCGATTTCATCCTGGTCAACAAGTTCTCCTACGGCCTGCGCTGGCCGATCACCAACAAGAAGTTCCTCGCCAACGGTGCGCCCGAGCGCGGCGACGTGGTGGTGTTCCGGCCGCCGCACCATCCGCGCCAGGACTGGATCAAGCGGGTCATCGGCCTGCCCGGCGACACGGTCGGCTACCACGACAACAAGCTGACCGTGAATGGCCGCGAAGTCCCCTACCGCATGGAAGGCGTGTACCAGGGCGAAGGACAGGGCGCCGACATGACCGGTGCGTCGAGGCTCACCGAGGGACTGCCCGGTCGCCCCCACTTTGTCCTGCGCCGCGACGACACCCCGTTGCCCTACCAGGGGGAGGGTGACTGGACGGTGCCGGAGGGGCATTATTTCGTCATGGGCGACAATCGCAACAACAGCGAGGACAGCCGGTTCTGGGAGACGCACTTCCTGCCGGAGGCCAACCTGCGTGGCAAGGCGATGATCGTGTGGATGAATTTCGACCGCCAGGCCGACCACTGGGTGGACACCTCCCGGATCGGCAAGCGGATTCCGTGATGTATCGACTGTGGAAAGGGGAGCACGAATGAAGCGCAAGCAAGGCGGCATGACCATGCTGGGGTTCCTGATCACCCTGTCGGTGGTGATCCTCTTCCTGTTCTGCGGCATGAAGATCGTGCCCATGTACATCGAGTACTACTCGGTGAAAAAGGCGCTGGCCAGCATCGCCAACGAGCAGAGCGCGAGCGCCACGTCCAAGGATGCGATCCGCGCGTTGTTCGCGAGGCACCTGAAGATCGACTACGTCAAGATCATCAAGCCGGACATGCTCAAGATCGAAGCCACCGACAGCGGCTTCAACCTGACCGTCGACTACGAGCGTCGCGAAGAGCTGATCGCCAACCTCGACGTGGTCGGCAGGTTCCATGCAGAGCAGGCCGTGGTGCGTGGCGCAGCCGCGCAATGACCTGGCGCCACGGGCATTTGCCGGGCATGCGTTCGCCGCCCCGGCACTGCTCGACCAGGCGCTGACCCATCGCAGCGCCGGCAGTCCGCACAACGAACGCCTGGAATTCCTCGGCGACGCGCTGGTCAACCAGTTCATCGCCGAGGCGCTTTACGCGCACTGGCCGAAGGCCGACGAAGGCGCGTTGACCCGCGGCCGCGCCGAGCTTGTCCGCGAGTCCGCCCTGGCCGGGATCGCCCGCACGCTGGATCTCGGCGCGCACCTGGTGCTGGGCCCCGGCGAGATGAAGACCGGTGGCCATCGCCGCGACTCGATCCTCGCCGACGCACTGGAAGCCCTGGTTGCGGCGATCTATCTCGATGCCGGCTTCGACGCCTGCCGCGGGGTGGTGCTGCCGTGGTTCGACCCGCTGATCGCGGCGCTGCCGCCGGCCAACAAGGTCGGCAAGGATGCCAAGACCCGCTTGCAGGAATGGCTGCAGGCGCGCCAGCGCGGGCTGCCGGTGTACGCACTCGTCGATGAATCCGGCGACGACCATGCCCGGGTGTTCCGGGTCAGTTGCCGCCTGGCCGAACCGGCCATCACCACCGAAGGCGAGGGCAGTTCGCGCCGCGCCGCGGAACAACAGGCGGCCGAAGCCGCCATGCAGGTCATCGACGCATGAACAACCAGACCCAACGCAGTGGCGCGATCGCGGTGATCGGGCGTCCGAATGTCGGCAAGTCGACCTTGGTTAACGCCCTCGTCGGCGCCAAGGTCAGCATCACCTCCAACCGGCCGCAGACCACCCGCCATCGCTTGCTCGGCATCGCCACCTTCCCCGGGGGGCAGTTGCAGTTGCTGGATACGCCCGGGATCCACGGCGAACAGGGCAAGCGTTCCGGCAAGGCGATGAACCGGATGATGAACCGCGCGGCGCGCGGCGCGCTGGAAGGCGTGGATGCGGCGGTGCTGGTGGTCGAGGCCGGCCGCTGGGATGCCGAGGACGGCCTGGCCTTCGACGCCCTCCGCGACGGCGGGCTGCCGGTGGTGCTGGTGGTCAACCAGGTCGACAAGATCAAGGACAAGGGGGCGTTGCTTCCCTTCATCGCCAAGGTCAGCGAAGGCCGCGAGTTCGCCGCGGTGCATCCGCTTTCGGCGCTCAAGCGCAAGGGACTGGAGGCACTGGTCGATAGCCTGCTGGGCCTGGTGCCGGAGGCCGCGCCGGCGTTCGGCGAGGACGAGATCACCGACAAGAGCCAGCGTTTCCTGGCCGGCGAGCTGGTCCGCGAGCAGCTGATGCGCCAGCTCGGCGAGGAATTGCCGTACGCGACCACGGTCGAGGTGGAGCGGTTCGAGGAAGAACCGTCGCCGACCCGCGGCGTGATGTACCGCATCGACGCGGTGGTCTGGGTCGAGCGCGAAGGGCAGAAGGCGATCGTGATCGGCAAGGGCGGCGAGCGCCTGCGCGAGATCGGCAGCCGCGCGCGCCAGCAGATGGAGCGCCTGTTCGACGCCAAGGTGTTCCTGCAGACCTGGGTTCGCGTACGCGAGGGGTGGTCCGACGACGAAGCGGCGTTGCGCTCGCTCGGTTACCACGACTGAAAACCTGCCCATGATCCTGCTGCGCTCGGCACGCAGCCCGCGTGCGGTGCTCGAAATGCTCATGTATTCGCACATACATTCCGCTTTCTGCGAGTCCGGCCCTCAGGCGCAGCCTTCGGGCGTTCGGACGACTGCAAGCCGGTGGCTTGCAATCAATCATCCTCACCCACCACGGGCTGCGTGCCTTCGCTCGCGACGGATCCTGGGCAGGTTTTGATGCGCTTCGTCGGCGAGCCGGCGTTCGTGCTGCATGCGCGGGCCTGGCGCGAGACCAGCCTGCTCGTCGAGGTCCTGAGCGCCGAGCATGGCCGCATCGGCCTGGTCGCGCGCGGCGTGCAGGGCCCGAAGAAGCACGTCTTGCGTGCGGCCCTGCAGCCGCTGCAGTCGATCCGCTTCGATGGCGTGCAGCGCGGCGAACTGGCGCAGCTGACCGCGGCCGAAGCGGTCGACGCTGCGCCGCTGCTGCATGGCGATGCCGTGCTGGCGGCCTTCTACCTCAATGAGCTGTGCATGCGGCTGGCGCCCCGGCAGGCGCCGCAGCCGGAGTTGCATTCGGCCTATGCGCGGGTGCGCGAGCGCCTGCGTGCGGGCGAGGCGCTGGCGTGGATCCTGCGCCGTTTCGAGCGCGACCTGCTGGACGCACTGGGCAGCGGCTTCGACTACGCCAGCGATGGCGATGGTGCGCCGATCGATCCCGCCGCGCGCTATCGCCTCGAAGCGGAACACGGCCCGCGGCGCGTCCTCGGGGAGCGCGCCGGCGAGCGTCGCGAGAGCGCCACCGGGCGCGCGCTGCAGGCGCTGGGCGAGGACAGCCTGCCGAACGGCGAGGACCTGGCCAGTCTGCGCCTGCCCCTGCGCGGCGTGCTGCTGCACCACCTCGGCGGGCGTGGCCTGAAGTCGTGGGAGATGCTGGGCGAACTGGGACGACTGGCCACGCCGAGGCCCTAGGCCGCGATCACAGCATCGGCGGCGGCCACGAATGCCTGCATTGCGGCAGGATCGGACGGACTTGCCATCAAGTGGCGCACTGCGTCGCGCAACCGGTCTGCGCCGACGAACCCGCAACTGGCAGCGAGCCGGTGCAGGTCTGCATGCATCGCCGCAACATTGCCTGCGGCCGCCGAAATGCGCGCGCGTTGTCCGGGCAGTTCGCGGCGGAACAACTGGCGCAGCGCGTCGACATGGGCGACGTCGCCGAGCGCGGCCAGCGCGCCGGCATCGTTCCAGTCCGGCAGGTCGGTGTCGGCCACGCGATGCGATGGCATCGGCAATTGCCGGCGCAGCGCCGCATGCAGCGCTGCCACGCCCAGCGGCTTGCGCAATACCTCGACGAAGCCTGCGGCAAGCAGGTGGTCCCGCGCCGCTGCGTCATCGGCGGCGGTATGGGCGATCGCAGGTGTCCGATGCCTGCTTGTGGCGGCATCGAGCAGGGTTTCGCCGCGACCATCCGGCAGGTTGGCATCGACCAGCCACAGGTCGAAGTCCGTTGTAGCGATCGCGCGCCGTGCCTCGGCCAGGTTGCCGGTGACATGTACCTCGGCAGGCAGCGCGCTTGCGGCATCGCGCAGGAAGGCCGCGCTGATCGGGTCGTCCTCGACCAGCAACAGGCGCGGCAAGGCGCTGGTGGTGGCTGGATTCATCGCGATGCGACCTCGGCTTTGTATGCTGCGGGCATGTGGCGTTCGATCTTAACGAGTTGTTACGTGCTGGCGATGCTAGCGGCCATGCCCGTGCATGCGCGCACGGCGCAGGCGCGCATCGCCAGGGTCGGCACGGTGGTCGCCACGCTGGAACAGGTGCGGGTGCGACTGGACTGGCCGGAAGGCGCCCCGACCGGCGATTTGCAGTTGTGGGCGGGCAAGGTCGAGGCGGCGGGCCTGGGCTACCGCTATCGCGACCTGCATTGGCGCTGCCCGCTGCGGCGCGTGGCCAACGACGGTTGGCAGTGCGATGGCGTGTTGCGTTCGGGCAACGCCGCGCCCTTGCGGTTGGCCGTGCAGTTCGATGCCGCGACCACGCAGGCCTCGTTGACGCAAGGTGGCGCGCGCTTCGCACTGGATCGCAGCGCCGCCACGCCGGACCTGACCACGCTCGACCTCACCCGCGTGCCGATGGCCTGGGCGCAGGCGCTGCTGTCGCAGGCGTGGCCGGAAGCGCGTTTGAAGGGCGGATTGCTCGATGCATCGCTGGCGATCGAGGCGCCAGCCAATCGTCCGTTGCGGATCAGCGGGCCGCTGCAAGTGCGTGGCCTCGGCCTGGAAACCGAGGACGCGACGATCGCCGGCGAGAACCTCGGTGGCGATTTGCGCATCGACTACCGCACCACCCCCGCGCGCTCCTTGCTGGCACTCGATGGCGACCTGCGCGGTGGCGAGTTCCTCGCCGGGAACACCTATGTCGCGTTGCCGGCCACGCCGGTGGGCTTGCGCGTCGATGCAATGAAACAGGTCGGTGCCGGTTGGCACGTGCCGCGCATCGAATGGCGCGATGGCGATGCCTTGCAGGCGAGCGGGACGCTCGCATTCGCCAACGATGGCGCATTGTCCTCGATGGCGGTCGATGCCCGCAGCCGCGACATGTCGCCGCTGCGGCAGCGCTACCTGTCCGGATGGATGGGCTTGTTCGGTCTGGGCGATGTCGACCTGCACGGGGCGATGGACCTGCGCGTGGAAGCGCAGGCTGGCGCACTGTCGCGGGTCGACGCTGTGCTGCACGGCGTCGACCTGCGCGACCCCGCGCGGCGTTTCGTCTTCGATCGGCTGGCCGGCGACCTGCGCTATTCGGCATCGATACCGGTGCGCAGCGAGCTGCGCTGGCAGGGTGGCCAGTTGTACGGCCTGGCGTTCGGCGAAGCCCGGCTGCCGATGAGCAGCGCCGATGGCCTGCTGCGCTTCCGCGAGGATGTTCGGGTCCCGCTCATGGACGGGACGATGACCCTGCGCGAGGTGGTGATCCGGCCGCCGCAGGGAACCGCCGGCATGGACATCCACTTTGGCCTGGCGCTGGACGACATCGACTTCGGCAAGGTCTCGCAGGCGCTGGGCCTGCCGGCGTTCCAGGGACGCCTGAGCGGCAACATCCCGCAGGCGCGTTACGCCGACGAGCGCATCGATTTCGACGGCGGCCTGTCGCTGCGGCTGTTCGACGGCCGGGTGGCGTTCTCGGCACTGTCGCTGGAGCGCCCGTTCGGCAGCGCGCCCAGCCTGAGCGCGGACATCGCGTTCGACGGCCTCGACCTGTTGCGGCTCACCGAAGTGCTCGGCTTCGGCAGCATCACCGGTCGCATCGACGGGCGCATCGAGGGATTGCGCCTGGTCGACTGGACGCCGGTCGCGTTCGACGCGCGCTTCATCACCGACGAGGCGCCCGGGGTCAAGCAGCGGATCAGCCAGCGCGCGGTGCAGAACATCAGCAGCGTCGGCGATGCGTCCTTCGTGACCAGCCTGCAAGGCCAGTTGATCGGGTTGTTCGACGACTTCGGCTATCGGCGGATCGGCATCGGCTGCCGCCTCGCCAACGACGTCTGCGCGATGTCGGGCCTCGATTCACATCGCAGTCAGGGCGGCAACGCCTTTACTATCGTCGAAGGGGCCGGCTTGCCACGGCTGGACGTGGTCGGTTTCAACCGCAACGTCGACTGGCCCACCCTGGTCGAACGCCTGGTGGCGGTCGGCAAGGGCGAAGTGGCACCGGTCGTGGAATGACGAATCGTCGAGTGATGCATACAGGAGCAAGGTCATGAAGCAGTGGTTGGGCATGCCGGTCGCGGGCGCGTTGTTGTTGAGCGCCTGCGTGACGATCAACGTCTATTTCCCCGCCGCGGAGGCGAAGGAAGCGGCGCGCGAGTTCGTGGAAAAGGTCATCAACGAGGCCGACAAGGTCGAGATGAAGGATCCGTCCGCGCCGGCTGGCGGCATGGCGGCGCTGGGCACGCGGATCCGCTCCGACCTGTCCGGTTTCGATCCGTGGGTGCTGGTCGGCATCGGCAGCGCGCAGGCGCAGTCGGCGCCGGACATCAGCCTGAAGACACCGGCGATCCAGTCGATCCAGTCGCGGATGGAGTCGCGCTTCAACGCGACGTTGCGCGCCGGCTTCGACAGTGGCGCACTCGGCTTCACCGCCGACGGCCTGGTCACCGTGCGCGACGCCGGCAAGCTGGAACTCAAGGATCGCGTTGCGATGAACGCCGCGGTCGCCGACGACAATCGCGACCGCAAGGCGGTCTATCGCGAAGTCGCGGTGGCCAATGGCCACCCGGAATGGGAGAGCCAGATCCGCGACGTGTTCGCCCGCCAGTGGATCGCCAGCGCGCGCCCGGGCTGGTGGTACGAGTCCGGCGGGAGCTGGAAGCAGAAGTGACTTTGCCAGTGGCGAAGTCATCCTGAGCGAAGCGAAGGATCTGCTTGCGTAGCAGCAAGCGGTTGTAGCCCGGGTAAGCGCAGCGCACCCGGGAATGCTCTCGACAGGTCCAATCCCGGATGCGCCTTTGGCCTTATCCGGGCTACGCAGCGTCAAGACGACGGATGGACGGCCCGCTTCGGCGGGCCGTTCGCTTTCGCGGGATGCGACAATGGCAGGCCACCCCGCAGCCAGCCGCCACGTGGCCCGACTCGATCATTCCCCGAAATCCCTCGACATCGTCAACCTGACCCATGACGGTCGTGGCGTGGCCCGCTGGCCCGAAGGCCCGCATGCCGGCAAGACCGTGTTCGTCACCGGCGCGTTGCCGGGCGAAACCGTGCTGGTCCAGCAGACCACGCGCTCGCGCAATTTCGACGAGGCGAAGACGCTCGAGGTCGTGCAGGCATCGCCGGACCGGGTCACGCCGCGCTGCCCGCATTTCGGCACCTGCGGTGGCTGCGTGTTGCAGCACCTCGATGAAGAGAAGCAGATCGAAGCCAAGCAGGGGGTGTTGCTGGACAACCTGCAGCGCATCGGCCATGTGACCCCGCAGTCGGTGTTGCCGCCGTTGCGCGGCGACAGCTGGGGCTACCGGCGCAAGGGCCGGTTCTCGGTGCGCCGGGTCGAGAAGAAGGACAAGACCCTGGTCGGGTTCCGCGAGCAGGACCCGCGCTTCGTCGCCGACATCGGCGAATGCCACGTGGTCGTGCCGCAACTCGGCTTCAAGGTCGCCGCGCTCGGTGAGCTGGTCGATGGCCTGGATGCGCGCCGCGACATCCCGCAGATCGAATTCATCACCGGCGATGCGCATGTAGCGCTGGTGTTCCGCCACCTGCAGCCGTTGTCGGATGCCGACCAGGCCAGGCTCGATGCCTTCGCCACGGAGCACGGCTTCACGATCTTCCTGCAGCCCGGCGGCAACGATTCCGTGCACCCGCTGTCCGGCGAGGCACCGCAACTGTCGTTCCGGCTGCCGCAATGGGACATCGAACTGCTGTTCCGGCCGCTGGACTTCATCCAGGTCAACGCCAAGCTCAACGAGGCGATGATCGCGCGCGCGCTGGAACTGCTCGACGTACAGCCGGGCGAGCGCGTGCTCGACCTGTTCTGCGGTCTCGGCAACTTCACTTTGCCGCTGGCGCGGGCGTCGGGCGATGGCGATGTCGTTGGTGTGGAAGGCGAAGCCGGCCTGGTGCAACGCGCCCGCGCCAATGCCGCGCATAACGGCCTCACCAATGTGCAGTTCCATGCCGCCGACCTGGCGCAGGACCTGGCCGGGCAGGCGTGGGTGAAGGCGGGCTTCGACAAGCTGCTGCTCGATCCCGCGCGTTCGGGTGCGATCGAGGTGCTGAAGCAATTGCCGCTGAAAGGCTTGAAGCGGATCGTCTACGTCAGCTGCCATCCGGGTTCGCTTGCGCGCGATGCCGGCTACCTGGTCAACGAGGCCGGCTGGACCCTGCGCGAGGCCGGGGTGATGGACATGTTCCCGCACACCGCCCACGTCGAATCCATCGCCGTGTTCGATCCGCCGAAGAAGCGCTGAGGCGACCGCGCGATGGGCATCGAGATCGAGCGCAAGTTCCTGCTGGCCGATGACGGTTGGCGCGCGGCGGCGCACAAGGTCGTGCCGATGGCGCAGGGCTATCTCAACGATCTGGCCATGGTCGATTCCGGCGCGATGCAGACCTCAGTGCGCGTGCGCATCGAGGGCGAGGCCGCCTTCCTCAACATCAAGTCGCGCGAAGCCGGTCCGAGCCGCCAGGAGTTCGAATACGCAATCCCGCTGGCCGATGCGCACGCGCTGCTGGCGCTGTGCGTGGGCGGCCGGATCGACAAGCATCGGCATTACGTCACCCATGACGGGCATCTGTGGGAAATCGACGAATTCCACGGCGACAATGCCGGTCTGGTGGTTGCCGAGATCGAACTGAGAAACGTCGATGAAATCTTCGCCAAGCCTGCATGGCTGGGCGCGGAAGCGACCCATGCGCAGCGCTACTACAATCTCGCACTGGCCTCTCACCCGTACGCGCAATGGCGCGACGACGAGCGTCTGGCGCTGGATCTCAACGAAGGACACTAGATGCTGCAGATCGGCGTTTCCGGGCACGAACTCACCGCGCAGGAGCGCGACTGGCTGCAGCACGACGCCTGCATCGGGGTGATCCTGTTCGCGCGCAACTTCGCCAGCCGCGCGCAGGTGGCGGAACTCACCCAGGCCATCCGCGAGACCGCATCGCGGCCGCAGCTGATCAGCGTGGACCAGGAGGGCGGGCGGGTGCAGCGGTTCCGCGAGGGCTACACCGCATTGCCGGCACTGCAGGGCTTCGATGCGCTGTATCGCGAAGACCCCGACGCCGCGCTGGCGTTGGCGCGCGAGCACGCTTGGCTGATGGCCAGCGAAATCCGCGCCACCGGCATCGACCTGAGCTTCGCGCCCGTGATCGACCTCGGGCGCGGCAACCGGGCGATCGGCAACCGTGCGTTCTCCGCGGATCCGCAGGTGGTCGCTGCGTTCGCCCGCACGTACGTGGACGGCATGCACGAGGCCGGGATGGCCGCCACGCTCAAGCATTTCCCGGGACACGGTTCGATCCCGGAAGACACCCATTTCGATATCGCGGTGGACGACCGTTCGCTGGATGCGATGCGCGCCACCGACCTGGTCCCGTTCGTGGCCGGGATCAAAGCGGGCGCCGATGCGGTGATGATGGCGCACATCACCTATCCGCAGGTCGCACCGGAACCCGCCGGTTACGCGCCGCGCTGGATCGGCGAGATCCTGCGCAAGGACATGGGCTTCCGCGGCGTGGTGTTCTCCGACGACATCGGCATGGCCGCCGCGCATTCGGCTGGCGGCGTGAAGGCACGCATCGATGCACACCTGGATGCGGGATGCGACGTGGTACTGGTGGCCAGTCCGGCGCTGGTCGAGGAATCATTGCGCGGCATGGCCGGGCGCGTGTCCAACACCATGGCGCTGGCCGGGTTGATGGGGCGCGGTGCGCTGGGTTGGGACGGCTTGCTGGCCGATGGTCGGCGCGATGACGTGCAGGCGCGGCTCGGCCGCGTGCGCGAATCGGCGGTGGATGCGGGCGCGACCTCGGGCGCGATCAACGTGGGAGACGTGGCATGAGCGGACCGAAACTGGCGGATGCACTGGCGACTGCCCATGTCGTCTTCGACAAGGCCACGCTGGAGGCCGCCATCGTGCGCATGGCCAGCGAGATCCGCCCGGCCTATGAGGACGGCGACGTGCCGCTGTACATCACGGTGATGAACGGCGGGCTGCCGTTCGCCGCGCAGCTTGCGTTCGCGCTGGGCGAACTTGGGTTGGACCTGCAGTTCGACTACCTGCACGCCACCCGTTATCGCGGCCAGACCACGGGTTCCGGCCTGGCCTGGCTGCATCGCCCGGCTACGCCGATGCGCGGGCGCAAGGTCCTGCTGGCCGACGACATCCTCGACGAGGGCCACACCCTGCTGGCAGTGAAGCAGTGGTGCGAGGACCAGGGCGCGGCCGAGGTGCGGATCGCGGTGCTCGCCGAGAAAGTCCACGACCGCTGCGTCGAAGGCATCTGCGCCGACCACATCGGCGTGCAGGTGCCGGATGCCTACGTGTTCGGTTACGGGATGGACTTCCACGAGCAGGGACGCAACCTGCCGGCGATTTATGCACTTGGTGAGTGAAGCGGTTTCACGTCATGGCGCGGTCGGGAAAATGCCAGCGGGACACGCCGTAAATACGTCCATGTAGGCTCATCGGCGACATCCCTGTCGCCGAAGATCCCGCAGGCACCCGCCCGACCACGCCCTCCAGACATTTTCGGAACTCGGTATGTCCATCGAACTCGCAGTGATCGGCGGCACCGGCGTCTACGCGCTGGGCGAACTGGCCGATGTCGAAACCCACCAGCCGGTGACGCCGTACGGCGCGCCGTCGGGGCCGATCCGCGTGGGCACGTATGCCGGCAAGCGCGTGGCGTTCCTGGCGCGGCACGGCGAAGGTCATTCGCTGCCGCCGCACAAGATCAACTATCGCGCCAACCTGGCCGCGCTGAAGGCGATCGGGGCATCGCGCGTGCTGGCGATGAACACCGTCGGCGGCATTACCGCGCACTGCGGGCCGCGCGTGCTGGCCTGCCCGGATCAGTTGATCGACTACACCTGGGGCCGCATTTCGACCTTGTGCGAGGAGCCGGGCACCGAGGTGCTGCATGTCGATTTCGGCGATCCGTACACGCCGTCGCTGCGCGCTGATGTCATCGCCGCGGCGAAGCAGGCGGGCGTGGCACTGGTCGATGCCGGCTGTTACGGCGCGACCCAGGGGCCGCGCCTGGAAACGAAGGCGGAAATCGCGCGCATGCGCCGCGACGGCTGCGACCTGGTCGGCATGACCGGCATGCCCGAGGCCGGGCTGGCCCGCGAACTCGGGCTGGACTATGCCTGCCTGGCCATCGTCGCCAACTGGGCAGCGGGCGCGGGACCCGATGTCGACGAAGTGATCACCCTGCAGGACGTGCTGGACAACGTGGCGGCGGCGATGGACGACGCAGCGCGCCTGCTGCGGGCGATGCTGGCCGGCTGAGCCGCGCGATGACGCGCCGGCACGTCGCCATCGTCGGTTACGGCACCGGCGGACAGGCCGCGGCACTGGCCCTGGCGCGCCACGGGCATTCGGTCGAGGTCTTCGAGCGCGTGCCGAATCCCGGCCCGGTCGGCGCCGGTTTCCTGCTGCAACCCACCGGCCTGCAGGCCTTGTGGCAGTTGGGGTTGCTCGGCCAGGCCTGCGCATTGGGTGCGCCGGTCGCCCGCCTCCATGGCGAGACGCCGGAAGGCCGCGCAGTGATGGACATGCGTTACGCCGGCCTCGATCCGCGCCTGTGCGGCATCGGCATGCAGCGCGGCGCGTTGTTCGCGTTGCTGCATGACGCGATCGGCCTGGAAGCCGGCATCGCGCTGCATGCCGGCAATGCCATTGTCGAACTGGACTGCGAGGGTGGACGCATTCGCGATGCGAATGGACGATGGCGCGGTCCGTTCGATGCGGTGGTGATCGCCGACGGGTCGGCATCGTCGTTGCGCGCCGCGGTCACCGGCATGCGCATCGATGCGCCGTACCCGTGGGGCGCGCTGTGGTGCCTGCTGCCGCAAGGCGACTGGCCGTGGCCGGGTGAATTGCGCCAGCGCTACCGCCTCGCGCGACAGATGGTGGGGATGTTGCCGGTGGGGACGATGCCCGGCGATCCGGTGCGGCGGTTGAGCTTCTTCTGGAGCCTGCCGGTCGCGCAGTTCGATGCCTGGCGCGAGGGCGGGCGCGACGCGTGGCTTGGCGAAGTCCACGCGCTGTGGCCGCAGGCGCGCGAACGATTGGGCGATGCGTTCCCGGTCGAATGCCTGGCACGCGCGGCCTATCGCGATGCCATCCCGGAACGATGGTCGCGCGGCCGTGCCGTCTTGCTGGGCGATGCCGCGCATGCGATGAGTCCGCAGCTCGGGCAGGGCGTGAACATGGCACTGGTGGATGCACTGGCGCTGGCGCGCGCGCTCGACGCGCAAGGCGATGTCCGCGCGGCATTCGAGGGCTACGAACGCGCGCGGCGCGCGCACCTGGCGGCATACCACCGCTTCAGTCGCTGGCTGACGCCGCTGTTCCAGTCCGATCGCGATGCATTGGCGCGCGTGCGCGACCTCGCGTTCCTGCCGATGGGGCGCATGCCAGGTGCACGCGGGCACATGCTCCGCGTGCTGGCCGGTACCCAGCAGGGCTGGTGGGGTCGCCATCGGCTGGAGGAGGCATTCGTGGCCGGCTTGCAGCACGCACTGCGAGCCGTCGGGAACGCCAATCCATCGTGACGCCTGCGCGCCGTTGCGCGGAAACGCGCTTGCGGCATACTCGCGCGGTGCAGCCGCCAGCCGGCGGCGCACGTTCCTGCAACCGCTCGGCAAGAGGTCATTCAATCCATGCAAACCGGCACCGTGAAGTGGTTCAACGACGCCAAGGGCTTCGGCTTCATCTCGCCCGAGGATGGCAGTGCAGATGTGTTCGTGCATTTCTCCGCGATCGATTCCAAGGGCTTCCGCAGCCTGCAGGAAGGCCAGCGGGTCAGCTACGAAGTGCAGCAGGGCGCGAAGGGCGCGCAGGCGGCCGGGGTCAAGCCGATCTGATCGCGACAGCGAACGGACGATTTCGAGCCCCGCCTTGCGCGGGGCTTTTTTGTCGACGACGCGGCGGGGGTCAGTCGAGGAACTGCAGCTTCGCCAGTTCGGCGTACAGGCCGCCCTCCGCCAGCAGCTGCGCATGCGTGCCTTCGGCGACGATGCGGCCGGCATCGATCACCACGATGCGGTCGGCGCGCAGCACCGTGGCCAGGCGATGGGCGACGACCAGCGTGGTGCGCCCTTCCATCAGGTGCTCCAGTGCCGTCTGCACCGCGCGCTCGCTTTGCGCATCGAGTGCCGATGTCGCTTCGTCCAGCAGCAGCACCGGCGCGTCCTTGAGCAACGCGCGGGCGATGGCCACGCGTTGCTGTTGGCCACCCGACAGGCGTGCGCCGCGCTCGCCGAGTTCGCTGGCGAAGCCGTCCGGCAATGCGTCGAGGAAAGTCTCCGCTTCCGCGGCCGCGGCGGCCTGCCGGACTTCGGCGTCGCTGGCGTCGAGGCGCCCGTAGCGGATGTTGTCGGCCGCGCTTGCGGCGAACAGGGTCGGCGACTGCGGCACCAGCGCGATCGCTTCGCGCAGCGCATCGAGATCCAGTGTGCGCAGGTCGATGCCGTCCAGGCGGATCGTGCCCGCCTGCGGGTCGTGGAAGCGCAGCAGCAGCGAGAGCAGGGTGCTCTTGCCGGCACCCGACGGGCCGACCAGGGCCACGGTCTCGCCGGGCCGCACGTGCAGGCTGAAGTCGTGCAACGCCGCGCTGTCAGGGCGCTGCGGGTAGTGGAAGGTGACCGCGTCGAACACGATCTCGCCGCGTACCGGCTCGGACAGCTTCGCGGGTGCCGCGGGTGCGGTGACCTGCGGATCTTCCTGCAGGAGTTCGTTGATCCGGCCCATGCCGCCGGCGGCGCGTTGCAATTCGTTCCAGACCTCGGCCAGCGCACCGACGGAACCACCGCCGATCAGCGCATAAAGCACGAACTGGCCCAGGCTACCGGCGCTCATTCGCCCGGCGATCACGTCGTGTGCGCCCGACCACAGCACCAGGATGATCGCGCCGAAGATCAGGCTCATCGCCACCGCGGTGACGATCGACTGCGCGCCGATGCGCTTGCGTGCGGTCGCCACCGCGGTCGCGATGGCGGCGGCATAGCGCTGCCGCTCGTAGGCTTCGCGCGCGTGCGCCTGCACCGTGCGCACCGCGCCCAGCGCCTCGGAGGCGACCGCATTCGCATCCGCGACCCGATCCTGGCTGGCCCGCGAGACCTTCTGGATGCGCCGGCTGCCGACCACGATCGGCAGGACTGCCAGCGGGATGCCGACCAGTGCCCATGCGGCGAGTTTCGGGCTGGTGACGAACAGCATCGCCAGCGCGCCAATGACGGTCACCACGCTGCGCAACGCGACCGACATGCTGGAGCCGACCACGCTGCGCAGCAGTTCCGCATCCGCAGTGAGCCGCGAAATCAATTCGCCGCTGCGGGTGCGATCGAAGAAACCGGCATCGAGCCCCAGCAGGTGCGCATACAACCGGGTGCGCAGGTCGGCGACCACGCGCTCGCCGAGCAGGGTGACGAAGAAGTAGCGTGCCGCGGTGGCCAGCGCCAGCGCGAGGATCACCAGCAGCACGAAGCCGAAGGTGCGGTCGGTGTTCGCCCCGCTGCTGAAGCCGTGGTCGATCATCGAACGGAACGCCACCGGCAGGCTCAGTGTCGCGGCGGAGGAACAGGCCAGCGCCAGCAGCCAGGCCAGGAACAGGCCGGAATGCCGGCGCACGAACGGCCACAGCGCGCGCAGCGAGCCGATGGGCGCCTTCGGCGCCGAAGTGGGGGAGGTCATGGTGCACATGGTAGCGGCGTGGTGCCGCGACCGGGCATCAGGGTTCGAGCTTGCGCAACTCCGGCGGCAGCACCGCATCGGGATAGCGGCGGCGGAACTCGGCCAGGCTGGCCCTGGCTTCGTCGATCTTGCCCTGCTGCTGCAGTTCCAAGATCCGGCGCAACCAGGCATCGCGCGCGGCGGGTGCGTCCATCGTCGCCGGCGGCACGTCGTCCTCGTCCATCGCCTTGCTGAACGTGTCCAGCGTGGCGGCGTCCGCAGCGGCTTCGGCCTCGTTCTGCGCACGAGCGCGCTTCGCCTCCGGCCTGGCGCGCGTGCCGGAGACGCTGACCGCCTCGTCGGTCGCCGCGGATCGTCCCAGCGCCGCCTGCGGAGCCGCGGGCGTGGCGGGGGCGGGTGGTGCCGGTGGCGCAAGGGGCGGTGCCATCACTTCGACCGGCATCGTCTCGGCCATTGCCGCTTCCGGCGGCGGGGCCGGGACGAACTCGGGGGCGGCGGCTCGCGGGTCGGCGACAGGTTCTGCCGGCGCGCGTTCGCGGGCGATCCGGGCGTCGTCTTCGACCAGCACCGCTTGCGTTGCCGGCGAGGTCATCGGCATCGGCGGGGATCGCATGGCACGCGCCGTGGGCGGCGGGGCCGCTTCCATCGAGCGCATGACGGGATGTTCGCCATCGTGGGCCTGGCCCGCACTGGCGGCCGCGGTGTCCGCTGGCGATACCGAAGGCGCCGGTGGTGGTGGCTGCAATTGCCAGGCCAGGCCCACGGCCAGGCTCACCGACGCCGCCGCAGTCAGCGGCACGATCCAGCCGCGGCGACGCTTGGCAATGGGGGCCGGCGCCAGCGCGGCATGCGCGGCAGCCAGGATGCGTGCGTCGAGGGCCGCGTCCGGTTCGTCGCGGCCGTGCAGGCGCGGCAGGCGTGCGGCCAGCGCGCGCTCCTCGGCGTCCAGCGGTTCGCGAGGCAGGCGGGTCATGCGGGCAACCTCATGCGCAGCTTGTCCATGGCATAGCGCAGGCGCGATTTCACCGTCTCCCGGCCAACGCCGGTGATGGTGCCGATTTCCTCCAGCGTCAGTTCCTGTTCCAGCCGCAACAGCAGGACCTCGCGTTGTTCCTCGGGCAGGTCGTCCAGCGCCAGTTGCAACTGGCGGCGACGCTCGAATTCCGACAATACCCGCTCGGGCGTGTCGGGGTCGGCAACGCGGGCCAGCCGCTCGTCGGCGTCGGACGGCGCGGACGGGCGGTGCTTGAGGCTGCGCCAATGGTCGCCCAGACGGTGGTGGGCGATGGTGTACAACCAGGTGGCGAAACCGGCATCCGGCGTCCACCCGGCGCGTGCCGAGACCACACGCTGCCAGACGTCCTGGAAGAATTCGTCGGCCAGCGCGTTGTCGCGCAATTGCCGCAGGAGATAGCGGTACAGCTTTCCGCGATGGCGCGCATACAGTTCCCCGAACGCCGCGGCATCGCCCGCCGCGTAGGCGAGCATCAGGGCTTCGTCGCTGGTCTCCGGGGCATCCACGCTCGCCAGCCTACGGACTGGCGCGGCTGTCGGGAAGGGTGCGCGACGGGCGTCGGGGGCGGGCAGGGCATGGGGCACGCAGACGGGAACGGGCGAATGGACGCAATGGGGTTGCCCGCTCGCGGTGCCCGGCGGCGTAGTTCAAGTATGCTCGCTGCATGAACGGGGTCCGGATCGTGCCGTTGCCGAATGGTGCCGATGAGGCGCAGCTGCCTCGCGGTGCCGCGCCCGCGCGCGAAGGGTTCGGCCGCGACGAGCTGGCCCGCCTGCTGGACGCGGCGGAACAGCGGATCCAGTCCCTGCATCGCTCGGAGCGCCTGCAGCAGGCGCTGTACGAGATCGCCGACCTGGCCGGCGGCAGCCTGGAACTCCAGGACATGCTGCGCCGGATCCACGCGATCGTCGGCGAGCTGATGTACGCCGGCAATCTCTACATCGTGCTCTACGACGAGCACCAGCAGACGATGCGGTTCCTGTACTTCGTCGACCTGCTGGACCCGTGGGTCAACGATCCCGCCGAAGAGATCCCCGTCACCGACGACGAAAACACGTTGACCATGCACCTGCTGCGCACCGGCGACGCCTTGCGTGGGCCGTCGGCGGAGCTGCGCATCCAGCACGGCATCCCGTTCGGCGAATCCAGCGGCCCGGACAGCGCCGACTGGCTGGGCGTGCCGATGCGCCGCGGCAGCCACGTGGTCGGCGCGGTGGTGGTGCAGAACTACGAGAAGCGCGACGTCTACAGCAACGAGGATCGCGCGCTGCTGGCCTACGTGGCCCAGCACATCCTCACCGCGCTGGATCGCTACGAAGCGCGCGAGCAACTCGAGAAGCGCGTGCAGGAGCGCACCGCCGAGCTGCAGCAGGCCAACCACGACCTGCAGGCCGAGGTGGTGGAGCGCCAACGGGCGCAGGAACTGCAACGCGCGCTGTTCCGGATCGCCGAACTGTCGATGACCAGCGAGACGCTGGAGCGTTTCTACGCCGAGATCCACAAGGTCGTCGGCGGCTTGTTGTACGCGCGCAATTTCTACATCGCGATGCTGACCATCGACGGCAGCATGCTGGAGCTCCCGTATTCGGTGGACGACCGCGACCAGATGCGCAAACCGCGCCGGGTCGCCAACGGCCTGACCGAGTACGTGTTGCGCACCGGCAAGCCCCTGCTGGCCGATCGTGCGCGGATCCGTCGGCTGGAATCCGAAGGCAAGGTCCGAAGCATCGGCACCCTGGCGCATTGCTGGCTGGGCGTGCCGTTGCTCTACGACGACAAGGTGGTCGGCGTGATCGCCGTGCAGAGTTATTCGCCGGACGTGGCGTTCACCACCCGCGACCAGGAACTGCTCACCTTCGTCGCTTACCACATCGGCAGCAGCCTGGCCCGCAAGCAGGCACAGGATCGGCTGATGCACGCGCACGCGGGGCTGGAACAGCGGGTCAGCGAGCGCACCCGCGAGCTGGCCGAGGCCAATGCCGAACTGGTCGAACAGATCGGCGAACGCATGCGCGCCGAGCGCAAGCTGACCTACCAGGCCACCCACGATGCCTTGACCGGCCTGCCCAACCGCACCCAGCTGCTGGAACGCCTGGGCAAGGCGATCGCGGTGGCGCGCGGCAACCCGCAGGCTTGCTTCGCCGTGCTGTTCCTCGACCTCGACCGTTTCAAGCTGGTCAACGACAGCGCCGGCCACGCGGTCGGCGACGAACTGCTGATCGAGGCTGCCCGCCGCATCGTCGGCAGCGTGCGCACTGGCGACGTGGTCTCGCGGCTCGGTGGCGACGAATTCGCGATCCTCGCGGAAAGCCTGGACGGGCCGGAGATGGCGGCCGAACTCGGTCGCCGCGTGCTGGCCGCGCTCGGCACGCCGGTCTGGCTGGCCGGGCGCGAATTGTTCCCGACCGCGAGCATCGGCATCGCCCTGTCGCATGCGCGCTACGACAGCGGCGAGGACATGCTGCGCGATGCCGACGCCGCGATGTACCGCGCCAAGGGCGACGGCCGCGACCGCTCGGTGATGTTCGACGAGCACATGCGCGACGAAGCCACCCGCATCCTCGACATGGAATCCGACCTGCGCCGCGCGATCAACGCCGAGGCGTTCGAGCCGTTCTACCAGCCGATCGTGCAACTGGTCAGCGGCGAGCGCGTCGGCCACGAGGCGCTGTTGCGCTGGCGCCACGAACAGCGCGGCCTGCTCACCCCCGGCGACTTCCTGGACGTGGGCGAGGAGAGCGGGCTGATCGAGCAGGTGGACTGGCTGATGTACGCGCGGGTCATCGCCGACATGGGCCACCATCCGATGCCCGGCTACGTGGCGATCAACGTGTCGCCGCGGCATTTCCGCGCGCCGGATTTCGCCAGCCGCCTGCTCGACCTGCTGGACGCCGCGCAGGTCGCGCCATCGCGGCTGCGCATCGAGATTACCGAGGTCGCCCTGCTCGACGATGCACCGCGCACCAGCGAAAGCCTGAACATGCTGCGCTCGCACGGCGTGCTGGCGCAGCTGGACGACTTCGGTACCGGCTTTTCCGCGCTGTCCTACCTGCACCGCTACCCGATCGCCAGCCTGAAGATCGACCGCAGCTTCGTCTCCGGGCTGGATGGCGACGTCCGCACCGAGAGCGTGGCGGTGATCCGCGCGATCGTGGCGCTGGCCAACAGCCTGAACATCGAGATCATCGCCGAGGGCGTGGAAACCCAGCGCCAGCGCGAACGCCTGCACGACCTGGGCTGCATGTATGCGCAGGGCTACCTGTTCGGCCGGCCGGCCCCGCCGGCGCTGGTCATCCCGCCGCCGGCGGCGTAACGCCTGCGCTCAGTCGCGCAGCACCAGCAGGCGCGGCTCGGTCATGTCCTCGATCGCGCAGCGCACGCCCTCGCGGCCCACTCCGGACTGCTTGATCCCGCCGTAGGGCATGTTGTCGACGCGGACGCTGGGCACGTCGCCGACCACCACGCCACCCACCTCCAGCCGATCCCAGGCCCGCATCGCATGGTCGATGCGCGCGGTGAACACGCCCGCCTGCAGGCCGAAGTCGCTGTCGTTGACCCGCGCGATGGCGTCATCGAAGTTGTCGAAGACGTCGATGCAGGCGATGGGCCCGAAGGCTTCCTTGCGCTGCAGGTCGGCATCGTGCGGGACGTCGCGCAGCAGCGATGCGCCCAGCAGGTTGCCGAGGCGCTTGCCGCGCACCAGTGCCTTCGCGCCGCCGCGGAGGGCGGCGTGGATCCAGCCGTCGATGCGCGTCGCCGCGGCTTCATCGATCACCGGGCCGATGAAGGTCGCCTCCTCGCGCGGATCGCCGGCCTTGAGCTTCTTCACCGCGGCGACGAGCTTCTTCACCAGTGCATCGTGGACATCGCGATGGACCAGGATGCGCTGCACGCTGATGCAGCTTTGGCCGCTCTGGTAGTAGGCGCCAAACACCAGTCGTTCGACCACTTCGTCGAGCCGCCGGCCGGGATCGGCATCGACGATGCAGGCGGCGTTGCCGCCCAGTTCCAGCGTCACTTTCTTGCGACCCGCGCGCGCCTTCATGTCCCAGCCCACCAGCCCGCCGGTGAAGCTGAGCAGGGCGATGCGCTCGTCCTCGACCAGTGCGGCGGCGTCCTCGTTGCTGCAGGGCAGGATCGAGAACGCACCTGCCGGCAGGTGCGTTTCCGCCAGCACCTCGCCGATGATCAGCGCGCCCAGCGGCGTTTTCGCTGCCGGTTTCAGCACGAACGGGCAGCCCGCGGCGATCGCCGGCGCCACCTTGTGGGCGACCAGGTTGAGCGGGAAGTTGAACGGGGTGATGAAGCTGCAGGCCCCGACCGGCACGCGCTTGGTCATCCCGCGATAGGCGCGTGTGCGCGGCGACAGTTGCAGTTCCAGCACCTCGCCGCCGATGCGGGTCGCTTCGCCGGCGGCGATGCGGAAGGTGTCGATCAGTCGCGTCACTTCGCCGCGGGCGTCGCGGATCGGTTTGCCGGCCTCGATGCAGAGGGCCAGCGCGAGTTCCTCGCCGCGTGCTTCGAAGCGCTTCACGCAATGTTCCAGGACGTCGCGGCGGGCGTCCGGCGGGAACGCGGCCATCGGTTCGCGCGCGGCATGGGCGGCGGCGATGGCCGCATCGATGGCGGTGGCATCGGCAAAGGCCACGCGGGCCACGCGCTCGCCGCTGAACTTGTCGAATACCTCCAGCGCCGTGTTGGCCTGCACGGGCTTGTTGGCGAGGTAATACGGCCAGCGCTTCTTCATGCGTCGGACTCCGTTGCTTCCACGCGCAGGCGCAGATGGCCGTCGTGCAGGCGTGCGCGCAGGGCATCACCACGCTGCGCATCGGCGATGCCGCGGACCACGCGGCCATCCTCGCGTTGCAGGATGCTGTAGCCGCGCGCGACCGTGGCCAGCGGGCTGATCGCATGCAGCGAACGCGCCAGCCCGCGCAGGCGCAACGCCTCGTGTTGCAGGTGGCGGGCGAGCAGGGATTGCGGGCGTCCGCGCAGCGCCTGCAGGCGCTCGCGCAGGCGTTCGATGCGGCGGCGTGGATGGCCAGCGCGCAGCACGGCATCCGCATGGCGCAGCCGTGCGCGTTCCTGCTCCAGCCGACGCTGCATCGCATTGGCCAGTCGCAGCCGGGCCTGCTCGCCGCGTCGTGCCAACGCATCCAGTCGTGCCTGCGGACGCAGCGCATGCAGGCGCAGGAAAGCGCGGTCGATGCGTTGTGCGCGCTGGCGCAGGGCATTGGCCTGCTGCGCGTGCAACTGGCGATGCAGGCCATGCAGATGCGCCAGCAGGTTGGCCCGGTCCGGCACCAGCAATTCCGCGGCGGCAGACGGCGTGGGCGCGCGCAGGTCGGCGGCGAAATCGGCCAGGGTGAAGTCGGTCTCGTGGCCGATCGCGGAGACCACCGGCACCGGGCTGGCGGCGATCGCGCGCACCAAGGCCTCGTCGTTGAACGCCCACAGGTCTTCCAGTGAACCGCCGCCGCGCGCCAGCACGATCACGTCGTAGCGCGCGCTGGCGATGGCCCTTTGCAGCATCGCGCGGATCTGCGCCGCCGCGGTGTCGCCCTGCACCGGCACCGGCAGCAGGTCGACCTCGACCAGCGGGAAGCGTCGGCGCAGGACGCTGACGATGTCGCGGATCACCGCGCCGCTCGCCGAGGTCAGCACCGCGAGCCGGCGCACATGCGCGGGCAGGGGGCGCTTGCGGGCGGCATCGAACAGGCCTTCCGACTGCAGTCGCGCCTTGAGTTCCTCGAATGCGCGACGCAGCGCGCCTTCGCCGGCTTCTTCCATCGAATCCAGGATCAGCTGGTAGTCGCCGCGCGCCTCGTACAGGGTCAGGCGACCGCGCGCGAGCACGCGCAGGCCCTCGCGCGGGGCGAAGTTCAGCCACTGGCTCTTGGGCTTGAACAGCGCGCAACGCACCTGCGCACGCGCGTCCTTGAGGGTGAAATACAGATGGCCGGAGCCGGGCCGCGACAGGTTGCCGATCTCGCCCTCCACCAGCACCAGCGGGAACGCGCCTTCCAGCAGGTCGCGGGCGAGGGTGTTCAGCTGGCTGGGAGTGAGGATGTGGCGGGGATCGTCCATGCGGCCATCGTAGCGGCAGGGATGTTCGATTGCCGTGGCGATGTCGCCGCGCGCGATTCAACCAGGGACGGGTTGCCAGTCGAACACGAGCGCGCCAGCGCGAACCATCCGCTGCAGGTGGTTTTCGACCACGCCCTCGAAGCGCTCCAGCGCGGGCGGGTCGATGGCGTCGATGCGGGCATGCAAGATATCGGCGTGGGCGTGCAGGCGCAGGACGACGTCGTCATCGAACGTCACCATGCCCTGCCGTTCATCGAACTGGACCGTGAATTTGTGGCCCCAGTGGGTACACAAGCGCTTGATCAGGCGGCTGGCTTCTGACGTGGGAATGATGCTGGTGGCGGCGGGCATGGCCGGCTCCTCGGGATCGAATCGGAGATCACAGTCTGGCGCCCGCTCGCCGTCGCCCAATCGCCGCACGCGCAACCGATTGTTCCGCGCCCACGAGGGTAAAATGCCGCCATGCCTGCACAGTCCCCGCTGATTCCGTCCTCCTGCCTGCCGGATACCGGCCGTTTCGGCCCCGAGTTGCGGCGCGACACCCGCCAGGTCGAGATCGGCGGGGTCAAGGTCGGCGGCAGCGCGCCGGTGGTGGTGCAGTCGATGACCAATACCGACACCGCCAATGTCGCCTCGACCACGAAACAGGTGGCCGAACTCTGGCGTGCCGGCTCCGAACTGGTGCGCATCACCGTCAACAATGCCGAGTCCGCGGCGGCGGTGCCGCGCATCGTCGACAAGCTGGCGATGATGGGGATCGCGGTCCCGCTGATCGGCGACTTCCACTACAACGGCCACACCTTGCTGGCCAACGAGCCGGCTTGTGCGGAAGCCCTCGCGAAGTACCGGATCAACCCGGGCAATGTCGGTTTCGGCAAGAAGCGCGACACCCAGTTCGCGCAGCTGATCGAGTTCGCGATCCAGTACGGCAAGCCGGTACGCATCGGCGCCAACTGGGGTTCGCTGGACCAGTCGCTGGCGGCCACGCTGATGGACGAGAACGCGCTGCGCGCCGAGCCGTGGGACGCCGGGCGGGTCATGCGCGAAGCCCTGATCCGCTCCGCACTGGATTCGGCGCATCGTGCGGTGGAGATCGGGCTGCCTGCCGAGCGCATCATCCTGAGTGCGAAGGTCAGCGGTGTGCAGGAGCTCGTTGCGGTGTATCGCGACCTGGCCCGGCGCAGCGATTTCGCCCTGCACCTGGGCCTGACCGAGGCCGGCATCGGCAGCAAGGGCATCGTCGCCTCCAGCGCGGCGCTGGGCGTGCTGCTGCAGGAAGGCATCGGCGACACCATCCGCATCTCGCTGACACCGGAGCCGGGTGCCTCGCGCACGCAGGAAGTGATCGTGGCGCAGGAGCTGCTGCAGACCATGGGCCTGCGCGCGTTCACGCCGATGGTCACCGCCTGCCCGGGCTGCGGCCGCACCACCTCGGAGTTCTTCCAGGAACTGGCCGGCGTGGTGCAGAACCACGTGCGCGCCAGGATGCCGGAGTGGAAGATCAGCCACCCGGGCGCGGAGAACATGACCCTGGCGGTGATGGGCTGTATCGTCAACGGGCCAGGCGAGTCGCGCCACGCCAACATCGGCATCTCGCTGCCCGGCACCGGTGAAGCGCCGGCGGCGCCGGTCTTCGTGGATGGCGAGAAGACCGTGACCCTGCGCGGCGACGACATCGCCCACGAATTCGTGGCGCTGATCGACGACTACGTCGACCGTCGCTACCGCGCAGGCCGGCCGGGCTGAAGCGCGACCGCGGCGAGGCAGCGCGCTAGACTCGACCGGACTCGCACGCGCCTTGGGGGGCGCCATGGACGGCAAGCGCACCAGCGTCCCGCTCTACCTGCACATCACCCTGCTGTCGTTCGGCCTGGTGCTGGCCACCGGGCTGGTCCTGCGCTGGTTCGGCGATGCCATTCCCGGGGTTGTCGAGTTCGGCTTGCTGCTGGGCGCGGTCGCCGTGGTGGCCGTGCTGGCCTCGCGCCGGATCGCCGCGCCGCTGGCGGCCTTGGCGAAGGAAGCCGAGGCGGTGCGCCACTTCGACTTCAGCGACCATCCGGTCATTCGTTCGCCGGTGCAGGAGATCGACCAGCTTGCCGGTGCCTTCGACCTGATGCGCGATGCGGTGCGCCGCTTCCTGCGGATCAACCGCCGCCTGGCCACCGAGGACGACCTGGAAGCCCTGCAGCCCTGGCTGCTCGACAAGATGGTCGACATCGCGGGTGCGCGTGCCGGGGTGCTGTACCTCGTCGATGCCGCCGACGATGCATTGCGCGCCACCGCGATGGACACCAGCGGTGGCCGCGCGAATGCGGTGCGCGACCTGCCACCGCTGGCACAGGACGCATTGCCGCGCTTGCTTGCCGATGCGCGGGCGACGATGCGACCGGTCAGTGGCCACCTCGCAGTCGACGACCTGCAAACACTCGGCCTGGAGCCCGCGTTCGCGGCGTACGGCACGCTGGCGTTGCCGTTGCAGGATCGTCGCGAACACTTGCTGGGCATGCTGCTGCTGTTCAAGGACGGCGAGATCGACGAAGCCAGCGCGAGTTTCATCGCCGCGCTGGCGGCAAGCGCGGCGACCTCGCTGGAGACACAGGAATTGCTGCGCGGGCAGAAAGCGTTGATGGAGGCAAGCATCCGCATGGTCGCCGGTGCCATCGACGCGCAGAGCCCTTACACCGGCGGGCATTGCGAACGCGTGCCGGAGCTGACCTTCATGCTCGCGCGCGCGGCCTGCGCGGCGGCAGACGGCCCGTATGCCGGCTTCGACCTCGATGCCGAGCAGTGGGAAGCGCTGCACATCGCGGCCTGGCTGCACGACTGCGGCAAGGTCACCACGCCCGAGTACGTGGTCGACAAGGCGACCAAACTGGAAACCGTCAACGACCGCATCCACGAGATTCGCACGCGTTTCGAGGTGCTCAAGCGCGATGCCGAGATCGCCTACTGGCGCGGCGTGGCGGAAGGCGGCGACGAACGCGTGCTGCGGGCGCGATGCGACGGGCTGCTTGCCACGCTGGACGAAGAATTCGCCTTCGTCGCCCAGTGCAACATCGGCGGCGAATTCCTCTCGCCGGACAAGCAGGCGCGCCTGCGCGAGATCGGCGCGCGGCGCTGGCAGCGCACCCTGGACGACCGCCTGGGCCTGTCCCGCGACGAACTGGCGCGCAAGCCAGCGCAGGCACCATCGCTGCCCGCGGAGGAAACCCTGCTGGCGGACAAGCCGGAACACCGCATCGCCCGGCCGGAAGCCGAACGCATTCCCGAAGACAACCGTTGGGGCTTCCGCATGGACGTGCCGGAGCTGCTCTACAACCGTGGCGAACTGCACAACCTCTCGATCAGCCGCGGCACGCTGACCGCGGAAGAGCGCTACAAGATCAACGAACACATGGTGCAGACCATCGTGATGCTCGGCGAGCTGCCGTTCCCGCGCCACCTGCGCGCGGTGCCGGAGATCGCCGGCGGCCACCACGAGAAGATGGACGGCACCGGGTACCCCAAACGACTCGATCGCAGCAAGTTGAGCCCGCTCGCGCGGATGATGGCGATCGCCGACATCTTCGAGGCGCTGACCGCGGCGGATCGCCCGTACAAGCCCGGCAAGACCCTGTCCGAGGCGCTGTCGATCATGGCGAAGATGCGCCAGGACCAGCACATCGATCCGGAACTGTTCGAGTTGTTCCTGCGCAGCGGCGTGCACCACGACTATGCGCAGCGCTTCATGCGTCCCGAGCAGGTCGATGCGGTGCGCATCGAGGACTACCTGTAGCGTGCTGCGTGAACCGACGTCCACGTCGCGGTGGCTATCATCCGCCGCTGCCATGACCGACGGATCGCCGCACGCATGACACCGCCCACCGAACCGCACCTGCCGCACTCGCCACGTGAGGCAGTCGATGCCGTGCGCGAAGATGCGCGCTTCGGCCTCGCGTTCCTGCGGCAACGCTGGCGGCGCTTGCTGCTGGCCTTCGCCGGCCTGCTGCTGCCGCTGTGGGCCTTCGGCGAACTGGCCGACGAAGTCCGCGAGGCCGAGGCCTTCCCGTTCGACGCGCCGATCCTGCACTTCGCGCAGGGCATTGCCCGCGACGGCTTCGACCGTGCGTTCCTGCTCTCCTCGAAACTCGGCTACGAATGGGGCGTGGTACCCGTCGACGTGGTCCTGGTGCTGGCCCTGGCCGCGATGCGCAAGCTGCGCGAAGGCCTGTTCGCCGGCATCGCGCTGATCGGCTCGGCGTCGCTGAACCTTGGCGCCAAGCAGTTGTTCGCGCGCGAACGTCCGTCGTTGTGGGAGTCGATCGCGCCCGAGAGCACCTTCAGCTTCCCCAGCGGCCACGCGATGGGGTCGATCACCCTGGCGATGGTGCTGGTCCTGCTGGCCTGGCACACCCGCTGGCGCTGGTGGATCACGCTGCCGATGGTCGCGTTCACGCTGATGGTCGGGCTGTCGCGGGTGTACCTCGGTGTCCACTTTCCGTCGGACATCCTCGCCGGCTGGGCGGTCGCCATCGCATGGACGGTGGGTGCGTACCTGCTGGTGTTCCCGCACGGCCAGCGGCCCTGGGAGGGGCGCTGAGGCTCAGCCTTCCACGCACACCCGGTTGCGGCCTTCGCTCTTGGCGCGATACAGCGCGGTGTCGGCGGCGGCCATCAGGGCAGGGCGGGTGTCGCGATCCGCGGCCAGCTCGGCGATGCCGATGCTCACGGTGATCCGCTGGGGTTCGCCGCCGGGTGCGAACGGGGCCGCGGCGACCGCTTCGCGCAGGCGTTCGGCGAACGCGCGCGCGGCCTCGGCATCGCATTCCGGCAGGAGCAGGGCGAATTCCTCGCCGCCGATGCGCGCGGCGAGGTCGTCACTGCGCGCATGGCGGCGCAGAAGGAGGGCGATCTGGCGCAGCACTTCGTCGCCGGAGATGTGGCCGTAGCGATCGTTGACCGGCTTGAACAGGTCCACGTCGACGATGCACAGCGACAGCGGCCGCGCATGCCGGATCGAGCGGGCGATCTCCTTGTCGGCCATCTCGATGAAATGCCGGCGGTTGTAGAGCTCGGTCAGCGCGTCGTGGGTGGCGAGCTGGTAGATCTCCTCGTGGTAGCTCGCCTCCACGCTGTCCTGGCTGATGAACTTGAGGATGCTTTCGCCCACCGTGACCTGGTCGCCGTCGGCCAGCACGGTATCGCTGGCGATGCGGACGTCGTTGACGCGGGTGGCATTGGTCGCGCCGAGGTCGCGGATGCGGTAACCGTTGCCCTCGCGCCAGACCCGGCAGTGCTCGCGGGACACGCTCTTGTGGGCGATGACCAGGTCGGCTTCCTGCGAGCGGCCGACCAATACAGCGGCGTCATTGATGTCGGCGCGCCGCCCCAGTCCCTCGCCATGGATCACCACCACGCAAGCCGAGCGCGGCGCGGACCGCAAGGGGCCGTGGCTCAGCACGGTGCGCTGGGTGGTGTCCTGGAGCTCGGTATCCGGTTCCATCCCGTCGGCTGGGGGCGTCAACAGTCGCCTGCAGTGTAGCGCCTGCACGAGCGCGGGCGCCGCGTTCGCTAGAATCAAACCGAAGGGGGGGGGCATGGCACAGGGTCCGCACGACGATCCGGAACGCACCGAACTGCTGGCGACGCGTTCGCCCGCGGGTGGTGCGACGCCAGGGGAAGCCGCGGCATTGCCCGCAGGCGCCCGGCTCGGTCGCTACCGCATCGAAGGCATGCTCGGCCGCGGCGGCATGGGCGAGGTCTATCGCGCCGAACAACTGGAGCCGGTGCGGCGCACCGTCGCGCTCAAGCTGCTGCGCGCGCAGAAACTCGATGCCCGGCACCTGGCCTATTTCGAGGTCGAGCGCCAGTTGCTGGCGCAGATGCGCCATCCGGCGATCGCCCAGGTGTTCGATGCAGACACCACGGCGGATGGGCATCCGTTCTTCGCGATGGAGTTCATCGCCGGCAGCCCGATCACCGCGTATTGCGATGCGCATGCGATGCCGACCGACGCACGCATCGCGTTGTTCATCCGCGTCTGCGAAGGCGTCCAGCACGCCCACCAGAAGGGCGTGATCCATCGCGATCTGAAGCCGGGCAACCTGCTGGTGGACGAGGTCGATGGGCGCGCGCTGCCGAAGATCATCGACTTCGGCATCGCCACGGCGAGCACGCTGACCGAGGGCCGCGAGGTCGCCGGCACCCCCGACTACATGAGCCCCGAACAAGCGGGAGGTGACCAGGCCCTGGTGGATACCCGCAGCGACGTGTACGCACTGGGGGTGGTGCTGAGCGAGTTGCTCACGGGACGGCGCCCGCTGGCCGCGGGCGAGACTGTCACCGACCACGACCGCGCGCTGCGGCTGCCGTCGGCGCAGTTGTCGACTTTGTCGCCGGGCGATGCCGAGCGGCTGGCGAAGGCGCACGGCGAACCGGTGTCGCGCATGCGCCGGGTCCTGCAAACCGAGCTGGACTGGGTGGTGGCGAAGGCGATGCGCCACGACCGCAACGAACGTTATGCCTCCGCGGCGGCACTGGCCGACGACCTGCAGCGCTTCCTCGACGCGCGTCCGCTGCAGGCGGTGCCGCCCTCGCGCGGGTATGCCATGCGCAAGTTCGCGCAACGCCATCGCACCGGCATCGCGGCTGCGGCGCTGATCGCCCTGGCACTGATCGGCGGCCTGGCGCTGTCGGTCTACGGGCTGCTGCAGGCGCGCGCGCAACGCGCCATCGCCGAGCAACGCAGCGTGGAGTTGGAGAAGGTGGCCGCCTTCCAGCAATCGATGCTGCAGGGCATCGACATCGAGGCCATGGGCATCGGCCTGGCCGATGGCCTGCGCAGTCAGCTGGCGTCCGCCGATGTCGCCGACCTTGAGGCGCTGGAACGCGCACTCGGACAAACCAGCACCGCCGACATCGCCCGCGGCCTGATCGACCGCGACATCCTGGTCAACGCCGAGCGCGCGATCGACCGCGACTTCGCCCGCGAGCCGGCGCTGGCCGCCGACCTGCGCGAATCCGTGGCGCGGGTGCGCGTCGCGCTGGGCTTGCCGCAGGACGCGGCGCGCGGTTTCGCGCAGGTCGCCGACTACCGTGCCGGCGCGCTGGGCCGCGCCGCGCCGGAAACCCTGCGCGCGCGCCAGGCGCAGGTGAGCGCGATGCTGGAAGCGGGCGAGGCCAAGCCCGCGCTGGCGCTGGTCCAGGCAACGCTGGCGGACGCGTCCGCGTTGCTTCCCGGCGATGCGCTGCGGATCAAGTTGCGTCTTCACGAGGCGGAGGCCGTGGCCTCGCTCGGCGATCGACCGAAGGGGCGGGCGTTGCTGGAGGCGGTGCGTGCCGACAGCCTGGAACTGCGCGGCGAGCGCGACCCGACCACGATGGAAGTGACCAACAGCCTGGCGATCCTCACCGGCCGGATGGGCGAGGCGAAGGAAGGGCGCGCGCTGATGGAGCGGCTGGTGCCGTTGCGGACCCAGGTGCAGGGTCCGAGCCATGCAGACACCCTTGCCTCGCTGCACAACCTGGCGGTGATGCGGATCATGACCGGCGACAAGGACGGCGCGGTCGCCCTGCAGCAGGGACTGGTGCAGACGCAGACCCGCCGACTCGGCGCCGAGCATCCGCAGACGCTGGGCGAACGCGGCAACCTGGCCAACATGCTCAACGACAGCGGCAAGACCGCCGAGGCGCTGCCGATCGCCGAGGCGGTGGTCGAGGCGCGCACCCGCGTGCTCGGCGCGGAAGACGCGCAGACCCTGCGCTCCAAGCTCAACCTGTCGACGATCTACGCGCGGCTGAAGCGCTTCGACGATTCGATTGCGCTGCAGGAGCAAGTCGCCGAAGCACGCACGCGCCGGCTCGGCCCGGAGCACCCGGATACGTTGTTCATCCAGCTCAATCGGGCGGCGACGCTGTACCAGGCCGGGCAGGCGAAGGCGGCGCTGGCGCAACTCGACCGCTGGTTGCCGGTCGCGCGCGAAAAACTCGGCGACAAGCATCCGCAGGTACAGATGGGCTTCGATATCCGCGCGCAGTCGGCCGATGAACTCGGCGATCGCGCGCTGGCGATGGCTTCGTGGCGCACCCTGCTGCAGATCCGCGAAGACGCGCTCGGCGCGGACGATGCACGCACCGTCGATGCGGCCTGGCAACTCGAAGGCATGCTGCGCTTCGGCGGCGATCGCGACGGAGCCGATGCCCTGCGCGCGCGCTACATCGCGCCGCTGCTGGAGGCGAAGGAAGACAGCCTCAGCGAAGAGCAGGCGGCCAAGCGCAAGGACATCATCGAGACCGAGCGCGAGGAAGCCCTCGCTGCGCGTACTGCGGCGAAGTAAGGCGTCACTCGCCGGGAACCGCGGCCTCGCTGGGCGCCTGCGATGCCGCCTTGCGCGCCAGCACGGCTTCGCGATGGGCGATGTAGAACGTCGCCGACAGGATGATCGCGGCACCGAGGATCGTCGTCGCATCCACCCGTTCGGCGAACAGCAGCCAGCCGGCCAGGGTGACGATAGGCAACTGCACGAAGCTGATCGGCGTCAGCGCCGAGACTTCGCCCAACTTGAGCGCGCGCGTCCACAGCAACTGGCCGATGGTGCCCAGCACGCCGCACAGCACCAGCCATAGCCAGGTGATGCCTTGCGGCGGATGCCAGACGAATAGCGCAGGCAGCAGCGACATCGGCACCCACAGCACGTAGGTCCAGAACACGATGGTGTCGGCCTTGTCGACCCGCGACAACTGCTTGATCTGGATCGCCACCAGCGCGTTCATCATCGCCGCGGCCACGGCGACCAGGCTGCCGGTGGTGAACGCATGCGACCACGGCCGCACGATTACCAGCACGCCGGCGAAACCGGCCGCCACCGCGAGCCAGCGACGCAGGCGCACGTCTTCACCCAGCCACAGGGCCGCGGCGATGGTGATGAAGATCGGCGACGAATACGCCAGCGAGATCGCCTGCGCCAGCGGCAGGTGGCCGATCGCCCAGAACCCGCAGTACATGCTGACGATGCCGATGCCGCAGCGGACGAAATACCGCGGCAACTGATTGGTGCGCACATTCGCGGCGAACTGCGCCAGCGGACGCGGGCTGCGCAACACCGGCAACGCGAGCATCGGCAGCAGGGCGACGAAGCCGAAGGCGTTGCGGAAGAACGCCACTTCCCAGGTCGGCTCGGTCTGCGAGGCCAGGCGGATGCACAGCGCCATCAGCCCGAACGCGACCGTGCTGGCCAGCATCAGCAAGGCGGCCCGGACGTGGGTGCTCATGCTGTTCCTTCTCCCTGCGGGAGAAGGTGGCGCGCAGCGCCGGATGAGGGTGCGGATGTGCAACGACGCCGAGGAGCGAGGTCGCTTCGCCGAACCCTCACCCCCAACCCCTCTCCCAGCGGGAGAGGGGAGCTTGGGGTCTGGCACTTCACCACGTCGCGCCGATGATGCGAGGCTCCGGTTCGATGGCGATGCCGAAGCGATCCTGCACCGATGTGGCGATCCTGCGTGCCAGGTCGAGCAATTCCAGGCCGGTCGCGTGGCCGTGGTTGACCAGCACCAGCGCATGCTCGGCGGAGACGCCGGCATCGCCGTCGCGATGGCCCTTCCAGCCACACTGGTCGATCAGCCAGGCCGCGGACAGCTTGCGGGTGTCGTCGCTGCTGCCGCGGAACAGCGGCATTGCCGGATGCGCGGCTTGCAGTGTTTCCGCAGTCGCTGCAGGGACGATCGGATTCTTGAAGAAGCTGCCGGCATTGCCGAGCAGTGCCGGATCCGGCAGCTTGCGCTGGCGGACGCGGATGACCGCTTCGGCGACCTGCGAGGCGCGCGGCGTGCCGTCGATGCCCATCGCCGCCAGTTCCTCGCGGATGCCGGCGTAGTCCAGGCGCAGGTCGGGCGTGCGCAACAGCGCGAACTCGACGGCGGTGACGACGTAACGATCGGGATCGTGCTTGAACAGGCTGTCGCGGTAGGCGAATGCGCACTCGGCGGCATCGATGCGTACCACGCGGCCATCGTGGCGATCGTACGCGTGCACCGCGCGGATGCGGTCGCGCACTTCCACGCCATAGGCGCCGATGTTCTGGATCGGCGCGGCGCCGACCGTGCCGGGGATCAGGGCGAGGTTTTCCAGCCCGCACAGGCCATGGCCGAGCGTCCACAGCACGAAGTCGTGCCAGCCCACACCGGCATCGGCGCGGACGATCGCGGCATCGTCCTGGTTGTCGATGATGTCGATGCGTTGCGAGGACAGTGCCAGCACCGCACCGGGCGCATCGCCGGCGAACAGCAGGTTGCTGCCGCCGCCGAGCACCAGCACCGGGCCATCGCGGAGCATCGCGTAGCCGAACAGTTCCGCCAGTGCGGATGTGTCGGACACTTCGACCAGCATCGGTGCGCGCGCCGCCACGCCGAAGGTATTGCGCGCGTCGAGGCGCGCGTTTTCGACGATGCGATAGCCGGCGGTCATGCCAGTGGCAGGGGCGTGCTGCTCGGCGCTTCCTTGCGCCGGCGCAGCGCGTCCACGCATTCGCCGACCAGCGCCGGACCGCGATAGACCAGCCCGGTATAGACCTGCACCAGCAGGGCGCCCGCGGCCTGCTTGGTCGCGGCATCGGCGCCATGCAGGATGCCGCCCACGCCGACCAGCGGGATCGACTCCGGCAGGCGCGTGCGCAACATCCGCAACACCGCGGTGGACTTGCCCATCAGCGGCGCGCCGGACAGGCCGCCCACTTCATCGGCGAAGCGCGCGCCTTCCACGCCATCGCGGGCGATGGTGGTGTTGGTGGCGATGACGCCATCCACGGCGAGGTCGCCGAGCACGCGGCCCGCGGCATCGATGTCGCTCTCGGACAGGTCCGGCGCGATCTTCACCAGCATCGGCACGCGCTTGCCATGCTGGCCGGCGAGCTTTTCCTGTTCGTCGCGCAGCGCGCTGACCAAGCGCCGCAGCGCCTGTTCTTCCTGCAGTTCGCGCAGGCCGGCGGTGTTCGGCGAGGAGATGTTGACCGTCACGTAGTCGGCCAGCGCATAGACCCTGCGCAGGCAGTGCAGGTAATCGTCTTCCGCCGACTCGTTCGGCGTGTCCTTGTTCTTGCCGATGTTGATGCCGAGCAGGCCGCCGATCCGGCGCGCGCGCTCGACGTTGCGCACCAGCGCGTCCACGCCCTCGTTGTTGAAGCCGAGGCGGTTGATCACCGCTTCCTGTTGCGGCAGGCGGAACATGCGCGGCTTCGGGTTGCCGGGCTGCGGGCGCGGGGTGACCGTGCCCACTTCGACGAAGCCGAAGCCCAGGGCGAGCAGGGCATCGATGTGCGCGCCGTTCTTGTCCAGGCCCGCGGCCAGGCCAACCGGATTCGGGAAGGTCAGCCCGAACGCCTTGGTCGGCAGCGGCTTCGGCGCCTTTGCGATCAGCGGGTTCAGGCCGCTGCGGTACGCGGCCTCCAGCGACGCCAGCCCGAGGTGGTGCGCGCGCTCGGCATCGAAGGCGAACAGGAACGGGCGGCTGAGTGCGTACAAGGTGTCAGTTGGCGCTTGCGGCGAACGCGAGGAAGGTGGCCAGGCCACCGAAGAACAGCACCACGGCGATCACCGCCAGCACCGCCATCGCAATGGCGAGGTAACCCAGCACCAGTCCGGCGACCGCAAGGCCGTCGCCCTCCAGGCGGTCCGGCGCCAGCCGGATTTCCTTGCGCGCCATGTGTCCGCAGATCACCGCGGCGATGCTGCCGAAGAAGGGCACCACCGTCCAGCCGAGGATGCCGGCGACGAGGCTGATGATGGCGAGCGTGCTGGTCTGGCGGGGCATGGCATTCATTGCGCGTCCTCAGAGGTCGAACTTGATGCCCTGGGCCAGCGGCAGGGAGTCGGAGTAGTTGATCGTATTGGTCTGCCGGCGCATATAGGCCTTCCAGGCATCGCTGCCGGACTCGCGGCCGCCGCCGGTTTCCTTCTCGCCGCCGAACGCGCCGCCGATCTCCGCGCCGCTGGTGCCGATGTTGACGTTGGCGATGCCGCAATCGGAACCGCTGGCGGCCAGGAACGCCTCGGCGCGCTTGAGGTTGGTGGTGAAGATCGACGAACTCAGGCCCTGCGGCACCGCGTTCTGCATGTCGATGGCCTCGTCCAGCTCGCGGTACTTCATCACGTACAGGATCGGCGCGAAGGTCTCGTGCTGGACGATCTCGGCCTCGTTGGTCAGGCCGGTGACGATGGCGGGCAGCACGAAGTTGCCGGGGCGGTCGATCGCTTCGCCGCCGGTCTCGACGGTGCCGCCCGCGGCCTTGGCCTTGGCGATGGAATCCAGGTAGGCGTCCACGCCGTCCTTGCTGTTGAGCGGGCCCATCAGGTTGGCCGGATCGGTCGGGTCGCCGATCTTCTTCTCGACCTGCTTGTACGCGGCGATCAGCCTGGCCAGCACGTCGTCGTAAATGGATTCATGGACGATCAGGCGGCGGGTGGTGGTGCAGCGCTGGCCGGCGGTGCCGACCGCGCCGAACGCGATCGCCGGGATCGCCAGCTTCAGGTCGGCGGTTTCGTCGACGATGATCGCGTTGTTGCCACCCAGTTCCAGCAGCGAACGGCCCATGCGGCGCGCGCAGCGCTCGCCCACCGCGCGGCCGACCTTGGTCGAACCGGTGAAGCTGATCAGCGGGATGCGCTTGTCGTCGACGAACTCCGACGCGAGCTCGGTGCCGGCATCGTTGAACAGGAAGAAGATGTCGGGGAAACCGGCCTTCGCCAGCGCCTCGTTGCAGATCTTCATGCTGGCGATGGCCGACAGCGGGGTCTTCGGCGACGGCTTCCAGATGCTGATGTCGCCGCAGATCGCCGCGACGAACGCATTCCACGCCCACACCGCGACCGGGAAATTGAACGCGCTGATGATCCCGACGATGCCGATCGGGTGCCACTGCTCGTACATGCGGTGGCCGGGACGTTCGCTGTGCATGGTCAGGCCGTACAGCTGGCGCGACAGGCCGACCGAGAACTCGCCGATGTCGATCATTTCCTGCACTTCGCCGTCGCCTTCCGGCTTCGACTTGCCCATCTCCAGCGCGACCAGCGAACCCAGCGCGTCCTTGTGCACGCGCAATGCGTCGGCGCACAGGCGGATCGCCTCGCCGCGGCGCGGGGCCGGGGTGGTGCGCCAGACCTTGAACGCGGCCTGGGCGCGTTCGACGATCAGGTCGTAGTCCGCCTGCGAAGACGCATGCACGCGGCCGAGCACGTCGCCGGTGGTCGGGTTGACCGGTTCCAGCACGCCGGCGTCGCTGGTCTTCGACCATTCGCCATGGCCAAGGTAGGTGCCGGATTCGACGGCCTGCAGGCCGAGCGCGGTGAGGACGGGGTGGGACATGGCAGGACTCCAGACAATGGTGGCCGGTGCGCGAGGCGCACGGAACGGCACGGTTGCGACGTGGTGACCCCGGCGCGATTCGAACGCACGACCTGTCCCTTAGGAGGGGACCGCTCTATCCAGCTGAGCTACGGGGCCAAAGCGTGACGATTATCGCAGCCGGTCGGCGTTTCGGCCAATGCGACGGCCACATTGGCGATTCGACCTGCCGATCTTTGCGGAATGCCCGGACCGCCTCAGCCATGCCTGAGCAGATCGCGCAGGGCCTCGCCATCGTCCGCCAAGGGTTGCGCGTTGCTGGGTCGATCCAGCATCGCTGCCAATGCCGGGGGCAGGGGGATGTCCTGGTCGATCAAGGGCTCGACCACCTCCGGGAACTTGGCCGGATGCGCGGTCGACACCGCCGCCCAGTCGCCGCTCGCGCCGGCTTCACGCCTGCGTTGCAGGACGTGGACGGCACAGGCGGTATGCGGGCAGAGTGCCTCGCCATGCCGCTGCCAGGCATCGACGATGGTGGCGCGGATGGTCGCGTCGTCTACCGCGTCTGCCGAGAGCAACCCGCGCAGTTGTTCGGCATCGGGATACAGCCATTGCAGGCGCTCGAAGTTGTTCGGCGCGCCCACGTCCATCGCATTGGCGAGGGTGGCGATGCTGGGGCCGGGCGCGTATTCGCCACCGGCGAAGAAATCCGGCAACACCGCATTGGCATTGCTGGCCAGCACGATCTGGCCGATCGGCAGGCCGATCCGGCGTGCCAGCACGCAAGCCAGCGCATTGCCCAGGTTGCCGGTGGGCACGACGAAGTTGAGCGCCCGGCCCGTCGCGCGCCAGTGTGCGAGCGATGCATGCGCGTAATAGACCATCTGCGGCAGCAGTCGGCCCAGGCTGATGCTGTTGGCCGAACCCAGCGGCACCTGCGCGCGGAACGCGGCATCCGACAGCGCGGACTTCACCAGCCGCTGGCAGTCGTCGAAGCTGCCGTCCACCCGGAACGCGCGCACGTTGTCGCCGAAGCAGCTCAACTGGTGCGCTTGCCGCGGCGAGACGCGACCATCCGGATACAGGATGGCGACGCGGAAGCCCGGTTTGCGATGGAAGGCGGCACCGACCGCGGCGCCGGTGTCGCCGGAGGTCGCGACGACGATCGTCAACGGCACCTCGCCCTGCGGCAACGCACCCAGGCAGCCGGCCAGGAAGGCCGCGCCGTAGTCCTTGAATGCCGCCGTTGGGCCGTGGAACAGCTCCAGCACGAAGTCGCCGCCGGCACCGAAGCGGCGCAGCGGCGGCGTCACCGCGAAGGCCTCGTCGCAGATCGCGTCCAGTCGCTCGCCGATCGGGTCATCGGCGAAGAACGGGGCCAGCAGTCGCTTGCCGACATCAGCCAGGGTCTCGTCGCCAGCGAAATCGGCGGGCGAAAACGCAGGCCATTGTTCCGGCATGTACAGGCCGCCGTCGGGCGCGAGGCCGGCCGCGATGGCCTGGCTGATCGCCACCGGCGGCGCGATGCCGCGCGTGCTCAGCGCCTTCATGCCAGCACCCCCGCGGCGGGGCCGGCAACCGGGCTGACATGCACGTCGCTTTCGAAACCGGCCGATGCGAATGCCGCGGCCATCGCTGCGCCAGACGCCCGTGCGGTCGCCTCGTCTTCGCACCAGGCGAACACGCTCGGGCCTGCACCGGAAATGCTGGCGCCCATCGCGCCTGCGCGCAGTGCCGCCTGCTTCACAGCGGCGAAGCCTGCGATCAGCGGTGCGCGGCGTGGCTCCACGAGCAGGTCGTCGAGTCCTGCGCGAACCAGTGTCGCGTCGCCGCGTTCGCAGCCCAGCAGCACCTGCGCCAGTTGCGCGCTCTGCGCGACGAATTCCTTCAGCGCATACGCCCCCTGCAAGGCCTCGCGGGCGCGGCGGGTTTCCAACACCGCATGCGGATGCACGACCACCGCATGCCATGCAGCGGGGACTTCGATCTTCGTCAATCGATCAGCCGTGGCCAGCACCAGCCCGCCGAGCAGCATCGGTCCGACGTTGTCGCCATGCCGGCCGCCGCTGGCGATGGCTTCGCCGGCCATGGCGTGCGGGTACAGCGCGTGCGCATCCAGCGGCGCGTCGAGCAGCGCGTTGGCGGCCACCAGGGCGGCCACGCAGGACGCCGCCGAGCCGCCCAGCCCGGAGCCGAGCGGGATGCCCTTGTCGAGTTCGATCTCGAAGCCGAACGGCAGCGCCAGCGCTTCGCGCAACGAAAGCAACGCGCCGCCGGCGGTGTTGCGCTCGGCCTCCAGCGGCAGGTCGGTGACCGCGCCGCGGATCGCCTTGATCCGCACCGTCGGTTCGTCGATGCGGCGCACGGTGGCGACATCGCCGATGCCGGCGATGCTGTGGCCGAGGATGTCGAAGCCGACCCCCACATTGCCTACGGATCCGGGCGAAAACGCCCTCGCTTCCATGCGTGCGCTCACAGGCGCGCTCCCAGTGCAGCGGCCAGCCGGAGCAGGTCGGAGAACACGCCGGCAGCGGTCACTTCCGGCCCGGCGCCGGGGCCTTGCACGACCAGCGGATTATCGCGGTAGCGGCGGGTAGTGAATTGCACGCAGTTGTCCGTCAGGCGCAGGTGGGCGAAGGCATGGTCGGCGGGCAGTTCCTGCAGCGCAACCGACGCGTGGCCATCACGCTGCAACCGCGCGACATAACGCAGCACGCAGCCCTTCGCGCGGGCGGCGTCCAGCGCGGCCTGCATCGGCGCATCCAGCGATGCCAGGCCGGCCATGAAGGCGTCGCGGTCGGCATCGCGCAGCGCGGTCGGCACCAGGCTCTCGACGTCGACATCGTCCAGCGACAGCGACACGCCCGCTTCGCGGCCGAGGATCACCAGCTTGCGCGCCACGTCCATGCCCGAGAGATCGTCGCGCGGGTCGGGCTCGGTGTAGCCCAGCGCATGCGCCTCGCGCACCAGGTCGGAGAACGGCGTGCTGCCGTCGAACTTGTTGAACAGCCAGGCCAGGGTGCCGGAGAGGATGCCGTCCACCGCGACCAGCTCGTCGCCCGTGTCCAGCAGGTCGCGCAGGGTCGAGATCACCGGCAGGCCGGCACCGACGGTAGCTTCGTAGCGGAAGCGTGCGCCGGACTGCGCGCGCGCCTCGCGGATCGCGGCATAGCGTGGCAATGGGCCGGCGCCGGCGTGCTTGTTCGGGGTGATGACGTGGATGCCGGCCGCCAGCCACGCCGGATACTGCGCGGCAACACTGTCGCTGGCGCTGCAGTCGATGACGACCGCATGCGGAAGGTGGCTGTCCAGCAGGTGGGTGGTGATCGCGTCGAGGTCGGCGGGTTGCGGTTCGTCCTCGATGCGCAGGCGCCAGTCGGCAGGATCGCCGTGGTCGCACAGCCACATCCGCCGGCTGGTCGCCAATGCGCGCAGGCGCAGGTCGACATTGGCTTCGCTGCGCAGGCGCGGCAGTGCCGCCTGCAACTGGTCGAGCAGGGCGGCGCCGACCTTGCCCGGCCCGATCACCGCCAGCGCCAGCGTCTGCGGCGACAGCCAGAATGCGGCGTGCGCGGCGCGCAATCCGCGGGTGGCATCTTCGGCGGCGATCGCGACCGAGATGTTGCGTTCGGACGCACCCTGGGCGATCGCGCGGATGTTGACCCGCGCACGCGCCAGTGCGGCGAACAGTTGCGCGGCCACGCCGGGCTTGCCGGCCATGCCGTCGCCGACCGCGGCCAGCACGCTGATCCCGGGCACGACCTGCACGCCTTGCACTTGGCCACCGTCGAGCTCACGGGAGAACGCATCGAGCAGGGCGCGACGCGCGGCTTCGGCATCGCGCTCGCGCACGACCGAGCAGATCGAATGCTCGGACGAGCCCTGCGAGATCATCACCACCGAAATCCGCGCGGCATGCAACGCGGCGAACACGCGCTCCGCCGTGCCCGGCACGCCGATCAGGCCTGCGCCTTCCAGGCTGACCAGGGCGAGGCCGGGATCCAGCGTGAGGCCCTTGACCGGGCCGCCGTGGCCGCCATCGCCATCGGCATCGATGCGGGTGCCGGGGAATTCGGGCTTGAAGGTATTGCGCATCAGGATTGGCAGGCCGCGCGCGATCGCCGGGGTCATCGTCTGCGGGTGGATCACCTTCGCGCCGAAGTAGGCCAGCTCGCAGGCCTCGCGGTAGCTCATCGACCCCAGCGAGACCGCTTCCGGCACCAGCCGTGGGTCCGCAGAGAGCACGCCGTCGACATCCGACCAGATGTGCAGCTCGGCGGCATCGAACAGGGCGGCGAAGATCGCGCCGGAAAAATCGCTGCCGTTGCGGCCGAGCACGGTCGGCAGGCCGTCCTCGCCGCTGGCGACGAAGCCGGTGGCGACCACGCGCGCCTGCGGGTTGGCGACGCGCCATGCTTCCAACCGGCGCGCACTTTCGTCCCAATCGACTACCGCGCCCAACTCTGCATGGCGGACCAGCAGCACGTCGCGCGCATCAAGAAAGGCGTAGTCTGCGCCGCGTGCACGCAGGTGCGCCTGCAGCAGCATGGCCGACAGCACTTCGCCCATGCCCTGGATGCGGTCCAGCGCCGCGCGCCCCGGCTGGCGCAGCAGCGACACCGCGCGCAGCAGGTCGGCGATGTCGCCGAAGCGCGCGTCGATCCATGCATGCAGCGCGATCGGCGCATCCAGCAGGGCACTGGCGGCGTCCGCGTGCTGGGTGCGCAGGGAAGACCACGCGGATTGCCAGTCTTCGCCGGCCGCGGCCGCATTGGTCATCGCGATCAGCGCATTGGTGGTGCCCTGCATCGCCGAGACCACGACGACCTGACGCGATTCCTCCGCGCCGAGCATCAGCGACGCGACATGGCGGATGCGGCCGGCGTCGGCCAGCGAACTGCCGCCGAACTTGTGCGCGCGACACGACGGGGATTGCGGAACCTGCGACGAAACCATGGAACCTCCGGTGGAGGCCCGCCGCGTGCAGGGGAGGGGATCGTCGCCCCCGCCTCTGTCGCTGCGGGGCCGTGATTGGATGGGGTTATCCAGACATGACCGACCGCACCAGCGCAATGCCGGTGGTAGTGGTCGTAATCGTGGTCATGCGGCGGGACATGGGGCTGGACTCTGCTGCAGCGCAGCGGAGCGTGTCAAGCGGTGGTTGCGGGTGGAACCGGTTCGTCCTTGCCATCGTCGCGCGACGCGACCAATGCGGTCGCGGTCATGTCGGCGGTCACGTTGCCGACCGTGGCCATCACGTCCGGGATCGCGTCCACCGCCATCAGCACCGGCAGCGGCGCGATCGGAAGGCCCATCGCCGAGGTGACCGGCAGGTTGGTGGCCAGGAAGATCGCCTGTCCTGGCAGGCCGACCGAGCCCATGCTGACCAGCACCGCCAGCGCCACGCCGGTGGCCAGTTGCGCGAAGGTGAGGTCGATGCCGAGCGCCCACGCGATGAAGCAGGCGGTGGCGATGTACTGGATCGGCGAGGTGATGCGGAACAGCGAGACCGCCATCGGCAGCACCAGTCCGGCGATGCGCGCGGGAAAGCCGAGCCGGGTCTGCGCGCTGTCGAGCATGGCCGGCAAGGTGGCCAGCGAGGACTGCGTGCTCGCCGCGACCGCCATGACGGGCGTGATACCGGACAGGAAGTGCGCCGGATTCTGCTTGCCGAACACCACCGCGATCGTCACCAGCAGCACCACGGCGAGCGCGTACAGCGCGCACTCCAGCAGGATGTAGATGCCCAGCGCCTGCAGCATGCCGAGTCCGGCGCGCGCGCACAGCGCCAGCACCAGCGCGAAGATGCCGAGCGGCGCGACCCACAGCACCCAGTGCACGATCACGATCATCGCATCGCTGACCGCCTGGAAGAATCCGACGACCTGGGTGCGGCGTGCGGGCTCGATGCGGGTCAGCGCGAAGCCGAAGAACAGGGCGAAGGTCACCAGTGGCAGCATCGCCCCCGCCGCGGCGGCGGCCACGGCGTTGCTCGGCACGATCGAGGTCAGCGCACTGGCCCAGCCGCCTGTCGTAGCGGGCAGTTCTGCGTGGCTTGCACCAAGCGCTGCAGCCACGGCCGGATCCGGTGCGACCATCGACAACGCCAGCGGCGCGAGCAGGGCAGCCATCGCGCCAGCAGCGGTGAGCAGCACGATGAAGATGAGGATAGATCGACGCGCGACGCGCCCGGACTGGGCGGCATCGCTGGCCTGGTTCACGCCGACGATCACCAGCGCCAGTACCAGCGGCACCACGGTCATCTGCAATGCGTTGAGCCACAGCTTGCCGAACGGCTCGACGACATCGGCGACCTGCAGCGCCAACGGCGCGTCCAGCCAGGCCAGCAGGATGCCGACGACGATGCCTGCCGCGAGGCCGCTCAGGACGCGCTTGGTCTGGCTCATCGCACGATCTCCGGCAGGTTCCACTCATGTTTCAGTGCGGCGTACTGCGCCTTCGGCAGGAGCACGAACACCGGCTTGCGGCTGCGGTCGAGCCAGGCCAGCAACGGCTGCATGGTCTCCGGCGCCATCGCCGTGCAACCGGCGGTCGCCTGGCCGGGCGATCCCCAAAGGTGGGCGAAGATGCAACTGCCGCCGCGCGGCGTGGCCCCGTCGACGTTGTGCTGGATCACGAAGCCCTGGCGATAGCGCTGGTCGCCCTTGGCATGCAGGTCCAGGCGCATCGGCTCGCTGGATTTGTCGAGGCCGGGTGCCTTGGCCACGCTGCGGTCGACGATCCGGTTGTACATCGGCGATTCCGGCACGTCGATGCACCAGTCGTTGAACCCCATGCCCTTGTAGTCCAGGCCCGTGGTCGCGTCCGTGGCATAGCCGAAGGCCGTGCCGATCGCGAACACGCCGGCAGGTGCCTTGCCATCGCCTTCGCGCTTGACCGGGCCATCGCTGCGCGCGGCATTCAGGCCGATGCCCCAGGCCGTGCCGGTGCGGCCCACGCTGATCGGCGCCGCCTCGCCGACTTCGCGCCAGTCGTCGCCGTCGCGTTCGAAGCGGCGCAGTGTGCCGGTGGTCGCATCCCAGTCCGCGGTGGTGACCAGCACTAGCTGGCCGGCGTCGGACCATGCCCTCGATGTCGCCGCGGTCTGCGGCGCATGCGCGCACGCGGCGAGCATCGTGGTCAGGAGCAGGGCAGCGATACGGCGGATCGGCATGCGGGTTGTTTCCGGGAGAGGCTGCAGGATCGTAAGGGAAAAGGGGTCAGAGTGAAGTTTCCCGTGCCGCGTATGCGAATGCTCGAAATCAATCGGCGGGAAATTCACTCTGACCCCTTTTCGCGGATCCGCTCCAGGTTCGCCTGCAGGCGCGCGCGCCGCTTCGGATCGGATTCGCACAGCACCGCGAACACGCGGTCGAGCAGGTGCTGCAGCGCGGAGTGGTAGAGCAGCGGGGCGATGTGCGGGCGCTCATCGTGCGCGGACACCAGTAGCGGCACGTCGGCATGCGCGCGCAGCGGGTTGGAACTGTGGCGGGTGACGGTGATGACGCGGGCGTGCTGCTCGCGCGCATAACGGCACAACTGGTAAAGCGCCGGCTGCATGCCCTGTTCGGAGAACACCAGCAGCACGTCGCCGGGGTTCGTCGCGGAGAGGCTGGTGCTCATGTGCGCGGGATCGAAGTTGTGCACGGTGAGGATGCCGAGCAGCGACAGCCGCAGCGCCAGGGTGCGCGCGTGGATGTCGTCGTCGCCGAGGCCGATGATGAAGACCTTGCCGGCGGCCGCGATGGACTCAGCGGCGGCCTCGACCGCATCCGGTGGATTGATCAGGCGGGTGGCTTCCTCGGCCTCGGTCTTGCGCAGCCACAGGTCGGCGCCGATGGTCTCCGCGTGGGCGTCGCCGTTCGCCGCCGAGGGCGCGCCGCCATTGCCGTTGTCGGCGCGCACCACCGCTTCGCTGATCGACAGCTTGAGGTCGGGGTAGCCCTTGAAGCCCAGTTTCTGGCAGAACTTGACCACGCTGGACTGGCTGATCCCCAGCGCATTCGCCAACTGCTGCGAGGAGTAGTCGCGCAGCAGTTGCGCGTTGTCCAGCACGAAGTCGGCGATGCGGCGCTCGATCGCCGACATGCGGTCGCGCTCGGAACGGATCTTCACCAGCGCCGACATCGCGCGTGCCTCAGGCGAGCGGTTCGTCGACGGGGATGAGTCCCTCGATCGCGCGGATGCCCAGGCCGGGCGCGTCGGTAACGCTGATCTCCGATTCGTTGAAGATCACGCCGCTGCCGACCGGATCGAAGCGGCACAGCGAAGGCCCATCGAGGTCGACCTTGCTGATCACGTCGGACTTCGCCACTGCGAGGTGCACCGCCGCGGCCACGCCGATGCTGGATTCCAGCATGCAGCCGATCATGCAGTCCACGCCGTACAGGCCGCAGATGTCGGCGATCTTCACCGCGTTGGAGATGCCGCCGGTCTTCATCAGCTTGATGTTGACGATGTCGGCCGCGCGCATGCGGATCAGTTCGATGACTTCCATCGGCCCGAACACGCTTTCGTCGGCCATCACCGGCGTGTGCACGCGCTCGGTGACGTAGCGCAGGCCCTCCAGGTCATGCGCCCTGACCGGTTGCTCGACCAACTCGAGCTTCACCCCGGCATTTTCCAGCGTCTGCAGCGCATACACCGCCTGCTTGGCGGTCCAGCCCTGGTTGGCATCGAGCCGCAGCAGGGCGCGGCCCTCGACCGCGGCGTGGATCGCCTTGGTGCGTTCGATGTCCAGGCCGATGTCCTTGCCCACTTTGATCTTCAGCGATTCGAAGCCGCGATCCACCGCGGCCAGCGAGTCCGCCACCATCTTGTCGATGTAGTCGACGGAGATGGTGATGTCGGTGGTGATCGCCGGTTCGCCACCGCCCAGCAACTGGTAGAGCGGGGCGCCATACAACTGGCCCCATAGGTCATGGACCGCGATCTCCACCGCCGCCTTGGCGCTGGTGTTCTTCTCCATCGAGGCCTGCACCGCATGGGTGATGCGGTTGAGGTTGGCGATCTCCTGCCCGACCAGCCGCGGCGCGATGTAATGGCGGATCGCGTGCATGATCGAGCCGTGGGTGTCGCCGGTGATCACCGCCGTTGCCGGCGCGCTGCCGTAGCCGACGTGGCCGGTGTCCGTGTGGATCATCACCACCACGTCCTCGACCTGCTCGACGGTGCGCAGGGCGGTCTTGAACGCGGTCTTCAGCGGCACGCGCAGCATGCCGAAGCGGATTTCGGTGATTTTCATTTGTCGCGCGTCATCCTGACGATGTTGGTGATGCGGTCGATGTAGTCGTGGTCCTTGCCGAAGCGCAGCGGGACCAGCGGGGTCAGCGAGACGCCATTGAGTTGCATGGACTGCAGTGTGCCATCCGGGCCGAGGAAACTGCCGCCGTTGGTGTCGTGGATCACCCATGGCATGCCGTCGATGCGGCCGGCGAACATCATCACGTGGCCGGGGATATAGATCAGGTCGCCGACGTCCAGCGCGTCGACCGCGGCCATGCGCGCGGCGCGGGTGGCATCGGCCTCGAAGTGGATGCGGTCGAAGGCCGGGCTGACCGACTGGTCGCTGGTGTTGCGCGGCAACTCCACGCCCATGCTGCGGTAGACCTCGGACACGAAACCGCTGCAGTCGCGGCCGTTGTACGAGTGGCCCCAACCGTAGCGCTCGCCGAGGAACTTGAAGGCCTGGCGGATCAGGTTGGCGCGGGTCAGCGGCAGGTAGTCCGCCGAGGTGTCCGCATTGCGCTGGAGCAGGGCAGGGGCGAAGCCGAGCCGGCCGTCGCCGTCGCGCACCGGCAGGTCGAGGATCCACGATGCGTACGGATGCTGGCCGTTCACCGGCTTGTCCTGTGGCACGTTCGCGAGCGGGATGCGCACGCCCATGTCCAGTTGCAGCTCGGACAGGCGGGGCTGCTCGCGGGTGAACACCGTGCGTGGCTTGGCGCCGGTGACGATGCGGTGCGGCGTGCGCGTGGCGTAGCCCAGCACCGCGGTGCGATCGCCTTCCGCAATGGCATCGGCCGCGACCCACGCGGCATAGCGCGCGCTCACGACGAACAGCCACTTCGCATCGGTGCTGGCATGCACGATCGCCACCGGGTCGCCCGGGAACAACGCGCTTTCCTGGAAACGGTCGATGTCGGTTTCGCCCTGGCGATTGAACACGCGCAGGTCGGTCGGGAACGCACGCAGGGCCGCGCGCTGCACGACCATGCCGAAGCGGGTGGGTTGGCTGGCCGGGATCGCCTCCATCGCGCGGCTGGCGATGATCGCGTCGAGCGTCGCCTTCGGGACCGGCTTGCCGGCGTCGTCCCACAGCGGTTTCGACGGGGCCGATGCGAGATCGTCGATCCATCCGGCGACCCGCCTGCGATCCAGGGTGGCCGGCAATGCCGACAGGTCGTGCATCGAATCGTCGACCTGCAGCAGGCGCGCGTTGCGGGCCTGGATCGCGGCGGGCGTCATCAGCACCTGGTCCGCTGCCTGCGTGCGTGCAATCCAGAACTCGGGCGCGAAGTACGCGTCCTGCATGCCGATGACGCCGCTGGGCGGGATCGGCAACGGCGTGGCTGGACTGCCGCGATCCAGCCCGAGCGCCGGTGCACAGGCCAGCGCCAGGGCGAAGGTCAGGGCGCGCCATGCAACTGGTCGCATCGGGTGTTGCAGGCGTTCACGCATCGCATTCCCTCCTTGCGGATCCCGGCCGGATGCGCGCCGACAGAGTGTGACGGCGATGTGGCGAGGAATAGGTAATTCCAAAACTTATACGTGAAGAATAAATTATTGACCAGCCCCTCGCTGCGTGCTACACAGCCCGGGTAACGCCGATCGTTGGGGAACGCTTCGGATGTACCCGCACAACGCCCATTTCCGCATGCCATCGCCACGCGATGCTGGCCGTGCTGCGCGTTGCATCGTGATCGTTGCGTTCCTCCCACCCATGCCCATCCCGCCATCCCCCGGAGAACGTCCATGAGCACCGCCCCGAGCCGCCTGCGCAAGTCCGCCCTCAGCATCGCGATGGGGCTTTGCCTCGCGTCGCTTGCCGCCGCGCCTGCCTTCGCGCAGAGCGCCACCGGCGCGGTGGCGGGTCGCGCCGCCGCAGGCGAACAGGTGACCCTGGTCAATACCGCGACCGGCGCCAGTCGCAGCGTCACCGTCAACAGTGATGGCACTTACCGCATCGGCCAGTTGCCGCCGGGCGACTACGCGATGACGGCAGGGACGGGTGCACCGGTCAACGTCAACGTGTCGCTGGGCGGGACCACCACGGTGAACCTGGGCAGCGATGGTGGAGTAGCCAACCTGGCCGCAGTCGAAGTGGTCGGTTCGCGCGTGATCAATCGTGTTGACGTGCGTTCTACCGAGTCTGCGACCAATGTCACGCGAGAGGAACTGGCGCGCTTGCCGGTGGATCAAAGCCTTGGTTCCGTGGCTATGCTTGCCCCTGGCGTGGTGTCTTCTGGTGCCTCTTTCGGTGGGCTCAGCTTCGGTGGCTCGTCGGTGGCAGAAAACGCTGTTTACATCAACGGCTTGAATGTGACCGACCCGTATCGTCGCCAAGGCTTCTCCTCGGTACCGTTTGCGTTCTACCAGGAATTCCAAGTGAAGACGGGAGGGTATTCCGCGGAGTTCGGGCGCAGCACGGGTGGCGTCATCAATGCCGTAACGCGTTCGGGCGGCAACGAATTTCACGCGGGCGTGGAACTTACGTTCGAGCCTTCGGCTTGGGCGTCAGACAAGGAGGATCACTTCCATTCTGACGGCACCGTGGATGAGCGAAGCTATACCAGCCGTGACTACAACTCGTTCCTCAAGGCCAATCTCTGGGCATCCGGCCCCATCGTCAAAGACAAGCTGTTCTTTTTTGCGATGTACGAAAAACGCGACAGCAGTCCGAAGGACTTCGACGCCAACGTCGCCTTCCTGACGGAAAGCAGCAACGACTTCTGGGGTGCGAAGTTCGACTGGCGCATCAACGACGATCACCTGGTGGAATTGCTGGCTTTTTCCGACAAGGCTGACTCGGCGACGGACGTCTACTTTTATACGTGGGCGGCGGGCAGCCTCGACAGGCTGAAGGGTGACAGTATTTCGAACTCTGGCGGTGACAACTGGTCGCTCACGTATACAGGTCATTTCACCGATAACTTCGTCGCGAAGGCGATGTACGGCGTTAACAAGCGCAGTGCCGTCAACAGTAGCACCCAGGACCCTGATTGCAGCATCGTCACGCGCTCCAGCAATTACACCGCAAGGTTCGGCGCGGAGACTACGCCTGAAGGGTGTCACCCGACCGATGGCAGCTTCAACAGTCGGTACGACAAGCGTGAGGCGATGCGCCTGGATTTCGAGTGGACCTTGGGGAGCCATTTGCTGCGGTTCGGCATGGATCACGAAACATTGGATTCCGACAGTTTGACTCTGTATCCGGGCGACGGAGTCAGCTATCAGGCGCAAGCCGCCACGGCCGGTGCATCGCTCAACGGCACTACCATTCCTGCCGGCACCACTGCCATCATCGACGCGCGACGTTACATCACGGGCACCCCGGTCACGACCGAGATGCAGGCGTTCTATGTCGAGGACAACTGGAACGTCACTCCCAACCTGCTCTTGAGCTTGGGCCTGCGCGCCGACAAATTCCACAACAAGTACTCGACCGGCGTGACCTTCGCGAGTGCTGATTTCGGAGACATGATTGCGCCTCGTCTTGGCTTCAGTTGGGACATCAATGGCGACGGCACCACGAAGCTGTTCGGAAACGCGGGTCGCTACTACCTGCCGCTGACCAACAAGCTCGCCGACTATTTTGCCGGCACCACTGACGAGCATACCTACTACGTGCTCAATGGCTGGACAGCCGCAAACCACCCGGTTGCCGGCACCTATCTGCTGCCGATCCTCGGTCAACAAATTGGTCCGGTGAATGACGACGGCAACGTCTCGCCGCCCGAAGATTTCCGCACCGCAGTCGCCCGTGACCTGAAGATGGTCTTCCAGGACGAATACATCCTGGGCTTCCAGCAGGCGATTAACCCGGAATGGTCGTGGGGCGTCAATGCCACCTATCGTGAAGTGACTCGCGCGGTGGAAGACGTGCGCATCAACAACGTGACTGGATGCCCATGGTATTCCGGCGATTTCCCCGTCATCAACCCCGGCGAAACAACCACGCTCTGGTGCCCGGATACCCAAGATTGGGTGACCTTCGACAATTCCGAGGAAGGCTACAAGGCGCTCGGAAGCGGTGCCCTCACAGGCTACAAGAAGCCCAAGCGCACCTACAAAGCGCTCGAATTCCAGCTTGATCGCGCCTGGGACGACAAGTGGACGTTCAACGCCAGTTACCTCTGGTCGAAGTCCGAAGGCAACATCGAGGGGCCGGTGAATTCGGACACCGGTTATGCCGATACCAACCTCGTGCAGTTCTACGACCACCCGGCCGTCAATGAACGCTACGGCGTGCTGTTCAACGATTCACGCCACCAGATCAAGTTGCGTGGGAGCTTCAAGCTCAATGAAATGTGGAGCTTTGGCGCGACGCTGTCCACGCGTTCCGGTGGTCCTATCACGGCGTTCGGCGTGCGATGGCCAAACGATAACCGCGGCTTTGGCCCGGGTGAATTCAGTGGTGGCGGATCCGGCTGGTTGTGCGTGGCCAACTGTTCCAGCATCAATCGCGAGCTCGTCTTCACGGAGCGTGGCGCATTCGGTCGTATGCCGTGGGTCACGAATGTCGGTGCCAACGTCACCTGGACCTTGCCGGTTGAAGGTGTTGACCTGAAGGCGCGCTTCTCCGTATTCAACCTGTTGAACAGTCAGACAGTGGTGAACGTCCATACGCGATACGAGAGCACGGCCGGAACCAGGATGCCGTATTTCGGAGAGGGCACCGGCTGGCAATCCCCGCGCTACATGCAGCTGGTCGTGACCTACAACTACTGACCGCGCCGATCCCATCGAACCCCTAGTCCTCCTCCTCCGGGACTAACCTCCGGCGGCCCCGCACGGGCCGCCTCTTTTTTTTGCACGACATGCCACCGTCAACCCGTCGTGCATGCACAGGCGGATGCGATGATCCCGCTCACCCAAGCCACGGGAAAGCAGATGCGCCAAGCTCTCCGACATTCGCGGACCATACCGTGCACCCGCCTGCGCAGGACGGCGCTGGCGGCCGTCATGATCCTGTCGTTCGCGGTGCCCGCAACGCATGCCACGACCCCGACGGCAGCCCCCACGCCGCAGGAAATCGACACCGCGGTGCGCGCCACCATCGAACGCTACAAGTTGCCCGGCATCGCCGTCGGCGTGATCGAGGAAGGCAAGGTCGTGTTCGCACGAGGCTACGGTGAAACCGTGGCCGGCAGCGGCGATCCCGTGACCACGAAAACGCTGTTCAAGATCGCCTCCAACAGCAAGGCGATGACCGCTGCGGTGCTGGCGCGGCTGGTGCAGCAGGGCAGGTTGCGTTGGGACGATCCGGTTGTGAAGCACCTGCCGCAGTTCGCGATGCATGATCCCTGGGTCACCCGACACATGACGGTCAGCGATCTGCTGGTCCACAACAGCGGCCTGCCCGAGGGCGGCGGCGACCTGATGCTGTGGCCGGAACCCAACCTGTTCAGCCGCGACGACATCCTCCGCGGCCTGCGCCACATCAAGCCCGCCTACGGCTTCCGCGCCGGCTATGCCTACGACAACCTGCTGTACGTGGTGGCCGGGGAAGTGGCCGCGGCAGCGGGCGGCGCGTCGTACGAAGCGCTGGTGCGGCGTGAACTGTTCGAGCCGCTGGGCTTGTCCGGATGTCGCGTCGGCGAGTTTTCGCTGGCCGATGCCGGCAGCGTGGCGCAGCCGCACACGCGTACGGGCGAGCGCAACGAAGCGATGCGCCGCGATGGCGCGGTGGTGCCGATGATCGCGTCGGCGCCGGCGGGCGGCATCCGCTGCGGCCTGGACGACATGCTGGCCTGGGCCAGCAACTGGTTGCTGCCGACCGAAGCGCAGAAGCAGTGGCTGGGCGACGCGCAACGCGTGGAAATGTGGAAGCCGCGCACGCCGATGCCGGTCTCGGCGCAGCGCAGGCGCTGGGACAACACGCATTACTACGCCTACGGATACGGCTTCCGCTTTGCCGATGTGGATGGCGCGTGGACGGTCTCGCACACCGGCACGCTGGGCGGCATGTACTCGATGATGATGCTGGTACCGGATCGCAGGTCCGGTTTCGTGTTCATGATCAACGGCGACGGCAGCAATGCGCGCACGGTGCTGGGCCAGGTGCTGCTGAAGCTGTTCACGGCGCCGGAAAAATCCCTGGGCGTGACGGGATACGCCGATGAGGTCGCGAGGCCCGCATCGTCCAATGGCGCGGCCACCTCGAAGCCGTCGCTGCCGGATGCCGGCAAGCGCACCCCGGTGGCCCCCGCGCAACTCGCGGGCTGGCAGGGCACCTGGCGCGATCCGTGGTTCGGCGAGGTTCGCCTGTGCGCGGTCGATGGGGCGGTGGAATGGCGTTCGCTGAAGTCGCCGAAGATGCACGGGCGCGTGGGCGAGCTCGATGGGCGTTACCTGTTGCACTGGGACGATCCGGCGGTCGACCTGGATGCCTTCCTGATGTTCTCCGCAGGCAGCAGCGGGCCAAGGATGCGCATGGCCAAGATCGACCCCGCCGGCGACTTCAGTTCCGACTACGAGGACCTCGATTTCCTGCGGGTGGGCGGCTGTGACTGACATGCGCCACGGATGGGCGATGCTGTTGCTGGCGACCAGCCTGCAGGCCGTTGCCGCCGATCCGCCCACGCTGTCGCCGGCCACCACGATGGAACAGGCCGGGATGGTGGACATCCGTGCCGTGGTGCCCGGCATCGCCCAGGACATCAAGTACTTCGGCAGCGACAACTTCGTCGGCGCGCGGGTGGACGGTTACGAAGCGCCGCGTTGTTTTCTCAAGCGCGAGGCCGCCGAGGCGCTGGCGAAGGTCGAGGCCGCATTGCGCGAACGGCACCAGCGCCTGCGGATCTTCGACTGCTATCGCCCGGCGCGCGCGGTCGCGCATTTCATGCGTTGGGTCAACGATCCCGCCGACCTCAGGACCAAGCCCGCGCATTACCCCGACTTCGAGAAGCCGCAACTGCTCGACGGCTACATCGCGCCGATGTCCGGCCACAGCCGCGGCGCGACGATCGACCTGACCCTGTTGCAATGCGATGCGTCCGGCGCGGCCTGCGCCCCGCTGGACATGGGCACGGCCTTCGATTTCTTCGGCACCCGCGCCAACACCGATTCGGCCGATGTCGATGCCGCCCAGCGCGCGAATCGCCTGCGCCTGCGCGAGGCCATGCTGGCCGCCGGTTTCCGTAACTATCCGATGGAATGGTGGCACTACACCTTCCAGCCCGAGCCCACCCCCGGCACGTACTACGACGTGCCCGTGACCGCCCCCGAGTCCCCGATGCCCGATGCCGCGATCGAACGCCTGATGCAACGCTACGACGGCGACGTCCCCGGTGCGTCCCTGCTGGTCCTGCACGACGGCGTGCCGCGGGTACATCGCGGTTACGGCCGTTCCGACCTGGAGCAGGGCATCGAAGCCGGCCCGGCCACCAACTACCGGTTGGCCTCGGTCAGCAAGCAGTTCACCGCTGCGGCGATCCTGCTGCTGGCGCAGGACGCCAGGCTCGGCATCGACGACCCGGTGAAGCGCTGGCTGCCTTCGCTGCCGTCCGCGGCCGACGGGATCACCCTGCGCCACCTGCTGACCCACACGTCGGGCCTGCTCGACTACGAAGACCTGATGGCCGAACCCCATGAAGGCCAGATCCGCGATGCGGGTGTGCTGGCGCTGCTCGAACGGGAAAACCGATTGGCCTTTCCGGCGGGAAGTGCATATCGCTACAGCAACAGCGGCTACGCGCTGCTGGCGCTGGTGGTGGAGCGCGCGTCCGGCATGGACTATCCGGCGTTCCTGCGCAGCCGCATCTTCGTACCGCTGGGCATGCACGACACCGTGGCCTACGTGGCCGGTAGCGCGGACGTGTCGAACCGCGCCTGGGGCTACAGCGAGGTCGATGGCACCGTGCCTGTCGAAAGATGGCAACGCACCGACCAGAGCTCGACCAGCGCGGTGCTGGGCGATGGCGGGATCTATTCGAACACCCATGACCTGGCGCGGTGGGACGCCGCCCTCGATGACGACCGCCTGTTGAGCGATGCCTCGCGTGCGCTGGCCTTCGGCAAGCAGGTCGAAGTGGCGGGCGAGGGCGCAGCGACGCACTACGGCTTCGGCTGGAGGATCACCGGCGACACGCGCTGGCATTCCGGTGAGACCATCGGCTTCCGCAACGTGATCGTGCGCTGGCCGGCGCAGCGGCTGACCGTGATCCTGCTCAGCAACCGCAACGAGCCGGCACCGTACCGGACCGCGCTCGACATCGGCGCGCTGTTTTTTGCGCGACTAGACCTGCGCGATTGAGACCCCGGAAACAACAAGGCCGGCACAGGGCCGGCCTTGGAATCGTGGTGGAGCGGAGGGGGATCGAACCCCTGACCTCCACGATGCGAACGTGGCGCTCTCCCAGCTGAGCTACCGCCCCACGATGAACAACGCGGCCGATTATACGGAGCCGCCGCCGGTCTCGCCAGAGGCACGCGCGGCGGGGGGCTGGCGATCCTGGCGCTAGCTGCCTGTGCCGCGCTGGTGGTCCAGCACCAGTTGCAGCATCGCGCGGGTGCCGACCTTCAGCGCCTCTTCGTCCAGGAAGAATTCCGGCGAGTGGTTGGAGGGCGCCTTGATCGCGTCCTTGCCCCTGGGCGTGGCGCCGACGAAGAAAAAGAACCCGGGCACTTCGCGCGCGTAGAAACTGAAGTCCTCCGCGCCCATGATCAGGCCCATCTCGACCACGTTGGCGTCGCCCACCGCCTTGCGCAGGCTGGGCACCACGCGGGCGGTGAGGGCGGGATCGTTGGCGGTGACCGGGTTGCCCTTGGTGTCCGGCACCTTCACCACCGCAGTCGCGCCGTGCGCCTTCGCCACGCTCTCGGCCACGTTCCTGAGGTCGGCGAACACGCCCTGGCGCATGCCCTCGTCGAAGGTGCGGATGGTGCCGACCAGTTCCACCGAGTCGGGGATGATGTTGTAGCGGATGCCGCCCTTGATCGCGCCGAAGCTGAGCACGACCGGCAGCCTGCTGATGTCCTGGCGGCGGCTGACGATGGTCTGCGCGGTGCCGATGAGGTCGGCGGACGCGACGATCGGGTCGACGCCGCCCCACGGCCGCGAGCCGTGGGTCTGCCGGCCCTGCACGACGATGTTGAAGCGATCCGACGCCGCCATCGCCGGCCCGCTGCGCCAGCCCAGCTGGCCGGCGTTGAGCGTGCTGAACACGTGCAGGCCGAACACCGCCTGTGGTTTGAATCCCTTGAAGATGCCCTGCGCCAGCATTTCCTCGGCACCGCCTTCCTCGCCATCGGGCGGACCTTCCTCGGCGGGCTGGAACACGAACAGGATCTCGCCGGGCAACTCGGCCCTGATCGAGGCCAGCGCCTCGGCCACGCCCATCAGGATGCCGACATGGGCATCGTGGCCGCAGGCATGCATGACGCCCACGGGTTCGCCGCGGAAGGTGGACGTGACTTTGGAGGCGAAGGGCAGGCCGCTGCGTTCGGTCACCGGCAGCGCGTCCATGTCGGCGCGCAGGGCGATCCGCGGGCCGGGCTTGCCGCCGCGCAGCACCGCGGTCACGCCGGTGGTGGCGATGCCGGTGCGGACTTCCTCGAACCCCAGTGCGCGCAAATGCTCCGCGACCAGTTGTGCCGTGCGCACTTCGCGATTGCCGAGTTCCGGATGCTGGTGGATGTCGCGCCGCCACGCCTGGACCTTGCCATCCACCCTGGCGGCCAGCGCTTCCACCTGCGCGTCGGCGGCGAGCGTGGCGCAAGGCACGAGCGCGAGCAGCGCAGCGACCAGCAGCGAATGACGCATCACGGTGACCTCCCCAGGATTCGGGTCGATCCTACACCGCGCGCATCGGCATCACGCCGTGCTCGTGCCCGCAAGCAGCGGTTGCAGTCGGGCTTCCAGCACGCTGCGTCGCCAGCCCGCCAGTGGGCCGGTCCAACCGCCACCGTCCTGCAACGCTTCCAGCAGCTTGCGCGAGGCCAGCAGGCCTTCCGGCATGTTGAGTTCGCCGGCGATGGTTAGCACCGCATCCTGCATTGCGCGCAGTTGTTTCTTGTCGCGGTCCTCGCCACGCGCCGGAGGGGCTTCTTGCTCGTCCGCCAGCGGCGTGCTCAGCGCCTGCCACATCGGATCGCGCAGGCTCTTGGGTGCCTTCGGCGTGGCATCCAGCTGCGCCTGCAGCGCGGCCGGGTCGGCGGGATTGGCGCGGGCCAGGGTCACCGCAAGTTCGTTGTCCAGGATCCAGCTGCGCGGGCGATCGCTGCGGCGCGCGTGCACCTCGCGCCAACGCAACAGGCGCAACAACCGGCGCTGCGCGGCTGCGTCGAGGAATTGCGCGCTGCGCATCGACAGGTGCGGCCAGCGTTCGCCCTGGTCGTTGCCGGCATTCGCCAGTTGGCGGGCGCTGTCCTCGGCCAACCAGCCACTGCGGCCCAGCGCGTCCAGTTTCGCCTGCAACACGTGGTGGATCGCGTGCAGGTGGCGCACATCGTCCGCCGCATAGTCGAGTTGCGATGCCGACAAGGGTCGGCGCAGCCAGTCGGAGCGCGTCTCGCCCTTCTCCAGTGCGATGTCGGTGACGGCCAGCACGAGTTTCTGGTAACTCATCCCGCCCCCGATCCCGCAAAGCGCGGCCGCGGCCTGGGTGTCGAACAGCGGTGCGGGCAAGACGCCGCAGGTGTGCTGGAACGCGACCAGGTCCTCGCTGGGGCTGTGCATCAGCTTGAGCACGCCGGGATCGGTCAGCAGCGGCACCAAGGCGTCGGCCATGCCCGGCACCAGCGGATCCACCAGCAGGACATCGCCACTCGCCGTGGGGTCGCTCGCGTCGCCCAGGGCGACCTGCACCAGCGCCAGTTGCGGCCAGTAGGTGCGTTCGCGGATGAATTCGGTATCCAGCCCGATGCTGGCGGGGAGGTTTGCGAGACGCGCGCGGAGTGCGTCGGGGGTGTCGATCCATTGGCTCATGCCGCCATTATGCGGTTGCCGGGGTCGGCGACTTGGCCTAAGTTCGCCCGAACCATGTCGCAGGCCCGTTGCCGGCGTCCCGGAGTGTCGTTTGCGCGCAGGCTGGACCGTCATCGCCATGTTGTTGCCGCTGGTGTTCGTCGCCTGCAAGCCGGACGCACCCGCAACGCCGTTGCCGTTGCCCGCGCAGCCGGAACTGCCGGCCGGCAGCGTCAGCATCAGCGGCGACGATGCCCTGGCCGGCGTGCTCAGCTGGAGCCTGCCGGCGGTGCAGGTCGACGATCCCGCGGCCGCGCGCAAGGCCGCGCAACGCGCGCTGGCGCAGGGCGACCTGTTCGAGACCAGCGCCTCGGCGATCCCGATCCTGATCGCGCTGCAACGCCAGCATCCCGGCGACGAAGGCGATGCGAAGCTGCTCGATCGCGCGCAGTCCGCCCTGATCGGACAGGCGAACGCAGCACTGGATGCCGCCGACGATGACCTGGCGGCGCTGCGCTTCGCCCAACGCCATGCCACCGTGTTGCGCACCTTGTGGCCGGATGCGCCGCGTGCAAAAGCCTACCTGCGCGAAGTCGATGCCGCCGAGCAGGCGCGCGAGCGCAGCCTGGCCGGCATGCGGGCGCTGGTGGCCGGCGAACTGGACACGCCCGGTGGTGCGCTGGACGCGTTCCACCGGGCCTTGCAGCTGCGTCCCGGGCAGATGCGCGCGCACCTTGGCATCGGCGCGGTGGAGTCAGCGTTGATCCGGCGTGCCGAAGCCGCCGCGATGCAAGGCGATTTCGCCGCCGCGAACGCGGAACTGGACCGCGCGCAGCGCGTGCGCCAACACCCGCAGACGATCGCCGCAGCGGCAGCGCGGATCGAGGTCATGCGCACCGAACGCGTGCGCCGCTTGCGCGACGAGGGGCTGATCGCGCTCGGCGAGCCGGACGGCTTGCGGGTGGCGCGCGAACGCCTGGCGGACATCCTGCTGATCGCCCATGCCGGCGACCCGGCCAGCGTGGAATTGCGCCAGCGCATCGACCTGGTCGGCCATTACGGGCTGTTCCGGCCGGGGCAGGTGTTCACCGACGGGCTCGACGACGGCAGCCGCGGTCCGGGCCTGGTGGTGGTGCCGCACGGCGCGTTCCACATGGGCGCGCCCGACGACGAAGCCGATGCCAGCAAGGATGAGCAGCCGCGCCACCTGGTCCGCCTGGAACGCGGCTTCGCGATGACCCGGCACGAGATCACCGTCGGCGAGTTCGGTCGCTTCATCGCCGCCAGCGGTTACGAAGCGCGCGCCACCGAACGCGGCCACTCGCTCGCCTACGACGTGCGCAGCGGCAACTTCGTCCGTGGCAGCGGCATCGACTGGCGTTCCGGGTACGACGGCCGACCGGCGGCACCGGACATGCCGGTGATCCATGTCACCGCCCGCGATGCCGAGGCCTACGCGGCGTGGCTGTCCGAACAGTCCGGCGCGCATTACCGCCTGCCCAGCGAGGCCGAATTCGAACATGCCTTGCGCGCTGGCAGCAGCACGCGCTTTCCGTGGGGCAGCGGCGCACCACCCGAAGGCGTGGAAAACCTGACCGGCGCCCTGGATGCGTCGCCGCAGGGACGGCGCTGGAGCAATGCCTTCGCGGGCTACGGGGACGGCTGGTGGGGACCTGCGCCGGTGGGCAGTTTCGCCGCGAATGCATTCCGCCTTCACGACATGGCCGGCAATGTGTCCGAGTGGGTGGCCGATTGCTGGCACCAAGGGTATCGACGGGCACCGGCGACCGGCGCGGCGTGGATCAATCCCGGTTGTCGCAACCGCATGTATCGCGGGGGGTCGTGGGCCAGCGCGCCGGCGCAGGTGCGTTCGGCCTGGCGTGCATCCGGCGGGACCGATGCGACGAACGCGCGGATCGGGTTCCGGCTGGTGCGGCAGATCTGAAGGTCGCCGGGCAACCGTCCGGTACGGAAAATCCAACAAGAGGGAGCGGGGCGATGAACCAGGATCCGATGGGCAACCGGCAATCACGCGGCCGTGGCGGCGGTTTGCGCCTGCTGGTGGTGGGCGCGTTGCTGCTGTATGGCGCGTACTACTACTTCTCCAATCGCACCGTGGACCCTTACACCGGCGAGCAGGTGCTGATCGACAAGACCCTGGATGCCGACCAGGAAAGCGCCCTGGGCCTGCAGGCCTACCGCGAGATCCTCAGCCAGGAACGGCCAGTCGATCCGAATTCTGAAATCGCCCGGCAGATCAGCGGCATCGCCACGCGGCTGATCGACAAGGTCGACGAAGTCGAGCGCGACCTGGCCGCCGAGCGCGGCATCGAGGCACGCAATTTCGCCGCCGGTTTCGAATGGACGGTCAACGTGATCCAGTCCGACCAGGCCAACGCGTTCGCCCTGCCCGGCGGCAAGATGGCGGTCTACACCGGCCTGGTCCCGGTGGCCAAGAACCAGGACGGCATGGCGGCGGTGATGGGCCACGAGATCGCCCACGCGCTGATGCGCCACGGCGCGCAACGGATGGCGCGCGGCAAGCTGGAGCAGATCGGGCAGATGGCCGGTGCCGCCGGCGGGATGGACGCGGGCACCATGCAGACGGTGATGTCGGCCTATGGCGTGACCTCGGCACTGCCGTATGCGCGTGCCCACGAAACACAGGCGGACGAGGTGGGACTGATGCTGGCTGCCGCGGCATGCTTCGACCCGCGCGAGGCCGTGCCGCTGTGGGAACGGATGGCGCAGGCGAGCGGCGGTCAGAGTCCGCCCGAATTCGCCTCTACCCATCCCAGTCCCGAAACCCGGATCCAGCACCTGCAGTCGCTGATGCCGAAGGCGCTGGCGTTCCGCGAAAAGTATTGCGCCGCGGGTGGCGCGTCCTGAGCCTGCGAATTCCCTGCTCGAGGCAAACGAAAACGGGCCGCGAGGCCCGTTTTTCATCGAAGCGAATCGCGCCTGCGTCAGCGCGGCTTGCGCGGATCGCGGTCCCGCTGCGCGCTGCCGGTCGGGCTGCCCATGCCGCCGACCAGGTTCTTCTGGAAATCCTTCCAGACTTCCATGTTGCGCTCGGTCAGCTGGTTCAGCATCGTCCATGGCGTCTGCCCCATCAGCCCGCCCATCTGCTGGCGGAACTGTTGCTGCTGGTCCAGGAACAACTGCATCGAGCGCTCCAGGTAGTTGCCCATGAAGCCCTGCAGCGAATCGCCGTAGAAGCGGATCAGGTGGCTCAGCAACTGGGTGGACAGCATCGGCTGCCCGTCCTGTTCGTGCTCGGCGATGATCTGCAGCAATACCTGGCGGGTCAGGTCGTCGCCCGTCTTGGCATCGCGGACCTCGAAGGTCTCGCCGTCGATGATCAGCTGGCGCACGTCCTCGATCGTGATGTAGCTGGAGATCTCGGTGTCGTAGAGGCGACGGTTCGGATACTTCTTGATCACGCGGGTTGCGGTCATGGAGCAAACACTCTAGCGGCGCTGGCTGCAGCATGGCGCAGTGCAGCAGGGGTTGCAACTCCCGGGCTACGCCCAGGAGTTCCCAAAATTTGCTGCGCAAACTTCGGGCCCCGCTACGTGCTTCCAGACCCCCATTCGCGCCTATGGCGCGAATCGCCCCCTGACTCAGGGGGCAATGTGTCCAACTGCAGTGCGCGAATTCGAAACGCGATCGTTAGACTGGACTGCATGGATAACAGCCTGCGCGAACGCTTCGGTGGCATCGATCGCCTGTACGGCAGCGGCGCGCTGGCGCGCCTGCATGCATGCCACGTCACCGTCGTCGGCATCGGCGGGGTCGGCTCGTGGGCGGTCGAGGCGCTGGCGCGCAGCGGCATCGGCAAGCTGACCCTGGTCGATGCCGACGATCTCTGCGTCTCCAATACCAATCGCCAGTTGCCTGCCCTGGAAGGCCAGTACGGGCGCGCCAAGGTCGAGGCGATGGGCGATCGCCTGCGCGCGATCAACCCCGGCATCGACCTCGACCTCAGGCAGCAGTTCCTGACCCCGTCGAACCTCGGCGAGTTGCTGGATGCGCCCGGCGACCTGGTGCTGGATGCCTGCGACAGCTTCCGCAGCAAGGTCGAGGCGATCGCGTATTGCCGCCGCCGCAAGCAGCCGATCGTCACCGTCGGTTCCGCCGGTGGCCGCAGTGACGTCACCCAGGTGCGCGTGCGCGACCTCTCGCGCACCGAGCATGACGCGATGCTCTCGCTGATCCGCAAGAAGCTGCGCGGCGAGTTCAATTTCCCCAAGAACCACGACCGCTATTTCGGCGTGCCGGCGATCTATTCGCTGGAGAACGTGCGCTATCCGCAGGCCGACGGCAGCGTCTGCGGCATCCGCCCGCAACTGGGCAAGGACGAGGCCCTGAAGCTGGACTGCGGCGCGGGCCTGGGCGCGGCCACGCATGTCACCGGCGCGTTCGCGTTCGCGGCGGTCGGGAAGGTGCTGGAGATGTTGCTGAAGCCGAAGCGGGCTTGATGGCTGCCCCGAGTGGGTGCGGGCAGGCGGGTATCACCAGCCGCTTAGTCGGCACATCCTGTGCCGATGCGCGGCAGCAGGCCATCCATGGCCTGCTCTGGTCGACACCCGCCTGCCCACACCCACTCGCTCAGGTGGCCGCAAGGTTGAAAAGCCGTTCCGCATTCGCCGTTGTCGCCATCGCGAGTTCTGCAGCCGGCATGCCGCGAAGGTCGGCAACGACCTGCAGCACGTTCGGCAGGTGCGCCGGCTCGTTGCGTTCGCCGCGATGGGCGGAATCAGGCTGGTCGGGTGCATCGGTTTCAAGCAGCAGCTGATCGATGGGCATCGTCGCCACGATCCCGCGCAGCCGGTTCGCGCGTTCGTAGGTCACCGGCCCGCCGATGCCCAGCAGGAAGCCGAGCTTGTGCAATTGCGCCGCCTGCTCGGCGCTGCCGGAAAAACTGTGCAACACGCCGCGCAACGCGCCGACCTTGCGTATCGATGCAATCACGGCATCCACCGCGCGCCGCGCATGCACGATGACGGGCAGGTCGAACTCGCGGGCGAGTCGAAGCTGGCCATCGAAATAGAACTGCTGCGCCTGGAGATCGAGGCCTTCGACGAAATGGTCCAGCCCGCATTCGCCGACCGCGACGGGTGCTTCGCGCTCGATCCAGTCGCGCAGCTCGGCAAGATGCTGCGGTCGATGCGCCTCCAGGTACATCGGATGCAGGCCGTAGGCCGGGAACAGGCCGCTGAATGTGGTGCACACCAATTTCAGTTTAGGCCAGCCTGCGGCGTCGACGGCGGGCAGCACTTGCGTGTGCACGCCAGCCGCCAGTGCGCGCGCATGCGCCGCGGCGCGGTCACCATCGAATTCCGGCGCATCGAAATGACTGTGGCTGTCGACCAGCATGCGCGCGGTCAGTCCTGTCGCGAATCGCCGTCGATGGTGGCGGGACCGCGGCGCGGCTTGACCCGCTTCCAGTTCGCCAGCAGCAGGGTGCCAAGACCGAGCAGCAATTCATCCGCGAACGGGATGATGTCCGGGATCAGCATGTCCGCCACGAACAGCGCTGCGGTCACCAGGAACAGGCGCGGATAACTCAGCTTGCCGAACCAGCCGAGAACCGGTGCGAGCAGGGGATTGGGCATGGGGAAGGATCCTTGTCGATTGCCGCGAACGCTAGCATGCACGCGCTCTGCACAAGCGTGAACGCTTGCCCTCGCATGAGGCTTCGGCTCCGGGGGTGTTCAGACTGGCCATGCTGCAATCGCCCCGTCACAGGACGCAGGAGGCGAGACCATGGTGAAGGGCAATACGCTTGCGATCGCGCTCGGCGCGCTGCTGGTGGGTGGCGTGGCCACTGCCGGTTTCATCAACAACAATGATCGTGGGTCGACGAACCCGATGGCCGTCGATGGCGCGTATCGTGCCGCCGACGATGCGGCGAATGGCTTGGCTTACGCCGATGTCGTCAGCGTGGAGCCGGTGATCGAGCGCGAAGAGCGCTACGCCACGGTCATCGGTACCGATCCGGTGCGCGAATCCAGTACCACGACCACCCCGCAACAGGTCTGCGAGGACGTGGCGATCCAGGAACGCATGCCGGAACGCGACGGCAATGTCGGCGGCACCGTGGCCGGCGCACTGATCGGTGGCCTGGTCGGCAACCAGGTCGGCGGTGGCAATGGCCGCAAGGCGGCGACTGCCGCTGGCGCAGTGGCCGGCGGCTTCATCGGCAACCGGGTCGACCGCAATCACGTGGGCGGCCAGGTGGTTAACCGCGTCGACCGGCGCTGCCGCACGGTCAACAACACATCGACCTCCTCGCGCTCCGTGGCCTGGAACGTGACCTACCGGAACCCGGATGGCACGACCGGCACGATGCAGACGGACCGGAAACCCGGCAAGCAGATCGCGCTGGGCACGGACGACCGCACCGTTGCCTACGACGTCCGCTACATGCTGGATGGCGACATCCGCAGCGTGCGCATGGCGCAACCGCCGGGCGAGCGCGTGCCCTTGCTCGATGGCCAGGTGGTGACGCAGGTGGCGTCGATCGCGCGCGACCCGCACGGCTGACCGCGGGACTGTACCAACCGCGCAAGGCCCGGGCGGGGCCGGAGCGATCCGGCCCCGCCGACTTTTTCCGGCGTCATGGCGATGCCGCTGGCGAATCGCATCGCTTTCGTTGAAACGGCGGCATTTCGGCGGTGATGGCTGGTCATATCGCAGGTGCCGGTTGTGCGGCCTGCACGACTACAATGGCGGTTTGCCAGCCCCGATGCGACCGCCATGGCCCTGCCTCCCTACGATCTGTTCGATGTCCGTTCCCTGTTGACCGAAGAAGAGCGCGCGGTGCAGGACACCGTGGCGCGCTTCACCGACGAGCGGGTGATCCCGATCATCGGCGACGCCTTCGACCAGGCCCGTTTCCCGAAGGAACTGATCCCCGAGATTGCGGAGATGGGGCTGCTGGGTTCCTCGCTGCCGGAGAAGTACGGCTGCGCGGGGCTTAACGCGGTCAGCTACGGCCTGATCTGCCAGGAACTGGAGCGCGGCGACAGCGGCATCCGCAGCTTCGTAAGCGTGCAGAGTTCGCTGTGCATGTACCCGATCTATGCCTACGGGTCCGAGGAACAGCGCATGCGCTGGTTGCCGGACATGGCGGCGGGCAAGGTCGTCGGCTGCTTCGGCCTGACCGAACCGCACGGTGGTTCCGACCCGGCCAACATGAAGACCCGCGCCGTGCGCGACGGCGACGACTGGCTGATCAATGGGTCCAAGATGTGGATCACCAACGGCAACCTGGCCGACATCGCCATCGTCTGGGCGCAGACCGAGGACGGCATCCAGGGCTTCGTGCTGGAGAAGGGTATGCCGGGCTTCAGCGCCCAGGAAATCAAGCACAAGATGTCGCTGCGCGCCTCGGTCACCAGCGCGCTGTTCTTCGACAACGTGCGCGTGCCGGACGCCAACCGCCTGCCCAACGTGAAGGGCCTGAAGGGCCCGCTGGGCTGCCTGACCCAGGCGCGCTACGGCATCACCTGGGGGCCGATCGGCGCCGCGATCGCCTGCCTGGACGAGGCGCTGAACTACACCAAGGAACGCATCCTGTTCGACCGCCCCGTCGCGGCCACCCAGAGTGCGCAGATCAAGATGGCCGAGATGGCGCGCCGGATCACCCTGGCGCAGTTGCTGGTGGTGCAGCTCGGTCGCCTGAAGGATGCCGGCAGCATGCAGCCGGCGCAGGTCTCGCTGGCGAAGTGGAACAACTGCCGGATGGCGATCGACATCGCCCGCGAATGTCGCGACCTGCTCGGCGGCGCCGGCATCACCACCGAGCACGCCGCGATCCGTCATGCGCTGAACCTGGAATCGGTCATCACCTACGAAGGCACGGAAACCGTGCACCAGCTGGTGATCGGCCGCGAGCTGACCGGCATCAACGCGTTCTGATTTTTGCTCGTCATTCCGGCGAAGGCCGGAATCCGGCTCTTGGAATCTGACTGAAATGCTGGATCCCGGCGTTCGCCGGGATGACGAATCCGGAGATTCTTGCCATGCCGCTCTCCGATATTCGCCTCGAAACCGACCGACTGATCCTGCGTGTGCCATGCGCGGAGGATTTCGACGCGTTCGCCGAGATGCAGGCACACCCGGACGCTGCCCGCTTCATCGGCGGCCATGTGACGCGCGCGGAAGCGTGGCGGCGCTTCCTCTGGCAACCCGGTGCCTGGCTGGTCCAGGGTTTCGGCATGTTCGGCGTGGTCGAGAAATCCAGTGGCCTGTGGATGGGCCAGATCGGGCCGTGGAAGCCGGAAGGCTGGCCGGGCAACGAGATCGGCTACGGTTTCCACCCGCGCGCCTGGGGCAAGGGCTACGCGACCGAGGCGGGCACCGCCGCGATCGACTGGGCCTTCGCCAACCTCGGCTGGGATGACATCATCCATTGCATCGATCCCGGCAACATCGCCTCGCAGAACGTGGCGAAGCGCCTGGGTTCGCTGATGAAGGGACCGGGCAAGCTGCCGCCGCCGTTCCAGGACGTGGTGGTCGATGTCTGGGGCCAGACCCGCGAAGCGTGGTTCGCCCGCCGCAACGGGAGCGCGGCATGATCACCGTCTACGGGTTCTCGCCTTCCGGCAACTGCCACAAGGTGAAGCTGCTGCTGGAGCAACTTGGCCGCCGTCTTGATCGGGATTACCGCTGGATCGAGACCAACAGCGCGATCGGTGAAACGCGCACGCCCGGATACCTGGCGAAGAATCCGAACGGCAAGGTGCCGATGATCGAGCTCGACGACGGCTGCGTGCTGGTCGAGTCGAACGCGATCCTGTGCTGGCTGGCCGATGGCACGTCGTTCCTGCCCGCAGATCCATGGCAGAAGGCACAGGCGCTGAGCTGGCTGTTCTTCGAGCAGTACAGCCATGAGCCGTACATCGCCGTCGCCCGCTTCATCTGCGGCTGGACGCCGGCGGATTCGCCGCGCCGCGCAGGCTTGCCGGTGCTTCGGCAGTGCGGGCATGCGGCGCTTGCTGTCATGGAGCGACACCTCGCCGCGAACCCCTGGTTCACCGGCAGCGACTACGGCATCGCCGATGTCGCGCTCTACGCGTATACCTGCGTCGCACCGCACGGCGGCATCGCCCTCGATGCTTATCCCGCGCTTCGCGACTGGCTGTCGCGCGTGGAAGCCACCCCGGGCTTTCTGCCGCTGCCTGCACCGGAACCCGCCGCGCAGGTGTTGATCGACCAATCGCACTGAACCATCCCTACCCCGACCCTCTCCCGCCAGCGGGCGAGGGGGAGAACCCCATGTTCGCCACCATCCCGAATCCGATCCCCGCACGCATGAAGGGCGTCAACCGCGCCGAGGTTTGCGACGTCAATTTCAGCGAACTGGTGAAAGCGTGGGATGGTCGTCCCGATGCGAAACCCGCGCCGGACGAGGCGATCCTCGACGGCAGCGCATTGGACGCGCGCGGCTTCCGCGAGCTGTTCGAGTCCCAGCTGATCAGCCGGCACCTCGACCTGATGGCGCGCGTGCTGCGCGTGCAGAACAAGGTCTTCTACACGATCGGATCAAGCGGCCACGAAGGCAATGCGATGGTCGCGCGCGCCGCGCGGCATACCGATCCGGCGTTCCTGCACTACCGCAGCGGCGGCTTCATGGCCGAGCGCTTCCGCAAGCTGCCGGGCATGGACCCGATCATGGATTCGGCGCTGAGCTTTGCCGCCAGTGCGGAGGATCCGGCGTCCGGTGGCCGCCACAAGGTCTGGGGTTCGAGGCCGCTGTGGGTATTGCCGCAGACCTCGACGATCGCATCCCACTTGCCGAAGGCCCTGGGCACCGCGGTCGCCATCGAGGCCGCGCGCCGCATCGGCCACCAATTGCCGATTCCCGACGACAGCATCGCGATCTGTTCCTTCGGTGACGCATCCGCCAATCACGCGACCGCGCAGACCGCGTTCAACGCGGCATCGTGGACGGCTTACCAGAAGCTGCCGGCGCCCGTGCTGTACGTGTGCGAGGACAACGGCATCGGCATCTCGGTGAAGACGCCGACCGGCTGGATCGGCGAGAGTTTCCGCAATCGTCCCGACCTGGATTATTTCTTCGCCGACGGCCTCGACCTGGCCAGCGGTTATGCCGATGTGCAACGCGCGGTCGAACATTGCCGCCGCACGCGCCGCCCGACGTTCCTGCACCTGCGCACCACCCGGATCATGGGCCACGCCGGCACCGACTTCGAGATCGAGTGGCGCAGCATCGAGGAACTGTGCGCGGTCGAGGCGGGCGATCCGCTGCTGCGTTCCGCGCAGATCGCGCTGGAATCCGGCCTGATGTCGAAGGACGAGGTCATCGCGCTGTACGAGGACACGCGCAGGAAGTGCTTCGCCGCAGCGGAGGATGCCGACCAGCGCCCGCGCATCGAGACGCTGGAGCACGTGATGCGTCCGCTGGCGCCGTACACGCCGGACAAGGTGATGGCGGAAGCCACGCGCGCACCTGCGCTCGATGCACGCATCAAGGCCTTCGGCAGCGAGGACAAGCTGCCCGAGAAGCAGGTGCCGAAGCACCTTGCCATCCAGATCAACCAGGCCCTGCACGACCTGTTCGCGAAGTACCCGGAGACCCTGCTGTTCGGCGAGGACGTGGCGCAGAAGGGCGGCGTGTACACGGTGACCAAGGGCCTGCACAAGGCCTTCGGCAACAAGCGCGTGTTCAACACCCTGCTCGACGAGACGATGATCCTGGGCATGGCCCAGGGCTTCGCCAACATGGGCATGCTGCCGATCCCGGAGATCCAGTACCTGGCCTACCTGCACAACGCGATCGACCAGATCCGCGGCGAGGCGGCATCGTTGCAGTTCTTCAGCAACGACCAGTTCCGCAACCCGATGGTCGTGCGCATCGCCGGTCTGGGGTACCAGCGCGGCTTCGGCGGCCATTTCCACAACGACAACTCGATGACTGCGTTGCGCGATATCCCCGGGCTCGTCGTGGGTTGCGCCTCGCGTGGCGACGATGCGGCGATGATGCTGCGTACGCTGGCGGCGTTGTCCAAGGTGGACGGCCGGGTCAGCGTGTTCCTGGAGCCGATCGCGCTGTACATGACGAAAGATTTGTACGAGGCGGGCGACGGCCAGTGGCTCACCGAGTATCCCGCGCCGGACCAGGCGCTGGTGCTCGGCGAGGAGCGCGTCTACAACGGCGACGCGACCGATTGCGTGATCTTCAGCTATGGGAACGGCATGCCGATGAGCCTGCGCGCCGCGCGCCGGATCGAGCAGAAGCATGGCTGGAAGGTCCGGGTGATCGACCTGCGCTGGTTGGTCCCGTTGAACGCACCGGCCATTGCACGACATGCGGGCGAGTGCACGCGCATCCTGGTGGTCGATGAAGGTCGCTTCAGCGCCGGCATCGGCGAGGGCGTGATCACCGCGATCACCGAAGCGGGCCATGGCGGCAAGCCGCTCAAGCGCGTGGTCGGCGCGGATACCTACACGCCGCTCGCGGCTGCTGCGTTCCTGGTGATCCCGAAGGACGAGGACATCGTGTCGGCGGCGGACGCACTCACGGCGGGCTAGGGCTTCTTGCGCGACTTGCGCGCCGACAACGGCGGCTTTTCGCGCTTGCTGCCGACCAGCGTTGCCGCGATGTCGCGCGGTTGCACATTTGCCGCTGCGGCATCGTGCGCATGCAGGAGGACCGGGATCGCCTTGCTGGTCGGCGTGCGCGCATCGATGGCGAAGCTGTCCAGCGGCACCAGCGGATTGGTTTCCGGGTAGTACGCCGCCAGGCAGCCGCGCGGGATGTCGTATGCGGCCAGCAGGAAGCCACGCACGATGCGGCGCACGCCGTCGCGGTGCAGGCTTTCGATGTCGACGCGTTCGCCCACCTCGAACCCGAGCACGGCGATATCCTCGGCATTCGCGAACAGCACCCTGCGCTCGCCGTGCACGCCGCGATAGCGATCCTGCAGGCCGTAGATCGTGGTGTTGTACTGGTCGTGCGAACGCACCGTGGTCAGGGTGAACACGCGAGCATCGGGCGGCGCAGGCAGCGGGTCGTCCTCGGCCAGGCGATGCGCGAAGAAATTCGCCTTGCCGGTCGCGGTCTTCCATTGCCGCTGCGCCGCGGTGTTGGTCAGGCGGAAACCGCCCGGCACGCGCACGCGCTGGTTGAAATCGCGGAAGTCCTCGAAGACCCGGGCGATCTGGTCGCGGATGCGATCGTAGTCCTCGACCAGCCAGCGCCACGGGGTGTCGCTGCGCTTGCCCAGCGTGGCCTGCGCCAGCCGCGCGACGATCGCCGGTTCCGACAGCAAGTCCGGCGATGCCGGGTCGTTGATGCCCGCGGAGAGGTGGACCATGCTCATCGAATCCTCGACCGTCACTGCCTGCGGCCCGGCGGCCTGCACGTCGATCTCGGTGCGACCCAGGCAGGGCAGGATCAATGCATGCTTGCCGTGGACCAGGTGGCTGCGGTTGAGCTTGGTCGCCACATGCACGGTCAGCTCGCAATTGTGCAGCGCGGCGTGGGTCGCGTCGGTATCCGGCGTGGCGGTGGCGAAATTGCCGCCCATCGCGAAGAACACCTTGCCGCGGCCATCGCGCATCGCCTCGATCGCGCCGACCACGTCCACGCCGTGTTCGCGCGGCGGCTCAAAGCCGAAGACCTGGCCCAGCCGGTCGAGCAGGGCAGGCGATGGCTTTTCATGGATGCCCATCGTGCGGTCGCCCTGCACGTTGCTGTGCCCGCGCACCGGGCAGATCCCCGCGCCGGGCCGGCCGATGTGGCCGCGCAGCAGCATCAGGTTCACCAGCATCTGGATCGTGGCCACCGACCGCTTGTGCTGGGTGATGCCCATGCCCCAGCAGGCGATCGCGCGTTCGGCGCGCAGGAAGCGCTCGCCGGCATCGCGCAGGCGTGCTTCGGTCAGGCCGGATTCGTGTTCGATCTCGCGCCAGTCGGCGGCTTGCACGCTGGCGAGCAGTGCATCGAAGCCCTCGGTGTGGGTCTCGATGAAGGCTTCATCGAGCAAGGCAGGCTTGCCTTCGGCGTGCGCGCGTGCGCCGCGCTCCAGCACGTGCTTGATGATCCCGGTGACCGCGGCCAGGTCGCCGCCGATGCGCAACTGGTAGTAGTCCGATGCGATCCTGGTCGAGCCGCCGTGGAGCATTTCCAGCGCGTCCTGGGGATCGGCGAAGCGCTCCAGCCCGCGCTCGCGCAAGGGGTTGAACGCCAGCACGCTGGCCCCACGCTTCACCGCGCGGCGCAGTTCGCCGAGCATGCGCGGATGGTTGGTGCCGGGATTCTGCCCGAACACCAGGATCAGGTCGGCTTCCTCGAAATCCTGCAGCGACACGGTGCCCTTGCCGACGCCGATCTGCTGCCCTAGCGCCACGCCGGAGGGTTCGTGGCACATGTTCGAGCAGTCGGGGAAATTGTTGGTGCCGAACTGGCGCACGAATAGCTGATAGAGGAATGCCGCTTCGTTGCTGGTGCGGCCGGAGGTGTAGAAGATCGCTTCATTCGGCGACGCGAGCCCGTTGAGCTTCGACGCGATGAACTTGAACGCCGTGTCCCATGCGATCGTGTCGTAACGATCCGTCTTCGCGTTGTAACGCAGCGGATGGGTCAGCCGGCCCTGGTCTTCCAGCCAGTGGTCGCTGTAGCGGGCGAGGTCGGTGACGCTGTACTGCGCAAAGAAGTCCGGTCCGACCCGGCGCGTGGTGGCCTCGAACGCGACCGCCTTGGCGCCGTTCTCGCAGAACTCGAAGGTCGAGGTGTGTTCGCGATCCGGCCAGGCGCAGCCGGGACAGTCGAAACCGTCCGGCTGGTTGGCCGACAGCAATGTCTTCGCACCGAGAACGGGAATGTCCTGCTGCAGCAGGTGCGCAGTCACCGATTTCAGCGCCGGCCAGCCACCGGCGGGACCGCCGTAGGGCGCGATCTTCGGGGTCTCGCTCATCGCGACGACTCTGCTGAGGTGAGAGCCAGTCGCTCGGGATGCGCATACACCGCGCAATGGCCATCGCGGGCAAAACCGACCAGGCAGAGCCTGGCGGAATCGGCCAGCGCGATCGCCAGCGTGGTCGGCGCGGAAATCGCCGCCAGCAGCGGGATGCCGACCTGCGCGGCTTTCATGGCGAGCTCGTAACTGGCGCGGCTGGTGACGATGGCGAAGCCATCGCCCGCATCGATGCGGGCGGACGCCATCGCACCGATCAGCTTGTCCAGCGCGTTGTGCCGGCCCACGTCCTCGCGCACCAGCAACAAGGTGCCATCGCGATCCGAGAACCCCGCCGCATGGGTCGCACCCGTGGCGGCATTCAGGGGTTGCCGTTGGTGCAGGGCGGCGAGGGCGCGATGCAGGGCCGCTTCCTCGATGCGCAACTCGCTGGCGATGCGTGGTGGCGCGCGCAATACCGATTCGATCGAGGCGCTGCCGCAGACGCCGCAACTGCCGTAACCCGGCAGGTTGCGCTGGCGGTCGGCGAGCACGGCATGGCGCGCGTCCGGAATGCGCATGCGGATGGCGATGCCGTCGACCGATTCATCGATGCCGTCGATCTGCAGTTCGCTGGCCTTGCGGATCAACGCCTCGCTGAGCGAGAAACCAAGGGCGAGGTCGGCCAGCTCGCAGGGCGTGGCCATCAGCACCGCGAATGGCTGGTCGTTGTAGTGCAGGGCGACCGGGACTTCGCAGGCGACCTCGTCTCGGACATGGCGCGCGCCGTGGCCGTCGCGGCGTTGCACGGTGCGCACTGCCGCGCCTTCGGTCGTGTCGGGGTGTCGGATGCGTGCGTTCACCACGGCAGGATAGCGCCGCACTCTCCGCGCGGCATCACGCCTCAGCGGGCGAGGCCATCGAGCAATGGCAGGCGCGTGCAGGGCAGGTTGCCGCTGGCGAACGGGCCATCGCCGGCATCCAGTGGCATCACAGCCAGGCCTTCATCGCCTTCCGCGCAGATCAACTGCCCGATGGGGCGTACGGTCTGCGCGCCGGCGCCAACAGGCCCACCGTCCATCACTTCGTCCAGCTCATGGACGCCATTGCCTTGCAGTCGCACCAACTCGCGTTTCACTTTGCCGAGGAAGTGCGTGCGCGCCACGATTTCCTGGCCGGGGTAGCAGCCTTTCTTCACGCTGAAGGCGCGCAGGCGCTCCAGCGAAAGCTGTTGCGGGGTCCAGGCTTCGGCCTGGTCGGCATGCAGGCGCGGCAGGCCATGGGCGAGGTCATAGGCGCGCCAACGCGAGGCGAGTGCGTCGTTGGCTTCGGCATCGGTCGTGCTGATGCGCAGGCGCCGCTGGCCGTCATCACCGCTCATGTCGAGTTCGATCACGCCGTCGATGTCGGCAGACACGGGGCCCGATGCAGCAACCGCTGGCGCGAAGGCCGCGACGGCATGCAGGTCGGCGCGTGGCGCCAGCTTCAACTTGCTTCTGAACACGAACCGTTGCAGCTGCGTCGCCAATGCCTGCGCATCGGCATCGGGCAGGATCAGCCACAAGGTCTCTGCATCGATGCGAAGCAGGGCAAACAGCGCGATAACGCGCCCTTTCGGCGTCAGCCAGCCGTTCCACTGCCACTGGCCATCGCCCAGCGCGGCCACGTCGTTCATGAATTGCGCCTGCGCGAAGGCCACGGCATCGCGGCCGGCAAGGGCCAGGACAGCGTGCCCGGGCAGGGGGAATTCCTGCGTCGAAGCGGCCTGCGGGTTGTCGGACATGGGGGCGGGACTTAAACTTGCGAAGTTGTGAATGCGTCGATCATAGGCCAATCCACCCCCAGCCCCGAGCCCGTCGAGGTCGTGATTCCGGTTCCGGAACCCGCGCCGCAACTGGCCGGGACGCCTGAGCCCGCCGTTGAAATCGGTGGTCGCGATGGCCCCGAGCCGACCCGCTACGGCGACTGGGAAAAGAACGGCCGTTGCATCGACTTCTGAGACATCGCCACGCGGCGTGAGCCGCCCAGCCCGGAGAGCGCACGCCCATGGCTGCTCCTGATCCGAACGGTCGCACGCGTCCGTTGTCGCCCCATCTGGATGTCTACAAGTGGCAGGTCCAGATGGTCACCTCGATCCTGCATCGCGCCACCGGCATCGCCCTGGTGGCCGGCATGCTGGGGTTGGTCTGGGGCCTGGTCGCGCTGGCCGGTGGCGAAAAATCCTGGGCCGCCTTCGCCACGTGTGCCGGTTCCCTGTTGGGCCAACTGGTGCTGTTCGGCTTCAGCTGGGCGTTGGCCTACCACCTGATCAACGGCGTCCGCCACCTGGTCCAGGACGCCGGCCACGGCTGGTCGATCCCGGAGTTCGTGCGCAGCAGCTGGATCTCGATCATCGGCAGCGTGGTGCTGGTCGTGGTGGTCTGGGCCATCGTCCTCTTCCGCGGAGGTGCGGCATGAGCAGGAACCTGCGCACGCCGCTCAAGCGCGCCATGGGTCTGGGCTCGGCGAAGGACGGCACTGGCCATTTCATGGTCCAGCGGATCACCGCGATCGCGCTGGTGCTGGCCGGCGCATGGCTGATCGGCCTGCTGCTGTCGCTCAACAGCACCGACTATGTCTTCGTCCGCGCGACCGTGCGCGACCCGCTCAATGCGACGGTGCTGGTCGCCTTCCTCATCGCCGCGTGCTGGCACGCCAAGCTGGGCCTGCAGGTGGTGATCGAAGACTACGTGCATGCGCCGCTGCTGGCCGGCATCGCGCATCTCGCCAACATTTTCGCCTGCGCGCTGCTGGCCGTCGCCGGCGTGCTCGCGGTGCTGCGCATCGCGCTGGGAGCCTGACACCGTGCCCGCCTACAAGATCCAGGAACACAGCTTCGACATGATCGTGGTCGGCGCCGGCGGCGCCGGACTGCGCGCCACCTTCGGCCTGGCCCAGAAAGGCCTGCAGACCGCCTGCATCACCAAGGTCTTCCCGACCCGCAGCCATACCGTGGCGGCGCAGGGCGGCATCTCCGCCGCGCTGGGCAACATGGGCGAGGACGACTGGCGCTTCCACTTCTACGACACCATCAAGGGCTCGGACTGGCTGGGCGACCAGGACGCGATCGAGTACATGTGCCGCGAGGCCATTCCCGCGATCATCGAACTCGAACACCAGGGCGTGCCGTTCAGCCGCACCGAGGACGGCCGGATCTACCAGCGTCCGTTCGGTGGCATGACCACGCACTACGGCAAGGGCACCGCGCAGCGCACCTGCGCCGCCGCCGACCGCACCGGCCACGCGATCCTGCACACGCTCTACCAGCAGTCGCTGGCGCACGACGCGCGCTTCTTCATCGAGTACTTCGCGCTCGACCTGATCATGGACCACGACGGCGCCTGCCGTGGCGTGCTCGCGCTGGACATGGCCGAGGGCACCTTGCACCTGTTCCGCGCGCAGGGCGTGGTGCTGGCGACCGGTGGTTACGGCCGTGCGTATTTCAGCGCGACGTCGGCGCATACCTGCACCGGCGACGGCGGCGGCATGGCGTTGCGCGCTGGCCTGGCGATGCAGGACATGGAATTCGTGCAGTTCCACCCGACCGGCATCTACGGCGCCGGCTGCCTGATCACCGAGGGCGTGCGCGGCGAAGGCGGCATCCTGCGCAACAGCAACGGCGAGCGCTTCATGGAGCGCTACGCACCGAACGCGAAGGACCTCGCATCGCGCGACGTGGTCAGCCGCTCGATGACCATCGAGATCCGCGAAGGCCGCGGCGTCGGCGAGCACAAGGACCATATCCACCTGGACCTGACCCACCTCGATCCGAAGGACATCCACGAGAAGCTGCCCGGCATCGCCGAGAGCGCGCGGATCTTCGCCGGCGTCGACGTCGAGAAGCAGCCGATCCCGGTGATCCCGACCGTGCACTACAACATGGGCGGCATCCCGACCAACTACCACGGTGAAGTGGTGCAGCTGAAGAACGGCGATCCGGATGCGGTGGTGCCGGGCCTGTACGCGATCGGCGAAGCGGCGTGCGTGTCCGTGCATGGCGCGAATCGCCTCGGTTCCAACTCGCTGCTCGACCTGGTGGTGTTCGGCCGCGCGGTCGCCAACCGTTGCGCCGAGACGATCAAGCCGGGCGCGGCGCACAAGCCGCTGGCCGCCGACGCCTGCGACAAGGCGCTGGCGAACCTCGACAAGCTGCGCAATGCGCACGGCGGCACGCCGACCGCGGTGATCCGCAACAACATGCAGCGGGCGATGCAGAACGACGCCGCGGTGTTCCGCACCGGCGAAACCCTGGCGAACGGGGTCAAGGCGATCCGCGACATCAATGCCAGCTTCGCCGACGTGAAGGTCAGCGACCGTTCGCTGGTCTGGAACTCGGACCTGATCGAGACGATGGAGCTGCAGAACCTGCTGGGCCAGGCCCTGACCACGATCGTGTCTGCCGAGAACCGCACCGAGTCGCGCGGCGCGCACGCCCGCGAGGACTTCCCGGACCGCGACGACGAAAACTGGCACAAGCACACCGTGTGCTGGGTCGACGATGCCGGCAATACCCGCATCGACTACCGCCCGGTGCACATGTACACGCTCAGCAGCGATGTCGACGTGGTCCCGCCGAAGCCGCGCGTCTACTGACCGGGAGCACACACCATGGCCGAATTCACCCTCCCGAAGAACTCGAAGATCCAGAAGGGCAAGCACTTCCCGGCACCCGCCGGCGCGAAGAAGCCGCGCACCTTCAAGGTCTATCGCTGGAATCCCGACGACGGCTTGAACCCGCGCGTGGATACCTACGATGTCGACCTGGCCGCGTGCGGGCCGATGGTCCTGGACGCGCTGATCAAGATCAAGAACGAGATCGACCCCACGCTGACCTTCCGCCGGTCCTGCCGCGAGGGCATCTGCGGTTCCTGCGCGATGAATATCGACGGGACCAACACGCTTGCCTGCACCAAGGCGATCGAGGATTGCGGCAAGGCGAATGGCGAAGTGCCGATCTATCCGCTGCCGCACATGGACGTGGTCAAGGACCTGGTGCCGGACCTGACCCACTTCTACGCGCAGTACGCATCGATCAAGCCCTGGCTGCGCACGCAGACGCCGGCGCCGTCGGGCCGCGAGCGCCTGCAGTCCAAGGAAGACCGCGCCAAGCTGGACGGCCTGTACGAATGCATCCTCTGCGCCTGCTGCAGCACCAGTTGCCCGAGCTACTGGTGGAACGGCGAGCGCTACCTCGGCCCGGCCGTGTTGTTGCAGGCCTACCGCTGGATCATCGACAGCCGCGACGAAGACACCGGCGCGCGCTTGGACGATCTGGAAGACCCGTTCAAGCTGTATCGCTGCCACACGATCATGAACTGCGCACGCACCTGCCCGAAGGGCCTGAACCCGGCCAAGGCGATCGGCGAGATCAAGCAGCTGATGATGGCGCGCAAGGTCTGAGGAATTTGCTGTCATTCCTGCGCAGGCAGGCAGTGCTCTATTTCGGCGACAGCCGAATATCCAGTGACTTTCTGCACGACAAGAATAGACACTGGATGCCAGCCGTCTCTGGCATGACGGGATTGGATTCGGCATGAGTGACGACGACACCGAGCTCCGCAAACTCCGCTGGCGTTGCCGGCGCGGCATGCGCGAGCTCGACCAGTTGCTCGAGCGCTGGCTGGACCGCGAATGGCGGCAAAGTCCTACCGCGCAGCGCGATGTGTTCCTGCGCCTGCTGGACAGCGAAGACGACAGACTCTGGCGCTGGTTCCTTGGCCATGAGGCCCCGGCCGATGTCGAAATCGCGGCGCTCGTCGATCGCATCCGTTCCTTGCCGCCTTGATTGGCGGCCGTCGCGCCAGCTTGGCGCGGCACTCTGGCTCATCGCCATGCTGGCTCCCTTCTGCGTGCTGGCGTCCGACCTCCCGCGCGGCTGGGCGTGGCCTCTGGCCGTGCTCGCGGGCCTGATCGGCATCCGCGATGCGCGACGCTATCGGAACCAGCCGGCACGCCGATGGGTGATCCCGGCCGGACGTGGTGCACCTACCTCCGATGCCGAGCGCATCGAAGGCCTGCTGGTGCATTGGCGTGGGCCGCTCGCTTTCCTGCGCTGGCGCGATGGCAATGGGCGATCCCGGCGCGTCGTCTTCGCCCAGGACACCCTGCCGGCCGCGTCCCGGCGTGAACTGAAGCTTGCGTTGCAACGCCGCGAGGCTGCCGCCGGAGTGCCATCGATGGCAGGATAGGCGGCCAACGAAAGGGCCTTGAATGTTCAAACCCGTCCCCGTCGCCATCGGCCTGCGCTACCTGCGCGCCAAACGCCGCAACGGCTTCATCTCCTTCATCTCGCTGGCGTCGATCCTCGGCATCGCACTGGGCGTGACCGCATTGATCACCACGCTGGCGGTGATGAGCGGCTTCCAGCGCGAGATCCGCGACCGCATGCTGCAGATGGCCGCGCACACCACGGTCAGCGGTTATGGCGAGCCGCTGAAGGAATGGCAGAGGGCGGTCGACGTCGCGTTGAGGGACGCGCGTGTGGCGGGCGCGGCACCCTACATCGAGAAGGAAGCGCTGATCCTGGGCAGCAACAACCAGCCCGCGATGCTGCGTGGCGTCGAGCCGGCACGGGAAGACACGGTCTCGGTGATCGGCGCCAAGCTGGTGCAAGGCAAGCTGGCCGAACTCACGCCGGGCAGTTTCAGGATCGTGCTCGGGCGTGAGCTGGCCGTATGGCTGGGGGTGGGCGTGGGCGACGATGTGGTCGTGATGCTCGCCGACTATCGCAACACACCGATGGGCGGGATCCAGACGCAGAAACGGTTCGTGGTCAGCGGCATTTTCGAGGCCGGCTACAACGAGTTCGACAAGGGCCTGGCGGTGGTCAACTTGTCCGACCTGCAACGCCTGCTGCGGATGGGCGAGGGCGTCACCGGCGTGCGCCTGAAATTGCACGACATGGACCAGGCTTTCGACGTGGGACGCGAACTCGCGCTCAAGCTCAAGGGGCCGTACCGGGTCAGCGACTGGACCCAGGACAACGCCAACCTGTTCCGCGCGCTGAAGATGGAGAAGACAGTGATGGCGATCCTGCTGTCGCTGATCATCGCCATGGGCGCGTTCAACCTGGTCAGTTCGCAGGTGATGCTGGTCACCGACAAGCAGGCCGACATCGCCATCCTGCGCACGCTGGGCCTCACGCCGAGGCAGGTGATGCAGGTGTTCATGGTGCAGGGCAGCCTGATCGGCATCATCGGCACGATCTCCGGCGTGATCGGCGGCATCCTGCTCACGCTCAACCTGGATCGCATCCTGGGGGGCATCGAAGATGTCTTCGGCGTGCAACTGCTGCCGGAGGACGTCTACTACATCACCGGTCTGCCGACCGATCTGCAAACCAGCGATGTCATCACCATCGCCTGCGTCGCCCTGGCCATGGCCTTCGTCGCCACCCTGTATCCGGCCTGGCGCGCGGCGCGTACCGCACCGGCGGAGGCGCTGCGTTATGAGTGAGCGACTGCGTTTGCGAGGCACTGCCTCGCGCAGGCGCGAACGCACGGCCATGGATGGCCGGGCGAGGCGTTCTGGGTCGATGTCGTCTGGCCATGGATGGCAACGTGGAGTTGATCGATGAGCGACGACGTGATCCGCGCCGAAGGGCTGGGCAAGACCTACGCCGAAGGCAGTCTGCACACGCAGGTGTTCGATGGCCTCGATTTCGCGGTGGCGAAAGGCGAAACCGTCGCCATCCTCGGTGCCTCCGGTGCCGGCAAGAGCACGCTGCTGCACTTGCTGGGCGGACTGGACGTGCCCAGCGCGGGCGAGGTCTTCGTGGCCGGGCAGAGGATGAGCGCGCTGTCCGATGCGGCGCGCGGTCGCCTGCGCAACAAGTCGCTCGGCTTCGTCTACCAGTTCCATCATTTGCTGCCCGAATTCACCGCACTCGAGAACGTGATGATGCCGGTGCTGCTGGCCGGGCAACCGACCGCCGATGCTTCGCGCCGGGCGCAGGCGCTGCTGGAGAATGTCGGTCTTGGCCATCGCCTGCAGCACAAGCCGGGCGAGCTCTCCGGCGGCGAACGCCAGCGCGCCGCGGTGGCGCGTGCGCTGGTCAATGCGCCCGCCTGCGTGCTCGGCGACGAACCGACCGGCAACCTCGACGAGAAGACCGCGGCGCACGTGTTCGCGCAGATGCTCGAACTCAACCACGCGCAGGGCACCAGCCTGGTGCTGGTCACCCACGACCGACGCCTGGCACGTCGCCTCGACCGCGTGCTCGAGTTGCAGCAGGGCAAGCTCAAGACCTTGGCGTCCGACGAGATCTGAACGAGTGGGTCGGGGTTTCCCGACCCGCATTTCGTTGATCGGCTGATCGGGGGCGCTGGGCGCGACGACCATGCTGGGGGCATGGCAATCCTCCACGTCTCGCGCTTGCGATCGCCCGCCCTGACTTGCGCAAGGGCATGGATGGCATGCCGCGTGCCGCTGGCGATTGGCCGCGTCGCGCCATTCGGCCCGATGTCCGCCACGGCATTGCTCGCTGGCGTGACGTGCGGCTTGTTGTTGCCCGGCTTGCCACCAACGGCTTGGCTGATCGCTTTGCTGGTGGCGGGGTTGGCCTTGCTGCTGCGTGGCGATGGCTGGCGGTTGGCCGGCGCGCTGCTGTTCGGGGTCGGATTCGCCGGCTTGCATGCCGATCACGTGCTGCGCGGGCAATTGCCCGCATCGCTGGAACGGCGTGCGCTCGAGATCGAAGGCCGCATCGTCGAGTTGCCGGTGCACGAGCCCCGCCGTACCCGTTTCGAATTCGTGGTGGATGACCACGCGTCGCAACCCGACGCGCTGCGCGGCAAGCGCATCCGCCTGGGCTGGTTCGAGGAGGATCCGCACGGTCGAGCCCGCCTGCAGGCCGGCAGTCGCTGGGGATTCCCGGTCGAACTGCGTGCGCCCACGGGTCTGCGCAATCCCGGCGCCAGCGACGGCGAGAAACACGCGCTGGCATCGCGGATCGCGGCCACCGGCCACGTGATGGAACCGGTGCTGGCGCGCAGGCTGGCAGCGCCTGGCGGGATCGCCGCATGGCGTGAACGCATGAGCGGGCGCATCGCGGCGTCGGTGCCGTCCGCATCGTCGCGCTACGTGCGCGCGCTGGCGCTGGGCGATACCCGCGCCCTCGACGAGACCGACTGGTCGCGGCTGCGGGCGGCGGGACTCACGCATCTCATCGCGATTTCCGGCTTCCATGTCGGGCTGGTCGCCGGTTTCTTCGCGATGCTGGCCGCCGCGGTGTGGTGGTTGTTTCCCGGCCTGTGCCGTTGGCTGCCGCGGCCGTTCGCCGCCGGTTTCGGCGCGATCGCGGGCGCATGCCTGTACGCCGCACTGACCGGGTTCGCGGTGCCAACGTTGCGGACCGCGGTGATGATCGCCGCGCTGGTGGCGGCGCGCTGCCTGCGGCGGCGGCAACGGTTGGCGGACACGCTGTCGCTCGGCTGCATCGTACTGTTGCTGTTGGATCCGTTGGCGGTGCTGGGTGCAGGTTTCTGGCTGAGTTTCGCCGGCGTGGCCTGGCTGCTGTGGTGCCTGCCCGCCGACCAGGGGCCGCGACGCTGGGCGATGCTGCACGGGTTCGTGGCAGCGCAGGCGGTGGCCACGCTCGGCCTGCTGCCCTTGACCGTGCTGCTGTTCGGCCAGGCCTCGTTCGCCGGACCCGTGGCAAATCTTGCTGCGGTGCCCTGGTGGAGCTTGGTGGTGGTGCCGTTGGCCTTGCTCGGCGTGCTGGCCGAAACCCTGCATGCCGGCCTGGGGCAATGGCCCTGGCAAGCGGCCGCGTGGTGCTTCGACCTGCTGTGGCCTGCGCTGGTGCGGATCGCCGACAGTCCCTTGGCGATGGCCTGGCTGCCCGAGCCGCGCTGGCATGCCTGGCCGCTGGCGATGCTCTCGGTGTTCTGGCTGTTGCTGCCGCGTGGCCTGCCGGGCAAGCCGCTGGCCATGCTGTTGTGGCTGCCCTTGTTGTGTCCGCCGCGCGACCTGCCGGCCCATGGCGAAGCCGAATTGACCGTCATCGACGTGGGCCAGGGCCTGTCGGTGTTGGTGCGTACGGCCCGGCACAGCCTGCTCTACGACATGGGGCCGGCCACCATCGATGGCTTCGATGCAGGTGCGCGGGCGGTCGTGCCGGCGCTGCACGGACTGGGCGTGCAGCGCCTCGATGCAGCCATGATCAGTCATGGCGACAACGACCATGCCGGCGGTTGGGGCACGGTATCGCGCGCGTTCCCGGTCGCATCCCTGCTGGCCCCGGAGGGCAGCCCCGTGCCAGGCATCGTGCCGTGCCGGGCGGGCCAGTCATGGCAATGGGATGGCGTGAGGATTCGGGTACTGCATCCGGGCGACGGGTTTCCATACCTGGGCAACGAGGCCAGTTGCGTGCTCCGCGTCGAAACCGCACATGGCAACGCCTTGCTGACCGGCGACATCGGTCACTTCGTGGAGGCGAAACTGCTGCGTGACGATCCCGAATCGGTTCGCAGCGATGTCGTGCTGGTGCCGCACCACGGCAGTGCGGGGTCATCGGGAGAGTCATTGGTGGCGGCCACCGGCGCACGCTTGGCGGTGGTCTCGTCCGGTGCGGGCAATCGTTTCGGCCATCCGAGGAAGGATGTCGTGCAACGCTGGTGCCAGGGCGGTGCCGAGGTCGTCGATACCGCGCGCGCCGGGGCGATCCGCGTCTGGTTGGGCGCGCAAGGTCTGCGGATGCAGGAGCGACGCGCCGCGCATTCGCGGTTATGGGACGCCGCGCGACGGCGCAGCGGGACGGCTGGGCTATGCTACGCGCCGGAGATGCAGCGGCCATGAGGGCCGGAGGATTGACGCGTGCTGGAACTGATCCGCGCCGGTGGCTGGCCGATGATCCCGCTGCTGCTGTTGTCGGGGCTTGCGCTCGGGATCATCGTCGAGCGGTTCTGGAGCCTGCGGCCGTCGCGCGTGTTGCCGCCGGGCCTCGGCGACGAAGTCCGCGCCTGGGTCGCCCGCGGCAAGCCACTGGAGGTCGCGCACATCGATTCGCTGCGTTCGACTTCGCCGCTCGGTGCCTTGCTGGCCGCGGCGCTCGATGTCCGCATGCGCAGCCGCGAGGAAATCCGCGAGCGCGTGGAGGATGTCGGCCGTCACCTGGTGCACCGGATGGAGCGGTTCCTGAACACGCTGGGCACGATTGCCTCGGCGGGCCCGCTGCTGGGCCTGTTCGGCACCGTGGTGGGCATGATCGAGATGTTCCTGGGCATCCTCGACCACGGCATCGGCGACGCCAGCCAGTTGGCCGGCGGCATCGGCAAGGCGCTGGTCTGTACGGCGGCCGGCATGTTGGTGGCGATCCCGGCGCTGGCCTTCCATCGCTATTTCCGCGGCCGCATCGCCGGTTACATCGTCGACATGGAACACGAGGCGATCCGGCTGATGGACGTGCTGGATGCACCTGCGGGATCGCCCGCACCCGCACCCGCACCCGCACCCGCACGCGCCGCCACCCCGAAGAAGCGCTGAGCGCCGCGCATGCGCATCCAGGACCACCGCGCCGACGACGCCCCGGAGATCAACCTGATCCCGCTGATCGACGTGTTGCTGTGCCTGCTGATCTTCTTCGTGGTCACCACGACGTTCGATGCGCGCTCCGTGCTCAAGCTGGAACTGCCGCGCGCGGACGGCCAGCCCGCAGATCCGCAGGCGCGTCCGCTGAGCATCCTGATCAATGCGCAGGGCCGCTATTTCGTCGGCGACCGGGAGGTGCTGCGCACCGACGTCGAATCGCTCAAGCAAAGCCTGCGCGACGTGGCCGGCGACGATCGCGAGCGCACCGTGCTGATCCGCGCCGATGCACGCACCCCGTGGCAGGCGGTGATCACCGCGTATGAGGCGCTGGGCCAGCTCGGCTTCAAGCGGGTCGCCAATGCAACCGCCTCGCAGGCAGGCGGCACGCAGGCAGGAACCGCGACGCAGTGAGTGAACTCGACACGTCGGTGACCTATCGACGCCTGCGCCAGTACGCCAGGCCGTATTGGGGACTGATCGCGATCGGGATCCTGGCGATGGCCCTTGAAGCCGCCGCCAGTGGTGCGACCCTGTGGCTGCTCGGGCCGATCGTCGACGACATCTTCGTCGCCCACGATTTCAGCTACTGGCTGCCGGCGGGTCTGGTCCTGCTGCTGCTGGGGCGCGGCCTGTTCGGACTGGTGTCGGACTACACGATCGCGCGCTCCGGCCGCAACGTCGCCCGCGACCTGCGCATGCAGCTGATGGCGAAATACCTGGAATTGCCGGGCGCGCGTTTCGACAGCGAGCCGGTGCCGTCGATGCTGACCCGCCTGGGCGCGGACAGCGAACAGGTGGCGCAGGCCGCGGTGGATTCGCTGAAGGTGATGATCAGCAACGTGCTGGGCATCGTGGCCACCTTGGTGGTGATGCTGTGGACCAGCTGGCGGGTGTCGCTGGTCCTGCTCCTGCTGGCGCCGGCCATGGCGTGGATGATGGGCAAGGTCGGCAAGCGCTACCGCCGGCTCAACCACGCGATCCAGGAATCCTCCGCGCAGATGCTGCAGACCGCCGACCAGGCCCTGCATGCGCAGCAGGACGTGAAGGCCTACGGCGGGCAACCGGCGGAACTGGCGCGCTATGGCGAGCAGACCCGCGGCAACGTGACGCTCGCCCTGAAGATCGAGGTCACCCGCGGCACCCTGTCGATGTTCGTGCAGGTGTTGGGGGCGATCGGCATGGCGGTGATGCTGGTCGCCGCCGGCTTCGAGGCAGCCCAGGGACGCCTGACCGCCGGCGATTTCATGACCCTGATGACGGCGATGGTCAACCTGGTGCCGTCGCTGCGCCAGCTGACCAACGTGCAGAGCATGCTGCAACGGGGCATCAGTTCCGCCGAGCGGTTGTTCTCGGTGATGGATGCCGCCAGCGAGCGCGACCAGGGTCGCCGCCCGCTGCAACGTGCGCGCGGCCTGCTCGAATTCCGCGACGTCGAGGCCCGCTACGAAGGTCGCGACGGACCGGTGTTGCACGGCATCAGCTTCGTTGCACGTCCGGGCACGGTCACCGCCATCGTCGGCCGCTCCGGCAGCGGCAAGTCGAGTTTGGTGAAGCTGATCCCGCGTTTCTACGAGGCCAGCCACGGCAGCATCCTGCTGGACGGGCATCCGTTGGACGACTACCCGCTGGCCGATTTGCGCCGGCAGATCGCCCTGGTCGGCCAGCAGGTCATGCTGTTCGACGGCAGCGTGGCGGGCAATGTCGCCTACGGCGAATTGCAGGCGCTCGGGCCGGAGCGGATCGAAGCCGCGGTGCGCGATGCCAATGCGCTGGAATTCGTGGCGCGCATGCCCGAAGGACTGGAGAGCGAGATCGGTGCGGGTGGCGGCAAGTTGTCTGGTGGGCAGCGGCAGCGTCTCGCCATCGCCCGTGCCATGCTCAAGGACGCGCCGATCCTGATCCTCGACGAGGCCACCGCCGCGCTCGACAACGCATCGGAAAGGCTGGTGCAGGACGCGCTGGCCAGGCTGATCCCGGATCGCACGACCCTGGTCATCGCGCACCGGCTGTCGACCATCGAACATGCCGACCAGGTGCTGGTGCTGGACGACGGCAGGCTGGTGGAGCAGGGCACGCACACCGAGCTGCTCGCACGCGGCGGCGTCTACGCGCACCTGCACGCGATGCAGTTCCGCGAGGGCGCCGGTTGAGCCGCAAGCGCCTGCCGCAAACCCCGGCGTGGTGGCATGACGGCAGCACGCCACCGCTGCATGCACGCCTGCTCGCCGTGCTCTACGGCAACCTTGCGGCGCTGCGGCGTGGCGCCTACCGTCGCGGTTGGTTGCGCAAGCGCAAGGCCGGTGTGCCGGTCATCGTGGTCGGCAACATCGTCGCCGGCGGTACCGGCAAGACGCCGCTGGTGATCGCCCTGGTCGAGCGCCTCCGCGCGGCGGGCTGGACGCCTGGCATCGCCAGTCGCGGACATGGTCGCGAGGACGAAGCCGCGCCGTCCTGGGTGGAAGCCGGCAGCACCGCGGCGAAGGTCGGTGACGAGCCACTGCTGATCGCGCGCGCCACCGCTGCGAAGGTGCGGGTCGATCGCGATCGCGTCGCTGCCGCGAAGGCGCTGGCCGCCGCCGGTTGCGACATCGTGGTCTGCGATGACGGCCTGCAGCATTACCGGCTTGCGCGCGACATCGAGGTCGAAGTGCAGGACGCGCGCCGCCGCTATGGCAATGGCCGCCTGCTGCCGGCCGGTCCGCTTCGCGAACCGGTGGAACGCGCTGCAGACTGCGACTTCCGCGTGTTCAATCTCGGCGTAGCGAGCGAGACCGACGCAGAGCGCCAAGCGGGCCTCGGCGAATGGCCGATGCGCCTGCAGGTGGGCGTCGCGCAACCCTTGCATGGCGGGCGCGGGCAAGCCCTGTCCACGTTTTCCGGTCAGCGTGCCCATGCGGTGGCCGGCATCGGCGATCCCGAACGCTTCTTCGCGATGCTGCGCGACGCCGGCATCGCGGTGGTGCCGCATGCCTTTCCCGACCACCATGCCTACGTGGCCAGCGATTTCGCCTTCGGCAGCAAGTTGCCGGTGCTGATGACGGTGAAGGACGCGGTGAAATGCGGCGGGCTAGTGGACACGCAGGCCTTCATGGTGCCGGTGGATGCGGTGATGCCCGAGGCATTCTGGGTGGCGTTGCTGGATCGGCTGCCGGCGCGTGAAATGGGGTCAGAGTGAATTTTGCTGCGGCAGCAATCGAAGTAGCCGAACTGTCTCGCCCGCAAAACTTCACTCTGACCCCATTTCACTGCATCCCCCGCACACCAATGACCGGCGATAATCCCCCACCATGACTGCTCCCGACTTCGTCGTCGCCATCCCCGCGCGCTATGCCGCCTCGCGCCTGCCGGGCAAGCCGCTGCGGCTGATCGGCGGCGAGCCGATGGTGCTGCACGTCGCACGTCGCGCGCTGGCCGCGGGTGCGCGCGAGGCCTGGGTCGCCACCGACGATCTCCGCATCGCGGAAGCACTGCAGGGCAGCGGCGTACAGGTGGCGATGACCTCGCCCGATCACGCCTCGGGCACTGACCGCCTGGCCGAGTGCTCGCGCATCGCCGGCTGGGCCGACGACACCATCGTGGTCAACCTGCAGGGCGACGAACCGTTCGCGCCTGCAGACGGCATCGCCTGCGTCGCACGCACGGTGGCCGACAGCGATGCCGGGATCGCGACCCTGGCCACGCCGATCGACGACATCGACACCTTGCTCGATCCGAACGCGGTGAAGGTCGTGCGCGCCGCGAACGGTGACACGCTGATGTTCAGCCGGGCGCCGCTGCCGTGGCCACGCGACGCCTTCGCGAAACAGGCCTCTGAAAAGACGCGCGACGCAATGCCGCCTGGCGGCCACTGGCTGCGCCATATCGGCATCTATGGCTACCGCGCGTCGGCCTTGCGCGCCTTCGCCGCGCTGCCGGCGGGCGTGCTGGAACGGATCGAATCGCTGGAACAGTTGCGCGCGCTGGAGGCTGGCTGGCGGATCGCGGTGACGTTGGCGCCGTCGCCGTTCCCGCCGGGCGTGGACACGCCGGATGACCTGGCGCGCGCGGAACGCCTTTGGCAGGACATGGAGCGGGCGGGACGCAATGGCTAGATCGATCGGAATCCTGATGGTGTGCCTGGGCAATATCTGCCGCTCGCCGATGGCGGAGGGCGTGCTGCGGGCACGGTTGGAACAGGCGGGCCTGGGCGGGATCGCGCATGTCGACTCGGCCGCGACCGGCACGTCGCACATCGGCCATCCGCCGGATGAACGCGCGATCGCCTGCGCGGGGAAACACGGCATCGATATTTCCGCGCAGCGGGCGCGCCGCCTGGAGCTGGAGGATTACGACCAGTTCGACGTGATCCTCTGTGCGGATCGTTCGATCCTCCATGATGCGCGGATCCGCAAGCCGCGCACCTCGCACGGCCAGGTCGAGCTGCTGCTCGAGTGGAGCGGGGTGGGCAAGAAGGATGTGCCGGATCCTTACTACGGCAACGCGCGCGACTTCGAGCAGTCGTTCAGGCTGGTCGATGCCGCGGCGTCGGGCGTGGTGGAGCGCATCCGCCAGGGACGCCTCTGAGCGCAGGCATGGGCGCGCACGGGTGAGCAAGCGCAAGGACAACGACGGGGTGCCCGCGTTCGACGGCAAGGCCGTCGCCGCGGCCTTGCCGCTGGCACCGGGCGTGTATCGCATGTTCAACGCCGAAGGCGGCGTGCTCTACGTCGGCAAGGCGCGCGCACTGCGCAACCGCGTGGGCAGCTATTTCAACGCCACGCCCAAGCCGACCCGGATCATGGCGATGCTGGCGCAGGTGGCGCGCATCGAGGTCACCGTCACCCGCAGCGAGGCCGACGCGCTGCTGCTGGAAAACCAGCTGATCAAGTCGCTGTCGCCGCGCTACAACGTGATGCTGCGCGACGACAAGAGCTACCCGTTCGTGCTGGTGACGAAGGAAGATTGGCCGCGCATCGCCTTCCATCGCGGGCCGCGTTCGATGCCGGGGCGTTACTTCGGCCCGTATCCCAGCGCGGCGTCCGTGCGCGAGACGCTGAACCTCATGCACAAGCTGTTCCGCCTGCGCAGCTGCGAGGACAGCGTGTTCCGCAACCGTTCGCGGCCCTGCCTGCAGCGCCAGATCGGGCGCTGCAGCGCGCCCTGCGTCGGTCTGGTCGATGCCGCCGAATACGCCGACGCCGTTCGCCGCGCCGGGCTGTTCCTGGATGGCCGCAGCGGCGAACTGGGCGACGAATTGACCGCGGCGATGCAGGCCGCCAGCGAAGCGCTGGAGTTCGAGCAGGCCGCGCGCCTGCGCGATCTCATCGCCACCATCCGCAAGTTGCAGGCACGGCAGTACGTGGATGGTCGCAACGCCGACCTCGACGTGCTGGCGGTGGCGATGCAGGGCGCGTCGGCCTGCGTCTTGCTGCTGGCCTTCCGCGACGGGCGCAACCTCGGAACCCGCGCGTTCTTCCCGAAGACCAATGGCGAGGACAGCGCCCCCGAGGTGCTGTCCGCATTCGTGTCGCAGTATTACGCGGAGCAACCGCCGCCCTCCGAGATCGTGCTGGACCGCGACATCCCCGAGCGCGAACTGATCGAGCAGGCACTGGCCGAACATGCCGGCCGCAAGGTCGAACTGCGCCACAGCGTGCGCGGCGAACGCGCGGCGCACCTGGACCTGGTCCGGCGCAATGCGGAACTGGCGCTGGCCACGGAGCTGACCAGCAGCAGCGCACAACAGGCGCGGGTGGAGGCCCTGCGCGAATTGCTCGGCTTGGCCGAAGCGCCGTCGCGGATCGAGTGCTTCGACATCAGCCACACCATGGGCGAGGCGACGGTGGCGTCCTGCGTGGTGTTCGATGCGGCGGGCCCGGTGCGCAACCAGTACCGGCGCTACAACATCGCGGTGGGCGGCGGCAGCGGCATCGAACCCGGCGACGATTACGCGGCCATGCACCAGGCCCTGCAGCGGCGCTTCCGGCCTGCGGCCGAAGGCGAGCCGGACATCGTGTTGCCCGATGTCCTGCTGATCGACGGCGGGACCGGGCAGGTGGCGCAGGCGCAAGCCGTGCTGCAGGACGCTGGCCTGCAGGGGGTGGTCCTCGTCGGCGTGGCCAAGGGCCCGGAACGCAAGGCCGGGGCCGAGACCCTGCTGCTGCCGGATGGCCGCGAGGTGCAGCCGGGCGCGTCGTCACCGGCCCTGCAGCTGGTCCAGCAGGTGCGCGACGAAGCCCACCGCTTCGCCATCACCGGCCATCGCGGCAAGCGCCAGAAGACGCGCAGCAGCAGCCGGCTGGAGGACATCGCGGGGATAGGGCCGCGCCGGCGCGGCGCCTTGTTGCGCCATTTCGGTGGGCTGGTCGGCTTGAAGGCAGCGGCGGTGGACGACATCGCCCGGGTCGAGGGCATCAACCGGCCACTGGCCGAACGCATCTGGGCGAGCCTGCATGGGTTGGAGGCTGGGGCAGGCCAGTGACGGTGCGAAGCAGGGACGCAACGTAGAATCGGCGCATGAAGCTGACCATCCCCACCTGGTTGACCTTGGCGCGGATCGCGTTGATCCCGGTGCTGGTGATCGTCTATTACCTCGATTACCGCTGGACCAATGTCGCCGCCACCGCGATCTTCGTGTTCGCCTCGCTGACCGACTGGCTCGATGGCTGGATCGCGCGGCGCTACAACCAGTACTCGGCGTTCGGCGCGTTCCTGGACCCGGTGGCCGACAAGTTGATGGTGGCAGTCGCGCTGGTCATCACCGTGCAGTACCACCACACCGTCTGGATGGCGTTGTGGGCCAGCGTGATCATCGGCCGCGAGATCGCGGTGTCCGCCCTGCGCGAATGGATGGCGGAGCTGGGCCAGCGCGCCAAGGTCGCCGTGGCCGCGGTGGGCAAGATCAAGACCATCGTGCAGATGGTGGCGCTGGGCTTCCTGCTGTACCGCGAGCCACTGCTGGGGTTCCCCATCTTCCTCATCGGCGAGTGGCTGCTGGCCGCCGCAGCGATCCTCACGCTCTGGTCCGGATTCGAGTACGCGCGCGCCGCGTGGCCCGCGTTGCGCGCGGAAGAAGCGAAAGGTGTTGACAGTCGGAATTGAGGCCCTAAAATGACGGGCTCAACGCGGGAATAGCTCAGTTGGTAGAGCACGACCTTGCCAAGGTCGGGGTCGAGGGTTCGAGTCCCTTTTCCCGCTCCAAGTTTCTAGATGAAGCCCCGTACGCGGGGCTTCGTTGTTTCAGGCGATGTGCCGGTAAGATGCGGGTGCATCGTGGTTTGCGTCATCCGGCCGGGTGGCAGAGTGGTTATGCAGCGGACTGCAAATCCGCGTACGCCGGTTCAATTCCGACCTCGGCCTCCAACTAGACCTACCGGGTCACCCCGGAAAGTCCCTAGAACCCCGCTACGGCGGGGTTTTTTGTTATGGTGATGTCACTCGGCTTCCTACCGGGTACCGTCAAATCACCCAATTTTGGCGGT